>JAOARY010000063.1 GCA_025210335.1 Peptostreptococcaceae bacterium | reverse complement strand
GCTATCGCTTAATTAATTGAAGTATCAAAAAAATATGAAATATCTGATTCAAGTATTTTAAGAAAGTGGATTAACAATTATAATAATCATAGAGAGCTAAAAACAAGTGCGAAAGGATTGAGCAACTCTATGAATAAAGGAAGAAAAACCACATATAAAGAAAGATTAGAAATCGTAAATTATTGTATTTCTAATATGAAAAATTATAGTGAAACTGCTTAAAAATACAATGTTTCATATCAACAAATATATAGTTGGGTAAAAAAGTTTGAAAAGGGTGGCGAAGAGTCACTTAAAGATAAACGTGGAATAAATAAAAAAGAAGAAGAATTAACATTAGAAAAAAAATATAAATTAGAATTGAAGAAATTAAATGAAAAAAATCGAAGATTAGAAGCAGAAGTAGAACTTTTAAAAAAGTTGAAATTGCTAGGAAGGGGATAATTGATCAAGAAAATAAATATATAGCTATAAAATATGTTAACAGTAAATTTAAAATTGAACATACCCAAAAAAAATCTACAGATTGAATAATGGAAATCTGATATGAATTTGAAAGGGGTATTTTTTATGTTATAAATATTTGTATTAATTTGCAAAAACTTTTTGAAATCAACTTCTAATGATATAATTTATATATTAATTAAAAAGGGAGTTGTAAATATGTCCAAATTAAACTCACAAGAAAACTATTTAAGATGTACCTGTCCTATGGAATTTACTATGAATACAATTGCGGGCAAGTGGAAATTAGTTATTCTTTGGCATATATATGAAGAAAAAATATTAAGATATGGACAACTAAAGAAAAAACTAAATAATATAACTCATAAGATGCTTAGCAATCAATTAAAAGAACTGATTTCTTATGATTTAGTTAATAAAAAAGTATATAATCAAATTCCTCCAAAAACCGAATATACTCTTACAAACAGGGGAAAAACACTTGTACCTATTCTTGATATGATGTATGAATGGGGTGTTGATAATATGTATTCTATTAAAGAGCAAATGTCTAAAGAAGAAATATCAAAAGCACAATAATTCATTTGAATTTTAATATATTAAAGATAAAAAATGCTAAAACTCGTAAATTTCATTTATGAGTTTTAGCATTTTTTATTTTTCTTAAAATTTTGTTAGTATGAGTTAATCCATTGCATTAACTGAGTAAATTCAGAATCTGACTCTATATTTTCAAAATTAAACTCTTCATATCTTTTTATTAATTTTGGTTCTTTGTCCACTTCTATCAATACTATTCTTCCACCTATAAGCTCTCTTACTTTATTTATTACACCAAATATATAATTAAGTATATCTCCTAAATTAATATCATTACTGGAATAATTGTCGTGTCTTCCAATCTGACCAATTAAAAAAGTTGAACATATTTCAATATTTTCATCCATTATTTTACTATTCAATTTTTTTCTTTTTCCATTTGAAATTTTATAATTTTCTTTTATTAAAATTGGTTTTATTGCCAACGAAAAATAAGCTACAATGTCAAAAGAATTAGGTTCAATTAGTAGGTATGTTCTAGCCAAGCTTTCTTTTTGAAATCTTATTGCTTGTTCTGAGTCATGCAAAAAATTTTCTACACCAGAATTTTTTATACATTTAAATTTTCTTAAAAAATCTAAAACTCTACTCTCAGCTTTCTTAAACACCTTTTTCTTTGATGTTCCTTTGGCTGATAGTAGAGTTTCAACATTTTTCCCATCAATAATTATATCATTATTTGTATAATAATTTATATCCTTCTTTTCTACTTCTAATGTAGAGGACAATTCTGAAATATAAAAATCCTCTAACAAATCTTTTAGTGAATAAAATTCATATTTTTCCATAGTAATTCTTCATCCTAATTCTAATATTTTTTAGTTAATTTATCTGATAAACTCTCTCTTGAACACTTTTTTAATGAATCTATATCTCTTATTGAAGTTTTAAAATTGTTTATGTTATTAGATTTCATTGCAAAGTGTATTTTTTTTACTGCTATCGGTTCAGTAATTTCAATGGTTCTTAAAAATGATTTCGTAGCCATAATACACCTCCTATTATTTATATTATACTATATTATTTTTATCGGCTCAAATACTATAAAAATGAAAGTAGTTTATAAATTAGCTTATTCAAACTTAGACTACTTTCATTTTTTAATAATATAAATTAATTTATTTTTCTTTATCAAATGACGCAACCATCTTAATATGTGATATATCATCCTCCATATAAACCTCTGAATTTACTTCAAAACCAAAACTTCCATAGAATTTAGTTAGATATTCCTGAGCTGATATTTTTATATTATTTATCTTTAATTCATCCTTTATAAATTCAACAGCTCTAGCAACTAACTCTCTGCCTATTTGTTCACCTCTATGTCTTTTGGTAACTAACACTCTTCCAAAACACGCATAATTATCATAAATAATATCCTTATCAAATATTCTTATATACGCATACATACCTTCTTCATCCTGTAAATACATATGGTAAGCTTTGTAATCGAAGTCATCACAATCTTGGTATATACAATTTTGTTCAACTACAAATACT
Source organism: Peptostreptococcaceae bacterium (assembly GCA_025210335.1). GTDB lineage: Bacteria > Bacillota > Clostridia > Peptostreptococcales > Peptostreptococcaceae > JAOARY01. The sequence continues at coordinate 8,863 of JAOARY010000063.1, read as the reverse complement.
TCATTTCTTATTTTGAGTATATTATAAAGTTCCTTATTATCTAATTCTTCAAACTTCTTAATTGTAAATTCCAAAATAAAACCACCTTTCATAACATCTTATTTTTTTAGTTTATTTTGTTTTATCTCTTCTTCCAAATCAAAGAAATACTCAAGTCTTTCCATTTTCTCTAAAAGAAGCTCTTCTAATTCATCTTTTTCTTTTGATAATTCTTGTAACTTCACAAAATCACTTACTATAATAGCAAGATCTGCATCTATTTGTTCCAATTTATTTTCTATTTCTTCTACCTCTTTTGGAAGTGATTCAAACTCCATCTTTTCTTTATAAGTAAATTTAAGCTTCAAATCATTATCACTCTTAGGTTTTTTTATTTCTTTAGTTACTTTCTTAGACTTTATTTCTTCATCATTAAAATCACTGAATTTTTCTATGAAATCAGTATAATTTCCTACATTTACATTAAACTCTCCATTTTTAAGTGCAAATATTTTATTACAAGTTCTATCAAGGAAATATCTATCATGAGATACTATAAGCACAGTTCCACTAAATTCATCTATATATTCTTCTAAAACTTTTAATGTATCTATGTCCAAATCATTTGTAGGCTCATCTAATATCAGTACATTTGGTGCTTTTATAAGTACACTTAATAAGTATAATCTTCTTTTTTCTCCACCTGAAAGCTTATATATATAAGTATATTGTAAGTTTGAATCAAATAAAAATCTTTCCATCATAGTTGATGCACTTATAAGTATATTTTCCTTTGTTCTAACATATTCAGCTTGTTCTTTTATAAAATCAATCGCTCTTAAATTACCATCCATCTCAATAGATTCTTGTGAAAAGTATCCAATCGATACTGTATCTCCAATTTCTATTTCACCGCTAGTAGGTTCTAACTTATGTGTTATAAGATTTAATAATGTCGATTTTCCTTCTCCATTATTTCCTATTATCCCTATTCTATCTTCCTTTAAAAATGTATAAGTAAAATCATTTATAACTGTTTTATCTTCAAATGATTTTTTTAGATTTTTGACTTCTACTATCTTATTACCAAGCCTTCTTGTAGGTATTGAAATATCAAGATCTTCTTTTAAATCATTATTTAGTGAATCTTTTAATTCTTCAAATCTTTGTTTTCTAGCCTTTTGCTTTGTCCCTCTTGCTTGTACTCCAGCCCTAATCCAAGCTAATTCTTGTTTAAATAATCTTTGTTTTTTTCTTTCAATTATAGAATTTTGCTCTTCTCTTAGAACTTTTTTTTCTAAATACTGTGAATAATTTCCGTCATAAGCATATAAATTTCCTGCAAATATCTCCATTATCTTATTTGATACTCTATCTAGAAAATATCTATCATGGGTAATCATTAAAAGTGCACCTTTTCTATTCTTTAGATACTCTTCTAACCAATCAATTGTATTATTATCCATATGGTTTGTAGGTTCGTCTAATATAAGCAAATCACAAGGTGTAATAAGTGCAGATGCTAAAAATACTCTTTTTCTTTGCCCACCTGAAAGCTCTTTCATTTTTTTATCAAATTGTGTTATTCCAAGCTTAGTAAGTACTGTTTTTACTTGACTTTCCAAACTCCAAGCATCATTTATATCCATTTGCGTATTTAATTTCAGAAGTTCTTCTTGTAATTTTTCATCAGTTGGATTTTTTTGAATTTCTTCTAATGTATTTTCATATTCTCTTATAAGATTCATTATTTTTGTGTCTGATTTAAATACTTGTTCTAATACTTTATTATCTTCATTATAATCTGGATTTTGAGATAAATATTCTATCACTAATTTTGAAGATTTTTTTATTTCACCTTCATCAGGACTTTCTACTCCTGCTATTATTTTTAAAAATGTTGATTTTCCTGTTCCATTTACTCCAATAAGACCTATTTTATCTTCTTCATTTATAATCATACTCACTTTATCAAATAATACTTTATCTGAATAAGTCTTTGATATATTTTCTATATTTAATATGCTCATTAAATCATCTCCGTTTTACTATTGATTTGTCTAATTAATATTCTATCATAATGTATTATTAACTACATCTTAATTATATATAATGATAGTACTCTAAATTTGATAGTATAAATATTTTCACATTGATAATTATATACATATAATAATCAATAATTCGATAAATTAAATATAATTAAAAATAAATATAAATTTAAATATAAATTTTTATATTCTAGTTTTTTAAAATCAATTGGGTATAATTACTATATCAATTCATTAGGTGGTGAGATTATGCTTTATCCGTTGAAATTTGAGCCCCTATTTTATGAAAAAATCTGGGGTGGAGATATGTTAACCAAGATACACAAATCTTGTCCTAAAGATAAAACAATAGGTGAAAGTTGGGATTTGGCTTGTCATGATCATGGTGTCAGCATCATATCTAATGGTAATTATGCTGGCAAATCTTTAAATGAAATGATTAAATTATTCAAAACTGATTTGATAGGAAAAAAAATCAATGAAGATAAATTTCCTTTACTTCTAAAAATATTAGATGCTAAAAATATTTTATCTGTTCAAGTTCATCCACAAGATTCTTATGCTCTAAAAAATGAAAATGATTTAGGAAAAACCGAAGCTTGGTACATTCTAAAAACCTATGATCAGCCTAAATTAATACTTGGAACAAAAGATATTAGCAAAGATGAGCTAAAAAATTCTATTAAAAATAACGAGATAACTAATCATCTTAATGAAATAAGTGTAAAGGAAGGTGAGACTTATTTTATAAAAAGTGGACTTATTCATACTATGAAAGATGTCTTGATTCTTGAAATCCAACAAAATAGTGACACAACTTATAGATTTTATGATTTTGATAGAGGTCGTAAGCTTCATATAAATAAAGCACTTGATGTTATTGATACTGATTTAAAATCATTTAATTCTAATGGTTTGACAAAAGTTTTTGATAATTATGAGCATACTTATATATGTTATGATAAGAATTTTTCATTGGAAAAATTAAAGATAAAAGGTAATGTAGATTTTAAATCCAATGAAGATAGATTTCATATATATACTATAATTGAAGGAAGTGGAGTAATTGAAGGCAAGAGTTTCTTTTATGATTTGGATACTTTTGATACTATAATGATTCCTGCATCTTTAGGTAAATACAAAATAAGTGGTAATTTAAAATTATTAAAATCATATGTTCCTAATTTAGAAGAACTTGAAGATGAGATACTTGATAATATCAAGCACTAAAATATATTCTATTATTTCTTTTAGTAAAAGTTTTTTAATTACTTTTTTATTATATTTAAAAATAATCATATTAAATAGCATCTCACATGCTTAGTTAAAAATTAATCTTAATAAGAATGGGCTTTCGCATTAAGATATAATATTCCAATACAATGTGTTCTAAATTTAAAATAAACACAATAAATTGTTCTATTTATCTTTAGTGCAAAAGCCCTTTTTATTTATTATACATCATCACGCCTAATCACAATATTATCTAATCACAATATCAAAAAGTTACGCTGATGTTATAATCTTATTTTCTTTTAGATAAAATTCAATTGCTTTTGATACTCCATTTTCTTCATTAGACAAAGTACTATATCTTGCAATTTCTTTTAACTCTTGTATTGCATTTTTCATAGCAAATGAAAATCCTACACTTTCTATCATTGAAAAATCATTTCCATTATCTCCAATAGCCATCGAATCTTCTAAATCATAACCATATTTTTTAGAATATAATTTTAATGCATTTCCTTTTGATGCTTCTTTATTTGTCATCTCAAAATTATAAGTTGTAGATGTAAATATAGATAAGCTCTCATCTACTTTCTTATATTTATTTTTAGCTTCTTCCAATCTATTTTTATAAAAAGAAACTCCTAATATTCCTAAACATTTATCCTCTTTATTAACGATATCTTCATAGCTATCTATATATTCAATATTATTTTGACTAAATTGTAATTCATATGCATGGTCTAATTCTTCTTTTAAATCTGGATTTTTTGCTAATATTTCTTTATGCTCTTTTGTTAATATCTCTTTTCCTTTTTTATAAGAATATATTTTATTATTTGTCGATATTTCATAATAATAATTATCTTCTTCTAACGATTCACATATCTTAGCTATTGAATCTTTTTTGATATATATCAAATTAAGCAAATTAGAATTCTCATCATGTATAGCTGAACCATTATCACTTATTATTGGTAGATTCAGTCCATGTGAATTTATTATAGCTTTTGCATCGTGGTACGACCTGCCTGTTGCAATTATTACATGTATATTATTTTGTATAGCTTTATTTATAGAATTTATATTCTCCATTTTTATCTCTTTTTTTGAATTTAGAAGAGTTCCATCTAAATCGATTGCTATTAATTTCATATTACCAACTCCTATTTAACACCCATTTTATTTATCATCTTTTGCAATTATAATCTCTATTTCATAAGATTTTAAAACTTCCATAAGCTTTTTATCTATTTCCTTATCTGTTATTATTGTGTCTATTTGTGATAAATCACAAAATTTAAAAAATCCTTTTTTATTTATCTTGCTATGATCTACCAAAACAACTACTTTTTCCGATATTTCTATCATTTTCTTTAGCATATAGCCTTCATTTTCATCATCTTGAAATAGACCTTCTTCACTTATTCCAAGTACTCCCAAAAACACTTTATTAACATGAAATTTTGATAATGAATCTATCGTAGAAGGGCCATAAAAGAATTTATGTTTTTTGTTTAATTTTCCCCCCAACATATTTACATTTACAAATTCATTATCACAAAGTATTTCTGCTATATCTATTGAATTTGTTATTATGTCACATTTTTTATCTATATTTTTTGCTAATGATAAAACAGTAGTAGATGATTCAAATATAACTTTTTCATCTTCATTTATAAGCTTTGAAGCTTCTCTTCCTATAAGCTCTTTTTCTTTTGATGCTTCTAATAATCTTTCACTATAATTTTTTGCAAGCGGTCTAAATGAATATAATTTAGCTCCACCTCTTATTCTAACTATCAAATTTTGTTCTTCTAATTTTATAAGATCTCTTCTTATAGTATCTTTTGAAGCATCCAAAATTTCATAAATTTCTTCATTTTTCATTCTTTTCTTTTCTTTTAAATGTTTTAATATAATCTCTAATCTCTCATCTTGATACATACAACCACCCTTTGAACTATAATTCAAATTAATTTGTTTTATTCTAATAATTCTTATGTATTTTTTATCTCAAATCTAATAAGATATTTAATTTTTCTATCAAACTATCTTTATATTCTGCATAATTTTAAGTTGTTATAAGTTATTATAAGTTTATTTTTTTAAAAAGTCAATAATTTTAAGTTTAAATAAGTTTTTCTAAGTTTCTTTATTTTATAAAATAAAAAAGAAGCTGTTACATAAAGATTTTTAGCTACGACATACTGTGTTGTAAATTTAAAATAAACGCAATATATCATACTCTTTTTTCTTAATGTAATAACTTCTTTAATTTATTTTTTTGATATTCTATCTTATAATTTAAGATCTTGATGGAAAAATACCTTCCAAAGCTATACAATATTTCATATTAGGGTCTGGCTGAGCTCCATTAGTGTCATATGGATGTGCTCCATTTAAATTAGGTAATGCAAATGTAGTTCTTCCATCTCCTCCAAATTTAGTTCCAATAAGTGCAAATAACGAAGTATGTTGAGCTATTTGAAGTAATTGACCATCACAATAAGCCCAATCTCTTGGAGCATAAGTATATGGATATAATTCAATTGTGCCTATAAAAGCATCGTACATTTATATCATTCCTTTCATTTTAAGAATTTAATTTCTTGGTGGATATAATCCTTCCATAGAAATACAATAATGCATACCAGGTATAGGTGATGCATCTTTTAAATTTGGTAATGCAAATGTAGTTACTCCATCTCCTCCATATCTACTTCCTAATAAAGAATACAATGTTGGATGTTGATTAATTTGAATCAATTGACCTTCACATTTACTCCATTTGTTTGGAGCAAAATTAAATGGAACTAGTTCTATATCTCCTATATATACATTATCCATTAAAATTCCTCCTTATTATGGTCTTGGTGGATAATCCCCTTGTAATGCAATATAATACTCCATCCCAGGCATAGGTTCTGCACCTTGAAGATTTGGAAGTCCAAATGTAGATCTTCCATCTCCTCCATAATTAGTTCCTATTAAAGAATATAGTGCTTCATTATTTGTTATTGGAATAATTTGCCCAGTACACTTAGCCCACAATCTTGGTGTAAAATTATAAGGGAATAGCTGTATATCACCTAAAAATGTTTCCATAAAAACCTCCTATTGTATTTTTAATTTTTATTTAATTTAAAAATTTATTGAATTTTTATACTTAATAAGATTTATACCTATTTAAATTGGATATATAACATAAAAAGAAAAATTTATTGAATTTTTATAAAATACTTAATTATTTAGGAGGTACTTATGCCAACTCAAACTCTGCAACAAAATAATACTATGCTTGATTTTATACATGTGAGTTCAACATCATATGTAAAACCTTACTCGCCAATTAGAATTATGGATAATAGTGGTTATCCAGCATCAAGATGGCTTTGTAATCAACTCCCAGGTTCCATAGTAGCTCAACTACCTGGAACTCGATTTATTAATGGATATCAAGTTTATCAAATGAGCTATTGTGGATGGGACTCAAGATATAATAATAGATCTATGCATTTTGATATAAGTATGGATGGTATTAATTGGACTACTGTTGATTCTGTTGGTGATACAAGTTCAATGTCTGTAGTTAATAGAACTATAACACCAGTCAAAACTAATTATGTGCGAATTACTATTACAAATGGTCTTGTTATCAATCCACGACTAGGATCAATTGTTGAATTTAGAGTTAATGAAGCAGCTCCAACTAGCAATTTCTTAACTAATTTAACATGCTCTGCTGGCAGTTTAGTTCCAAATTTTAGTTCTCAGACACAAATTTATACTGTAGCTATTCCAAGTAACATAAATTCTGCAAATTTAACTCCTACATCTGAGGATTCGAATGCAACTATTAAAGTAGCTGGTCAATCATGTGTAAGTGGACAACAAAGTCAAAATATCAATCTTAATTATGGGGATAATTTGGTTAATGTTATAGTAACACCTCAAGTAGGCGAAGATATGATTTATGAAGTTAATTTAATAAGACAAGAAAAAGCAGCAAGACTATCTGATCTTAGTGTTTCTGGTTATCCAAGTGCAGGATTAACACCTAGTTTTGACCCTGAAGTATTTGCTTATACATCAGCCAAAGCTCGTCCATTTAATCCAAGTGCAAATATAACAGCAACTGCTGAGGATGCTTCTGCAACGTTAACTATAAACGGCGAAACTGCTACAAGTGGTCAAGCTAAGTCAGTACCATTATCATCTGGAATGAATACCATAACTGTTGCAGTTACATTAAATAGTAAAACAACTGATTATATAATACAAATAGAAAAATAAAAATTATCATAAGTATTACTAATATAATCGCTTTTTTTGATAAATTATGATAATATAATTTTTGTCTAACATTCATTATATATAAAAATGTTAACGGTCAATATATATGCTAATAATCTTATTTTTTGCATATATATTGACTCTTTATTATTTAAGAAAGAGTGGTGAAAAAATGAAACAAAGAAAAACAAAGAAAATTTTATTTTCAAGATTTTTAATACTTATTACTATTTTTACATTATTTAGTTTTTATGATTCTAATACTTATGCTACAACATTAAACTCTGGAACTTATGAATGTTCTACTACTGTTAGTGGTAGTACAACTGTTCAAAATGGTTATTTTTACGGAGGTTTGTCTTATGGTTCATTACTTAGAACTAGAGCAAAATATGATTTATCTTCATTAGGATCTGGTACAGTTACTAGTGCAACCTTAAATATATCTGTAAATGATATAACAAATGACACAACCAATCCTACAATAGAAGTTGTTGGTAGTACACAAGATGATTTTTCTTCTTATACAACATCATTATTGCCAATTGGATCTTCTTTAGATAGTCAATTAATTAGTACAACTGGTAATTATAGTTTTGATGTTACATCTTTTGTTGAACAAGAATTTCAAAATGATCAAGTAGTTACACTTGTATTAAAAGGAACATCTGATATAGAATCTAATTCTGCAAATGGTAGCTATGATTCAGCAGCTGGATTTAATACAGCATCCTTTTCTTTAGATGTAACTGTTACTTCAGCTTCTTCAGATGCTACTTTATCGAACTTAGTTCCTAATAGTGGTAGTCTTAGCCCATCTTTTGATTCTAATACTACTAGCTACACTATAAATGTACCTTATTCTACTACAACAATTAATTTTACTCCTACTGCCAATGATAGCAATTATACTTCTATCACTGTAGATGGCAATAATACTACTTCCGGAAACGCTTCTTCTAACACAAGTTTATCTGTTGGAAATAATAATATAGATGTTGTCGTTACCGCAGAAGATGGTAGTACTCAAAAAACTTATAGTGTTACTGTTAATAGGGCTGCTGCTTCTACTGATGCTACTTTATCGAATTTAGTTCCTAATTATGGTAGTCTAAGTCCTACTTTTAGTTCTTCTACTACTGCTTACACTATAAATGTAGCTAACGGAATTAGTGCTATTAACTTTACTCCTACTGCTAATGATAGCAATTATACTTCTATCACTGTTGATGGTAATAACACTACTTCTGGTTTTGCTTCTTCTAACACAAGTTTGTCTGTTGGCGATAATGTTGTTGATGTTGTTG
>JAOARY010000062.1 GCA_025210335.1 Peptostreptococcaceae bacterium | reverse complement strand
CCTCCTATATGTTGTGTTATACCCCCAGCTTCACTCTTAGTAACATTTGTACTTCTTATACTATCTAATAATGTTGTTTTCCCGTGGTCAACATGTCCCATAACAGTAACAATTGGCGGTCTTAAAGATAAATCTTCTTCCTTATCTTCTTCTAATTGTTCTGGTAAAATATCTAACTCTTCTTCTTCTTCTTTTATTACAATTCTTTTTGAATATTCTTTAGCTATATTGCTTGCAGTTTCTAAATCTAATTCTTGATTTATATTTGCCATAACTCCAGCTTTCATAAGAGCCATTATTATATCTGAAGATTTCTTATCTAAGGCATTTGATAAGTTTCCAACTGTTAATTTTCCATCTATTTCTACCGGTTCTAAAGATTCATCAACTTCTTCTACTTCCATTTCATTAAATAACTCCATTATAAGTTCTGCTTCTTCCTCACTTATAGAACTCATATGGTTTGCTACCTGAATATCTAATTCCTCAAGCTTTTCTATTAATTTCTTACTTGAAATCCCTAACTCTTTTGCTAAATTATAAACTCTTGTCTTTGACAAAAGCTTCACCTCCTAATATGTCTTTTATTTTATTTGCCATCTTCTCATCTGTAATTCCTATTATGCCTCTAAAATTTTTCCCGATAGATTTTCCTAACTCTTCTTTTGTTGCAACAAATACAAAGTCAACATTTCTAAAACTGCATTTATCTTTAACCTTCTTCTTCGAATTTGAAGATAGATCATTAGCTCCGATTACAAGTTTTACATTACTTTTTTTTAACTCTTTTATTACTGTTTCTTCACCTGATATTAAGTTTCCACTTTTCATAACAAGTCCTAAAAAAGATAATAATTTATTTTCCATCTTTCATATCCTCTTTTATCTTATTTATAACTTCCTCTTTGATTTCAATCTTAAAGGCTCTTTGTAATGCTCTTTTTTTAATTGCTTCTTCCAAACAATTCAAATCACATACATAAGCACCTCTACCATTTGCTTTTCCTGTTTTATCTAAAAAAACTTCATTATCTTTTGTTTTTACTATTCTTAATAAAGTTTTTTTCGTACTTTGTTCAAAGCAATTTATACATTTTCTAATTGGCACTTTCTTTTTTTTCAATTCAAATCACCTCTTTAATGATTATTCTTGAGATTGGCTTTCGCTTTTTATATCTATTTTCCAACCAGTAAGTTTAGCTGCTAATCTAGCATTTTGTCCTTCTTTACCAATTGCTAAAGAAAGTTGATAATCTGGTACAACAACTTTTGCACTTTTTTCTTCTTCGTCTATTTCAACAGAAACAACTTTTGATGGACTTAGTGCACTAGCTATATATTCTTTTGGATCATCATTGTATTTTATAATATCAATTTTTTCTCCATTTATAGCCTCTACTATTCTAGAAACTCTATCTCCCTTGTGACCAACACATGCTCCTACAGAATCTACATTTTCATCCATAGAATGTACTGCTATTTTAGTTCTTGATCCAGCTTCTCTTGAAATAGATTTTATTAATACAACACCATCATATATTTCTGGAACTTCAAGTTCAAACAATCTTTTTACAAAACCTGGATGACTTCTTGAAAGAAGTATCTGAGGACCTTTAGTTGTCTTTTTAACTTCCATTATATAAGCCTTTATTCTTTGTCCAAGTTCATAATGTTCATTTGGTATTTGCTCTGAAAGACCAATTAGACCTTCTGTCTTACCAAGTGACACATATACTCCACCTTTAGTCATTCTTGCAATCGTTCCTATTGCAATTTCACTTTCTCTATTTGAGAATTCTTCAAATATTACTTCTCTTTCAGATTCTCTTATTCTTTGAACTACAACTTGTTTTGCATTTTGAGCTGCAATTCTTCCAAAGTCCTTAGGTGTTACTTCTATTTCTATAACATCCCCATATTCATAATTTGGACCATATTCAGCTCTTGCATCTTCTAATGATATTTCTAAGAAATTATCATAAACATCTTCAGAAACTAATCTTTGTGAAAATACTTTAACTTCACCAGTTTCTCTATTTATATCAATTCTTACATTTTGAGAAGAACCAAAATTCTTCTTGTAAGCTGATACCAATGCAGCATCTATAGTTTCTAATATTGATTCCTTAGAAACTCCTTTTTCTTTTTCAATTTCTTCTAACGCCATCATGAATTCCGCGTTCATAATATCCCTCCTTAAAATTTAACAGCTAATCTCACTATAGCTATATCTTTTTTATCAAACTCTAATATATTTCCTTCTTCATTTATTTTTATCAGATCATCAAAAAGTCCAAGTAATTCACCTTGGAATTCTTTTCTTTTGTCCAATGCTTTATATAATTTCACATCAACATCTCTACCCTTAAATCTTTCAAAATCAGAATCTTTCTTTAAAGCTCTATCAATTCCTGGAGAAGATACTTCAAGATAATAAGCTTCCTTTATAGGATCTATTTCTTCAATCTTTAAATTTAAAGCCTTACTAAACTCTTTACAATCTTCAACTCCAATGCTACCTTCATATTTGTCTATATAAATTCTTAAAAATTTATCTTTTCCTTCTTTAACATATTCTATATCAACAAGTTCAAAATTCATACTTTCTGCAATTGGATTTGCAATATCTTCTATAGTCGTCTTTATACTCATGCCGAATCCTCCTTTTTACTTCTATATAAAAATTCATTATAAAAATCTTAAATAATATTTAATACTTCAAATAAATAAAACGAAAAGAGTGGGCACAACCCACTCTTTACTTTATATCATAATTAAACTTTTTCTAAATAAGTATATCATATAAAAATTTCCTTTGCAACTTCATTAAATTAAAGATAACTGGTTTGTTTCTGGCATTCCATCTAATGCTTTATGATTTTTTAGAGTTTCTATTACTGTTTTTGAAATTTTAGTTCTAAGCCTTAAATCTTCAATTGATAAAAACTCCCCATTTTTTCTTTCCTTTACTATATTCAATGCTGCATTTTCTCCCATTCCTTGTAGACCTGTAAGTGGTGGTAATAATTTACCTTCAACTACTTTAAATTTCTTGGCTTCGGATTTGTAAATATCCACCTTTAAAAGCTCAATATTTCTAAAATTCATTTCAAGTGCAACTTCAAGGACCGTCAACATATTTTTTTCTTTTGTAGTAGCTCCATTACCTAAATTAGAAATTTCTCTTATCTTATCTTTTATCGCCTCTTTACCTTTTACTATCAGCTCTGCATCAAAATCATCAACTTTTGTAGTAAAATAAGTCGCATAAAAAGCTTGTGGATGATGCACTTTACAATATGCTATTCTAACTGACATCATAACATATGCAACTGCATGTGCTTTTGGAAACATATATTTTATCTTTTTACAAGATTCTATATACCAAGTGGGAACTTCTTTTGCACGCATTTCTTCTTCATCTTCACCTGTAAGACCTTTTCCCTTTCTTACTTTTTCCATTATTTTAAATGCAAGTTTTGGCTTTAGCCCTTTAAATATAAGATAATTCATAATATCATCTCTTGTTGAAATTACATCTTTTAATGTAACTACTCCATCTCTTACTAAATCTTGAGCATTATTAAGCCAAACATCTGTACCATGAGATAATCCTGATATTCTTACTAATTCTCCAAATGTAGATGGTTTTGTATCCAAAAGCATTTGTCTTACAAATTTAGTTCCAAATTCCGGAATTCCCAAACTTCCAATTTCACAATTTATATCTTCTTTTTTGATATTAAGTGCCTTTGTAGATGTAAAAAGACTCATTGTTTCCTTATCATCAAGTGGTATCTTTGTAGCATCAATACCAGTCATATCTTCAATCATTCTAATAATAGTCGGCACATCATGTCCTAATATATCGAGTTTTAATATTCTACCACTTATAGAATGATAATCAAAATGAGTTGTTATAACTCCACAAGTTGTATCATTTGCTGGATATTGTATTGGTGTAAAATCATGAACATGTTTATAAGAAGGTATAACCATAATTCCTCCAGGATGCTGTCCTGATGTTCTTTTTATCCCTGTACACCCCTTTGCAAGTCGCTCTATTTCAACAGATGGAACTATAATTTCATTTTCTTCAATATATTTTTTAGAAAAACCATAAGCCGTTTTATCTGCAACTGTACCAATCGTTCCAGCTTTATAAACTTTTCCTTTTCCAAATAAAACCTCCGTATATTTATGTGCATTTGCTTGATACTCCCCTGCAAAGTTAAGGTCAATATCAGGCTCTTTATCTCCTTCAAATCCTAAAAATACTTCAAAAGGAATATCATGTCCGTCTTTTATAAGTGGTATTTTACAATTAGGACATTCTTTGTCTGGCAAATCTGCTCCAGATGTATAACTACCTGTTTCGAAAAACTCTGAATACAAACATTTTTCACATCTATAATGTGCTGCTAAAGGATTAACTTCAGTTATATCACTCATAGTAGCTGCTAAAGAAGATCCAACTGAACCTCTTGACCCTACTAAATAACCATCTTCTAAGGATTTTGTAACCAATTTTTGTGCGATTATATACATTACTGCATACCCATTTTTTATAATAGAACTTAGCTCTCTTTCAAGTCTTGATTCAACCTCATTTGGTAGGTCTTGTCCATACATTCTTCTAGCTTTCTTATAACACATATCTCTAAGTTCCTCATCTGACCCTTCTATAACAGGTGGACAAGTCTCATTTGGTATTGGAAGTATATCTTCAACCATATCTGCTATTTTATTAGTATTTTTTACAACTACTTCATATGATTTGTCTTTTCCTAAATATTCAAATTCCAAAAGCATTTCATCAGTAGTTCTAAAATAAAGAGGTGTACTTTCATTTGAATCAGAAAAGCCCTGAGAGTATTTAAGTATAGTTCTATAAATTTCATGATGTGGTTCAATAAAATGCACATCACCAGTAGCAACAACTATTTTATTATAAGCCTTTCCAATATCATATATTTTTTTATTTATATTTTTTAAGTCATTAGTGCTTTTTACAATACCTTTTCTTACCATAAATGCATTATTATCATTTGGCATTATCTCTAAATAATCATAAAGATTTAATACATCTTCAAATCTCTCTTTTGAAAAATTCTTCATAAGTGCAGAATAAACTTCTCCAGCTTCACAAGCAGAACCTATTATTAAACCTTCTTTATGTTTTTTTAATAAAGATTTTGGTATTCTTGGATTTTTGTAAAAGTAATCTATATGTGATTTTGAAACCAATTCATATAAATTTCTAAGACCTTTATAATCTTTTACTAATAAAGTTATATGATTCGTTCTTTTTTTTGTAAAATCAATTTTTTCTAATTTATCATTTATATCTCTTAAAGTTTTAACACCCTTATCCTCTAACATATCTAAAAATCTTAAAAATATCTTAGCAGTAGCTTTTGCATCATCAACAGCTCTATGATGATTTAATAGCGATATTCCTAATTTTTTAGCAATTGTATTTAATTTATATCTTTTCATCTCTTTTAATAAAAGATGTGCTAAATCTAAAGTATCTATATCTTTATTTTTAAACTCTAAATTAAGTTTATTAGCCTTATTTCTTATAAAACCCATATCAAAATCACTATTGTGAGCTACTAAATATGAATCACCTATAAAATCTAAGAATTTTGGAAGCACAATCTCTATCGAATCCTTATCTTTCACCATATCATTTGTTATACCTGTTAATTCTTGTATTTTATATGGTATATCCATTTGAGGATTTATAAGATGATTAAACTCAGCTACAATTTCTTTATTTTTTATTTTTACTGCTCCAATTTCGGTTATTTCATCCATTTCATGATAAAGCCCAGTACTTTCTATATCAAAAACTACAAATTCTTGATTTAAATCCAAATCATTTGGTTCTTTTATGGTTGGTCTTTCATCATCATATAAATATCCTTCTAAACCATATATAATTTTTATATCATCATTTTTAGTATTCATCGCTTCTGGAAAAGCTTGTACTATTCCATGATCTGTAATAGCAATAGCTTTGTGTCCCCATGAAATAGCTTTTTTTATAAGATCTTTAGTCGCACAAACTGCATCCATAGAAGACATTTGAGTATGTGCATGTAACTCTACTCTCTTTTCATTTGCCTTATCTTTTCTTTCTATCTTCTTAACTTCCTCTAAATCTCTTATATTTAAAACTAATTCCTTGCTAAAATTATCAAATGCAACCATACCATTTATCTTTGCATACAGACCTTTTTTTAGTCTATTTCTTGTCTTTGATGCATTTTTTTCCTTTATAAACACTTTTGCATTTATAGATGACGTATTATCTGTAACTGACATTATAAATAAACTATCTCCACTTTTTAATACTCTTTCATCCATATTAAAAATTTCTACCTTTATACATACACTACCACTATCTAAATTTACATCCTTTAAATATGTTATTCTTTCATTTATTTCTTTTCCTATTATTACATTTCCTATAATTTCTTCTTCAATATCTGTTTTATCCTTATTTATTTTAACTTCTTCCTTTTTAACTTGATATTCCATTATTTTATTTACAATCTTATCGCTTTCCTCTTTCTTTTCCTCTATATAATCATTTAGCGACTTATCCTCTTTAACCATATAAAATTCAACAGTTTTATTTATAGAATAATTATTTAAAAAATTTGATATTGAGTTTGATACTCTCTTTTCTAATAATCTTTTATAAAGCATTTCATTTTTTATTTCTAGTATTAATTTTTCTTCATGTAATTTATATTCAATATCTTTTAAAAAAATCGCTGAAGACGGAACCACATCTTTTATTATATATAAAATATCATCAAATAAATCTTTTATATCAAAATCCTTATTATTATAAATCATGTTTAATTTCAAGTCTTTAAATGTCTTTAATTTGTTTCTCATCAAATCTTGTACTTCTTTTATATCTTGTAATTTAATAATATTATCTGATAATAAATTAAAATAAACTTTTTTTTCTTCCTTAAAATATATAACTTTTTCAATTAATACATTATCTAAACTAACAAATTTAGATATATCTATTTTAATTTTTTTTAGATATGAAGAAAAATTCTCCAATAGATCTCACCTATCCTTTTAATAATTTTTAAATATATTAAAATTTTTAATACATTATAAAAATAAATAGCTATATCACTTTAAATTTAAAAGAATATCATCCTTAAAAATTTTTTATAATATAGCTATCAAAAATTAGTATAATTCAATTTCTTTTTTAAGCTCTTTTAATAAATCTTCTTCCTTAACTTTTCTCAAGATTTTACCCTTTTTAAAAAGTAAGCCTTCTTTTACTCCACATGCTATTCCAAGATCTGCTTCTTTTGCTTCACCAGGTCCATTTACAGCACAACCCATTATTGCTACTTTTAAATTTTTCTTTATATCATATGCATCTTTTTCAAATTCATTAACAATACTAACCAAATCAACTCTACACCTTCCACAAGTTGGACAAGATGTTAATTTTATTCCCTCATCTAAAAGATCTACATCTTTTAATATTTCTTTAGCTACAAATATTTCTTCTACAGGATCTCCTGTTAATGATACTCTTATTGTATCTCCTATACCCTTTAAAAGCAAACTACCTATTCCAATTGAAGATTTTATTGTTCCTGTTTTTACACTACCAGATTCAGTTACTCCAACATGCAGCGGATAATTTGTTTCTTTTGATATTAATTCATAAGCTTCCACAGTAGTTCTTACATCACTTGATTTTAAGGATATAACAATATTATAAAAGCCTAAATCTTCAACTAATTTAACATTTCTAAGAGCACTTTCAACTAAAGCTTGTGCTGTTGGTTTTTTATACTTTTGCAATATATCTTTTTCTAAAGAACCTCCATTAACACCTACTCTTATTTTTATATTTTTTTCCTTTGCTTTATCCACTACCTTTTTTAATCTATCAAATGAGCCTATATTCCCTGGATTAATCCTAATACCATCTACACCTTGATCAATAGAAATAATCGCCAACTTATAATCAAAATGTATATCTGCTATTAATGGAATATTTATTTGACTTTTTATTTTTGCTAATTGATATGCAGATTCTTCATTTAATACCGCAACTCTTACAATTTGACAACCAGCATCTTGTAATCTTTTGATTTGATTTACAGTTGATTGTACATCCTTTGTATCTGTATTAGTCATTGACTGTATTATAACTTTTCCTTCTTCACCTATTAAAACATTTCCACATGAAACAATCTTTTTTTTATTCATAATTTTAATTCACCTACTTAAAAATAAGTCTTGATACATCTTTATATGTTATAAAGACCATAAACAGTAATAGCAGACCTAAAAACGCTGCATGTATATATTCTTCTATATTCTTTCCTAATTTTTTACCTCTTATAACTTCTAATATAATAAAAATTATTCTTCCACCATCAAGTGCTGGTATAGGTAATAAATTCATAAGTCCTAAATTTACACTTATTGCAGCTGCTAAAAATAATAAAGGTAAAACACCATTTGCAGAAGTATCTCCTACTATTTTTATTATTCCAACTGGGCCTACAACAGTTTCTTTAACTTTCCCTTGAACTGCTCTACCTAAAAATTCTATCATCTGAGCTAATAAAGAAAATGTAGTTTTTATAGAATGAGTAAAAGTCTTAAAAATATTTTTTTCATATTTAGGTACAACACCAATTAATTTTCTACCTTCCTCTTCCATAGGTTTAACTTTAAAATCCAAAATTTCTTCATTTCTTTTGATTTTTATATTTATATATTCACTATCTAAACTATTGATCACTTTAGGAATATCTGTCCAATTTTCAATACTTTGGCCATCTATGTCAAGTATTTTATCTTCAACTTGTATACCCACTTTACTTGCAGGACTATTATCAGTAAGTTCTCCAATAGTAGTTGATGGAAGACCAGTCGAACTAAATATTATTGTATATAAAATTATAGCCAAAACAAAATTCATAATAGGTCCCATGACAATTATAAAAAATCTTTTTAATGGATTTTTCTTTGAAAAACTCCTAGGATGATCGGATTCTTCATTTTCTCCAACCATTTTTACATATCCCGCAATAGGAAATAATCTTATCGCGTATAAAGTTTCCTCTCCCTGTATTGAAAATAATTTAGGTCCCATACCTAAAGAAAATTCATCTACCTTTACCCCTGAAATTTTTGCTGCAACAAAATGTCCTAGTTCATGTATCATTATTATAATACCAAAAACAAGTAATGCTATTAATATTTTTGATATCCCAAAAGCAAATAAGCCTTGCATAATACCACCCTTCCTATCTGTTTAAAATCTCTTTTTTTATAAAATCTCTAGCCCATAAATCAGCATTTAATATATCTTTAAGTTCTGGACTCTTTATAGAATTATGATTTTTTATAGTTTTTTCTATAAGAGTTGGAATATCATAAAATTTAATTTTATCTTCCAAAAACAATTTTACTAACTCTTCATTCGCAGCGTTTAAAACACATGCATAAGTTCCACCTTTTTTCAAAGCTTCATAAGCTAAGTTAAGACAAGGAAAAGTATTTAAGTCTGGTTTTTCAAATGTCAAATTATTAAATTTCAAGAAATCTAATCTTTCAAAATCATTTTCTATCCTATTTGGATATGTTAATGCATATTGTATTGGAACTCTCATATCTGGATTTCCCATCTGTGCAATAATAGATTTATCCTTAAATTCTACCATAGAATGTACTATACTTTGAGGATGTACTATGACTTCAATATCTTCTACATCTATATCAAATAACCATTTTGCTTCAATAACTTCTAATCCTTTATTCATAAGTGTAGATGAATCTATACTTATTTTATTTCCCATACTCCAATTTGGATGATTTAATGCTTCTTTTTTTGTTATATTTAAAAGTTCTTCTTTTTTCTTTCCTCTAAAAGGACCTCCTGAAGCAGTTAATATTATCTTATTTATATCTTTATTTCGTTCTCCATTTAAACATTGAAATATCGCACTATGTTCACTATCAACTGGGATTATACTAACTTCATTTTCTTTAGCCTTTTTCATAACAAGCTCCCCAGCAGTGACTAAAGTTTCTTTATTAGCTAAACCTATAGTCTTTTTATATTCTATCGCTTTAAGTGTTGGAAGTAAACCTATCATTCCAACAACTGCAGTTATTACAATATCAACATCTTCATCTTTAACTAATTTAAGTAAACCTTCCATTCCCCAAAAAATTTCAATATTATTTACTTTTTCTTTTAATAATTTATATTTATCTTCATCATAAACACAAACTTTTTTTGGTTTAAATTCCTCTATTTGCTTTATTAATAAATCTATATTAGAATTCACAGCCAAAGAACTTACTTTAAATTTATCTTTGTTTTTTCTTATTACATCTAAAGTTTGCTCACCTATGGAACCTGTTGAACCTAAAATACTTATATTTTTCATAAAATCATTTCCTTTCAACTCTTTTAATACACCTTTTAATTTTACCTTTATTATCTTTAAATTACAAACCCTTTTTATTTACAAATATAAAACAAATATATTTTAATTTTTAATTAAAATATATTATAAATCCTATATAATAAAATTTGGCGTTATTAAATAAATTTATAATTTAAATCCATTTAATAACGCCAAATAAGGAAGTTTCTTTATTTAATTTATATCAAGCTATAAAAATTTTTATATAATAATAAACAAACGGTGCTGTAAGTAAAATACTATCAAATCTATCTAGTATTCCACCATGTCCTGGTATTAAAGTCCCATAGTCCTTAATATCCATAAATCGTTTTATTGAAGAGGCAAATAAATCACCTAACTGTGCTACCAAACTACCCAGACACCCTATAAAAAAACAGTGAATTAGATTTATTTCAAAGTAATGACCATAAAGCATAGATATAAGGACACTCCCCAAAATTCCTCCAATAGCTCCTTCTACAGTTTTTTTCGGACTTATCCTTGGAATTAATTTATGTTTTCCAAAAAAGAATCCACAAAAATAAGCAAAAGTATCAGTCGCCCAAGCATTTATAAATACAAACCAAATATAATTTTTATAACTACTATCTAATATAAATATAATATGGTTTAAAAAAAACGGAATATATATAAGCCCAAATATAAATATACTATTTTCAAGTATATTATGCTTCTCCTTTATAGATAAAATCACTATAATTAAAAATATTAAAAATAAAACACCAAATATTTTTTCACTATCAAATTTCATATAATTAAAATATAAAAATAAAATACACACAATGTATGAAATTGGTCTAAAATATTTTATACTATATTTTTTATTAAAAATTTCATAAAATTCTTTAAGTGCTACTATTGATATTATGGAGGAAGCTAAATACAAAAATATCCCACCTTTTATTATTATAAAAAATAAAAAAGGTAATAAAAAAAGGGCTGATAAAGTTCTTTTTAACAAAATTTCAACTCCCCTCTATTTTATACTTCCAAATCTACGATTTCTACTGCCAAAGCTTTCTACAGCTTTTTTCAAATCATCCTTATTAAAATCAGGCCACAATACATCTGTAAAGTAAAACTCACTATATGCACATTCAAATAACAAGAAATTACTAAGTCTTAATTCTCCACTAGTTCTTATTATAAGATCTGGATTAGGTATTTTATATGTAGATAAATTTTTAGATATCAAATTTTCATCTATATCTTCTAAATTAATTTTATCCTCTTTAAATTGTTTTGAAATAGATTTAACAGCATTTACAAGATCATTTCTAGCTCCATAATTTAAAGCTAAAGAAAATGTTATAGAAGTATTATTTTTAGTCTTTTCAATACATTCTTCTATTTTTTCTTGCACCTTTTTAGGCAAACCATTTATATCTCCTATAAAATTCATTCTAACATCATTTTTATGAAGTACTTCTATTTCATTATCCAAGTAATCTACAAGTAAATTCATCAAAAAATTAACTTCATCTTTTGATCTTTTCCAATTTTCCGTAGAAAATGCATATACAGTCAAATAATTTATATTTAACTTTTTAGATTCCATAAGTATTTCTCTTACAACTTCTGCACCCTTTTTATGTCCAAAAGTTCTTGGCATAAATCTCTTCTTTGCCCATCTACCATTACCATCCATTATTATAGCCAAATGTTTTAATATATTATCCTTCATAAATATACACCTTTCACAAAATCAAAACTTTCTTATAATAATAACAGGAAATCTTAAATTGATTTCCTGTTAAATTTTATATTTCTTTTGTATAAAAATAACTAACTATAATAAAAACTATATCTTCATTTAATTTAATATTGATAACTCTCTTATCATTTAGGATATCTTTATCTTTGATTCCTTTGGTCTGTATTATTTTATAATTCATATTCATCTCGTCTAAAAGATTTTTTGCTTCATCTAAGTACAGCCCTAACAGTTTATCTTTTAAATTATCTAAATCTATATTATTCATTATACTTCCATTATTTCTTTTTCTTTAACTTTAATAAGTTCATCAACCATCTTAACATTTGAATCAGTCATTTTTTGAACTTCATCTTGTGCTGATTTTAAATCATCTTCTGTAATTTCACTATTTTTTTGCATCTTTTTAAAACCTTCATTAGCATCTCTTCTTTCATTTCTAAGAGCTACTTTTGCATTTTCCGCGATTTTATGAACATGCTTTATTAATTCTTTTCTTCTTTCCTCTGTAAGTTGTGGAACTGATATTCTTATAACTTTTCCATCATTTGTTGGGTTAAAACCTAAATCTGAAGAAGATATAGCTTTTTCTACAGATTCTAAAGCTGTAGCATCCCAAGGTTGAACCATAATAGTTCTTGGCTCTGGTGCTGAAACAGTTGCTAATTGCTTTAAAGGTGTTGCTGATCCATAATAATCAACAATTATCTTATCTAACATTCTAGGATTTGCTCTACCAGCTCTTACTACTGATAATTCTTCTTTCAATACTGATATAGTCTTATTCATTTTTTCTTCTAATATTCCATGTCCTTCTAATTTCATAACTAATCCTCCTCTACTATTGTTCCCATATTTTTACCTAATGCTGCATCAATTATATTATCAGGATTTTCTAGTGAAAATACTGATATAGATATTTTATTATCCATACATAAGGATGTTGCTGTTGAATCCATAACCTTTAAATTTCTTTTTAGAACTTCCATATGTGTTAATCTATCAAATTTCTTTGCATCTTTATTTATTGCTGGATCACTATCATAAACTCCATCAACTTTTTTCGCTAATAATATGACATCTGCATCAATCTCAGCAGCTCTAAGTGCTGCGGCTGTATCAGTAGAGAAAAATGGATTTCCTGTTCCAGCTCCAAATATAACAACTCTACCTTTTTGTAAATGTCTTACTGCTTTTCTTTTTATATAAGGCTCTGCCATTTCTCTCATTTCTATAGCTGTTTGAACTCTAGTAGAAACACCTTCATCTTCTAATGCAGATTGTAATGCAAGTGAATTCATAACAGTTGCTAGCATACCTATATGATCTGCTGTACTTCTATCCATTCCCTCACTAGTTCTACCTCTCCAAAAATTACCGCCACCAACAACTATAGCAATTTCAACATCCATTGCTTTTAATTTTTTTATGGATTTTGCAATTTGTCCTACTGTATCATTATTTATTCCAAAACCAGTTCCGCCAGAAAGAGCTTCTCCACTTACTTTTAATAATACTCTTTTGTATTTAGGTTCAATCAAAGAAAAGACCTCCTATAATCAAATTCCTCATTTATTTTATCATATTTTTGATAATTTTTTCTACTAATTTTTTTACCCAATTTCCCTTTATACTAGCAGAAAGTAAATATTTTACCTTAAAAAAAGAGAACACTTTAGTGTTCTCTTTTATTCATATTTAAAACTTTTTATTAGTTTCCTAATTGCTTAGCAACTTCGTCAGCAAAGTTTTCTTCTTTTTTCTCAATACCTTCTCCAACTTCAAATCTAACTACAGATTTTACAGCTATTGAAGTTCCTTCATTTTTAGCTACTTCAGCAACTAATTGAGAAACTGTTAAGTCTCCATTCTTAACGAAAGGTTGGTCTAATAAACAAACTTCTTTTAATAATTTGTTAACTCTACCTACAACCATTTTTTCAACGATTGCTTCTGGCTTACCTTCATTTAAAGCTTGTTGCTTTAATATTTCTCTTTCATGATTTATGAATTCTTCATCAACATCATCTCTTGATACATACTTAGGATTCATTGCAGCAACTTGCATTGCAACATCTTTACCTAAAGTAACTATAGCATCTGTAACAGATGTAGTTTCTAATTCAACTATAACACCAATTTTTCCAGCTCCATGAATATATTCAACGTATTTGCATCCTTCATTTGAAAGAGTCTCAAATCTTCTTATATTCATGTTTTCACCGATTTTAGCAATCTTGTTATTTAATTCATCTTGAACTTTTATATCTGAATTAAAATCAGTAGCTAATAATTCTTCTACTGTTTTTACATCATTATTTAAAGCAACTTTAGCAACATCTTTAACGAAAGTTTTAAATTCATCATTCTTAGCAACGAAATCAGTCTCAGAGTTTACTTCAACTATAGAACACTTTGATCTATCTTCTGAAGTTACTATGTCAACAAGACCTTCTGCTGCAACTCTATCAGCTTTCTTAGCAGCTTTAGCAAGACCTTTCTCTCTTAATAAATCTATTGCTTTTTCCATATCTCCATCAGTTTCAGTTAATGCTTTCTTACAGTCCATCATTCCAGCACTTGTAATTTGTCTTAATTCTTTAACCATAGCAGCTGTAATTGCCACAAAAATCGCCTCCTACTAAAAATTAAATATTTTTAAAAAAGGTAAGGGATTAATATCCCTCACCCAGTTATTTATTATTCTTGTATTTCTTCTGCTTCTTCTGGCATCTCTTGCTTCGCTTGAATTACAGCTTCTGCCATAGCTGATGTTATTAGCTTTACAGCTCTTATAGCATCATCATTTCCTGGTATTGGGTAATCTATTTCTTCAGGATCACAGTTAGTATCAACGATACCTACTACAGGAATACCTAATTTTTGTGCTTCTTTTATAGCTATTCTTTCTTTTCTTGGATCTACTACGAATATAGCTCCTGGCATTTCAGGCATATCCTTTATACCATCTAAGAATTTTTCTAATCTTTCTTTTTCAGCATTTAGCTTTATAACTTCTTTCTTTGGAAGAACTTCAAAAGTTCCATCTTCAGACATTGTTTCTAATTTTCTAAGTCTTTCTATTCTCTTAGATATAGTTTTGTGGTTTGTTAACATTCCACCTAACCATCTTTCTTTAACGTAGAACATTTCACATCTTTCAGCTTCGCTCTTTATAGCATCTTGAGCTTGCTTTTTAGTTCCAACAAAAAGGATTGGCTTTCCAGTTTCTGCAACTTCCTTAATGAAAGAGTAAGCTTTTTCTACTCTCTTAACAGTTTGTTGTAAATCTATTATATAGATTCCGTTTCTTTCTGTGAATATAAATTGTTTCATTTTTGGGTTCCATCTTCTTGTTTGATGTCCAAAATGAACTCCAGCTTCTAATAATTGTTTCATACTTATAACGCCCATGTTATTTCCTCCTATATGGTTTATTCCTCCACTTTACTCATTCCCATAAAAAAACTAATCATATTAAATGATTAGCACCATCTTTTTGGTATTATAAAGCGTGTGTAATTTTTACTTTATTATTTTAGCACAAGAATTATAAACTTACAAGATTTTTTTATAAAGTTTTTTAATTTCAAAGAAGATACTTTTTTACCATCATATAAATTTATAATTAAAAACTATTTTAAAAGTGCATTTATAATCTCTATACTGTTTGAACCTTTTTTTATATACTTCGTACCCATCGGAATTTTACCATATACATCCAATAGTTCTAATGTATATTTAAATTTATTTTTATCATAAATTATATTTTTTTCATATAATTTTTCAACCAGTTCTTCCACCGATTCACCTTTGCTTACTTTTATTTTGATAAACTCTTTTTCATCATAATCTTTTGACTCAACTTCTTGATTTGCTATTTTTAAAGATTTAGCAATTTCATCTATTTCATTTTGATAATCTGACATCATTTTATCATTTATAAGTATATTAAAAAAAGAAGAAATAATAATTCCCATAAATATACCTATAATTAAAAATAGTATACTTATTTTTTTCAATTCTTACCTCTTCCTTTCATTTTTAAAATCAAATCCACTTCTCTAATACTCTTTCCCGTTTTTTTGCTTATTTCTTCCTTTGTTAAATTTCCAAAATTAGAATCATCCATTTTAGAACTCAAAAATTCTATTGGAATATCTCTTTTTTGTTCATCAACACTTTGGATATAATTTCTTTCTTTTATTCTTTCTTCTTTATCCATATTATTTATTGCATTGGAGTTATTTAGCAAACTAGCATTAGAACGTTCTAATGAACTCAAATAAGATTTAATTTCTTCATTTTCTTTTTTTAAATTAAATATTTGTTCATATAATATATCTAAATTGTCCTCTGATGAAGATTCCTTTAAACCATCTAATTTTTTTATGTATTTAACTAAAAAAATAGACGAAAACACTAAACCAAAAATACTCAAAATAATCATCATTTGATTAAAATATAAAAACATACAATCACCTACAAGCTCTTTATTACTATATCTCCATCTTGAATCAAAAATTTACTAAATTTAATTTCATCTTTTACAAATTTAACATGAGAACCTATAACTATCTTAGTCCCAGGGTGAACTATATTATGAACTTTTAAAATACCTTCATAACTGTTTTCTAAAACTTCTCTTATAGCCTCAATTTCTTTTTCAATCAACACAAATTTTTCTTTATATTGATTGTACAAATCTACACTCTTTAAAAATAAATCTTTTTTAGGACCCTTCAATAGATTTCTTTGTACAAGCTCTTTTGAAGCATTTATTTGAGTTGAAAGTTCTTTTAAATTCTTCTCTATAGTCTTTTTTTCATCTAAATAAGCATTTAATTTCACTTTTAATTTAGGGTCATTTCCAACTTCTATATATGTTTTTGTTCCCATAGGAGAACCAACCATATTACTATCAATTTCATATCTAACTTTTAACTCTCCACCTACTATATGACCTTTTCTACCAACAACCTTCATCATATTTCCACAAACAATATAACTATGTGCAATAAAATCAGTTGTTATATCTCCATCACATAGAACTCTTGCATTTTCAATGTATTTACAAATAAGATTACCTTGACAGTATATCTCTTCTTTTATACTACCTTGTATTCCACCCTTTACAATAAGATCACCCTTACATCTTATTGATGTTGCTTCTATAACGCCTTTTACTTCTATACTACCTTCTGCTTCAAGTAAAAACCCTGTTTTTACATCACCATTTACAATTACATCTCCATTAAATCTTATATTTCCTGTTGATGCATCGACATGTTCTTTTACTGTAAGGACATTTGAAACATTTATAGTTCCGCCACTAAATTCAGGTCTCCCACTGGTAGTACTATACACTTTAAGACCATCTTCATCTATTTCTGTATTTTTACCAGCTTTAAGTGGTGAATCTTTTCCCTTTTGAGCTTCTAATTCTTCACCTATTACATTCTTCCCAGGAACACCTTCTTTTGCTTCTTCTTTTTCACCTAAAAGCTGTCCTTCCTCTATATTTGAAAATATATTTAATTCTTTAAAATCTATAGTTCCTTTTTCATCCATCTTAGGTTTTGCTTTATTGTCCTTATCAAAATAAAGTGTAATTTTTGCATCTTCACCTTTGATAGGTTTCAAACCTTGGGCAACTTTAACAGATGAATTATAAGTTTTATTTTTTATAAGCAAATCTATAGTTTCTTCATCTATTCCATAAGTAATATCATTTTCTGATAATATACCCATTATCGTATCTTTTTCTATTGTTATAGCTCTATCATTTGTATTTATTGCAATATAAGCATTCATATAATCACCAGTAACATTTAGCGTTATTTTATGATTATCAAATTCTTTTTCTACTTGTTTTGCTAAAAAAGGCATTTACTTTCCCCCTTAGAATAAGTCATTTTTAATTCTTATTATTGCTTTACTGTGAATTTGAGATACTCTAGACTCTGAAATTTCTAATATATTTCCTATTTCCTTATATGTCAATTCTTCAAAATAATATAAATTTATGATCATCTGTTCTCTTTCTTTTAATTTCTTAACAGAAGTTTTTAACCTGTTTATCATATCCTTTTTCATCAAAGAGGCCTCTGGATTCATTTCTTCTGACTTATCTTCTATTTGAATCTTAAGATTATCTGAGATTTCTTCTTCTAAAGATACCACATTATATATATTTACTTCTTCTAATATCTTATTTACCTCTGGAATTGTTTTATTTAATTCCTTTGATAATTGTTCTACCGTAGGTTCTTTACCATTTAGATTTTCATATTTTTTATAAACTTCTTTAATCATCTTTGATTTTTGTCTTATTGATCTTGGAATCCAATCTAAATTTCTAATCTCATCAATTATTGCACCTCTTATTCTAATTGATGCGTAAGTTTCAAACTTTATATTTTTACTTAAATCATACTTATCAATAGCATCTATAAGACCTATTATTCCATAACTAACCAAATCTTCATAATCTATATTTGAACCATAAAAATTATAAAGTCTACCAGAAATTATTTTTACTAAATTGACATATTCTAATATTATTTCTTGTTTTAATTTTTCTTTTTTTTCTTTGTTTTTTTCTTCAAAATAAAGCTCCCAAAGAGAATATTTATTCATCAAAATACCTCCTTAATCTATAAATTTTACTTAAAACTTACTTCTTCAAATTCTTCATTCATTTCTGTATTTTCTATATTTTCTTTAAATTCTTCATCAGTTTCTATATTTTCTTCTAATTGTGACTCTTTTAACATTTCATTCATTTCATTATGATCAATTGGAGGTATACTTATATCTATGTTCGTCTTTTCTTCCACAGATATGTTTTTTAATATGAATTTAATAAATATATAAGCTATTAAATTTAAAGAAATTATGCCCACTATAAACTTTATCATAGAGTCTCTAGAATTATGTGTTTTAGTTATTATAGTGAACAAAATAAAAATCAGAGAAAAAAAATAGTTGATTAAACTAAAAATTATTACATTTTTCATAATTAACATCCTTTTTACAATATCTGTTTTCCTTTTCCTATACTCTTTATAAGAAGCTCTCCAGTATCACAATTAAACTCAATTGTTCTACCATGATTCCCCAAAGTATCTTCTGCAATTATAGAAATTCTTAGGTCAGATAGTTTTTCTTTCACAGATATAACATTTCTTTTTCCTATGTTTAGAGTGTCACTTTTTGATGCAATATTAAACATCTGAGCGCCTCCTGCAATTTTTGATGTTAACCTTGTTTTTGAGACACCTTCAGATATTAATTCTTTTAACATCTCTTCAATAGCAGTGTCCGCAAATTTAGCTTTATTGGAATTGTTTTTTATTTCCTTGCTAGAAGGTAACATTATATGTGCCATACCTGCAATCTTCTTAACTTTATCATATAATATTATTCCTACACAAGAACCCAAACCCAAAGTTACTAAAATATCCTCCTTTTTACCTATCTTATAATCAGCCATTCCAACTTTTATATTAGCCATCTATATTCACTCCAAGGCTTTTTAATAATTTTTCATAAGATTCCATATCTGGTAGAACAAATATTTTACCTACAATCTCATTATTACCTTCTTTTAACTTATTTTCAATCAAAATCATTTGATCACTTATTTGACTATATTCTATAGCTGGAACACTAAGTATAGATCCTGCCATATCAATAGTTACAGAAGGTACAGATATATTTATGTTTAAATTCGATAAGGAGGAAATCGAATTTATATAAGAACTAGCTAATATATTTCCTATTTCTTGCATAGCTGAAAATTCTAACTCATCATAAAGCTCATATTCATCATATTCTTTATTCTTCCCAAATAACATATTTATAAGATTATCCGCAGAATCTTTATTTAATATAAATAAAATTGTACCATTTATATCTTCAAAGAAACCTACATAAATACCAACAACAATAAGCTCTTCTCCACCTAATATAGCAACTATTTCTTCTGTTGGTATTATTTCAACATGAGGAACTTCCATATCTATTTTTTTATTAATCATTTTTGAAAGTGCTGTTGCAGCATTTCCAGCACCTATATTTCCAACTTCCTTTAGTATATCTGCATAAAATGCTTGAAACTTCTCAATATTAAACTCCATACATACTACTCAAGCCAGAAAGGCCTAAGATTCCCCCCCTTCTAACTCTTGCTTTATTTCGTGATTTAAATTTAATATTTTATCTATATCAACTAAAATTATCACTTTATTTTCATGCTTAGCTATACCTTTTACAAAACCTTCTTGAAAACTTTCATCAACTATATTATAGTTAACATTTTCTTGACTTATATTTTTAACTTCAGATGCCGAATCAACAATAAAACCTATTAGCATATCATCTATTTTATTTACTATAATCCTAGCTTCCGAATCATATCCAGAACTTCCCAAGTTAAATCTTTCTTTAACATCTATAACAGGAACTATTTCACCTCTTAAATTTATAACCCCTTTTATAAATGCACTAGTCTTTGGTACTCTTGTTATTTCCATTATTTTTTCTATTGTTTCCACATATTTTATTTCAATTCCGTAGGACTCTCCATTTAGCCTAAAAATAACATATTGCATCTCAGTAGAAGCCATTTAATCCACCTCCTAGAATAATGAATTTGTATCTATGATTAATGCTACACTACCGTTTCCTAATATAGTAGCTCCAGCGATAAAGCTTAAACCACTTAAATATTTTCCTAAAGATTTTATAACTATTTCTTGTTGCCCAATAAGACTATTTACAACTATACCCAAATCTTTTTCGCCTTTTTTAACAATAACAACAACAAGTTCTTCTATATCTTCTTCTTCACCTTGAACATCTAATACATTAGCTAAAGATATTAAAGGAAGAGTTTCACCTCTATATAATACTATTTCTTTACCTTCAACTAATCTTATATCTGTTTTATTTATATTTGTTATTTCTTTTATATTATTAAGCGGTATTGCATATTTTTCTTCTTTAGTCATAACAAGTAATGCTTGGATAATTGCTAAAGTAAGTGGCAATCTAATTATAAATTTACTTCCCTTACCTCTTTCTGTTTCTATCTCAACATTTCCTCCAAGAGATTCAATCTTAGTTTTAACAACATCAAGACCTACACCTCTACCTGAAACATTTGAAATTTTATTAGCTGTACTAAATCCAGGTGCGAATATTAATTCTTTAGCATCCTTGTCATCCATAGTTTTTGCTTTTTCTTCTGATATTACTCCTCTTTCAACTGCTTTTTTCTTTATTATATCTATATTTAATCCAGAACCATCATCACAAACTTCAATAACAACATTATTTCCATCTGGATATGCTAGTAATTTAACTTCTCCATATTCTGGTTTTCCAAGAGATATTCTCTTTTCTGGAGTTTCAATACCATGGTCTATTGAATTTCTAAGAAGATGAATCAAAGGTTCTCCTATTTCATCAATTACCGTTCTATCCACTTCTGTCTCTTCACCTGACATTATAAGATTAATCTCTTTTTTAAGGTCTTTTGATAAATCTCTAACCATTCTTGGGAATCTATTAAACACTCTTTCGATTGGAACCATTCTAACTTTAGTAACAGCATCATGAAGACTTGTTGTTATTCTTTCTAAATATTCTATCGCTTCATTCATATTATGATCTTTAGTCTTAACATCTATGTCTTCAAGTCTAGTCTTAACTATTATAAGTTCACTAACTAAATTCATAAGGTTATCTAATCTATCTATATCAACTCTAACAGTTCTTCCAACTCTATTTTTCTTTTGCTTTGTATCTGAATTTTCCTTTTTAGCTTCTTTTTTCTCAACTTTTACTTCAGCTGTTTTTTCTTCTTTTTCTGTAGCTACTTTTTCTTCTTTTTCTTCTTCAATGATTACTTCTTCTTGTTCAACAATCTCTTCTTGATTATCTTCTTCAGGTATATAGTCTTCTATTAAAACATCTTCTATTTCTGAAACTGATAATACTGCATTTTTTAACTCATCTATATCCAATTCATTTACAGTTATTAGAGAAAAACTATCATCAAATTTTTCATCTTCTATATCATCAACACTAGGATTTGAATATATTATCTCCCCATGTTCTTCTATACTCTTAAAAACCAAATAAGATCTAGCTGATTTTAGCATACATTTTTCATCTAAAATTACCTTTACCTTATATGCTTTCATATTGTTATCTTTAGCTGTTTTAACAACAGAATTTATATATTCTAAACTTTCTTTATTATCTATAATTTGACCGATACCATCAGTCTTAGGAACTACATTTTCTTTTTTATCCTCTTGAACTTCAACATTTTGAACTTGCATTTCCTCTTCTGAATTTATATTTTTAAGATTTTCAATAAGTTCTTCTACATTTACATCACCTTCAGAACCATCTGATTCAACATTCTTAACAAATTCTTCAAGAAAATCTAATCCTTCAAACAGTAAATCTACTATTCTTGTATTTATATTTAATTTGTCGCCTCTTACATCATCTAATATATTCTCCATCTTATGTGTTAAGTTTGCCATTTTTTCAAAACCCATAGTAGATGACATACCTTTTAATGTATGTGCTATTCTAAAAATTTCATTTACTATCTCTTTGTTTTCAGGATCATTTTCTAAATCCAATAATTTTTGATTTAAATTCTCAAGATTATCCTTTGCTTCATCTAGAAACATATCTAAATATTGATCTAATTCAAACATCAACTACACCTCCATCAATTTATTAATTTCATGTGCTATTTTCTGTACAGGTAGAACTTTATCTACTGCATTTAAGTTTATAGCTGACTTGGGCATACCAAAGACAATACATGTTGATTCATCTTCTGCAATAGTATAAACATTATCTTGTTTCTTTAAAAGTTCCATACCCTTAGCTCCATCAGATCCCATACCAGTCATTATAACTGATATCCTTCTGTATTTATTCAATTCGCTTAAAGAGTAAAACATCTTGTCAACTGAAGGTTTATGACCTGTCACATTTTCACCATTATCCAAATGAATTTTTATTTTAGACCCTTCTTTTCTTAGTGTCAAATGTCGATCGCCTGGAGCTATATAAGCAAAACCTTTTTGTAAAATATCACCTTCCTCAGCTTCTTTTACATTTATTTGCGATAAACTATCCAGTCTTTCAGCTAGTGACTTTGTAAATCCTGGAGGCATATGCTGAACTACTAAAATAGGGGCTTTTATATCAAATTTCAAGTTTGGTATTACTTCTTGTAATGCTCTTGGTCCACCGGTTGATGTTCCTATTGAAACAATAGTATCAAAACTTCCACCCAAATCTCTAGAAATTCTATTTTCTTTTAAACTTTTCTTTATACTGCTTTCAATTCTTTTATGTGGTTTTATACTTCCAGTTTTTGATATTCTTACTCTAGAAGCAATCTTAACCTTATTTATAATGTCTTTACCCACTTCATCTTGGCTTATTTTAAATATATTACTTGGTTTAGTTATAAAATCAACAGCTCCAAGATCAAGTGCTTTTATAGTAAGATCCGCACCCTCTTTTGTTAAACTACTTATCATAACAACAGGGGTTGGCTTTGTTTGCATTAACTCTTGAAGTGTTTCTATTCCATTTTTAACAGGCATTTCAACATCTAATGTTACAACATCCACATCATTTTTATATATATAATCAAGTGCCTCTTTTCCATTTTTTACTTTAGCTACGACTTCTATAGAATCTTCTTTCTTTAAAATATCCTCAACTATCTTTCTTATAAATGCGGAATCATCAACTATTAAAACTTTTATCTTTTTCATATTATATCAATCCCTTTTGTCTTAATATTCGTTGTTCTTTAAAAATATACCTTACAATATAATTTCTATCTTCATCCTTCATTTCTAAAAACTCTATAGATGTATCATATTTTTCTAATTCTTCATCTGATATTTCAGACCTTATTACATTGCCTCTAAAATAAAATTCCTTATTTTCTATCTTAAATTGGCACCAAAGAACTTTTCCTAGAGAAAAAGATTCTTCACATATAAATCTAAGACCTCCACCACTTATATCCTTTGTATATCCACTCATCAGATATTCATTATTTTCATCAAAAATATCAATTTCTATTGATTTTTCAAGCCTATAATATTCTCTTCTTTGTATTTTTCTAGTTTCTCTTGTCTGTTTAATAACTAAATGTGGTATTGGATCTTTTTTTCTTTTAATTATTTTTGCTTCAAAATAAAAAACTCCCGATTCGCCCGCACTATAAAAAACATATAATTTTAAATTTAAGGGTATTGCCACTAAATTTCCTTGGTATATAGGATTTGCTATTATATATATATTTTTGTTTTTATCCATTTCTAAAAGCTGACTTATAAGTACTTTTTCATTTTTATAATCATTATCTATAACTTCAAGCTCTAATCTTTGTCCTATTTGAAATTCATTTTTATAAATCATACTAGTATTTACCCCTTTCTACCAAGAAATATATTTGAAAGCTTTTTCATAAAACCTTCAAATTTTGGTTCATCTGTTGAAGCTTGATTGCAATTTAATACTTTGTTTGAAATATCTATTATATTTTTTGTAGCAGTTGTTTTTGGATATTTAATAAAAAATGGTTGTTGACTCTTTACAGATAACTGTACACTCCTATCATTTAATATATACCCTAAATAATTGATTTGTAAATTTAAAAATTTTTCACCAACTAACTTAAGTCTTCTAAATGTAGAGTTGGCTTCTTCACCATCTTCTGCTCTATTTACAATTAGATTTATATCCTTATCTCTTGATTCCATACTAATTCTTTTTATCATAGCATAAGCATCCGCTATAGATGTTGGTTCTGGATTTGTAACAACGATAATTTCTTGAGAAGCTTTTATAAAAGTAAATATTGAATCAGAAATTCCTGCACCTGTATCTATTAATATATAGTCAGCTTTATCTTTCAATTCATATATACCATTTAAAATCTTATTTATTCCACTTAATGATATATTAGCAAGTTCTGCAATACCAGAACCACCTGATATTATTTTTATTCCAGAAGGCCCATTTGAAACAATATCTTCTATTTCAACTTCTTCTTTTATTAAATCTAACAGACCATATTTAGGTTTTATACCTAAAAGAATTTCTATATTAGCAAGACCTAAATCAGCATCTATTATAACTACTTTTTTATCATTTTTTCTAAGTGCCAATGCTAAATTTAAAGTAAAATTGGTTTTTCCAACTCCACCTTTACCACTTGTAACACAAATTACTCTTGTTAAAGTATTGCTATCATTAAAATTCTTTTCAAAATCACTTTTTTTGATAACAGCACTTCTTAGTTTAGAAGCTTGATCCATTTAGCCATCTACTCCTTTAATAAAATCTTATTTAAGACTTCTTCTAAATCAAATTCTTGTATGTCGTCTGGTACATTCTGTCCATGGGTTATATAACTAATATTATTTGCTTTCAATATATTTAAAATTCCACCCAATCTATCTGTCTCATCTATTTTTGTTATTATTATATTATAATTTTCTAAAAAACTATATTTTTCTATAATTTTATCAACATCATAATTTGTTTGATTAGCACTCAAAACAAGAAAAATATTCTTTTTTATGTCTTTTATTTGAGTCATAAAATCTTCAAGTTCTTTCATATGTTGCTGATTATTATGGCTACGTCCCGCTGTATCTATAAAAACAAAATCTCTATTTTCAAGTCTTTTAATTGCATCATATACATCCAAATCGTCATATGCAACTTCTATTGGAGAATTTAATATTTCTGCATAAGTTCTAAGCTGATCTACAGCAGCAATTCTATAAGTATCTAATGTTAAAAATCCAACTCTTTTATCTTTTTCTAAAACTATTTTCGAAGCAATTTTTGCTAAAGTTGTAGTTTTTCCAACGCCAGTGGTACCTATAAATATATTTATTTTTTCATCTAAATTGAATTTATTAACATATTTTTTAAAGTAATCATATAATTTATTATAAAAATCTTTTTCATCATGAATTTTTTCATCTAAGCTTTCTATAAATTCTATTATATTATTTTCCTTTAATCCACTTTCTTTTAACTTATGGAAATACTCTTTATATTCATTTTGAATATCAACATTTTCTTCAAATCTAATTTTAATTTTTTTATTCATCTGACTTACTAATTCTTTTAATTCTTTTATATCTTCATTTATCTTTTCATTGTGAACCTCTTTAAAAATTGTATTATCTTTAATTTTATCATATCTTTGTACTTCTTTTTCATTAAAATTAGAAAAGTTTGTGTCAACAGAAGAATTAATTAAAGAATCATCATTCTGTTGAGAAAAATTATCCTTGAATAAATCTTTTTGTAAAATATTTTTTTGGCTTTCCATTTTTTGATCTAAGTTTTTTTCAAAATTATATTTTTCATAATTTTTTTGATTAGTCAAAGGCTTTAGTGAGTTTGAAACATCTTTATTCTTAACTTTGTTGGTTTTTTTAACTGGTGAACTATCCATCGCCGCTAAAATCTCTATCTTTTCTTTTTTAAAAAAACCCATAATACCATTAGATTTTACCTTCTTAGTCTTTAAGATAACTGCATTTTCTCCAAATTCTTTTTTTACATTCTCCATGGCTTCTATTACATTGTTTCCTATAAACTTTTTTATTTGCATCTTTAAATGCTCACCATCCCTATAGATTGTATTTTTACATTAGGGTCAACCTCATTATAAGATAGAACTGTAATCTCACTACTTATTTGTTCTACTAATCGTTTTAAATAAATCCTAACAATAGGCGCTGTTATAATTATCGGTTGTTCTCCTACAGATAAAACCTTTTCTACTTCTTTTGTTATATTTCCAAGTATATTTTGTGAAATTTCTGGATCTATCGACAGATAAGTTCCTGTTTCTGTTGACTGTAAAGAATCCATTATTACTTTTTCTATATTCGGGTCTACTGTTATAACTTTTGCCTTATTACCATGTATAAATTGTCTTGTTATAAATCTATACAGACCTTGTCTTACATACTCTGTAAGCATATCAGCATCTTTTGTTACATTACCGTAATCAGCCATTATCTCCATTATACTAGAAAAATTTCTTATTGAAACTCCTTCTCTAAGCAAATTAGATAACACCTTTTGAATTTCACCTAAATTAAACATACTAGGTACAATTTCATCAACTAAAGTTTGATTACTCTCTTTAAGATTATCAATAAGCATTTTAACCTCTTGTCTTCCCAGTAACTCATGTGAATGACGTTTTATTATTTCAGTAAGATGTGTTGATATTATTGAAGGTGGATCAACAACTGTATAACCAAGAATTTCAGCTCTTTCTCTTTCTTTTTCATCTATCCATTTTGCTGGAAGACCAAAAGCAGGTTCTACTGTATCAATACCCTTTATGTCCCCTTCTACACTACCAGGATTCATCGCTAAATAATGGTCAAATAAAATTTCTCCATGTGCAACATCTACACCTTTGATTTTTATAATATATTGATTAGCTTCTATTTGAATATTATCTCTTAATCTTATCATAGGAACAACAACACCTAGCTCAAGTGCACATTGCCTCCTTATCATAACCAGTCTATCAAATAAATCTCCACCTTGAGTTTTATCTGCCAATGGTATTATTCCATAACCAAATTCAAGTTCTATAGGATCAACTTGTAGTAATGGTAATACATTTTCTGGCTTTCTAATTTCATCTACATCGAGTTCTTCTTCTTTTTCTGCCATGTCTAAAACTTCTTCTTTTTCTACATTTACAATTCTTCTCATATTTAAACCTAAGAATAAAAATGATACTGCTAAAAATAAGAACGGTACTGTAGGAAGAGGTGTTATAGATAGGAATAATAAAACTCCTGATATTATAAACATAGATTTTGGTTGTTTTAATAATTGGTTTAATATATCTGTACCAAGATCCGATTCCGATGCAGCTCTTGTTACTATTATACCTGTTGCTGTAGATATTAAAAGAGCTGGAATTTGAGATACTAAACCATCACCAACTGTAAGAAGAGTATATCTTGCTATTGATTGTGCAAAAGTTAAATTTTGTACTAATACTCCCAAAATAAGACCTGCACCAATATTTATTAAAGCTATTAAAATACCTGCAATTGCATCTCCTTTTACAAACTTAGATGCCCCATCCATAGCTCCATAAAAATCTGCTTCTCTTTGTATTTTTTTTCTTCTATCTTTTGCTTGTACTTCATCTATAAGACCAGAGTTCAAATCAGCATCAATAGACATTTGTTTCCCCGGCATTGCATCTAATGTAAATCTTGCAGCAACCTCTGAAACTCTTTCAGATCCTTTTGTGATAACCATAAATTGTACAATTACTATAATTATAAATACAATAAAACCCACTAAGGGATTTCCGGCCATAACAAAATTTCCAAAAGCCTCAATAACATCTCCTGCTTTTCCTTGTCCTAATATGTATCTAGTTGTACTTATATTAAGAGATAGTCTAAACATAGTTGTTATAAGAAGCATTGATGGAAAAACTGAAAATTCAAGTGCTTCTTTATTATAAATTGCTATAAGCAAAATCAATAATGCTAATGATATATTTAAACTTAATAAAACATCTAAAAGTCCTAGAGGAACTGGAATGATAATCATAAGTACTATACTTATGATTCCAACCGCAACCAAAATATCTTTAGATTTCATAAATTCCCTCCTCAAATTACATTACTCTATCTTTTGAATATATATAGGCTAGTACTTCAGCAACCGCTTCATAAAGTTCTGGTGGTATAGCATCACCTATATCTAAAATTTTATATAACTTTCTAGCCAAAGGTTTGTTTTCCACTATTGGAATTTCATTTTCTTTAGCTCTTTCTCTTATTTTTTGTGCTATTACATTCTTTCCTTTTGCTAAGATATATGGAGCATCATTAACTTCTGGATCATATTTTAATGCAATAGCATAATGAGTTGGATTTGTTATTACAACATCAGCTTGCGGAACATCTTGCATCATTCTTTGCATAGCCATCATTCTTTGCTTTTCCTTTATTTTTGATTTAATCTGTGGATCTCCTTCTACCTGTTTATATTCTTCCTTTATTTCTTGTTTGGACATTTTTAGATTTTTTTCATAATCAAATCTTTGATAATAAAAATCTATTATACCTAAAACAATTAATACAGAAGAAAGTTTTATTCCTAAACCAATTACCAAATCTGATAAAACAAATGCAATTTGAATGGTACTAAGTTCTAAAGATTTTAAAACAAAATCCATTTTTCCTTTAAGATGATCATATGCAACTATACCTATTATAGTTAATTTCACGCAAGATTTTAATAATTCAAATAGCGATTTTAAAGAAAATAATTTTTTAAGTCCAGAAATCGGATTTAATTTAGTTAAATCAGGTTTTAATACTTCAACTGTAAACAAATATCCAACCTGTGCATAATTTCCGACTATTCCTACTATCAAATTAGCCAACGCTATTATAAATGATGCTTTTAATGTAAAATAACATCCTAAAACCAAAGCTTTATAAGCTTCTAAATTAGTTATAACATCTTTTTCCATATAATTTGTATAATATAAAACAGATTCATATACAGTTTTATACATAAAACCACCAAATATTTTTATTGCTAAAAAGGAAAAAAGTAAACTAAGAGACATTACAATTTCTCTACTCTTTAAAACTTGACCTTTTTTTCTTGCATCCTTTTTCTTTTTGGGTGTTGCTTTTTCTGTCTTTTCTCCAGAAAAGAGCTGTAAATTAATCTTTATTTCCAAAATATCACCTACACTGAATTTAAAAATGTAAAGACATATTTTATCATTTCAAAATATACCTCTCTAAATATAGGTAAATAAAAAGGCATAGCTATAATTAAAATGGCCACACCTACTAAT
>JAOARY010000061.1 GCA_025210335.1 Peptostreptococcaceae bacterium | reverse complement strand
AGCTATACAAATATTTTCTTCATCAATATACTCAACATCATGAAATGTAATGGATGTTCTATCACTAAAATCTAATTCAAACTCTTCTGTAATTTCTTCAACTAATTTACTTGCATATATAAGCCCTTTAGTCTTACTTTCATTAATTTTATAATCTGGTACTTCATCTAAAAAACCCACTCCTATAGCAATTGAATTCTCTGAAAATGCAAATTGTACCCTACTTGGATTATCTAACTTGTCCATCAATTCTTTAGACAGAGAAATCCTCTTTCCATTACTTTTTGAATTTATTATTGAAATGACTCCTGCATCAGTAATATCTTTACTAACACTCACACTCTTAGCTCCATGAAAATTTGATAACACATCATTTTTATTAATACTCATTTTTAACTCCTCCTTTTTTATATTTATTAATCTTCAAGTAAATCTTCTTCAACTGTTTCTGATGTATTCTGCTTAGTTACTTTACTTTCGTCATTTTCAACTACTGCATCTTTTTTATCATCTTTTTTAGCCTTTTTCTTTTTATCTTCTTGCTTCTTACCATCTCCATTTTGTAGCTTTATTACATAACACGGAACTGCTCCCCTAACCTTTGGATCAACAATTCTTCTTCTATAAAGCTTTCCTTTTTCATGACTAAGAAGATTTCTATCTTTCCATGCTTGTAATATGTATCTTGTATTCTCAAATCCACCTTTTTTCATTATTTCATCAAATTTTGTAGTTATTATTACAACATAGTTCTCATGTTTATTTTTTTCTAACTTGCCCCATAATTCATATGTACTACTTCCTACAACTCCAAGTGTATCTCCAAAATCTTTATTAAGTTTAGATTTATTGACTACTAAACTTTGTTTGAAATGGTCATAAGCAGTTGAAGGTAAATCTATATCTTCTATACTCTTATTTTCATTATCAATAATGAAGGCTTTAATCTTTTTTAAGTTGAGTTTAATATTTAATGCTTCATTTACTATTTGTCCAGTTGCTACTATAATAGCTAATTTCATTGCTATTCTTCCTTTAAAGGAATTTTCTTTCAAATCTTCTTCAATCTTTGATTTCCATTTCATTATTCTTCTTATTACTTCATCTTTTCCTAAATCTAAAAGTTTCTTAACAAACCTTATTCCTGTAAAACCGTAATTATTAGTTACTATACTTTTTATTTTCTCTGCCTGCTTTGAATCTTTTGTCCATTTAATATTTCCAAATTCAAATAGTCTAACTTTAAGCCCTGTATTTTTATTACTTTGTGATAGTATTGAACTCTCACCTGTTGATATGATAGTTGTCTCCCATGTTTTAGTAGGTCTTACCTCTAATTTTTTATTCATTCTCTTTTTATCACTTCCACTAGCAAGTATGTAAATAAGATTTGTAAAATCCTTTTTATTTAGCATACTTGACTCATCAAGTACCATTGGTAATCCTCTATTCCCTGACAACAATCCGAAAATTGCGTTTTGTGTACTGTTCCAGTCCAAGATGAGACCTTGTTCTCTGAGTTTCGGGCTTCCAAAAGGAGACACCGCAAGTTGAGCTGCTGTTGTTTTTCCATGTGTGCTCTCTGCAAAAATATGGACAAGTAGAGATTCTATGCTCAGTTCCTCTCCTACAAACCCTACTGTAGCGGCTGAAAATCCCAATATTAAAGCAAGTGCTAATTTTGTATCTTCTACAACTTCATCTTTTATTAATCTCATCCAATTTTCTTCGCTTCCTTTTGGTTCAACAGCTAAATTTCCTGAATATTTAGACTTTTCTTTGTAACCTATAGCTTTATAGTGTTTAAAATATACCTTTTTATCTTCATCTTCTTCAAATCCTACATTCCTATGTATGAATGATACTTTTAGATTATCTATTTCATTCCTTAGATGTTTCATAACCTCTTTTACATTTAAATCATTTACATCTACACCATATTCAGCAAGAGAAAGAAGATTTGCTCTTGATGCCAAATCTTTCTTACCTACTTGAATTTTTTTCATTCTTCTATTAGACATAAATTCTAATTCATACATTTCTTTTTTAGTTTCAACATCTTCTATTGCTTTTTTAACACTCATAAACTGAGCTACTGGTTTATGTATTACAATATCATTTTTACTTTTAATCGAATAAATATATGCATCTTTAACATATACATCATCATATAACTTGCTAAAAGTATATGCACATTGATTTTTATTCATCTTAAATAACCCCTATTCTGTAAAGTTTAATTTATTCATCATCTTTAAATATTTCTTCTGCTTCTTTACTTTTTTTGTTATTTTCCTTTTCTATCTTTTTAAGTTCTTCTTTATCTAAATCAATTTCTTTTATATTAGAATACGTCTTTCCATTAACACTATTATTTTCAACCTTTACATTTACTGGTTTAGTTAACAGATTGCTAAGATCTATATCTTCTCCTACATCCTCTAGTATTTCAAATTTTTTCAATAAGTCTATAAAAGAACTATCATCATACCAAGATACATATGTTGTATAATATAATTTCGCAACAGCTCCTTTATGATTAACATAAACAACTAAAATCAACTTTTTCCCATTCACCTCATCTTTTATCATTAAATTTTCAATTATACCTTTGTGCTTACCATTTGGAACATTTCTTATTTCCCTTTTTCTTGTAATCATAAGATTCATTTCATTTCCTCCTTATTAGTAAAATAGCTTTTATTATTTCTGGTGTTGCTCACTTCTTGATTACTAGTATATAACCGTTTCTTAGATGGGTCACGGACACTAATTTTTTAAGTTTTTGTCCGTGACACATAAAAAAATACAGCTTAACTAAGCTGTATTTTTAATCTACTTCTACTCCATTTACTTTTAAATATGCTTCCAAAGATGCCTCTAAAAAAGAATCTATATCTTTTTCGTTAAATTGTTTATTATAATTAATTTTATTACATTCTTTTTCATATCTTGAAATTGCTTCGATTTCTTTTCTAAACTTCTTTAAACCTTCGTTTAGAGTATCTATGTATTTATTTATATAATATCTTTTAGCTTCAGAACTGCTTATATTATCATTTATTAAATTCAAATCCTTAACTATTATCCCTTTAGCTTCATCTATCTTTTCATAAAACTCCTCATTCTCCATTTCTTTAACATATTCTTTTATTTGTTCTTTTTGCTTATCATCTTCACAATTTTCAAGATTTATTTTCAACAAATGTTTCTTTAATAGCTCATATTCTTCATCATTTAATGGCATACAACTCTTCTTTATTTTTCCAGTTTTAGTTTTATTATCTTTTTTGTATGTTGAATTTATTAATCTAGATAGTAATTCTCTCATTTCTATATTTTCATAAAATGACTTTAGAAATTTTATTGGAGAATCTTCTTCTCCTTTAGTTATCTCCAATTTATCATTTTCTAATATTTTACAAACTTTAAGCATATTTATTATTCTTTCTACTTCCTTTCTTGCACTATCAAATAAACTATCACTTCTATCTATTCCTGTAACTTTTTCAGTTATATCATATAAAAATAGTTTATCTTTTTTATCACTCAAATATATTACCTCCTATTTGCGTACAATCAAATTTATCAGATACTATATTAAAATTATACCATTATATTTTTTTATCTTTTTAATTTTTTGTTCGAGTGAATTTTTTGCTTTAATTTCTATTCGACTTAAAAACAATTTATTAAATTCTATTACAGTAAAAATAATTTTAAGGAGTTGATTTCAATGGAATTTAATAAAAAATCACTATCTCAAATAGGTCTTGAAAAAACTAGATATGCTAAATTTGTTCAATCTAGGCTTAATGATGCTTTAGAAAAAGAAAAAAAACAGTTAGAAAAAGAAGGTTATGAAATTCCTAATACTTTTATTTCAGTTCAAGGTGATACTAGAAAACTCTGGAATCCAGAAAAATATTTTATCAAATTTTATCAATCATTAATTAATGATATTAAAGCTAACTTTGGATTAAATATGACCGAATTAGGTATTATTTTAACTTTATGTAATCATATTAGATATGAAGACAATCTATTATATAGCTCCAATGGAAATGCACTTAAAAAAAAAGATTTATGTAAAATTTTAGAAATAGGACATAATGCAGTAGATAAATATATATCTTCTTTAGTTAAAAAAGGAGTTATAGCAACTGTAAAGGTTAAACGATCTGTTAACTATTATATGAATCCCTATATCTTCTACCAAGGAAATAGAATTGATAATACATTACTTAATATGTTCAATAAGGCTAAGTAATGTATTAAAATCAATATTTCTAAATATACACTAGTTTTTGGGGTATATTCTTTAGAAATAACCCCCTAAATTTGGGGTATATTAGTTTTGAAGTTTCATATGAACCTTCAAGGTTATTTTCAATTTTTACTTAATTTTTTCTATATATAATATTAGGCTCAATTTAAAATAGGAGGTATTTTTATGACTAAAATATATAATAACTATAATAATTCTAAAAAATATAATCTTATCTCTAAGAAAAATGATTTAGATTTATGCAGAAGAAAAATTAGAAATCTAAAAAATATTTCTTTAGATGAT
This sequence comes from Peptostreptococcaceae bacterium, assembly GCA_025210335.1. Lineage (GTDB taxonomy): Bacteria > Bacillota > Clostridia > Peptostreptococcales > Peptostreptococcaceae > JAOARY01. The sequence continues at coordinate 408 of JAOARY010000061.1, read as the reverse complement.
TTATCAGATTATGAAAAAAATAAAATTACAAGAGATTTAGAAATTGAATTAAGAAGAAAAGAAGTATTAGAAAGAGATTTAAAAAAATTAGGTTTTATAGAAAGCAAAGGTAGACCTAAGAAAAACCCTGATGAAAAATATTGTAATACCAGAAAAAAGTTTACAGCTATGCTTATGCCTAAAAATCTTGATTATCTAAAAACTCTTAAATCCAATCAAAAAATTGATAATATTTCATCTTTTCTTGATGAGATAATTGAGATTCATATGAAAAAAAACATTAATTATTAATTTGTAAATAATAAAAAAAAATAACTCTAACCTCATTATGAGATTAGAGTTATTTAAACTATATATACTAATATAATTTTGTTCTAGTTTATAGTAATAGTTACTTGCTTATCATTT
>JAOARY010000060.1 GCA_025210335.1 Peptostreptococcaceae bacterium | reverse complement strand
AGCTATACAAATATTTTCTTCATCAATATACTCAACATCATGAAATGTAATGGATGTTCTATCACTAAAATCTAATTCAAACTCTTCTGTAATTTCTTCAACTAATTTACTTGCATATATAAGCCCTTTAGTCTTACTTTCCTTAATTTTATAAACTTGTCCTTCTTCTAAAAAATCCACCCCTATAGCAATTGAATTCTCTGAAAATGCAAATTGTACCCTACATGGATTATCTAACTTGTCTATCAATTCTTTAGATAGAGAAATCCTCTTTCCATTACTTTTTGAATTTATTATTGAAATGACTCCTGCATCAGTAATATCTTTACTAACACTCACACTCTTAGCTCCATGAAAATTTGATAACACATCATTTTTATTCATACTCATTTTTAACTCCTCCTATTTTATGTTTATTAATCTTCAAATAAATCTTCTTCAACTACTTCTGTTGTATTCTGCTTAGTTACTTTGCTTTCATCATTTCCAACTGCTGCATCTTTTTTAGTTTTTTTCTTTTCATCTTCTTGCTTCTTACCATCTCCATTTTGTAACTTTATTACATAACACGGAACTGCTCCTTTGACCTTTGTGTCAACAACTCTTCTTCTGTAAAGCTTTCCTTTTTCATGACTAAGAAGATTTCTATCTTTCCATGATTGTAATATGTATCTTGTATTTTCAAATCCACCATTTTTCATTATTTCATCAAATTTTGTAGTTATTATTACAACATAGTTCTCATGTTTATTTTTTTCTAACTTACCCCATAATTCATATGTACTGCTTCCTACAACTCCAAGTGTATCTCCAAAATCTTTATTAAATTTAGATTTATTAATTACTAAGCTTTGTTTGAAATAGTCATAAGCAGTCGAAGGTAAATCTATATCTTCTATACTCTTATTTTCATTATCAATAATGAAATCTTTAATTTCTTCTAATTTCAAATCAATATCTAAAGCTTCATTTACTATTTCTCCAGTTGCTACTATAAGAGCTAATTTCATTGCTATTCTTCCTTTAAACGAATTTTCTTTTAAATCTTCTTCAACCTCTAATTTTTGATTCATTATTCTTCTTATTACTTCATTTTTGCCTAAATCTAAAAGCTTTTTAACAAATCTTATCCCTGCAAAACCGTAATTATTACTTACTATACTTTTTATTTTCTCTGCCTGCCTTGAATCTTTTGTCCATTTAATATTTCCAAATTCAAATAGCCTAACTTTAAGCCCTGTATTTTTATTACTTTGTGATAGTATTGAACTCTCACCTGTTGATATGATAGTTGTCTCCCATGTTTTAGTAGGTCTTACCTCTAATTTTTTATTCATTCTTTTTTTATCACTTCCACTAGCAAGTATGTAAATAAGATTTGTAAAATCCTTTTTATTTAGCATACTTGACTCATCAAGTACCATTGGTAATCCTCTATTACCTGACAACAATCCGAAAATTGCGTTTTGTGTGCTGTTCCAGTCTAAGACGAGACCTTGTTCTCTGAGTTTTGGACTTCCAAAAGGAGACACAGCAAGTTGAGCTGCTGTTGTTTTTCCATGTGTGCTTTCTGCAAAAATATGGACAAGTAGAGATTCGATGTTCACTTCTTCTCCTACAAACCCTACTGTAGCGGCTGAAAATCCTAATATTAAAGCAAGTGATAATTCTATATTTTTTAAAATTTCTTCTTTTATTAATCTCATCCAAATTTCTTCATTTCCTTTAGGTTGAATAATTAAATCGCCCGAATATTCAGACTCTTCTTTGCATCCTATAGCTTTATGATGTTTGAAATACATATTTTTACCTTCATCTTCTTCAAATCCTACATTTCTATGTATGAATGATACTTTTAAATTTCCTATTTCATTTCTTAAATGTTTCATAACCGCTTTTACATTTAAATCATTTACATCTGCACCGTATTCAGCAAGAGAAATAAGATTTGCTCTTGTTGACAAATCTTTCTTCCCCACTTGAATTTTTTTCATTCTTCCATTAGACATAAACTCTAATTCATACATTTCTTTTTTAGTCTCAACATCTTCTATTGCTTTTTTAACACTCATAAAGAGAGCTACTGGTTTATGTATTACAACATCATTTTTTCTTTCAACCAAAAAAATATGTCTATCTTTAACATATACATCATCATATAACTTACCAACAGTGTATATACATTGATTTTTGTTCATATTAAAATAGCCCCTATTCTGTAAAATCTAATCTATTAATCATTTTGAAATATCTCTTCTGCTTCTTTACTTTTTTTGTTATTTTCCTTTTCTATTTTTTTAAGTTCTTCTTTATCTAAATCAATTTCTTTTATATTAGAATACGTCTTTCCATTAACACTATTATTTTCAACTTCTAAATTTACTGGTTTACTTAATAGCCTGCTAAGGTCTATATCTTGTCCTACATCCTCTAGTATTTCAAACTTTTCTAATAAGCTTATAAAAGAACTATCATCATACCAAGATATATATGTTGTGTAATATAATTTGGCAACAGCCCCTTTATGATTAACATAAACAACTAAAATCAATTTTTTCCCATTCTCCTCATCTTTTATTACTAAATTTTCAATTACCCCTTTGTGTTTACCATTTGGAATATTTCTTATTTCTTTTTTTCTCGTAATCATAAGATCCATTTTATTTCCTCCTTATTAGTAAAATAGTTTTTATTATTTCTGGTGTTGCTCACTTCTTGATTACTAGTATATAATCGTTTCTTAGATAGGTCACGGACACTAATTTTTTAAGTTTTTGTCCGTGACACATAAAAAAAATACAGCTTAACTAAGCTGTATTTTTAATCTACTTCTACTCCATTTACTTTTAAATATGCTTCCAAAGATGCCTCTAAAAAAGAATCTATATCTTTTTCTTTAAATTGTTTATTATAATTAATTTTATTACATTCTTTTTCATATCTTGAAATTGCTCCGATTTCTTCTCTAAACTTCTTTAAACCTTCGTTTAGAGTATCTATGTATTTATTTATATAATATCTTTTAGCTTCAGAACTGTTTATATTATCATTTATTAAATTCAAATCTTTAACTATTATACCTTTAGCTTCATATATCTTTTCATAAAACTCCTCATTCTCCATTTCTTTAACATATTCTCTTATTTGTTCTTTTTCCTTATCATCTTTACAATTTTCAAGATTTATTTGTAATAAATGTTCCTTTAATAGCTCATATTCTTCATCATTTAATGGCATACAACTCTTCTTTATTTTTCCAGTTTTAGTTTTATTATCTTTTTTATATGTTGAATTCACTGACCTAGATAATAATTCTCTAAGTTCTATATTTTCATAAAATGACTTTAGAAGTTTTATTGAAGCATCTTCTTCTCCTTTAGTTATTTCTAATTTATCATTTTCTAATATTCTACAAACTTTAAGCATGTTTATTATTCTTTCTACTTCCTTTCTTGCACTATCAAAGAAACTATCACTTCTATCTATTCCTGTGACTTTTTCAGTTATATCATATAAAAATAACTTTTCTTTTTTATCGCTCAAATATATTACCTCCTATTTACGTACAATCAAACTTATCATACACTCTATTAAAATTATAACATTATATTTTTTCTGATTTAATTTTTATCTTTTTAATTTTTTATTGGGCTAATTTTTTTACTTTAAATTCAACTCGAATTCAAAAACAATTTATTAATTTCTATTCGACTAAAAATTATTTTTAAGGAGTTGATTTTAATGTCTTTTAATGAAAAGACACCTGCTTCGGTAGGTCTTAAAGAAACTAGACACGGTAAACTTATACAATCTAGGCTTAATAATGCTTTATTTGAGGAAAAGAAAAAGCTAGAAGATGAAGGCTATGAAATTCCTAATACTTATCTTTCTGTTCAAGGAGACACCAGACAATATTGGAATCCAGAAAAATATTTTACCAAATCTATCCATCATTAATTGATGATATCAAGACTAATGATGGTTTAAGTCTTACAGAATTAGGTATTATTTCAGCCTTATCTACTCATATTGGATATGAAGATAATCTTTTGTGTAAATCTAATGGCAACCCATTAAGAAAAAAAGATTTGTCTGAAATTTTAGAAATAGGACACAATGCAGTAGATAAATATATGTCTTCCTTAGTTAAAAAAGGAGTTTTAGCAAAAGTAAAAGTTAAAAGGTCAGTTCATTATTATATGAATCCTCACATATATTTCAAAGGAAATAGGATTGATAATACATTACTTAATATGTTCAAAAAAATTGAATAATGTATTGAAAGCACTCTGTTTTCAGATAAATACCACTTTTTGGGGATTATCCCTAAGAAATAGTTACCAAATTCTGGTATATATTAAATTTGCATTTTACCATAACCCTTCAAGGTTATTTTCAATTTTTACTTAATTTTTTCTATATATAATATTAGACTCAATTTAAAATAGGAGGTATTTTATGACTAAAATATATAATAACTATAATAGTTCTAAAAAATATAATCTTATCTCTAAGAAAAATGATTTAGATTTATGTAAAAGAAAAATTAGAAATCTAAAAAATATTTCTTTAGATGATTTATCAGATTACGAAAAAAATAAAATTACAAGAGATTTAGAAATTGAATTAAGAAGAAAAGAAGTATTAGAAAGAGATTTGAAAAAATTAGGTTTTATAGAAACTAAAGGTAGACGTAAGAAAAACCCTAATGAAAAATATTGTAATACCAGAAAGAAGTTTACAGCTATGCTTATGCCTAAAAATCTTGATTATCTAAAAACTCTTAAATCCAATCAAAAAATTGATAATATTTCATCTTTTCTTGATGAAATAATTGAGATTCACATGAAAAAAAACATTAATTATTAATTTGTAAATAATAAAAAAAAATAACTCTAACCTCATTATGAGATTAGAGTTATTTAAACTATATATACTAATATAATTTTGTTCTAGTTTATAGTAATAGTTACTTGCTTATCATTT
>JAOARY010000059.1 GCA_025210335.1 Peptostreptococcaceae bacterium | reverse complement strand
GAGCGAAAGAAAACCAATAAAAATTAATGATGAAGAAGTTATAAGACAACAAAAATATATAGATGCAATAAGAAAGATAAACGATGAACACTTTGATAGTACAGGGGTAAGAAAGAAGCATCTAACGGTAACATTCGGATGCCAAATGAATGAACACGATTCTGAGAAATTAGATGAAATGGTCTTAAAAATGGGATACGAACTAACAGACGATATAAATGAAGCAGATTCAGTAATAATTAATACTTGTGCAGTAAGAGAAAATGCAGAACTAAAAGTCTTTGGAAATTTAGGTCATCTTAAGGCAATAAAAAGTACAAACAAAGATATGAAAATAAGTGTATGTGGTTGTATGATGCAACAACCTCATATAGTAGAAGAAATCAAAACAAAATACAGACATGTAGACTTAGTATTTGGAACACATAATATCTTTAGATATCCACAAATGCTTTATAAAAATATAGAAACAAAAAAATCAATAATAGATGTTTGGGATATAGATGGTGAAGTTGTTGAAGGTTTTGAAGCAAAAAGAAAATATGAACTAAAAGCATTTGTTAATGTTACATTTGGATGCAATAATTTCTGTACTTATTGTATAGTTCCATATACAAGAGGTAGAGAAAGAAGTAGAAGACCAAAAGATGTAATAGAAGAAGTTAAAGATTTGGCTAAAAATGGTACAAAAGAAGTAACTTTATTGGGTCAAAATGTTAATTCTTATGGAAATACTTTTGAAGAAAAATTCTCATTTGCAGATTTATTAAGAGAACTTAACAAAATAGATGGAATAGAAAGATTTAGATTTATGACTTCACATCCAAAAGATTTATCAGATGAATTAATTGAAGCTATAAAAGATTGTAATAAAGTTTGTCCACAAATACATCTACCATTCCAAGCTGGTAGCAATAAAATATTAAAAGCAATGAATAGAAACTATACAAAAGAACATTATCTAAACCTTATTGAAAAAATCAAAACAGCAGTACCAGATGCAGCCTTTACTACAGATATAATGGTAGGTTTTCCAGGGGAAACAGACGAAGACTTTGAACACACTATGGATGTAGTTAAAAAAGTAAAATATGATTCTGCATTTACATTTATTTATTCTGTAAGAAAAGGAACAAAAGCAGAAAAAATGGATAACCATGTTCCAAAAGAAGATACAAAGAGAAGATTTGATAGATTGTTAAAAGAAGTAAATGAAATAAGTAAAGAAATAAATCTTTCTTACATCGGAAAAGAAGTTGAAGTTTTAGTAGAAGATTTAAGTAGAACAAATGAAAAAAGAGTAGCAGGAAGAACACCTCAAGGTAAACTTGTGAATTTAGACGGTTCAAAAGATTTAATAGGTAAAGTAGTTAAAGTTAAAATAACTGAAGCTAAGATGCACTCATTAAATGGTATATTAGCATAAATTATCAAAACATAAGTAAAAGAGAGGGATTAAAATGAGTAAATTAACTCCTATGATGCAACAGTATATGGATGTAAAAAATAAATACAAAGATTGTATACTATTTTTTAGATTAGGTGACTTTTACGAGATGTTTTTTGATGATGCAATTGTAGCCTCTAGAGTATTAGAAATTGCTTTAACAGGTAAGAACTGTGGACTTGAAGAAAGGGCTCCAATGTGTGGAGTCCCTTTTCATTCTGCTGCATCATATATCTCTAAATTAGTTGAATCTGGTTATAAAGTAGCAATAGCTGAACAAATGGAGGAAGCAGGTAAAGGAAAAGCCTTGGTTAGAAGAGATGTTGTTAGAGTTGTAACACCAGGAACTGTATTAGAAGAAAATCTACTTGAAAATAAAAAAAATAATTATCTAATGTCCTTATATATAAAAAAAGACTATACAGGTGTTTGTTATGTAGATATAAGTACAGGAGAACTATCAATAACAAAAACAGAAACATCTCTTATTAATGAGGAAATTGCAAGAATTTCTCCAAAAGAAATTCTTATCAATGATATTTCATATTATTCAAAAATCGAAAAAATGGCTATACTAAATAATATTTATATAAACAAAGAATATAATGAATTATTTTATGAAACTGATGATATTTTATATAATTATTTTGATAATAGTTATTATGATAATTTAAATATAATAGATAATGAATTTTATAAGTCACCACTTGTTGCAATATTTAATTATATATTTTTAACTCAAAAACATACAAAAACGAATATATCAAAGATTGATATTGTCGAAACTAAAAATTTCATGGTTTTAGATACTTATACTAGAAGAAATTTAGAACTTAAAGAAACCTTAAGAAACAAAAAGAAAAAGGGATCTTTGTTATATGTACTAGATAAAACAAATACACCAATGGGTGGAAGACTTTTAAGAAAATTTGTAGATGAACCGCTAAAAGACAAAAATAGAATTGAAACTAGACTTAATTTAGTTGAAGAAGCTTATAATGATTTTATATTCAGAGAAGATATTGAAGAAATATTAAAAGAGATATATGATATAGAACGGTTATGTGGAAAAATTGCATTCGAAAAAATAATGCCAAAAGAATTAATAAATTTAAAACAATCATTAGAAAATATCCCTAGATTAAAAGAAAAAATACTTAATTCGAATAATAAGAATTTCAAATCATTGATAACTAAGATGGAAGACTTAGAGGATATTAAAGAACTATTAGAAGATTCTATTTTAGAAAATCCTTCTAATACTATAAAAGATGGTAATATTATAAAAGAAGAATACGATAATAGAGTTAAAGAACTTAGACATATATCTAAAAATGGTGCTCAAATTGTAAAAGAAATCGAAGCAAAAGAAAAAGAAAAATTAAATATTAAATCATTAAAAGTAAGCTTCAATAAAGTTTTTGGATATTATATAGAAATAACAAAAGCTAATTTAAAAGATTTAGAAATACCTCTTGATTATGTTCGAAAACAAACTTTAGCAAATAGTGAACGATTTATAACTCAAGAGTTAAAAGAAATTGAAGAAAAAATACTTAATTCCGAAGAAAAAATAAAAGAAATTGAATATAATTTATTTTTAGAGATAAGAGAAAAACTATACAAAAATATAAATAGAATTCAAAAAGTAGCAAGAACAATTGCATCAATAGACGTATTTTTATCATTAGGTAAAATTGCTTATGACAACAATTATAAAAAACCAAATATAAATACAGATAATATTTTAGATATAAGTGAAGGTAGACATCCTGTAATTGAAAGATTAATAAACAATGAACAATTTATATCAAACAATACTTATTTAAATGATAAAAAAGACAAAATTGGTATAATAACAGGTCCTAATATGTCTGGTAAGTCAACATATATGAGACAAGTTGCTATTATAACATTAATGGCTCATATAGGTTCCTTTGTTCCTTGTAATAGTGCAAATATTCCTATCACAGATAGAATATTTACAAGAGTTGGAGCTAGTGATGATTTATCTCAAGGTGAAAGTACCTTTATGGTTGAGATGAATGAAGTTTCTAATATATTAAAAAATGCAACCAAAGATAGTCTTATTATATTAGATGAAATAGGAAGAGGTACAAGTACATTTGATGGACTTAGTATTGCCTGGGCAATAGTTGAATATATCAACAAAAAAATCTGTGCAAAAACTTTATTTGCCACTCATTATCATGAACTAACAGAATTAGAGGATTTATTTGATGGAATTAGAAATTATTCTGTATCAGTAAAAGAATCTGGTGAAGATGTTGTTTTTTTAAGAAAAATAATAAAAGGTGGAGCAAATAAAAGTTATGGTATTCATGTTGCTAAACTTGCTAAACTACCTAATGAAGTAATAAAAAGATCTAATCAGATATTGAAACAATTAGAATCTAGTGATATTGCTAAAAATAAAGATGCTAAAATCTTTAAGCAATTGACTTTTGATTTAGGTATAGAAACTAAAGTATCTGACAAAAATGATATGAAAAATACCGATTTTAATGATAAAGATTCAAAATCTACTTTAACTGAAAATGCAAAAAAAGAAAATATAGATGAAAATAGTCTAAAAATACTTAAAAAACTAAAAAAATTAGATGTATCAAATACAACACCACTTGATGCATTAAATCTTTTATATGAACTAAAAAAAATGGTAAACTAATAAAGATTACAGTCCTTTAGGAGTGATTTAATGTCTTTTATCAAATTACTAAGTGATGATACTATAAATAAAATAGCCGCAGGAGAGGTCGTTCAAAGACCTGCTTCTGTTGTAAAAGAATTGGTAGAAAATTCAATAGATGCAAAAGCAAAGAATATAATCGTTGAGATAAAAAACGGCGGAAAAGATTTAATAAGAATCATAGATGATGGTATAGGAATAGCTAAAGAAGATATAAAAATAGCCTTTATAAGACATGCTACTAGTAAAATTTCTGATATTGAAGATATTTTTAATATTTATACGATGGGATTTAGAGGAGAAGCACTAGCAAGTATTAGTTCTGTTTCAAAATTAGATATTGTTTCAAAAACAAAAGAATCTAGTGAAGGTATTAAATTAGAGATAGAAGGCGGAAATATAATAAACGAAGAAGAAGTTGCATCAAATATAGGTACAACCTTTAATATCAAAGATTTATTCTTTAATGTTCCTGCAAGAAGAAAATTTTTAAAATCTTCATCAGCTGAAACATCAGCTATAACAGATGTGCTTAACCGAATAGCACTTGGTAATCCTGAAGTTAGAATTATATATAAAAATAACGGTAAAAATATATTTTCAACAGTTGGAGATAGTATTTTAAAAAATTCTATAAGAGCAATATTTGGAAAAGAAATTTATGAAAATTTAGTTACCATAAAAAAAGATTTTGGCTATTTTAAAATACAAGGATTTATTGGAAATAACAGAATTTATAGAGGAAATAAGAACTTGCAATACGTTTATATAAACAAAAGATTTGTAAAAAGTAATATTTTTTATGACATTATAAAAGATGCTTATAAATCAATCATTCCAATAAATAAATTTGCAATATGTTTTTTTAATATTGATATAAATCCTAATATGATAGATATTAATATTCATCCAAATAAGCTAGAAGTTAAAATAGACAAGGAAGATCATCTAAAAAATGTACTTCGAAAATTTATAAAAGATGAACTTTTAAAAACTAATTTGACAGGAAGTCTTAATGATTCTTATATAAATAAAATTACTAAAAATAATTTAGATGAAGATACTAAAGAAAATGTTCATCCAAATATTAAAAATGAAAATTATAATAATTTTGATAATATAAATTCAAATTATGATTCTAATAACGAATATAGCACTGACAATAATATCGATAATATAAATAAAGATAAAAATATTAATTTTGAATTTGATAACCTATTAAAAAATATAGAAATAGATTTAGCAACAAAAAAAGAATCAACTCAAGAAAACCAAAATGTTAAAGAAACTTTTATATCACAAAATACGTCTAATATAAAAGATATGTTTTGTAATATTGATTTAGAAGATTTTGATGAGAATAAAAAATCAATAAAATTTAAAAAAGAAGCAAGTGAAGATGAAATAAAATCTATTGTAGATAAATTAATACAAGAAGATTTAAATAAAAATGAATATTGTAATACAAATATCAAAGATGAAAATAATGAGATAGAAATTGTCAATACTATAAATGAAAGTACTTTTGATTATTTAGATATAAACACTATAAGCAAAAAAAATAAAATTAATGAAATAGATAATTTAAATATTATTGATAGTAAAAAAGTAAAAGTAAAAGGAAATATAGATACTAATAAAGATCAAAATCAAGAAAGTTTTTTTGAAGAAAAAAAAGAAAATAAAAAAGATTATATATTTGAGAATTTAAATATAATAGGTGTTGTATTTTCAACATATATAATTGCCCAAAAAACAAATAGAATGTATCTAATTGATCAACACGCTGCACATGAAAGAATATTATATGAAAAATACTTAGAAGAATTCAAAAATAAAAAATTACAAACACAAATGCTTCTAGATCCAATTGTGTTAGATATAAATTTTGATGATATGATTAAAATAAAAAATAATTTAGATTTATTCAAAACACTTGGTTTCGAAATAGAAATTTTTGGTCAAAAAAATATAATTATAAGAGGGGTACCAAATATATTTGGTACAAATGAATCTGAAAAATTTATATATGAAATAATCGACCAATTAGAAACAGAGTTTGATATCGCTGATTTTAAATTGGATAAAATAGCATCCAAAGCTTGTAAATCTGCTATCAAAGCTCATGACAAAATACAAGATATACAAATAAATACTTTGATAAATGATTTAAAAAAATGTAATAATTCATTTACTTGTCCACATGGTAGACCCATAATAGTCGAAATATCAAAAATGGACATAGAAAAATTTTTTAAAAGAATAATTTAGGTGGTTAAAATGGAAAAAATACCAGTAATAATATTAACGGGACCAACAGCTGTTGGTAAAACAAAATTATCGGTTGAATTGGCAAAAGAATTAAACGCTCACATAATCTCTTCTGATTCTATGCAAATATATAAACATATGGATATTGGTACTGCAAAAGTTACAAAAGAAGAAATGGACGGAATAAAACATTATATGATTGATGAAGTTATGCCTGATGAAGAGTTTTCTGTTTCTAAATTTCAAAAGAAAACAATGGAATATATAAGAAAAATTCATAATGAGGGTAAAATACCAATACTTACTGGAGGAACAGGCCTTTATTTAAATTCAATAATATATGATATGGATTTTTCTAAGACCAAAGGAGATAATACTCTTCGTTTAAAGCTCCAAAATGAATATGAAGAACATGGCAAAGACTATCTTTACGACAAATTACTTAAATTAGATAAAGAAAGTGCCCAAAATATTCACAAAAATAATGTAAAAAGAGTTATTAGAGCATTAGAAATAGCTTTAAATGGTGAAAAAAAAGGTGATTTTTCTAAAGATTTAAAATTAAATAGTGAAATTGAACCAATTCTTATTATTTTAAATAGAAATAGAGAAGTTTTGTATCAAAGAATAAATAAAAGAGTCGATATAATGATAGAACAAGGTTTATTAGATGAAGTAAAAACTCTCGTTAACATGGGTTACAATAAAAATATGGTTTCAATGAAAGCAATTGGGTATAAAGAGATAATGGAATATCTTGATGATGAGATAACGTACGAGGACGCTATAGATAAAATAAAAAGAGAAAGCAGAAGATATGCTAAGAGACAAATAACATGGTTTAAAAGATATAATGACGCTTGTTTTATAGATATAGATGACATTGATTTTGATGAATTAAAAAATAATATTATAAAAGAAATTAAAGCTTATTATAGCTAATTTTGCATTATAAGTTAAATGCCTGTATAATAGTAGTATATAGCTTAAGTGTATCATTTAAATTAAAAAAATCTTATTTTGGTTAGTCTAAGTATAAATTAAAGAATAACTGACTAAATTAATGATTATATATTTTATTTTTACAAATTTTTTATAGGAGGGGTTTTACATGAAAACAAGTGCTTTAAACCTTCAGGATGTATTTTTAAATCAAGCTAGAAAAGAAAAGATTGGGATAACTATATTTTTAATGAATGGTGTTCAACTAAAAGGTAGCGTAAAAGGATTTGACAATTACATAGTAATTCTTGAATTTGAAGGAAAACAACAAATGATTTATAAACACGCTATATCAACTATAATACCAGCAAAAAATATACCTTTAATGCAAAATCATTAATCTAAAGCAGCCTTTAAAGGCTGCTTTATTTAATTTAGGAGGGGTTTTTTTGAAAGAGAATTTTTTTAAAGTATTTTCAGACAAGAGAAATTTATTTGGTTTTATTGTTGGCCTTTTACTTGTAGTTTTTTTATACAGCTATAATGCTCAAAGAAACTTAAATAAAATTAATATTGAAAAAACTACACAAAAAGTTATAGAACTAAAGGAATTTACAACAAATTTTTCAAAAGAAGATGATTTTATAAAATTATATAAAAATGCAGATAAGGACGAAAAATTAGATTATTTGCTAGGATATGCAAAAGTAATAAAAACTTATATGAGTGATTCTTATTTTGACAAATATATATCATCAAATCATCATATGAAATATTTAAATGAACTTTTAAAAAATAATAACGAAACTAAATTATTAAATCATAAACTGATCAAAAAAGAAATTAAAGATAAAGATATTTTCTTGGATTTTGAATTTGAAATACAAATTGGTAATCAAATTATAAAACAAAGAGAATCTTATATATTTAAATCTATAAATGTTGCATTTAAAATAATTGATATTAAATCAGAAATTATAAAATAATAAAATTAATTAATAATAATTAATTTTCAATTTTTTGTCAAAATAAAAATAGGATATTGAATTAAGAAAAAATCTCTTAACACAATATCCTATTTTTAATTATTACATATCAACTAAATTTAAGACTTCCTGTTCAAAACTAATTGCTTTATTTTCTATATTATTAATTTCATCTTTTAATTCAAGTACAAAAGCTTCATCCTTTATAGAAGATAAGTTAATCTTCACATTATATAAAGCACCTAAAACAGCTGTTCTTGCCATCATAGCAGCAACTAATCCATCTGTAACTGCATTTTTATTTCCCTTATTTACTATATCCTTTGTAAATAATAATACTTTTAAAGAAGTCTTTGCAACTTCAAGTGGAACATTTGCAGCTTTCTTATACCCATTTTGAATAAATTCGCTTCTTATTTTCTTTTCTTCCTCTGTTTCCTTTGGCATTTTAAAACCTTTCATAACATCATCAAATGCATTAGCATCTTTATCTATAAAATCAACTAAAGTATCTTTTAATTTAGAAATTTTACTTATTATTTCTTTCATTTCGTCATTAACATCTTCATAACCTTTTTTATCAACTGTCAAATTCGCAACCATTTCAATAAGAGCACCTGCTAAACTTCCAGCTAAAGCTGCTACACTTCCCCCTCCAGGTACAGGTTCTTTAGATGCTGTTTTATTTACAAATTCATCTACCTTCATAGTTTTTAGCATAATATCCCACCTTTTGTTTTGTCAAATACTAATTTTCCGTTTTTTATAACTTTTTCAACTATATTTACCCCTATATGATATGATAAAAATTTATAAGAAGGAAATTCTAAAACTATCATATCTGCTTTTTTACCAACATCTATACTTCCTATTTGTTTTTCTCTAAAAACTGCTTTTGCAGCATTTATTGTAAGTGCATTTATAGTTTCCTCAATTGACATATTCATATAAATAGTCGCTAAAGAAATCATAAGTGGTATTGAATTTGTAAAGCAAGATCCAGGATTTAAATCTGTAGCTAAGGCTACGCAAGCACCATTATCTATCATATATCTTGCTCTTGCATATTCTTCCTTTAAGCTAAAAGCAGTCATTGGTAGAAGCGTACAAACAACATCATTATCTACAAGACTTTTTATTCCTTCATCAGAAGCTTGAAGCAAGTGATCAGCTGAAACTGCTTTTACTTCTCCAGCTAGTTTTGCACCTTCGATTCTAACAATTTCATCAGCATGTAATTTTAATTTAAAACCCATTTCTTTTGCTGCATTTAAGTATTTTTTTGAAGATTCTATTTCAAATACATTTTTTTCACAGAATATATCTGCAAATTCAGCTAAATTTTCTTCTTTAACTCTTGGAAGTACTTTTTCAATCATAAAATCAATAAATTTCATTTCATCTTTATTATATTCCTTTGGAAGTGCATGAGGTCCTAAAAAAGTGGTAGCAATATCAAGTACATGATCTTCATTTAATTTCTTCATCACCTGTAACTGTTTGATTTCCGTATCCATATCTAAACCATAACCACTTTTACCTTCTACCGTAGTAACTCCAAAAGAAAGCATTGAATCAAGTCTTTTTTTTGCACTATTATAAAGAGTATCAAAATCCTCTTCTTTAGTTGATTTTACACTTGATACAATACCGCCACCCCTTTGCATTATATCCATGTAAGAATCTCCTCTTAATCTCCAAGAAAATTCTTCTTCTCTATATCCTCCAAATACAAAATGAGTGTGTGAATCTACAAAACCTGGCAACAAAGCTTTATTCGTTGCATCTACAATTTCATATTCATTTAAATCATATTTTTCTAATATAATATTAGTTTTATCAATATCCTTTATTATCCCCTCTTCTATAACTAAAGATGAATCACTTAGCACATTTAAATCTTGCATTTTCGATCCATTTTTACCTTCAAAAGAGGAACACGTTACTATTTGACTTGGATTTTTTATTATCATTTTCATATTATCACTACTCCATTAAATTAGTTTCTATAACTTTGTCCATACTAAAATCTTCAAGTCCTAAATAATACTCAGCAATATGAACTAACGCTTCCATAGGAACTAAACCTATTATTTCACTTCCAAGCACATTAACGCCATATCTTCTAGCTTCCATTCTAACAGTTTCAAAAACTCTATAAATCGATGTTTTTGTATAATCAGTTATATTCATAGTAACTTGAGTAATATTTTTTTCAGGTATTTCAATTCCACCAGCTTTTATATATCTAAATCCGCCACTTGAATGTCTTATAGCCTTAGCTATTTTATTTGCTATTTCTTTATTGTTAGTATCTAAATTTATATTATAAGCAATTAAAGGCATTCTAGCACCAACAGCTGTTGCTCCTGCTGTTTTATGAATCTTTGCTTCTCCAAAATCAGGCTTCCAATTAGGATCTTTTAATTTTTCTTCCATACCTTCAAATTGACCTCTTCTTACATTAGCTAAATTTTTTCTTTCTTCATTAGAAGCTGCATTTTCATATAAAAACACTGGTATTGAAGTAGCTTCATTAATCTCTTTTCCAGTCTCTTTAGCTAATTCTATAGTTTCTTCCATTGTCATATTTTTAATAGGAATAAATGGAACTACATCAGTCGCTCCCATTCTTGAATGCTGTCCTTTATGTTTATTTAAGTCTATAAGCTCTGATGCAATTTTACAAGCTTGGACAACTGTATTTTTAACAGCTTCAGGTTCTCCCATAACTGTTACTACTACTCTATTATAATCTTTATCTGCTTCATAATTTACTAATTTTACATTTTCATCATTTTTAAATGGAGCTACTATCTTTTCTATTTTATCTAAATCTTTACCTTCACTAAAATTAGGTACACATTCAACAACTTTTTTTATAGACATTAAAACCCCTCCTAAAATATTTTTAGTATTAAATTGATTTTTTTAATATATTTAAACTTAGATATGATTAAATCATATCTAAGTTCTATTTATTATTTTGCAATTTTTTTGTAATTTTCTTCAACTAAAGCATCTACCAAATCTTCTTTTGGTATATATGGTAAAGTTATATGGTCTGTTCCTTTTTTCATCTCATTGTATTCCATACAAGTGCTTATTGAGTTTTCATTTCTAGCCCATGCTCTTCTTGCAACGCCACCCATAACATCCCAAGGCATTGCTGATTTTAATATTTCATCAACTCTAATAGAACCATCTAAAACCATACCAAATCCACCATTTATAGATTTTGATATACCAACTCCTCCACCATTGTGAAGTGCTATTAAACTCATTCCTCTAGCTGCATTACCCGCAAATATATGAGTTGCCATATCAGCCATTATATTGCTACCATCTTTTATATTAGATGTTTCTCTAAATGGAGAATCTGTTCCACCAGTATCATGATGATCCCTACCTAACATTACAGGTCCTATTTCTTTATTTCTAACCATTTCATTGAATTTTAATGCTATATTCATTCTACCAAGTGCATCTTGATATAATATTCTAGCTTGACTTCCAACTACCAATTTATTTTTATCTGCATCTTTAATCCAAACCCAATTATCTCTATCTTGATATCTTCTATTTGGGTCTATACAATCCATAGCAGCTTTATCGGTTTTTAATAAATCTTCCTTTTTGCCACTTAAACAAACCCATCTAAAAGGACCATAACCATAGTCAAATAATTGAGGTCCTAATATATCTTCAACATAAGAAGGGAATATAAATCCTTCTTTATCATCAACACCATTCTTTGATATTTCTTTACAACCCGTATCATAAACAGCTTTCATAAAGCTATTTCCATAATCAAAAAAGTAAGTTCCATTTGCAACTAATTTCTTTATAGCTTCAAAATGCTTAACCAAAGTCTGATTAACTAATTCATCAAACTTCTTAGTATCTTCTTTTAGAAGTCTAGTTCTTTCTTCAAAATCTATACCACTAGGACAATATCCACCTTCATAAACAGCATGGCAAGATGTTTGATCTGAAAGCAAATCTATTTTTATATTATTATTTACTGCATATTCTAATAAATCCACTATATTTCCATGGAATGCTATTGCAGCTGCTTTTCCTTCATTGCAGTATTTTGAAGCTTTCTCAAAAACTTCTTTTTCATTATCTATAATCTCACTAACCCAACCTTGTTCATGTCTAGTTTGGATTCTTGAATAATCAACTTCAGCTATTATACCTACACCATTAGCAATTTCTATTGCTTTTCCTTGTGCTCCACTCATACCACCAAGACCTGATGTTACAAATAATTTTCCAGTCAAGTCCTTATCTTCTGGTATATTTAATTTAAGTCTTCCAGCATTTAATATTGTTGAATATGTTCCATGAACAATCCCTTGTGGTCCAATATACATCCAACCACCAGCTGTCATTTGTCCATAATTAGCAACTCCTATCGCAGCTGCTCTGTTAAAATCTTCTGGATTATCAAACATACCAATCATAAGTCCATTAGTTAATATCACTCTTGGCGCTCTTTCATGCGATTTAAAAAGACCAACAGGATGTCCTGAATGTATAACTAAAGTTTGGTCTTTAGTTAATGCTTTTAAATATTTTTTTATAAGCATATATTGCATCCAATTTTGACAAACTTGCCCCGTTTCACCATAAGTAACTAATTCATATGGATAAAGTGCTATATCAAAATCTAAATTATTATCCATCATAAGTTGAAAAGCTTTTCCTTCTAAACAATTCCCCTCATATTCTTCAATTGATTTAGCCTTAATTGCTCCTTCAGGTCTAAATCTATAACCATATATTCTTCCCATAGTAACTAATTCTTCCATAAATTCTTTAGCCATAACTTCATGATCTTTTTCATCTACATATCTTAATGCATTTTTAAGTGCTAATTTAACATCATTTTTACTAAGTTTAGCTTCTCTTTTTGGTGCTCTTCTTTTTGTTTTATCGAACTCTTTTTTTTGTGGTAAATCCGATTCTAATTTAATAGTCATTGCATTTGAAATATCCATATTAGATATCATAAAAATTTTCCCCCCTAAAATTTTAAATAGTTTAAATATTTATTCCTTTTTAAATATTATAAATTATTATAGTCAAAAATACGTCAATAGTTTTTTTATTTTATACGTTGTTTGCGTATATTGAAATTCTATAAATTTTTCTAACAAAAAAATAAAAGAAGTAATTAAAATGATAAATTTAATTAACTTCTTTATAAACAGTTTTTATAATTTAAATAATCAATTTAAATATTTGTAATACAAATAGTCTTATCCTATGTTGTAATTATAATAATTTTATTTTATTTGTACAAAATTAGAATTTGATACCTTTATAGCTGATGCAACAGCTTTATATACAAATAGAGTAACTATTGCATTAGTTATTGCAGTAGGTATTACAATAGATGTAAATAATATTGAAAAAGGAGCAGGAAGACCTACTATTATTTTTGCAGAATATAAAAACACCCCACCACTTACTAATGTTCCTATAAAACCAACTATTGATGATAAAAAATAATTATTTATTTTTAAGTATTTAACTATTAGGTATATTACAAAACAAGTTATTATCTTATCTAACATATTTGGTATTTGTCCACCTGGAAAAGTTGTACTTATTGCTGATAAAAAACCACCTAAAAGAGCTGCTACTATTGTATTTTTCAAATCTTTATTTATTATTATAGATACAAATATCATAGATAATAATAAATCAAATTTCATACCTGTTAAAATTCCTGGTATTATACTGTGTAAAATAAAACCTATACTAAGTAATAATGCTGTTAAAATATTTTTTCTTAAATCCATTTTCTATTCCTCCATTTTTTGAAAATTAAAAATTTTTCGAATTTATTTTTTCTAAAAACTCTATAATCCATATAAATTTCTATTTTTTTGAAATAAAAAAACCTTCCGTCCCTATAAAAAGGACGAAAGGTTACTTCCGCGTTGCCACCTAAATTGAATAAAATATTCCACTCTAATCAAGTACGGATAAAAATCGATACTCTACTTCTATAACGGGAAGTCCCGACAAAGAATACTATTATTTCTTCTTTGCTTCTAACAGATCCATTCAACAAAAATTTTAACTTCGGCTCACACCAACCCCGAATCGCTTTGGATAAAAATAATTTGTCTACTACTTCTGTATAAAAGAATTTATTATGAATATCATTAAGTTTTTTATAGTATAACATATTAATTAGATTTTTAAAATACTTTTTTATAATAAATTTTTTATTATAACTGAAATCAAACCTAAAAATCCACCAAAAAGACCATACAACTCAAGTCTTTTAAAATATTTTTTTGCAAAAGAATTAAATAATTCTTCTATTTCTCTTGGATGCATCTCATTAATTTCAGATTCTATTATATTTTCAAAATCAATATTGTCTGTTATTTTATCCCAATTATTTGCTATTTCATTTAATAACAATTCTATTAAGTCAAAAATTATTGTTTGTTTAAAATCACCGTCTATTAAATCATTAGCTTTTTCTATAAAACTTTGTATATTATTTTTTAATATGACTCTTAAATTATTATTTTCTTTTATTAGATTTACAAGTTTTAAATAAATTTCTTCTATTTCTTTTGATGTATAGATTTCTTTTACCTCTAATTGATTATCTAAGTTATTTATAACTATATCTAAATAATTATTATCTTCCTTTAATTTATTTCCAACTTCTTTTAACTTTGAATGTATATCATTTTTATCTATTTCTTTTGTAAATTCATCTAATGAAGTATTAAATATTTTCTCTACAAAAATATTTTTTATATCTTCATCAATAGATATCGATTTTAATTCTTCTATCAAATCATCTTTTATATTATTTACTTTTTCTTCATCAATATAATTATAAATATCAATATTATTAAATACCAAATCTTTTACTATTATTATTTTATCTTTATATTCATTTAAATCTATTTCCACTTCAAATTCTTTTAATGATATTTCATTATCCTTTACTATATTCAATATAGTTTTTTCTAATCGATCTTCATTGTCACGTAGTATTTTATCAACTTTTTCATCTATGAAAGTGTTTAATATTTTTAACACACTATCTTCTATATCTATAAATGCTGCTGAAAGTTCATAAAGCATACCCATTTTATTTTTTATTATTTTTAAAATATTTTCTTTTAAATGTTCCTTGTTACTTTCTAATAAATTCTTTATCTTTAATTCTATTATTTTTCTTATCGGTGATATATTATTTAATAATACATCTTCAAAATCAAAATTTGAAATTTTAAATTCTTCAACTTCTTTACTTTTTAAAATTTCTTTAAGATTTAAGTTCACATTATCAAAAGAATTATTTTTAATTTCAAAATCAAAATCTCTATTTAAATTCAAATCTTTTAATTTAAAATCTTTTAATTCTATATTATTTATATCTGCCAATTTACTATTTATAGTGAATTTTAAATTTTCTTTATTGATATTATTAGACATATTTAAAGAAATATTATTTAACATTCCCACTTGTTTTTTAGAATCTGAAACTAAATTTATATTATTTATTATATTATTTGAGAACTTTTCTGCAAGTATATCTCTTTTAGAAATAAAATAATTATTTAAATAAAAATAATTATCTCTTTTTAAATAATCATCTAAATAATCCTTATAATACTCTATATTATTATTATAAACTGTTTTAATCTTATCTTCTTTTATCAATTGTTTTGATACAAAAGAGGACATAGACTTTGCAAATCTAGGCTTTTGCTTTGATATAACCCCTTGCGGAAAAATACTAAAACCACCTAATTTTACAGTTTCATACGGTTTAAATATCATCTTAAGTGCTATAAAATTTGTAAACCATCCAACTAATGAATATACAAAGAAAGAACTTAACATATTCATATTATTAATATCATATTTAGAAAGTAATAGCCCAACTATCCCCCCAAATATTGCACCTATTGTATTTATAGGTTTTAATTCTTTTCCCATAAAATCTTCTAACATTGTTTGTAACTTTTCATCTTCTAAATCTTTCATGTTTGATTTAACAACTTTTTTTACTTTACCTTCTAATATATTTGGTAATTCTTCTTTTAAAGTTCCTAAAAATGCATTTGATATTTCTTGCATATTCTGATCATTTAGATTATCGAATATATTATTTATAGTTTTTTCACTTATAGTATTTATTTTTCCTTCTATTTCAGTTTTTATAAAATTTCTGATTTCACTTTTTATATTTTCCTTAGCATTCAATAAATCTTGAATTTTAACTTTACTATTTAAAAATTTATTTACTGCAAAATTGCAAAAACTTTCCTTATTGGATTTTAAAGTGTTTACAAATATATATTTTTCAAAAGAATTTACTTTATCTTCACCCATTTCTATAAAAGATTTATTTAATATTAAATCCAATTTTAGATGTATAAATTCTTTTATTTTAATATCTACAAAATCTATATTTATATTTTTATTTATAAAATCAACTATTATATTTTCAAAAATATTATCGATATCCAAGAATTTATTTAATTTTAGTTCTAAAAAACTACCCAATTGAATTTGTTTAATTATATTCTTTTTTATAAACTCAAATAATTTATCTTCCAAATTAATATTAAATTCACACTCTATAAGCTTTATTAAATCCTTTAATTTTTTCGACTGTATAAAATCTACAAAAGCTTTGGTTTCATCATATTCATCTATTTTAAAATTCAAAAATTCATTTATCATATTTGATATATTAAAATCTTCATTTTCTATTAGAAATTCTTTAGCCATTGATTTTATTTTTTCATTTATCCCAAATAAATCAAAATCTGAAGAAAAATTAGATTCTATAGATTCACTAAGTCCATTTAATATATCTTCTTCTATATCTAATATAAATTCATTTGAATTTGTCTTTACAGACTCTTTTAAATCCAATGCTCTTCTTTCAAATTTCTTTTCATTCATAGATATATATTCATTTATATACTTTTCACTATTTGATATCTCTTTATAAAATCCTTTAAAACTATTTTTTAATTGATCTTCATTTTCTAAGATTAATTTTATTAAATCCTCTTTTAATATATTTATTTCATCCGTTTTTAAAAAATCCTTTATATAGAGTTTGTTTATATCATCCAAAAATTTATTATTATTTTTAAATTGCTTTTCAAATTCAACTAATAAATATTCTTTTAATAAATCAATTTCTTTTTGACCTAGATTTAAATTTGCTCCTTTAATGGAATCCTTAATACCTATTACAATATTTTTTCCTAAAAATTCATTTAAATTTTTATATCCTTGTTTTTTAAATAAATTAAATAAAGATTTAAACTCATCTTCGTGTTCCAAATTCAAAACTAAATTATCATGAATTTTTGAAGCAAATTTCTTTATAATATTTTCGTCTAATATATTTTCTAAATCAATACTTGATATAACATCTTCATAAATATTATTTGATAAATTTTCATTTATACTCATACTATAATCTACTAAATTATTTAAGGTCTCTTTTGCACCTTTTAAATCTTTTATCTTTGTATTATCTTCTAATTTTTTTGTTTTTATTGAATTAAATATATCAATAGATATATCTTTAAATTCATCCTTATTTAACTCTCTTTCAAGAGTTTTATGATTTATTAAATCCTTTTCAATCAAAGAACTTAAATTCTCTATAAATTCATCTCTTGTCTTTAAAACAACACCACCAACACCTATATATTCTTTAAATAGCATTTTTATAGCTATCTTATTAGTTATATATCCAGTCATTCCACCCAAAACTAGGTCTATTATGTATTTCATATTGTGTAACTCCTTTCACCTAATCAATTTAAATTTGATAACAAAATATATTTTAATACATTTTTCTATTATTGTGAACATATTAGTTTTATTTACTGTTATTTATTTTAATATATTAAAATAAAAAGTGCCAGTATATACTGACACTTTTTTTAATATTAATCTTCATCTTCGTCATTAGAATCTTCATCAAAAAGATCTTTTGAATCCTCTAAATACTCATCTATAATATTTTGTATTGTTGAATCTTTTAATGTTATTGCTATTTCTATTCTTCTATTTTTAGCTGGATTATTTGAAATTGGTCTAAATTCAGAAAAACCACTAGCAACAAAATACTCTCCATAATCTTTTTGAAGATTTGAATTTGTACTAAATAAATAATTTACAACTGTACTAGCTCTTCTAGATGATAATTCTCTATTATATGAAGGACTTCCATCATCATCTGTATGCCCTTGTATACTAATTGTATCTATATAAGATCTAGTTTGAGAATCATTTAATACATTTTCAAATGCTTTTGAAAGATTGTTAAGAAGCTCTTTACCTTCTTTTTTAAGTTCATAAGAATTGTAATCAAACACTAGCCCTTCTGATAATATAATATTTCCATTATCTCCAACCGTAACTATACTATTTGCATTAGAACTCTTTTTTAATTCTTTTTCTAAAGATTTTTTTACTTTATCCAAAACATTTACTCTTAAAACTGCAACATCTCTAAGTTTTGCTCTTAAATCGCCTAATTCTTCATTACTTTCTGCTATTATTTCTTGTTGATCTTCTATTTTTCTCATTGATAATTTAAGTGCTTTCTCACCTTGTTTAACTTCAGCTTCTATTTCTTTAAGCTCCGTTTTCATAAGTCTAAGCTTTTTTTCTACTTGTTCTCTTTCTTCTGTGACTGCTATTATTTCTCTTCCTGCAACTATATTTTGAACATATGCAATAAGCATTAAAAAGAATATAATCAAGGCAATTGTAGAAATCATATCCGTAAAAGCAGGCCAAAAATTATCATCACTACCTCTTTTTATAAAGGATCTTTTTCTCATTTTCATCTACAAAATCTCCTTTTTAATTATTTTTTGTATTTTCAATCTCTTTTATTCTACTTTTCATTGAATCACTAAAGTCAGACATATGAACATTCATTCTTTCAATATTTGTCTTTAAATGGTGGTTAAACTCCATTAAATCACTAGTATTTGCATTGAATTTATCTGTTGAATCTTTAAATGAATCTATAACATCTTCTAAAGATTTTGCAGAAGCTTCAATACTCTTTGATGCATTATCAAGTCTTTTATCTAAAATATTCATAAGATTTTTAATATTAGAATCTATACTAGTACTAAAATTATCAAATGAATCTCTCATCATCTTCATATCACTTTCTTCTTCTTTGTATTCATCTCTTTTGAATTTAAATAACACGTAGTTATCTAAATACTCTTCAATTTCAACCATAAGAATTTCTCTTGATTCTTCAATATTTATTCTTATATTAAATATTGTCATTATTACAGATGATGCAATACCAAATAATGAAGTTATAAATGCTACAGACATACCTTCAACTGAATTTATAAGTCCTGAAAGAATAGAATCTATACCACCAGAAACTACAACTGAATCTCCGCTAGAAAGAAGTGTTACAAGTCTTCCTATAGAAAGTGTTAGTCCATAAAAAGTACCAAGTAAACCTAATATAATCATCAAAGATACTGCTGATTTTGAAAATCTTTCAGCTGTATAAAGACCATTTAATTGCTTATTAAAATTTCTTTCTATTATAACTTGTGTATTAACTTGTGTAAAAACTTTTCTTGCTGCATTTTTATAATCTTGTACAATATTATTTAAAAGTGGTAATGTAAATTTTTCACTTTCTCTATGTCTTTCATTTTCCAAATCATTCATTATTTGCTTATATTTCGACTTTGTTCTTAAATTAATTACTATTGATACTATCAATAATGTTAATACTACTCCAATTATAACTATTGCAACTGGATTTAATTTACTTAAAATCTCTAAATTCAAATTCATCACTCCTATATACCTTAATATATTTATATAAATACTAGAATATGCTTAAATCTAATCTTTCAGACAATTCTTCTAGTACCTTTATGCCTCCAATACTATTTCCTTTAGAATCAAGAGCTGGTCCATAAACACCAATTCCCATTCTTGATGGTACACTTGAAAGAATACCCCCACCTACACCACTTTTTGATGGTACTCCTACTGAAACTGCAAATTCCCCTGATGCATCATACATTCCACATGTAACCATTATTGTTTTTATTATTCTTGTTACCTTTCTTGGTATTATCTTTTCTTTACTCCATGGAAGTATTCCTCCATTTGCAAGAACAGAAGCTATTTTTGCTATATCTTTACATGTAACTTCTATTGAACATGCTTTGAAGTAAGTATCTAAAACCTCTTCAACATTTTTTTCTAAAATATTTGTACTTTTCATAAAATATGAAAGTGCCCTATTTCTATGACCAGTTTCCTTTTCAGATAAATATATTTTTTCATTTATATTTATATCTTGATTATCTGTTATCTTTCTTATAAATTTTAATATTCTATCTATCGGTTCTTCATCCTTATTTTCACTTATCATAGATATTACTGCTATAGCACCTGAATTTATCATAGGATTTAAAGGTTTATGAAAATTCTTAGTTTCTAAACTTACTATTGAATTAAAAGAATCTGCTGTTGGTTCTACTCCAACTTTTTCAAAAACATATTCTTCACCATTTTCTATAAGTGCAAGCATCAAGGTAACTATTTTTGAAATACTTTGTATACTAAATTTTTTATTATAATCTCCTGCAAAGTATTCTTCATTGTCAGTTGTATAGATATATACACCTAAATCTTCTTTATTTGCTTTTTTTAATTCTGGTATATAATCTGCAACATTTCCTAAATTGGTGTATTTTTTATTTTCATTTATTATTCTAGTCAAAAGATTTTCCAAATAATTCACTCCTAATCCTTTTGTTTGTGCTTTGCTTTAATTATATTTTAACATCTTAAAAATTTTAATCAACTTATTAAAATTTACAAGATTGAAAGAATTCTTTACAAAAAAAGCTTATAAAAATTAAACATTTCTATAAGCTTCTTGTATTAATCCATTTTATAAAGTTCAACTTTTTTACTAATAGCATTTTCTATTGCTTTTAAATCTGGTCTTTCTGATTGTGAAACTAAGCTTATTGCAATCCCTTCATTCCCAGCTCTACCAGTTCTACCTATTCTATGAATATAATATTCTATATTAAAAGGCAGATCATAATTAAATACATGACTAACACCTTCAGCATCAATTCCTCTAGCTGCCAAGTCAGTTGCAACTAATATTTGAATCTTTGCTGCTTTAAATTTCTTCATAACTTGTTGTCTTTTATTTTGAGATAAATCTCCATGTATAAGTCCTGCTTCATACCCATTTATACATAATGCTTCGTGTACTAAATTTGCTCTTTTTTTACTACTTGCAAACACCATACATAAATAAGGATTAAATCTATCTATACATTCCATTAATTTTTCAGTTTTTTCCTTAGGACTAGCTTCTATAAAGTATTGCTTTATATTTTCTAATGTTATATTTTCTTTAGATATCATTATCTCTGTAGGATTTTTCATAAATCTATTTACTATTGCCTTTACTCTCTTTGGCATAGTTGCAGAAAATAACATAGTTTGATAACCTTTGTTTACTTTCTCCATTATAAATTCTAAATCATCCATAAAACCTCTTCTTAATATCTCATCAGCTTCATCAACTACAATGAATTTAATATTCTTTAAAGATAATGTTCCTTTATTAAGATGGTCCATAACTCTACCTGGAGTACCTATTATCATATGTGGCTTTCTTCTTAGTTTTTTAATTTGAGATATAACATCTTTTCCACCATATATACTAACCATTGAAACATCATAAACTTCCGAAAGATATTTTGCTTCATCTGTGATTTGTTGAGCTAACTCTCTAGTAGGTGCAATTATTATTGATTGAATTTCGTCTTTATCTGTATTTATCTTTTCCATCAAAGGAATTAAAAAAGAAAATGTCTTTCCTGTTCCTGTTTGTGCTTGTACTATTAAGTCTTTTCCCTTTAACGCTAATGGTATAGACTGTTCTTGAACTTCTGTTGGTGTTATAACCCCTTTTTTCTTAAGATGGTTAACAACCTTGTTACTTAAATTAAATTTATTAAAATTCAATTTATATTCCTCCTTTCGTGTTAAAACACGCTTTATTACTATACTATATATTTATATATATTTCAACAAAAATAATTACTAAACTTCATCATTTATTATTTTTAAAAACCATTCATTTTGTATTCTTACATCTTTCATAGTTCCTATATTTTCGTGGCCTGGATATACCTTTATATCATCTTCTAATTTATCAAATATATTCTTCATAGTTTCTATACTATCATTTTTACTTCCACTTGCTAAATCCCATCTTCCTATATCGTCTATAAACAAAGCATCTCCAGTAAAAATCACTTTTTTATTTTCTTCATATAAACTAATAGAACCTTTTGTATGTCCTTTAGTATTTAATACTTTAAAATTTAGACTTCCTAATGTTAAATATTGATTTGTCTTTAATATTACATCAGCTTTTATCTTTATATCCTCTGAATAATTTAATTTTGGATCTAATAGACCCTTATAATCATTTTTATGAATACAAATATCACAATCCGCAAAATGTTCTTTAATAATTTTTACTCCACCTATATGATCATGGTGATTATGTGTTAATACTATATATTTTAAATCCAAATCATTTTCTCTTATATAATTTACATAAACTAAAGTATCCACTGTTGGATCTATAACCATACATTCATTTGTTTTTCGATCACTTACTATATATGTATTGTTTAATAATTTTCCTAATGTAAATCTTTTAATATTCATAAAAAACTCCTCTATCGATAAATATTTTTACTATCATATTATAACATCTTTATTATAAAGAATCTTTATTTTTTAAGCTCTATAATATAATACTATAATTAAATATTTAAAGATTAACAATTTATTATAAATAACTTAATAATTATTTACAATTTATTAATTTTTAATAGAACCTCTTGATTTTTATTCAAAAACTTCCTACAATATAGATAAGGATTAAAATTATAATTAAAAATAAAATATAAAAAGGAGTTTTTATAATATGAATTCTGCTAAAAAAGTCATGGTTTGTGTTACAAAGCAAAAGACATGCGAGAGGTTGATTAAGTATGCTTCAAAAATAGCAGGCAAGGATGGCGATTTGCATGTTGTCCATGTAACTACTAAAACTATCCCTGTTAGTAATTCAACACCTTTACAACACCTTTTTAATGCATCAAAAAAATATTATGCACAAATGAGTATTCTTCATTCCACTAATATTTTAGACACTATAACTGACTATGCAATAAAAAATAATATTCAAATAGTTGTAATGGGAGAATCATTAGAAAGAACAACAGAGACTAATATGACTCATAAAATAGAAACAAATATGAAAATCAAAGGAATTAAACCACTTACAGTTCCACTTTCATATAATTGTTGGGATAAAAACATAGTTTAAAAAAGACCTTGCATTGCAAGGTCTTTTATTATTTCTTTTATTTAATTTTTACATACAAACTAACAATTATCTAGGTTCTATTATAAGTTTTATAGCTGTTCTTTCTTCTCCATCAATTTGTACATCTGTAAATGCTGGTATACAAACTAAGTCCATACCACTAGGAGCAACAAACCCTCTAGCTATAGCTACTGCCTTTACAGCTTGATTTAATGCGCCTGCTCCTATTGCTTGTATTTCTGCTGAACCTCTTTCTCTTAATACGCCTGCTAAAGCACCTGCTACTGAATTTGGATTAGATTTTGTTGAAACTTTTAATACTTCCATGTTTATTATCCTCCTTGTTAAGTATGTTTTTATGATAAAAGAAAATTTTTTTTGATCTACTCTTTCCCATAGAAGAAAGTTCTAAGTGGTGTTAAATTATATTTATTTGGCATAATTATTTGTTCTGTACTTCCCACAAATAAAATACCATGTGGTTTTAACGATTTAGAGAATTTTTTGTAAATCTCTGCCTTAGCTTCTTCAGTAAAATAAATCAAAACATTTCTACAAACTATAAGGTCACAATTATCAACATAACTATCTTTTAATAAATTATGCTTTTTAAAAGTAACTCTACTTTTTATATCGTCTTTTATGTGATAAAATTTACCGTTTGCATCGAAATATTTCTTAACAAACTCTTTTGGTAGGTTTTTTAAGCTCTTATCTATATACATACCTTCTTTAGCTTTTTTAATAGCACCATCATCAATATCTGTTGCTATTATATTTATTTTGTTTAGAGGATAAAATTTTGATAATAACATAACTAAAGAATAAGGCTCTTCACCTGTTGAACAAGCTGCACTCCAAATTTTTAATGTTGATGATTTTTTCATCAGTGCAGGAATAACTTCACCTTCTAAAACTTTCCACTGTTCTATATTTCTATAAAACTCTGAAACATTAATAGTCAAATAATTTATAAATTCTTCATATAATTTATTATCTTTATCTAATGCCCTAAAATAATTCGAAAAATCCGAAAAATTATTCCTTCTAGCAAGTGACTCTAATCTTCTTTTCATTTGTTTTTCTTTATATAAATTTAAATCTATTCCCGTTTTTTTTAAGATACTCTCCTTAAAACTTTCATATTTATTCATTTTACCCCCCCCTTATTCTAATATCTTAAGTTCTACCTTCTTACTTTCACTATCTATATTTATGATTTTTAATTCTAATTCATCCTCTAATTTAACAATATCTTTTGGATGTTTTATAAAATCTTTAGATAAATTAGATATATGAACGAAACCATCTACAAAATCATTTAATTTAACAAAAACTCCATAATCCTTTATATTCTTAACCATTCCCTTAATTTCATCTTCTTCTTTATATTCTTTTAAGAACTTAACCCAAGGATTTTCTTCTAATTGCTTTATCGAAAGTGCTAATCTATTTTGTTTTTCATCAAATGATAATACTTTAACATCAATTTCTTGATCATTTTTAAATCTATCTTTTAAAGATATATTCTTTTCCCAAGAAACTTCTGAGATATGAACCAATCCAGTTATTCCATTAACATCAACAAATAGTCCATAATCTTTGATATCTTTTATTATTCCTTTGAAAGTATCTGTTTCTTTTGATAATTCTATAAAATCATTTTTCTTTTGTTCCATTTTATTTTTTAATATATCTTTTCTTGATAGTATAAATCTTCTTTTATCTTTATCTATATCTATAATTTTAGCTTCAAATTCTTTTCCAATGTATTTTCCTAATTCATTTTTATCTAAATAATCTAATTCAACATGACTTAAAGGTATAAAACCTCTAAGAACACCTTTATAAAATACTACTAAGCCTTTTTTATTTTCTGATTGTACTTTAACATTAACTATTTCATCAAGATTTAAAGAATCAAACACTTCAAGTTCTTGAGCCTTCTTTCTAGATAGGAAAACTTCACCTGAAGTTTTGTCAATCTTTACAACTTTAAAATAAACTTCATCTCCAACATTTAATTCTTCTCCATCTATCATCTCTGCTCTTGGTAAAATACCATCTGTTTTATGTTTTATATCAACATAATACTCATCTCTTCTTTTTATAAGAATAGAACCTTTTACTGTTTTTCCTTTATGCACCTCTTGAAAAATATCACTTTCTTCGTTTAATAATTTTTCCATTTCATTATTCATACTAGTAACACTCCTTATAGATTTTTATTATAAATTTTTCAAGGTATCTAAAACTTCATTAATTATCCAATCAGGAGTAGACGCTCCTGCTGTTATACCTATTTGCATATCCTTATTAAAAATAGATAAATCCAAATCATTTATAGTTTCTATATGATATGTTTTTACATTTTCAGAACAAACTTTTGCTAATTTTTGAGTATTTGAACTATGGTATCCTCCAATTACAATCATTAAATCTACTTTTTTAGATAGTAAAGAAGCTGATTCTTGTCTATTTTTAGTAGCTTTGCAAATAGTATTAAATATAATGACATGATTTGCAAATTCACTTAAATAATTAACTATATTATTATATATAGATAATTTCATAGTAGTTTGAGAAACAAAACAATAATTTTCATTTTCTAAAATTTCTATATTTTTAAATTCTTCCTCACTATTTACTACAATTCCTTTATTTTCGCACCATCCATTTATACCTATTATCTCTGGATGATTTTTATTTCCTAATATTATTATTTTATATCCATTTTTATAGTGATTATAAACAATGTTTTGAATTTTTTTTACATAAGGACAAGTTGTATCTACAATTCCAATGTCATTAAAATCCAAATAATCATAATCTGATTTTTTAGATCCATGAGATCTTATTATAACTTTATTTACATCTAAGTTTTTTAAATCTTCAACCTCATCTACAACTGTAAGTCCTTGGCTTTTGAATTCATCAACAACTTGTTTATTATGAATCAAAGGACCTAAAGAACAAATATTACTTTGTTCTTTGACAACTTCAAAAGACATATCAATAGCTCTTTTTACACCAAAGCAAAAGCCAGCATTATGAGCTAATTCTATTTTCACCTACATTCCCCCTATATTAATATTTTTTAAGTATTTTATTCTATTTTATCATATTTAAATTTAAATTTTATAATATTTTAAATTCTTTTCTATAATTTTTATTTTATATATCCTATAATATTTTTTACAACTTCTGAAATTGACATATTGTCTGTATCTACTAAGATTGCATCTTTTGCTTTTACAAGAGGACTAACCTCTCTATTCATATCGTCAAAATCTCTCTTTTTTATATCCTCTATTATCTTTTCTAATGATATGTTTTCTCCTTTTTCTATAAGTTCCTTATATCTTCTTTCTCCTCTTATTTTAGGACTTGCAGTTAGATAAAACTTATAGTTTGCATCTACTAATACATGAGTTGCGATATCTCTTCCATCCATTATAACGCTATATTCCTTTGCCATATCCCTTTGTTTTTCTACCAATATTTCTCTAACTTCTTTTATGGCTGCATACTTAGAAACATTTGAACTTACTTCATTTGTTCTTATATCATCTTCCTTACAAATATCATTTAAATATAATTTATTATCCTTAAATGATATTTGTGTATTTTTTATTAAATAAAGAAGAGATTTTACATCTTCTTCATTTATTTTATTTTCTAACGCCATTAAAGTTACAGCTCTATACATAGCCCCTGTATCTATATATATAAGATTTAAATCTTTTGATATTAATTTTGCTATTGTACTTTTTCCAGCACCAGCTGGTCCATCTATAGCTATTACTATTCTTTGCATCTTAATTCTCCCTTGTATGTGTTGTATCATTTAATATATCTATTTGAAATCTATTTCCTTCTAATCCATTGATAATATTTAAAGCCGTATTTCCTTGCTTAAATTTGTACATATCATTAATTTCAATACCTACAAGTTCTGTCAATAATAATTTAATTATCATACCATGACTTATTATCAAAAAAGTTTTATTATCATGCTTTTCATTTAATGTTTTTATTTTTTTAGCAATTCTATTTCTAGCATCGCTTAAATTTTCCATACCTTCAACCTCAGTTTTTAAAGGGGTTTTAACCCAATAAGCATGCTGATCTTTATAATTTTTTTTGATTTCATCAATTGTCATGCCTTCCCATTTACCTAAACAAATTTCTCTTAAACTTTGACACTTTTTATACTCTTTTTTTGAAAAATCTTTTAATATTAAATTTGTAGTTTCAATAGTTCTACCTAAATCCGAACTATATATATAATCAAAATCAATAGCTTTAAGTCTTTCACCTAAAGCTATTGCTTGATTTATACCATCATCAGTCAAGTTTGAATTTTTATGACCTTGACTTCTATGTTCTTTATTCCAATAAGTTTGTCCATGTCTAACTATAAAAAATTTATTCATATAACACCTCGATACTTCTTTTTCTTTAATTTATTTCTTTGGCTTAGGTCCAAAATATTGATATAAATCACATCTAAGCATACCATTATATAATTTTCTCTTTTTATCAGCTTTTTTGCCATAAATTTCTTCAAATTCTTCTTCTGATGTTATTATATATAAAGACCAAGTTTTTAATTTAGAAAAAACTTTTCCCATATTTTTATATAATGTTGATACTGTTTTTTTATCTTCTAATCTTTCCCCATAAGGTGGATTTGTTACAATAAAACCATACTCTCTTTCTTCTTTTATATTCCACATATCCTCTACTTCAAATTCAATCAAATCATAAACATCTGCATTTATCGCATTATCTTTTGCCATTTCAATTGATTCTTCGCTTATATCACTAGCTTTTATTAGTGTTTCATTTATATCTAATTCATTTTCTTTCGCTTCAGTTCTTGCTTCTTCCCAATATTTACTTGCTATAAATTTAAAATTTTCACTTACAAATTTTCTATTGATTCCTGGTGCAATATTTTTAGCCATAAGAGCTGCTTCTATAGCAATTGTTCCAGAACCACAAAATGGATCTAAAAGTATTCTATCTTTATTCCAAGGAGTCATCTTAACAAGAGCACAAGCTAATGTTTCTCTTATTGGAGCTTCGTGATTAGATATTCTATAACCTCTTTTATGAAGTCCATCTCCTGATGTATCTAACAATATTTGAACTATATCTTTTTTTATAAATACATTTATCGGATATTCACTTCCATCCTCATCTATCCAATCTTTTTTATAAACATCTTTTAGTGACTCTACTATTGCTTTTTTACAAATAGATTGTGCACTTCTTGGACTATTAATTTTAGATTTTACTATATTAACTTTTGTTATAGGAAAAGCTCCACCTTTTTCAATGTATTTTTCCCATCTTATTTTCTTTACCTTATCAAATAATTGTTCAAAATCAACAGCTCTAAATTCATCTATCAATACAAATACTCTTTCTGCTGTTCTTAAATTTATATTTGTTCTACATATACCTAAATCATCCGCAGTAAATATGATTCTACCATCTTCAACACTTTCAATTTCATATCCTAAATCTAATATTTCAAATTTTAATATTCTTTCTACTCCAAATAAGCATGTTGCTAATAATTTTCTTTTCTTCAAAATAAACACCTCTAATATAATTTAAATGGATTTTGATTAGTATTTGACTTTACTATTTTTAAATCCAATTTTTCTTCTAAATAATCTTTTAATATCTCCATAAATATATGTTCACTTCCAAAGTGACCTACATCTAATATATTTATATTTGCTTCTTTAGCATCTTGAGCTTCATGATACTTTAAATCTCCAGTTATAAAAATATCCGCTCCCATACTTTTTGCTTTATATGCAAATTCTGAACCCGAACCAGTTATAACTCCAACCTTTTTTATTTTCAAATTATCATTTCCTACAAATCTTACATTTTCTATTTTAAGTATATCTTTTAT
Organism: Peptostreptococcaceae bacterium; assembly: GCA_025210335.1. Classification (GTDB taxonomy): domain Bacteria; phylum Bacillota; class Clostridia; order Peptostreptococcales; family Peptostreptococcaceae; genus JAOARY01. The sequence continues at coordinate 28,974 of JAOARY010000059.1, read as the reverse complement.
TTTATTTATAAAATCTTTTAATTTATACTCTTCTTTTAATCTTCCAACCTTACCAAGACCAAATGTATATTCATCAAAAGAATTGGCTAAAGGAATTAAGTCATATGCAACTTCTTCATATGGATGTATCTTTTTTAGCTGATTTATAACCTTAGAAATAGATTCTTCTCTTATCATCATTTCAAATTTAAATTCCTTAACTTCTTCTAAATTATTTTTTTCTCCAATTGTAGGACTTGAATCTTCATTTCCCATAAATGAACCTATACCATCTACTCTAAATGAAGTTTTTTCATAATTACCAATCTTTAAATCATTTACATTTAAAAGTTCTTCCTTAACAGATTGAAAATCATTTTTAGGTATATAAGTACAAAGTTTAAATAACTTTTCAACTTTAGTTTTATCAATTATTTTTGTATTTATAATATCTAGTTTGTTCATTATATAATCATTTAGACCATTTTTAGCGATATCGAAGTTCGTATGTGCACTATACACACTTATATCATTCTTTATTAATTTATATATTAAATCTCCCTTTATAGAATCTGTCGTTACCTTTTTTAGTCCTTTGAATATAAAAGGATGATGAGATATTATAAGGTCTATATCATTTTCTATAGCTTCAGCTACAACATCTTTTGTTATCTCTAAGGTTGTCATGATTTTTTTTATTTCAAAATTTTTATCACCTATTAGAAGTCCACTATTATCCCAAGAATAACATAAATCAAGAGGATAATCTTTTTCTATTAATTTTATTATATCAACTAATTTCACTTAATTTTCCTCCTATTAAATTAATTTTTTCATCACATAATTCATATTTTTCTTTTATTTTTTCATTATCTAAATCTTTTAATTTTGATTTTATATTTTCATATTCATCTATTTTCTTTTGCAAAAATTCTTTATAAAGTTCATCTTTTTTAAACTTTATTCCACATTCAAAATCAATATCATCTATATTTTCATAGATTTTTTTATTAGAATCAAATCTAACTTTTATAATCTCATAGATTCTTTGATCTTCTTTAATCAAAACTTCTTCTAATATTTCATAATTGTTTTCTATTAGATATTTTCTAAGTTCTTTTTGAGCTTGCATAGGCTGTAATATTAAAGATTTTGCATTTTTAACTATATTCTTTCTTGCTTCTAAAAGATCTTTTATTAATATTCCACCCATACCTGCTATTATTATTTCATCAGATTCATTTTCATCCAAAACTTCTAAACCTGAACCTAATCTAAGTTCTATAAATTCATTTAATTTATAGCTTTTTACAATATCTATAGCTTTTTTTAGAGGTTTTTTATTTACATCTGAAGCTATAATACTTTTAGATATATTATTTTCAACTAAATATACTGGTATATAACCGTGATCTGTGCCTATATCAGCAACTTTAGCATCTTTAGTTATCATATTTGCAATTTTTTCTAATCTTAAAGATAATTTCATAAATACTATCCTTTCATAATTATAATCCTTATATAGAAAGCAGCCTAAACGGCTGCCCTATTAATCTAAATAATCTTTTAATTTTTTAGATCTACTTGGATGTCTTAATTTTCTTAACGCCTTTGCTTCAATCTGTCTTATTCTTTCTCTTGTAACATCAAACTCTCTACCTACTTCTTCTAATGTTCTAGCTCTACCATCTTCTAGCCCAAATCTAAGTTTTAATACTTTTTGCTCTCTTTCATTTAACGAACCTAAAACATCTTCTAATTGTTCTTTTAATAGTGAATATGCAGCAGCTTCAGCTGGAGCTGGAGCATCATCATCTGGTATAAAATCACCTAAATGACTATCTTCTTCTTCACCAATTGGCGTTTCTAAAGAAACTGGCTCTTGTGCAATTTTTAGTATTTCTCTAATTTTTTCTTCAGGCATTTCCATTTCTTTTGCTATTTCTTCTGGCTTTGGTTCTCTTCCTAAATCTTGAAGTAACTGTCTTGATACTCTTATTAATTTATTTATAGTTTCAACCATATGAACTGGTATTCTTATTGTTCTAGCTTGATCTGCTATAGCTCTTGTTATGGCTTGTCTTATCCACCAAGTTGCATAAGTACTAAACTTATATCCCTTTGTATAATCAAACTTCTCAACTGCCTTTATAAGACCTAAATTACCTTCTTGAATTAAATCCAAAAATAACATTCCTCTTCCAACATAACGCTTAGCTATACTTACAACTAGTCTTAAATTTGCTTCTACTAGTCTCTTTTTAGCCATTTCACTGCCTTCTTCCATTGCTTTAGCAAGAGAAATCTCATCTTCAGCTGAAAGTAGAGGAATTTTACCTATTTCTTTAAGATACATTCTAACAGGATCGTCAATACTAATACCTTTAGGTACTGATATTTCTTTTCCTTCTTTTTTCTTCTTTGTTTTTTCTTTTGTATCTTCTTTTGTGTCTTCTATTGTATCATTATCTTCTTCTTCAATTTCATCCAAATTTATTTCAGATTCATCTATATCATCTAATGTTTTCTTTTTAGAATTTTTTATTACCTTTATACCTATTTCTTCAAGTGTCGTGAAAATATTTTCAATTTTTTTACTGTCTAGATTTAAATCTCCTAATATTTTTACAACTTCTTCATATGTTAAAGAACCTTTTGCTTTTCCTTTATCCATCAGTATTTTTATATACTTCATAGCATCATTATTTTTAGCCATGTGTAAGCCTCCTTATTATTTACAAGCTTTTCTTAAGACTCATTATTTCATTAGCAATTTCTATTAACTGTTTTTCTAAATTCTCATTACCATCTTTATTTTTTTCTAATTCCTTTTGTCTTAAAGAAAGTTTTTTTATTTTTCTTGTTACAATTTCTTTTTTTAATATATCTAATGAATTAAAAAAATCTAAACTATCATTATAATTTAGCTCTTTAAATTCTTGTAAACTCGATTGATATTTATCTAAAAATAAATTAAAATTTTCAACAGAATCTAATGAATTTAAAAATTCTTTTGTCATATCTAAAATCATATAATCTTTTTCTAATTTTAAAATATGTGTTTTTAATTCAAAATTCTTAGCCTCTATAAATGTTAATATTAAGTTTTTTTCTAAAATATCATTTTTGTTAAATTTAATTTTTAAATTTTCATTTTTAAGCATTTTCTTTTTAAAATTCTTTTTTGAGTAAGTCTTTTTATTAAAATCTTTTTTAAATTTCTTACCACCAAAAACTTCTCCACTTATGACATCATAAGCAATATCAGTCTCTTTTGATAATAATTTTACATAATATTCTTTTTTCACTTCACTATCAATAGTTTTTAATAATGAGCAAACTTCTTGTGTGTATTTTGTTTTTTCTTTTGAATTATTTAAATTATGTTTTTTTCTTATTTGTTCTATAAAAAATTCAATATCAGTAACAGCATTTTGTAATCTATTATTAAATTTTGAAATACCCTTTTTTCTTATATATTCATCTGGATCTTTACAATCTTCTAATGTGAGTACCTTAACATTTAATTTTTCAGTATTTAAAAGTTCAATAGCTCTATTTGTAGCTTTAACACCAGCATCATCCATATCATAACAAAGTACTATTTTTTTATAATATCTTTTAAGTAGCTTTACTTGCTCTATTGTTAGTGCCGTTCCTAAAGAAGCTACTACATTAGTAATACCATATTGATTTAAAGAAACCACATCCATATAGCCTTCAACTACAATTATATAATCTTTATTTGAATATTTTCTAACAAAATTAAGGGCATAAAGATTGTAACGTTTGTTAAATACAATAGTTTCTGGAGAATTTAAATACTTAGGTATTGATTTATTGTCTATTACCCGTCCTCCAAAACCTATTATTTCATTTTTTATATTAAATATCGGAAATATAATTCTATTTCTAAATTTATCAATAAAATTACCCTTTTTGGTTTTTGTAATTAAGCCATTTTCATATATTTCACTTTCTAAAAAATTTTTATCTTTCAAAAATTTTTTAGATTCTTCCCAGCTATCACTTGCAAAACCAATACCAAATCTATTTATAATCTTATTTGATAATCCTCGATCTTCAAGATAGTTTCTAGCTTGATTATCATTTTTTAAATTATTGAAGTAGAATTTTGCAATATATAAATTCATGTCATAGTATTTTCGTTTCTTTTTTATGGAACTTTTATCAAAATCATTTGAAAGTTCTTTTTTTACATCTATATTTATTTCTTTCCCTAATATATCTAAACTATCCATAAAATCTATATTTTCTACTTTCATTACAAATCTAATAACATCTCCACCTTCATCACAACCAAAGCATTTATATATTTGTTTTTGCTCACTTACAATAAATGATGGCGTTTTTTCATTGTGGAAAGGACATCTACCTTTATAGTTATTCCCTGCTTTTTTTAAACTTACATATCTACCTACTACATCAACAATATTTATTCTTGATTTTATTTCATCAACAATATCATTCATACTTCTCGCCACTAGATCACCTCTTAGGCTCTTTTTGATTCCCACTTAATTATATTCTACATAAATATTAAAAATCCTTTTTTTATTTCTAAAAATTTTAAATGAGACTAAATAAATTTAGCCTCATTTAAATTTTTCATAAGAAATTCAAATTGTTTAAAATCTAAAGATTGATCTCCATCTGAAAGAGCTTCTTTTGGATTAGGGTGAACTTCTATCATCACTCCATCTGCATCTAATGCAAATGATGCTTTAGTCATCGGTAATATTAGTTCCCTTAGACCTGTTCCATGACTTGGATCAACTATAACTTTATAATCTGTTTTAGATTTTATTATAGGAACCGCAGCCAGATCTAATGTGTTTCTAGTATAATCATTGTATGTTCTTATTCCACGCTCACACATTATTATATTTTTATTACCTTCATTAGAAATATATTCACTAGCTCCTATCCATTCTTTAATAGTTGCAGATATTCCTCTTTTTAGCATTACAGGTTTATCTTGCATCCCTACTTCTTTTAGCAATGTGAAATTTTGCATATTTCTTGATCCAATTTGTATTATGTCCGCAACATCATAAACTTTCTTTAAATCTCTTGGATCCATAAGTTCTGTTATAACAGGTAAATTTACAATTTCTTTTACTTCTTTTAATATTTTTAAACCTTCTTCCCTTAAACCTTGAAAAGAAACTGGTGATGTTCTTGGTTTGTATGCACCACCTCTTAAAATATTTGCTCCACAAGATTTAACATGCCTTGCTGTTGAAAGCAATTGTTCAAATGATTCAATCGAACAAGGTCCTGCAATCATAAACTTATCTATATTCTTTAAGTTCATTAAATTCATACTCCTTTATAACGCTCATATCTAAATTTGAAATCAAATCCTTAACATATCCTTTTGAAAATTTTAAATTCTCATTTAAATCCATAAGAGGCTTTAAAACAAAGACTCTTTGATGCATTCTTTCATGAGGAATTTTCAAATCATCTTCATCTGTTATTTCATCATCAAATAATAGTATATCCAAATCTATAGTTCTTGGACCCCATCTTATAAGTCTTTTCCTTTTTAGTTTAGACTCTATATCTTGACATATTCCTAAGAGTTCCTTTGGACTTAAGTTAGTTTTTAATTCTACACATATATTTAAAAAATCAGCTTGATTTGTAAGTCCCCAAGCCTTAGTTTCATAAACTTTAGAAATTCTTATATTTTCAATTGTTTTATTTTCTTTTAAATATTTAATTGCATCAAGCAAATTTTTATCTCTATCACCTAAATTTGTTCCTATTGATAAATAAGCTATACTCATCTTTTTTTTATAACCTCCACTCCAGCATAATTAAAATGCCCATTAATGGGAGCATTTGGTTTCTTTACAAGTATTTTAACTTCTGAAATTTTACCAAATTTCAGCAATACTTCTTTTGCAATACACTCTGCTAAAGCTTCTATTAAATTAAATCTTTTATTTTCACAAATATCTTTAACAAGATCAAATATATCTGCATAACTAATACCAAAATCTATATTATCACTTTCTTTTGCTTCTTTTAAATCACATAATCCACAAAAATCTATTATAAATATTTGTCCAAGCTTTTCTTCTTCTTTAAAAACTCCATGATATCCAAAAAATTGCATGTCTTTTAATATAATTTTATCCATATTAATTAACTCCTTTTATCGCTTTTGCTACTTTTATTGCTCTTAAATTTTCTTTTACATCATGAACTCTAAATATATTACATCCTTTTAAAGCACCAATAACATTTGTAGCTATGGTACCTTCAAGCCTTTGATTAGAAGGTAAATCTAAAATATTTCCGACTATAGATTTTCTTGAAGTCCCTAATAATATAGGATACCCTAAAATATTTAATTCTTCAAGTCTATTTATTACAATCATATTTTGTTTTGTTGTTTTTCCAAAACCAATACCCGGATCTAATATTATTTTATTTTTATCTATTCCAGCATTTAATGCAATTTGTATACTCTTATTAAAAAACTCAATCATAGAATCTATTATATCTTTTTTATAATCAGTTCCATCTTGATTGTGCATTATTACTATATAAGCATCATATTCGGCTACAACTTTAGCCATATTTTCATTATGTTGAAGTCCCCAAATATCATTTATCATAGGTACTCCCATTTTTAATACTTCTTTGGCAACTTCCCATTTATATGTATCCACAGAAACAAAAGCATCTGTTTTATTAAGAATGGTTTGAACTACATCTTTTATTCTTTCTAATTCTTCATCCTTTGACACTTTTGTTGAACCAGGTCTAGTAGATTCTCCACCAATATCTATAATATCAGCACCCTCTTGCAACATTATTTTTGCATGTTCTAGGGCTAAATTTAATGAATCAAAATTTCCACCATCAGAAAAGCTATCTGGTGTTAAATTCAATATTCCCATCATTATATCTTCTTTATTTAAATTTAAAAATTTCAAACTAATCAACTCCCAACAAATAAAAAGGCTTTAAAAGCCTTTTTATTATTTATCTATTTAATAAGAGACATTACTTCTGCTCTTGCAGCTACATCTTTTTTAAATATTCCTCTAACTGCTGATGTTACAGTTTTTGAACCTGGTTTTTTAACACCTCTCATTGTCATACACATATGTTCTGCTTCGATTACAACAACTACACCATATGGATCTAACACTTCCATTATTGAATTGGCAATATCTTTAGTTATTCTTTCTTGCAATTGTGGTCTTTTGCATATAGTTTCTACAACTCTTGCTAATTTTGATAATCCTGTAAGTTTACCTTTTTTAGGTAAATATGCAACATGAGCTTTTCCAAAAAACGGAACCAAATGATGTTCACAAGTCGAGTAAAATGGTATATCTTTAACTAAAACCATTTCTTCATGTTCTTCTTCTTGGAAATATACTTTTAAATGTTCCTTTGGGTCTTCATTTAAACCCCTATATATTTCTTCATACATTCTTGCAATTCTATCAGGAGTATCTTTTAAACCTTCTCTATCTGGATTTTCTCCAATTGCCTCCAAAATATCTCTTACTGCTCTTTTTATTTTTTCCTTATCCATAACGATCTCCTTATTTAAGCTCTATATTTTTTAGTTGATTTGAAATATATTTTATAATATTTGTTTCTTTAAAAACTATATTTTCTATACTATTTACATATATTATATTCATAAGAGAATTTGTTATAAAACAACCTTCAAAATTTTTTATATCATCTATATTTATAATTAATTGTTGAATATTTAAATTGTTAATTTCTGCTATTTTAAATATTTTAGTTCTTACAATTCCATTTAATGCTTGATTTTCAATTTTAGGCGTGTATATATTGTTATCTTTTGTAAAAAATATATTACAAAAACTAGTTTCTAATAAAGAGTCTTTTGTATCCAAAAATATTGAATCATCAAAACCTCTACCTAATGCATATTCTTTATTATACATATTTTCATAATAAGATGTTGTTTTATGATTATATAAAAAACTATATCCCCTTTTTATATTAGAAAAACATAAAGAATATCCTTTTTTATAATCTAGTTTATTATAATTTATATCTCTTAAAGCTATATTATATCCCATTTCATTTATAGTTATCCTAATAGCTTTTTTATCATATAATAATGCAATTTTTTTTATATCATTTTTTAAAGAAATAAAATTAATTTCATAATTTAACTTCAAATCTATTATAGATTTTTTTAATCTATTTAAATGTTCTTCTAAAAATATAGGCTTTTTGTTTAATATTTTAATGGTTTCAAAAAGACCAATTCCAAATTTAAAATGTTTTGTATCTTTATATTGTAATTTTTCCATTTAAAGCCCTCTTTATAGATTTACCTTTTTGTATAGATTCTTCATATTCTTCATAAGGATTTGAATCCCAAGTTATTCCACCACCAACTTGATAATAGACTTTATTATCTTTTTTAATCAAAGTTCTTATTGCAATATTTAAATCTAAATCTCCAGAAAAATCTATATATCCTATAGATCCCGTATAAATATTTCTTTGTAACATTTCTAATTCCTCTATTATATCCATAGCTCTAATTTTTGGAGCTCCGGTTATAGAACCACCTGGAAAACTTGCTTTTATTAAATCAACCTCATCTTTATCCTCATCTAAAATCGAAGTTATTTTTGCCACTAAATGATTTACATTTGTATATTCTTCTAATTTAAATAATTCTTCAACCTTAACTGAACCAATTTTTGAAACTTTTCCAAGATCATTTCTTTCTAAATCTACAATCATAAGTAATTCAGCCTTATCCTTCTCACTATTTAAAAGTTCTTCTTTATATCTTAAATCTTCAATTTCATCATTACCTCTTGGTCTAGTTCCTTTTATTGGCCTTGTATCAATCTTTCTATCTTGCATCTTTATAAATCTCTCTGGAGAATTTGAAAGTATATTAATATCCTCAAAATTCAAAAAAGCACCAAACGGAGCAGGGCTTAATGTTCTTAATCTATTATATAAATCATATGAATCCATATTAGTTTCCCCTTCAAACCTCTGAGTCATATTGACTTGATAAACATCTCCTGCTTTTATATACTCTCTTATTCTTTCGATAGCTTCAACATATTCTTCTTTTTTAAAATTAGATTTTAATAAAGTTTTTTGAATTTCTTTAATTTTTAAATCAGGCTTTTTTGCATTCTCTATTAATTTCACAATACATTCTATATTCTCTTTACTATCTTTACAAATCTCGTATGTAGCTATATAAGTTTCTTTATTTTGATTATCATAAATTATAGTCCAATCATAAAAATTCAAGTACATATCGTACATATCAATATCATTGATAGCTTTATTTGACAGTTTTTTTTCTATTATGTCTTTCAAATTATAAGATAAATAACCTACTGCTCCTGATATTAACGGAAATTTTTTATCCTCTGTTTCAATTTTATATTTTGATAATTTATCTTTTAATATATTAAAACTATCTTTATTATTTTTTAATTTGATACTATCAAACGGTCTAGCAGACATAAAAGAATACCTTGAAGCTTCATCATTTGTAGAACTATCTAAAATATAACTTTCATCAAAATTTTTTATGATAGTATAAATTTCAAAAGCATTTAAATTTGTACTTATTTTTCTTATTATCAAATTATTCACCTCTTGCAAAATCTAAAAAATTCTTAAGCATTTCATGTCCATATTCTGTTAAAATAGCTTCTGGGTGAAATTGCACTCCTTCTATCTTATATCTTTTGTGTCTCATGCCCATTATTACATCATCATCTGTTAAAGCAGTTATTTCTATATCTTCATTTAAATTTTTGTTTTCTACAATTAACGAATGATACCTAGTTACATTAATTGGATTTTTTAAATTTTTAAAAACACCTTCATTGAAATGTCTAATTTCTGTAACCTTTCCATGTATAGGTTCCTTCCCCCTTACTATATTCATATTAAAATAATGACCTATACTTTGATGTCCTAAACAAATCCCAAGAATCGGAATATCTTTTTTAAATGCATCTATAACATCTAATGATATTCCTGCATTTTCTGGTGTTGATGGTCCTGGTGATATAACTATAATTTCTGGATTTAAATTTCTTATTTCTTCTATTGTAATTTCATCATTTCTCTTTACTAAAACTTTTTCATTTAATTCCATAAGAAATTGATATAAATTATAAGTAAAAGAATCATAATTGTCTATCATTAAAATCAAATTTTTCACCTCTATAAATAAATTTAATTTTTTTGTTCTAATCTATCTAAAATCATCTCATAACCCTTTGATCCATAATTTAAAAATCTAGCAATTCTACTTATTGTAGCAGTACTAGCCCCTGTTTCTTCCTCTATTTGTGTATATTTTTTATTATCCTTTAGCATTTTCGCTACTTTAAATCTTTGTGCCATCACTTTAATTTCTTTTATAGTGCATAAATCTTCAAAATACATATAACACTCTTCTTTATCCTTAAGCTCTAATATCCCCTCAAATAAAGCATCTACTTCTTCATTTTTTATTTTTGAATCATAACTCATCATAACACCCCTTTTTATATTTGTATTTATTTTTTTATTCACTTTCATTTTAACATAATTATTTATTATTCTAAAGAAAATAAAAAACCACCTAAAAATTAGGTGATTTTAATAATTTACATTTTTAAGTTTATCTGCTCTTTTTGAGGCTTTTTCTAATAATGATTTTTCATTAACAATAGCTCTCTCATGCTTACCTCTTCCAATAATACCTATTTCATCATAAGCAATAGCATCTAAGAAAATCAAATTGCCTATTTGTTTTGTAACTTCCACTTTTACACTTATCGATTCTCCTATCATCGTTGCTTTTTCATGAGAAAAAGAAATATTTGAAGCTACACTTACATATTCATCATCCAATAAATTATCTACAAGCTTTACTGAAGCTTTTATAATCAAATCTAAAATTGGTGGTGTTGCTAATAATGTATCTAATTTACCACTCCCATAGTTACTTCCTGTATCATCTTCCATAACTGTCTTTTGTAAAACTATATTCTTACCTATCTCAATATTAAATTTTTTCATAAAAATCACTCCCTTTTTTCTTTAGATACCCTTATTTATTTCTTTTATACTTTTAATTTCATTTTTATAGGGTATTATTTATTCAAACTTTTAAATTTGACTTAAGGATGTGATTTTATGAATAATTTAGAAAAAACACTAGTAATAATAAAACCAGATGCTATTGAAAGAAATCTAGTAGGTAAAATTATCAGCAAATATGAAGATAAAAATTTAAAAATAAAAGAATTAAAAATACTAAAAGCATCAAATGAATTACTTGAAAAACATTATGCTGAACATAAGGGTAAATCATTTTATAATGAACTACTTAATTATATGAAAAGCGATCTTTGTATAGTGATGATTTTAGAAGGTTCCAATGCAATAGAGTCCGTTCGAAACATAAACGGAGCTACAGACCCACTAAAAGCTCTTACAGGCTCTATACGAGGTGATTATGCTTTTTCTAAAACAAAAAACTTAGTTCATGCTTCTGACTCAATAGAAAGTGCAAAAAGAGAAATATCTATTTGGTTTTAGTTTCTCTATCTTTTATGCTAATAAAATAATTTTCTAAACCTTTTTCTATACCATCAACAAGTTTTTGTTGGTATAAATCTGTATTTAATTTTGCAAATTCATTTCCATTTGACATAAAACCAGTTTCTATAAGAATTGCAGGCATATCAGTCTCTCTTGTCACTATTATTCTGTGGTTTTTCTTTACACCACGCTTATTGGCACCACTTTCTTCCACCATAGAGTTTAAAACAAAGTCAGCAAGAAATTTGCTGTCTTTTTGTTTTTGATTCCCATATTCTAAAACTTTTTCATCTTCTAAATCATAAAAAATTTCTATACCTTCTACAGTTGGATCTTCGAATGAATTCGCATGTATACTAATAAAAATATCTGCTTTTAATTCATTTGCTTTTTTTGCTCTATTATAATTATCAATTTTTATATCTTGAGTTCTTACCATATGAACTTTATATTTCTTTTCTAAATTTTCTTTTAATTTCTTTGCAATATTTAAATTTATTTCTTTTTCAACAATACTTTTACTATATTTAGACGGGAAACCAGGATCACTTCCTCCATGACCAGCATCTATAACTATAATCTTCTTTGTTGGTATTAATTCTATTAAGAATTTAACTCCGCTAAAGATTGAATATACTACAAATAAAAATATAACTATCACTAAAATTCTTCTAATTAAAAATTTTCTTTTTTTTCTTTTTTTTCTCACTTTTCTAACTGTTCGTTTTTTATTAGAAGGTCTTTTTTTATTTTTTTGATCTATATCTTTATTTCTTTTTCTTTCTACATTTCTTTTATTCGTCAAAAAACCCCTCCTCTAATATGATTATCTGATATGTATTCAATATAAAATCCTTATGGTAACCATAAGGATTTTATATTTATATTTTATATTTTTTTATAAAAAATTGCACCTTATTTTTTTAATGATTTTGGTTTATCTAGTATTTCTTTTAGAATTATTGCATTTTTTATATTATTTTTATTTATAAAAGAAATACTTTTTGACTTTTTCTTATGATTCTTATAATAATCATTTTCAACTCTATGATTTAATTCTTTTTTAGTTTTTATAATTGTTTTATTATTTACATTTTCTTCATTTTTTTGAACATGATCTTTTCTTATATGATATTTTTGCTTATTTACATTCTCTTCATTCTTTTCTTTTCTTTTTTCTTTCAATTCGTGTTTTAAATTTTCTAGTTTTTCAACTGTATTATTTAATTGTATATTTTTTGACTTTACTTTATTTTCATTTTGGATTTGATTTTTATCAAATACCTCTTGTTCATACTTTACTTCTCTTTTTTTGTCTTGTTTTTTTATTCTATCAAATAAAGCCCCAACACCAAATATAATTATTATAGCTAAAATATCTTCCATAATTAATCAGCCCTTAATTTTCATCTTGTTCTTTAGTAATATCTGAGATAGATTCTCTCATGTTAGTATCAGCCATAATATTTTTCATATTATAATAATCCATAATTCCTAAATTACCATCATCAAAAGCTTTTGCTATTGCCATTGGAATTCTTGCTTCAGCTTCTATTACTTTAGCCTTCATCTCTTCGACTTTAGCTTTCATCTCTTGTTCTTGAGCTATTGCCATTGCTCTTCTTTCTTCAGCTTTAGCTTGAGCTATATTCTTGTCTGCTTCTGCCTGATCTGTTTGTAGCTTAGCTCCTATATTTCTACCAATATCAACATCTGCAATATCTATTGATAATATTTCAAATGCAGTGCCTGAATCCAAACCTTTTTCTAAAACTGTTTTTGATATTATGTCTGGATTTTCAAGAACTGATTTGTGTGAAGTAGAAGAACCAACAGTTGTAACTATACCTTCACCAACTCTAGCTATTATAGTTTCTTCACCAGCACCACCAACAAGTCTTTCAATATTAGCTCTAACAGTAACTCTTGCTCTAGCTATTACTTCTATTCCATCTTTAGAAACAGCTGCAATCTTAGGTGTTTCTATGACTTTAGGATTAACACTAACTTGAACAGCTTCTAAAACATCTCTACCAGCCAAATCAATAGCTGCTGCTTGTTCAAATTCTAAGTTAATATTTGCTCTTTGAGCTGCTATCAAAGCATCCACTACCGTATTGACATTCCCACCTGCCAAATAATGTGCTTCTAATTTATCTATTCCAAGTTTAATACCAGCTTTAGTTGCTTTTATCATTGGATTTACTATTTGTATAGGTTTTACTCTTCTAAATCTCATTCCTATAAGTGTTAAAAATGAAATTTTAACCCCTGAAAATATAGCAGTTACCCAAAGTCCAACTGGTACAAAACTAAAGAAAATTGATAAAAATATTAATAACAATGCTAACAGCATTATAATTGGAATTGCATCCATATTACCCCTCCTAGTCTATTCTTCTTACTATTATTTTATTATTTTTTACACTTACAACTTTGATTTTATCATCTTTTTTTATGAATCCAGTTTCGGTTAGTGCATCATAAATATTATCATTTATTTTTACTTTTCCACTTGGTCTCAAATGTGATATGCAAACCCCCTCAAGTGACATTAAAGCTTTAAAATCTTCTTTATGCGATGAATAACCTTCACTTTCATTTAATCTTGTATTTAAAAGCAAAGTTGAATGTAATTTTTTTTGTGGATATTTTTTCATAAAAATATAAAATATCATCAGCATAAATATAAATGCTATGCTTACATATAAAATTCCCATAGCCATTGTTTTTGCTAAGAAAAATATACTTGCTAAAACAAGTATGCCTCCACCTATTCCAAATACACCAAAACCAGGAACAAACATTTCTATTATTATAAACATTACCCCTAAAGCAAATAAAGCTAAAACAAATTTATTTCCACTTACATTAAAAATTGATGTTATAAAAAGCAATGAAAAACTCATAAAAGCAACAAAACCTCCTATTCCTATGCCTGGTGTTAAAAACTCTATAACAATACCCAAAAACAACATAAAAATTAATATATAAGTCATATTTACACTTGTTATAAAATTTATAAAACTATCTAAGCTAGTCATATTTTTTTCAATTTCATTATAATTTTTAATTTCTAGATAATTATATATATCTTTTCTATTTTTTGCAATACCGTCTATAAATTTTAGTTCTTTTGCCTCTATTGAAGTTAAATTCAACAACTTTCCCTTCTTCACAACATTTTCGATTTCTATATCTTTATCTGCCATTGCTGCAACCAAATCTTTATCTCTACCTTTTTGTTCCGCAACAGTTTTTAATTGATTCGTCCAATAAGAAAGTATTTTTTCTGTATTAGGTATTGTTTCTGCCGAACCAATAGTACTTCCTTCATTCATATATATATAATCACATGATATTGATATTAATACACCTGCCGAAATTGCTTTTTTATTTATATATGCTATTTTTTTATTTTCTAAGGAAATAATATAATCACTAATTTCAACAGCGCTATCAATTTTACCTCCATAAGTATCTATTTCAAATAGTATAATATCCTCTTTATTTAAATTTTTTGTATTTGTTTTTATATGAGATAACATACCCTCATTTACTTCCGAATCTAATTTTATAACATTTACATTAATATCTTTTTGATTAGCCTTTGATGTAAATATTAATGAAGTAAATATAAGTATTATGATAAAAGTAAAATTCCAAAATGATTTTTTCATATAATCACACCCTAAAATTTATTTGATATATATATAATACCAAATTATTTAATTATTATTGTATAATTTTAAAATTTTTAAGAAATATTTAAGAGAGCTTATTTTTTAAACATAAATAAAAAAAGACCCTATAAAGGATCTTTTTTTATTTATGTTTAAGAAAGTTTAGATTTTACCATCATACTAACGACTTTACCATCGGCTATACCCTTAGTTTTATTGGATAAAATACCCATAACCTTTCCCATATCTTTCATAGACTTTGCATCTACTTCATCTATTACCTGTTGTACCATAACTTCAATTTCTTCTTCTGTAAGCTGTTCAGGTAAATAAGTTTTTAATATCTCAATTTCATTTTCTGTTTGATCTATTAAATCTTCCCTAGAAGCTTTCTTAAACTCTTCAAGGGCATCTCTTCTTTGTTTTACTTGTTTCGCAATAATATCTATAATTTCTTCATCAGCCAATTCTACTCTTTGGTCAACTTCTATTTGCTTTATTGCAGATCTTACAAGAGTTACAACAGATTTTCTAAGAGCATTTTTTTCTTTCATGGCTATCTTAAGATCTTCCATAAGTTTTTCTTTTAAAGCCATTTCATTCACCTCTTATTTTCTACTATCTTCTTTTTTTAGTTCTTGAAGCTTTTAGTCTTTTTTTCTTTTCACTTGGTTTTTCGTAATGCTCTCTCTTTCTCATTTCTGATAATATTCCAGAAGTGGCACATTCACGCTTAAATCTTCTAAGGGCGCTATCAAGAGACTCATTATCTTTTAATTTGATTTCTGCTGCCATCTGTCTTCCCTCCCTCCAATACGAGAAATATTGCAATGTATGTAACTACATATAAATCTTTGACCTATGCTATATTCCATACCTTGTAATTATAAACTAATTCAAAACTTAATTCAAGTATTTTTTTAACCTGGTGGCCATTTTAACATTCTACCACCCAAAAGATGGTAATGTATATGGTTCACAGTTTGTCCACCTTCTTCTCCACAATTGTTGATAATTCTAAATCCCGACTTATCTATACCAGTCTCTTTAGCTATTATTGTAGCAACTTTATTTATATGACCTATTATATTTAATTCTTCATCATTAACAGCTAATATAGAATCATAATGTTTTTTAGGTACTATTAAAACATGAACAGGAGCTTCTGGGTTTATATCTTTAAAAGCATATACTAAATCATCTTCATATACTTTATTTGAAGGAATTTCTCCATTTATAATCTTACAAAACAAACAATCCATAGTCTCGCACCTCCTTTTTTATATAATTAAATTATATAAAAAATAATATAATTATTTTTTAACTAAATAAGTTCACCAATTAAATATTCTTCATTGATATCTTTTATTTTAACCTTTTTTATTTGATTTTCTATATTATCTTTTGAATAACAAGAAACTCTAATGTAATTAGTTGATAATCCCTCATAATTATTTTCTTTATATTCTTTTTCAAATAAAATATCCAATGTTTTCCCTATTAGATTCTTTCTAAATTCATCTTCATTTGATTTGTTCAGTTCTAAAAGAATTTTACTTCTTTTAGTTTTAGTCTCTGGTAGTACTTGATTATCCATTTTTGCTGCCTTAGTTCCATCTCTTTTTGAATATTTAAAAACATGCATTTGTGATAATTTAATATCTTTTAAAAACTCATAAGTTTGTTCAAACTCTTCCTTCGTTTCACCAGGAAAACCTGTTATGACATCTGTAGTTACAGATACATCTTCAAAAACAGCTCTTAGATTTAATACTATATCTTTGTATGTTTTTGTATCATATTTTCTATTCATTCTTTTTAATACTGAATCGCAACCACTTTGCAATGATAGATGGAAGTGATTACAAATTTTATCCAATTGTGATAGTTCTTTTATAAAATCACTAGTCATTATCAGTGGTTCTATTGAACTCATTCTTATTCTTTTTACACCATCTATTTTATTTATCTCTTTTAATACATCTATTAAGCTTATATTTTCAAAGTCTTTACCATAAGAAGCTACATGTATCCCTGTTAGGACAAACTCTTTATAACCATGTTCTACTAGGCTTTTAACTTCTGAAATTATATTCTCTATTTTTCTACTTCTTATTGGTCCTCTTGCATATGGAATTATACAATACGAACAAAATTGTTGACAACCATCTTGAATTTTTATAAAAGCTCTAGTTTTTTCATTTAAATTTGACAGCGTCATTTCTTCAAATTCCTTAACTTTCATTATATCATCAACAGTAGAAACCTTATCACCACTATAATTATTTATTATATTTGTTATTTTATTCTTCTCATTCGTTCCAATAAGAATATCTACTTCTTCTATTTTAAGTATTTCTTCTGGTGATATTTGCGAATAACAACCTGTAACAACTAAAATAGAATTTTTATTATGCTTCTTTGACTTTCTTATAAATTGTCTTGATTTTCTATCACTCATATTTGTTACTGTACAAGTATTTATTATATAAACATCTGCAAATTCATCATTCGAAACAATATCATAGCCTTCTTTTACAAACAGTTCTTCAATTGCTTTTGATTCATATAAATTCACTTTACAACCTAATGTACAAATGGACATTTTTTTATTTCTATCATATTCATTATAAAATTCATCTTTAGTTAAAGATAAATTCACCAAATTACTCATTTTAAAAACTCCTTTAAAAATATACAATATAATTATTATATATCAAATTCATATAATATTAAAGATGCTGCAACAATACTAGCAGTTTCTGTTCTTAATATTCTCTTTCCTAATGTAGATATATAATAATTATTTTCTTTTAGTATTTCTATTTCTTCTTCTTCAAATCCACCTTCAGGTCCTATAACAACACTTACACTTTTTATATCTTCTTTGTTTTCTTTGCTAATTATATTTTTCAAATTAAGATCATCTTCATTTTCATAAAAAACTATTTTTAAATCATCATCTTTTGTTTGTTCAATCATTTCTTCTAAATCTAAAAAACCATTTAAAGTTGGAATTTTACCCCTTTTAGATTGTTTTGAAGCTTCATAAATTATTTTTTCCCATCTATCAAATTTCTTAGCTTCTTTTTCTTTTAACGATTTATTTATAACTCTTTTTGTTATAAGAGGTGTTATATTACAAACTCCTATTTCGGTAAGTTTTTGAATTATAAGTTCAAATTTAGAACCTTTTGGATAGCCTTGAAATAGCTTAACTCTAACTTTCGATTCTCTTTTTATTTCTTTTTTTTCTACAATGTCTAAAGAAATTTCTTTTTTCCCCATATTTTTTATCTTTGCTATATATTCATTATCATTATTATCGCAAATTTCAAGCAAATTATCTTCTTTCATTCTTAAAACTTTGGTTATATGTTTTACATCATCACCATCTATTATTATTTTATTATTTTGCAAATCTATATTATTTGAAAAAAATCTATCCATAACTATTCACCCTTTTTAGCGACTATACAAGCCCACTCTCCAAGTTGATCTACCTTTAATATCTCAAATTTATTTTCTAAAAGTGCATTTTTCACAAAATCTATTTTATCCAAAATAATCCCAGAAGATATAAACAAAGAATCATCTTTCATAAAATTAGCAATATCTTTTGATAACAAAGCTATTATATCTGCTATTATATTCGCAACAATTATATCTGCTTTTTTATCACCTATAACATCAGTTAAATTTCCATGTAAAACTTCTATTTTTTCTTCTACATCATTAAGTTTGGCATTTTCCAAAGATGCTCTATATGCTTTTTCATCAAGATCCACAGCTATTACTTCTTTCGCATTAAGCTTTGCCGCACCAATAGCTAATATTCCACTGCCACAACCTATATCAAAAACAATATCATCTGCTTTTAAATATTTCTCTATATTTCTAAGACACATTTTAGTAGTTTCATGTGTTCCTGTTCCAAATGCCATACCAGGATCTAATTCTATTATTATTTCGCCATCTTTCTTCTTATAATCTTCCCATGTAGGTTTTACAATCAAGCTATCACTCACTTTTGTTGGCTTATAATATTTTTTCCAATTATTGGCCCAGTCTTGTTCATCTACAGAACCTGTTTGTACACTACCTTCTCCAATATTAAGACCATAAGATGGAAGTAATTTCATCTTTTCCTTTATAATTTCTCCAATATACATAATATTTTTATCTTCAGAAAAATAAGCTTTGATTATAACACCCTCATAATCAGTTAGAAAAGCATTTTTATCTGCATAATCCCAATCATTTTCTTCTTTATCTTGAAAATAAAAATCTTTAGAATCTTCAATAACAACTCCACCTACACCAATTTCATATAATATTGACGATACCGCTTCAGTTGCTTCTGTCGTTGTTTTTATAAGTACTTCATTCCATTTCATATTACGTTCACTTCCTTCTTGGTATAATAACAATACTATTCTTATATCATATATATTTATAATTGTAAATATTATATTCTGCTATTTATTTAAAATAAAAAAAGGCACAATTATTTGTACCTTATGTTTATATATTATTTAAACATCTCTTTTATTGTATCAAAGAACCCTTTTCTTTGTTCATATATATCCTCACCAGATTCTTTTGCAAACTCTTTTAATATATCCTTTTGTTTACTACTAAGATTTTTAGGAACTTCTACAACAACTCTTACATATTGGTCTCCCTTTAAATCTCTTCTAAGATGTTTTATACCTTTTCCTTTTAATCTAAATACTGTTCCACTTTGAGTTCCTTCAGGTATTTTATATTTAACTTTACCATCTATCGTTGGCACTTCCATTTCATCACCTAAAGTAGCTTGTGTGAAAGTTATTGGTATTTCACAATAAACATCAAACCCATCTCTTTTAAATAATTTATGTTCTTTTATGCCTATAATAACTAATAAATCTCCTCTTGGACCACCCTTTTCTCCAAGTTCTCCTTCAGCAGATAATCTTATAACTTGTTCATCATCAATACCAGCTGGAATATCAATACTTATTGTTTTTTCCTTTTTAACTTTTCCACTTCCATGACAAGTTTCACAAGGACTTTCTATTATTTGACCTTCTCCATGGCAAACATTACAAGTTGATACATTAACCATATTTCCAAACATTGTTCTTTGAACATTTTTAATTTCACCAGTTCCATTACATCTAGAACAAGTTTTTTTAGAAGTTCCTTTTTTTGCACCAGTACCAGAACAAGTTTCACAATTTTCATTTCGCTTTAATTTTATTTCTTTTTTAACACCAAAAGCAGCTTCTTCAAAAGAAATAGAAATTCTAATTCTTAAGTCAGCACCTCTTTTAGGTCCATTCCTTCTTTGAGATCTCCTGCCTCCACCAAAAAAGTCAGAAAAAATATCATCAAATCCAGAAAATCCTCCACCAAAAATATCGTCAAATCCAGATCCACCAGAAAATCCTCCATTATTATTAACTCCAGCATGTCCAAATTGATCATATCTTGCTTTTTTATCTGAATCTGATAAAACTTCATAAGCTTCATTTATTTCCTTAAACTTTTCTTCAGACTCTTTGTTTCCTTCATTTTTATCAGGATGGTATTTCATAGCCATTTTTCTATAAGCTTTTTTTATTTCACGGTCATTAGCATTTTTTTCAACACCCAAGACTTCATAATAATCTCTTTTACTCATATATACATCACCTCATCAAAATTATAGCTTGTAGCAAAATAAACTACAAGCTATAAAATATGTTATATTTAAATTTAATTTTTATTCTTCATCTTTAACTTCTTCATAATCAGCATCAACTACATTGTCATCAGCTTTTCCTTCAGAAGCTTGTTCTTGTGATGCATTAGGATCAACATTTTGAGCTTGTGCATTTTTATAAATTTCTTCAGATATTTTTTGGAATGAATTCATAACATCATCTACCGCTTTTCTTATTTCATCCGCTTTTGCATCTTGATTTTCTTTTACTTTCTTCAAGTTCTCAAGCTTTTCTTCAACAACTTTTTTATCTTCTTCTTTAACTTTTTCACCTAAATCATTTAAAGTTTTTTCAGTTTGATATATAGTTGACTCAGCTTGATTTAATGCTTCAACTTTAGCTTTTCTTTCCTTATCTTTTTCTGCATTCATTTCAGCTTCTTTTACTTTCTTTTCTATTTCATCATCAGAAAGGTTTGTTGAAGATGTTATTGTTATATTTTGTTCTTTTCCAGTTCCTAAATCTTTAGCATTAACATGAACTATACCATTTGCATCAATATCAAATGTAACTTCTATTTGAGGAATTCCTCTTGGTGCTGGTGGTATATCAGCTAGTTGGAATCTACCTAAAGTAGTATTATCTCCTGCCATCTCTCTTTCACCTTGTAATATGTGTATATCAACGGCAGTTTGATTATCAGCAGCAGTTGAAAATACTTGAGATTTTTTAGTTGGTATAGTAGTATTTCTATCTATTAACTTAGTAAATACTCCACCTAATGTTTCTAATCCCAATGATAAAGGTGTTACATCAAGTAATAATATATCTTTAACTTCACCAGTTAAAACTCCTGCTTGTATAGCTGCACCAACAGCAACACATTCATCTGGATTTATTCCTTTATGAGGGTCTTTACCTGTAAATTTCTTAATTGCTTCTTGTACAGCTGGTATTCTACTTGAACCACCTACTAAAAGAATTCTATCTATTTGCGAAGGATTAAGTCCTGAATCAGAAATTGCTTTTCTTGTAGGTTCCATAGTATTTTCTATTAACTCTGATGCCAACTCTTCAAACTTAGCTCTTGTAATATCCATATTTAAATGCTTAGGACCAGTAGCTGTAGCTGTTATAAATGGAAGATTAACATTTGTTGTCATAGTACTAGAAAGTTCTTTTTTAGCTTTTTCAGCAGCTTCTTTTAATCTTTGTAAACTCATATTATCATTTCTTAAGTCTACACCTTCTTGTTTATTAAATTCATCAGCTATATAATCTATTAATACTTGATCAAAATCATCTCCACCTAAGTGATTATTACCATTTGTAGCTAGAACTTCAAAAGCTCCATCTCCTATTTCAAGTATCGATACATCAAATGTACCTCCACCTAAGTCAAATACTAATATATTTTGATCATCTTCAGCTTTATCTAGTCCATA
This sequence comes from Peptostreptococcaceae bacterium, assembly GCA_025210335.1. Lineage (GTDB taxonomy): Bacteria > Bacillota > Clostridia > Peptostreptococcales > Peptostreptococcaceae > JAOARY01. The sequence goes on along the minus strand of JAOARY010000059.1, from coordinate 6,561 downwards.
TGCTAATGAAGCAGCAGTTGGTTCATTTACTATTCTTTTAACTTCTAATCCAGCTATTCTTCCTGCATCTTTAGTAGCTTGTCTTTGAGAATCTGTAAAATATGCCGGTACTGTTATAACCGCTTCAGTTACTTTTTCTCCTAAATAACCTTCAGCATCTGCTTTTAATTTTTGTAAAATCATTGCTGATATTTCTTGTGGTGTATATTCTTTTGAATCTATAATTTCTTTATGGTCTGTTCCCATATGTCTCTTTATAGATGTTATAGTTCTATCAGGATTAGTTACAGCTTGTCTCTTTGCTGGCTCACCTATTATTTTTTCTCCATCTTTAGCAAATGCAACTATAGAAGGTGTTGTTCTTAACCCTTCCGCATTGGCTATTACAATAGGCTCTCCTCCTTCTAAAACTGATACACATGAATTAGTTGTTCCTAAATCTATTCCTATTACTTTTCCCATAATTTCTTACCTCCAATATATATTTACTATTATAATTTTTTATTTAGATACTTTAACCATAGATGGTCTTATAACTCTAGACTTTAATTTATATCCTTTTTGGAATGTTTCTAATATTTTTTGTGGTTCAACATCTTCAACTTCTTCTTGCATAACAGCATGATGGAAGTTTGGGTCAAATTCTTCATTATCTGATTCTATAGTTTCTAAACCAAATTTACTAAGTGTATCTATTATTTGCTTATATATAAGACTTACACCTTTATAAAATTCAGCTTCTTTATCATCATTAGAATCCAAAGCTCTTTCAAAATTATCCAAAACCAAAAGCAATTCACAGATTAATTTTTCATTAGCAAATGTCGAGATATCTGTTTTTTCCTTTTCAGTTCTTTTTCTAAAATTATTGAAATCTGCTTGAAGTCTTTGTAGTGAATTTCTAAGTTCTAAAATTTCTTTATTTTCTTCTACATCATTAACATCTTGAACTTCATCAGTTTCTATTTCCTCTTCTTTTACATCAATATCTTGTTCTTCTTCAGTTTTGGAGTTAGAAGACTCTTGTTCAAACTCATTTTGCTTTTCCAATACTTTCACTCCTTATTTTTTGTCTTTATATTTATTTAATATTTTTGATATATAATTTATAACACCATAAACTCTAGCATAATCCATTCTTTTTGGACCTATTATTCCAAATTTACCTTTTATTTCTCCATCAATATCATATGTTGCTGTTATAATACTACATTCATTCATAATTTCATTATTTTGATTTCCAATTATTATATTTACATTGCTTTTCTCAATTCCCTTACTATTAATAAGTTCCAAAACATTATCCTCTTTTTCAAGTATATCTAGAAATGCCTTTGCCTTAACAATATCAAAGAATTCAGGAAAATCCATTATATTGGTAGTTCCTTTTGAATAAATCTTCATTTCATCCATAGATTTAATATTTTCATAAAGACCCTCCAAAAGAGAATTCATCATGTCATCAAGTTCTTGATTATAATCTGATATTTCTTTTTTTATATAATTTATAAAATTATCATCCAAACTTGAAACTGCTTTACCTGCAAGTTTTTCATTTAACATATTTGAAATTATATATAATTTATCTGCTGACAACATATTATGAACATTTAATATCATATTTTTTATCTTATTATCTCTAGTTACTACAACCAAAAGTATCTTGGTATCATCCACAGGAACTAATTGTATATGTTTTATTTCATATTCAATTATTCTTGGTTTTATTGCTAAAGACGTATAGTTTGTTATCTTTGAAAGATATTCAATTGCTTTTAATAAAACTAAATCAAAACTATCATCTTCGTTTATAAGATTTAGTAAATTTAACTCATCTTGCCTATCTACTTTTATATCTTCCATTAGATTATTAACATAAATCTTATAACCTTCTTCAGTTGGAATCCTCCCAGCTGAAGTATATGGTTGTACTAAAAGTCCCATATCTTCTAAATCAGCCATCTCATTCCTTATCGTTGCTGCTCCTACACCAAGATCATATTTTCTAGATAATGTTCTTGAACCTACAGGTTCAGCATTTTCAATATAATCATTTACGACTGCTTTTAGAATAAGAAGCTTTCTTTTGGTTAGTTTCATAAAAGTCACCCGCTTTTTATTAGCACTCATTAAGCGCGAGTGCTAAACTTCTTTATGAATTTAAGATATCATCATTATTTTTCTTTGTCAATACCTAAGTTCTTAAAAATTCTATAAAAACTTTATTACTAAGGTCTATACCTCTTTTACTTAGTTTTATAACTCCATCCTTTATAACTACAAGCTCATCTTTAAGTAATTTTTCTATTTCTTTTGAATATAAATTTTCTAATTTAATATCAAATAATTTATAAAATTCATCTAAAGAAAGTCCTTCATTCATTCTTAAATTCATAAATATTTTCTCTTCTATTTTTTCATCTAAAGTCAAATCTTTAATCTCTTTAATTGGTAGTTTTTCATTTTCCAAATCTTTTATATATTCATCAATATTAGATTTGTTATAAAATCTCTTTGAATTTAGATAAGAATGAGCAGAAAGACCAATACCCAAGTATTCTTCACATCTCCAATAAATTTTATTATGCTCACATTCATAATCATCTTTCGCAAAGTTAGATATTTCATACTGGTGATATCCATTTTGCTCCAAAATATCTCTTGCAAAATAATACATCTGTCTATCTAGTTGATCATCTAAAATTTCTATACTACCTTCTTCATACAAATCATATAATTTTGTTCCTTCTTCTAAAATAAGTGAATATATAGATAGATGCTTCGGATTTAATTTTAATACTTCCTCTAAGGCATGTTTCCATTCCTTTAAACTCTGATTTGGATAAGAAAACATCATATCTATGTTAATATTAGAAAAGCCTACCTTCAACGCTTCATTATACATTTTTTTTGCATCTTCAAAAGAATGTATTCTTCCTAAAAATTTAAGATTTTTATCACTTACAGCTTGCACACCCATGCTAAGTCTGTTTATTTTTAACGATTTTAATAATTTTAATTTTTCCAAATTTAAAGTCTTTGGATTTGATTCCATAGTTATTTCACAATCATCCTTGATTGAAAAATTCTCATATATTCCTCTTAATAATTTTTCAATATTTTTAAGACTTAATATCGATGGTGTTCCACCACCTATAAAAATAGTATCCAATATATCAATTTTATCTTTAGTTAATGTCATTTCTTTTATTAATGCTTGTATATATTCATCCATCAATTTTTCATTTGCATTAAATGAATTAAAATCACAATAATTACATTTACTTTTGCAAAATGGTATATGGACATATAATGCTTTTTTATTCACTATAAAAACTCCCTTCTTTACTATATTGTATTATAACAAAATAATCTTTTTAGAAAAACAAAAAAGATATCTTAATTTTTTATTTTTTAAGATACCTTCTTTTCCCTTAAATTATTTATTTCAAAAATTGATTAAGCTTATTTTTCTTCTTTATCAGTCTTGATCACTTCTTCCATTTTATTAAATATCCAACTAACACCCTTATGCCAATTTTGATCTTGTGCATATTTTCTATTAATCCATTTAAAATAATCAACCTCTTTTGGTCTATTTAAAGACAAATTATATACAGTTCTAGCAGCAATAGTAGAACTATCTTCCAAAGAAGTATTATATTTTTTCCAACTATAAAAAACATTAAATGGATTATTTATTATTTGTTTTGCATCTGGATGATCTTCTTTTACATATCCTTGTTCATGTGAAGCAATAGCAAATAATATAATGGGATTTAAGTTCTTTTTCTTACTAGCAGATATGATTTGATTAAAATAAATATCTTGAGCCAGTAATGACTCTTTTTCTTTTAAAAATATTTTTAATTTTTCATGATCAAATTCTTTATATTCATATGGATCAATTTCATCTATTTCAATAATAATATCATCTTTCATGTATAGTGGTTTTATCAAAATAAAACCACTAATTACTATAAATATACTTATAGCTACCAGTATTAAATTTTTTAGTTCATATTTTTTATCTGGCTTATTCTGCACATAAAATGTTTTTAAATCTAATTTTTTATTATCAAAATCATCATTTGTATTTTCATATCTAAAATCATTTGAAAAATTCTTATTGCTTTTTTTGTTTGAAATATCATATTCTTTATCAATACGTAAATCCACTATATTTTTATTTTCTTTAGATATCTTCTTAGGCATTTTACTTCTGTTGAAATTAATCTTTAACTCATCTTCTATTTTTATATTTTTAAACTCTGTATTTTTTCTTATAAAATTACTCATGTCTAATGAAAATTCATCATCATTTTCATATCTATTTAATACTTTATCATAAACATCATCACAATCTAATTTATTTTCTATTATAAGTTTGTTTAATAATTCTTTTAATATTTCATCTTTATATTTGAAATCCTTTATTTCTTGATTACAAAGTTTCTTTATTTCATTAGAAAACAAAAAAGCTTTCGCTTTCTTATCCATATTTTCATTTTCTTTTTCAATATCTTTCCTTATTTTTTTTATGATAAATTTATCTACTATAATTTTTTCTTTTAAATCATTTCTTATTTTTTTTATCAATCTAAATCACCATTTTAAATATATTTTTAACTACCTTATTTATCGTAAATAATATTAATCAAATTCAATTAAAATATCTTATATATTATTTATACCTAAATATATTTAAATTAAAATAAAAAAACTCTAAGATAGTATATAATACCTAATCTTAGAGTTATATTATAAAAAATTATATATTTTTTATGCTGCTTTATCTAATGAGTCTTTTTTCTTTGATTCAAAATAAGATTTAAACATCATATACGTTGTGTATAAAACAACTACTATAAGAAGATTTTTAAGCATACTAACATTCATTTCTTTTACCAAGAAGAATGCTATTGCCACACCAATAGGTCCCATTATATTAACCCCTAAAGAACCTTTAATCGAATGTGTATCTTCCTTTATAAATTTTATTCCTGCAAAAGGTAATAATAATGCACAAGATCCCATCATTATAGGGAATGCTGCTAAAGGAGTCATTCCAAGCATATAAATCATAGTCATGCATGGTGCAAACAAACCAATTCCTAATGTATTTAATGCACCAAATAAGAAATTACCTATAATTCCTATAACCAACTTACCACCAGTAAGTCCTATTGCATTTCCACCTTGAGGGAATAAATTTAATTTTCCTGCAATAAGTATTATAGCCATTGCAAATAAAGCAATTCCCATAGATAGTTGTATTTTTTTTCTATCTAATTTAGATATTAATGAAGCACCAAATAAAGCTCCTATAACAGCTGCTATTATTAATGAAAATAAAGTTAGAGTATCTACTTTAACAGCACTTATAAAAAGTAATGCTTGGCATATACTTGGCATAGTAGCTCCTACATTTAATGTACCTGGTAATTTTTCATCTGGTACTAATTTAAAATTCTTAAAGAAAGTTGTTTCTATAGCGAAACTACTAAGACCTAACGTATCAAAGAAATTTGCTAATGCTCCAACTAAACCTATTTTTATAAAACTTTCTTCACCTAAGTTATTTTCCGATTTTTTCTTTAAATATGCTTTTATTAATGCTATTACAAATGGTATTCCTGATAAAACTATTATTCCAAGTAAAATATTCGACATATTTTTCATAATTAATTCCTTTCTTAAATATATTTGCTCATAATAGAATATGGCTCTTGTTTCTTTATAGGATACATAAACAAAAAAATGTTTTCCTTACAAGTTCATTTTTATTATAATTCATCAAATAAAAAAAAGCCAATAAAAAAAATATATTTTTTTAAAGTATTTTATATTTCTTTTAAAAAGCTGATTATAACTAATATTATAAAAATAAGTTCTTTGTATACAAAGCCTGTTTATTTATTTTAAATTTTTAGAAAATTAAATAAATATTTTTTTAACAATCATAAAAAGCAAAAAAAATATCTTAGAAATACTCCTAAGATATTTTTAAATATTTATTTTGATTTTATCCAAATATAAAAATTCTATAATTCGCTTAATTATCTAATTTTAAAACAGACATAAATGCTTGTTGTGGAACTTCAACAGAACCAACTTGTCTCATTCTTTCTTTACCTTTTTTCTGTTTTTGAAGTAATTTTTTCTTTCTTGAAATATCTCCACCATAACATTTTGCTAAAACATCTTTTCTATATGCTTTTACAGTTTCTCTTGCTATTACTTTATTACCTATACTAGCTTGTATAGGTACTATAAATTGATGTCTAGGAATTTCTTCTTTTAATTTTTCACACATTCCTTTTCCTCTTGCATAAGCACTTTCTTCATGTACTATAAAAGATAATGCATCAACTTTTTCTTTATTTATTAATATATCTAATTTAACTAATTTAGAAGGTCTATATTCTTTAAATTCATAATCTAAAGAACCATAACCTTTTGTTCTTGATTTTAAAGCATCAAAAAAATCGTATACAACTTCATTAAGAGGCAGGTCATAATGTATCATAACTCTCTTTGGATCTATATGTTCCATATGAG
>JAOARY010000058.1 GCA_025210335.1 Peptostreptococcaceae bacterium | reverse complement strand
TATTATCTTTAAGCATTTCTATTGCTGTAATTATAGATTTTTTTTCTGATCATATTTTTTCACCTTTTGCTATTCCTTTCTTTATTCCTTCAGCAAGTTTAGCTTCTAGTCCTTCATTTATAACTCTACCCATATTTGAAATCATTATATCCACCTCCTGTGTTTCAATAGTTTCATCAATTAATCCTATTAGTTTTTCCTTATTATCTAAGTTTCTGTTTTCAACTATTACATTTTTGATCCATCTTAATAAGTTCTTTTTCTTATCTATAAAGTTACTTAGTATAAATTCTTTGTCTATTAGAACTAAGTCTTCTTTTTTTATATTTTTTACCCAATCTTCTTTTATAAAACTATTTAAGAAGTCTATCATATTGTCTTTGTTCTTAAATGTGTTTTTATATCCTTGATCATGCTTTTTGTTTTTTATTGTTTCTTTTGATTCTTCTATCTTTTCTTCCTTAGTTTTATTATCCAAAATAAACTCCTTGATTTGCTTTTATTTATATTTAAATTATATCATCATAAGCCCTTTTCAAAAATTTTTTGTAAATTCTCATCAATATTTATTTTTGGGCATAAAAAAACACCTACATAAAAATGTAAGTTTTTTAATCATAAATCTAATTTCAAAACATAAAATGTAAGGGTTCAATAATAAACATAAAAAAATAGCTACAATAATCCCTATGATTTCAAAACATAAAATGTAAGGGTTCAATGGATGCACTTATTTTGGCGCGTTCCTTTTTTAAATTTCAAAACATAAAATGTAAGGGTTCAATCAAGACTCAATATAATAATATGACACAGTCTCAAAAATTTCAAAACATAAAATGTAAGGGTTCAATACATGAACAGGAATTAGATATTGACATAAATGGAAAATTTCAAAACATAAAATGTAAGGGTTCCATAGATTATAATGATTTGAGAATAGGCGACATATTAGAATTTCAAAACATAAAATGTAAGGGTTCAATGAAGACAGTTTCAACGTTTGTTTATTTTTAACATCAGTATCTACCCCTTAATACTATCACATTTCTTACTAAAAATAAAGTAGGATTTTTTGTTTTTTGATTTTTTGCAAAAAATTGCACTCTATTTAAGTATTCATAATATTTATGTCAATTTGCAAGAAAAAAATCTCGATAATTTTATTTTTCACAAACGCAAAAATATTTTTTGTATCTCTTATACATACTCAATCCCATTGATTTTGTATTTTATTCCTTTACAACCATATTAATTCCATTTCGATTCAATTCGACAATCTCTTTACTTTTTATGTTATTTATACTTTAACAGTCATTCATAAAAAATTTTACTTTGAATAATTTTATTCATTTTCATTGATTTTAGCTGATTTTTTATAATATTATTTATTAATTTTTAACTCTAAATTGATTTATATTTATTTTTTAAAGTAAAAAAACACCTACATATTAATGTAAGTGTTTAATTTTAAAATTTACCTATTTTATATCTTTATTTTCTAAATTAAATTTAATTAATATGTTATTTTTTAATTCTTAGTTTTTATTTTTTAATTTTTTACTATAAATAATATAAACAATATAATCTTTAATTTTTTGTTATCCAAGCACAACCATCTCCCCATATTTATTAAAAAATAAGATTTGAAGTATTAAAATAACACACACAATAATTAGTATCATTTATTTGTTTAAATGTCAAATACTATATATTATTCAAACAAAAACTCCTAAAACAAAATAAAATTTGTTTTAGGAGTTTTTATTCTTTATCTATATTATCTAGTTTTTCTTTATCAACCTAATAATAATACTAAAAATTATTATGCTAAATACATATCTAAAAACATCTTAATTGCCATTATGAATGTGAATGATAAAAATATTGGTTTTACTATCTTTTCACCCTTATCTATCGCAAAATTTGTTCCTACATAACTTCCTAACGTTCTAAAAACAGCTGCTATAATTCCATACTTAATATTTACATAGCCAGACACAATAAGTATCACAAACGATACTAATGTTCCAAGTAAAGTAAGTGGCTTTGATAGTGCATTTCCTGTAAAGAAATCCAATTCAAAAATATGTATAAGACCAAGTGCTATAAATGTACTTGTTGCAGGCCCAATAAATCCACTATAAAATCCCATCAAAAATACAAACAAAAGTCCTTTTTTAAAATCTTTATGATCTATCTTTGTATTTAAGTTTCCTTCCTTCTTCTTTCTAAATATGCTTTGAAGTAATGCTATTACCAACACCACTGGTATAGCACCTTTTAGAAAATCTGAAGATACAAAATCCAACATCTTAGTTCCTATTATACTTCCTATTAAGCATATAGGTGCCCATTTTATAATAAGCTTCATATCAATCTTATCTTTCTTATAAAAATTATAAGTACTTGAAGATAGACCAAACACAGCAGTCATCTTATTTGTTGCCATAGCAACCTTAACTGGAAGACCAGTCATCAAAAGTATTGGAACGGAAAGCAGACCACCTCCACCAGCCATGGAGTCTATAAAACCTACAACAAACATTGCTACTGCTAAATAAATCAATTGCATAATATCAAATCCTTCTTTTAATATTTATATTTTTCCTTCGTCCTAAAAAAAATTATAAATATTCTTATTCCCTTTACCAAAATCAAATGATTCTAGCATCAAATAAAAATCAAAACTAATCCTTCTCGTCCCTAAAAGAAATGAATATATCTAATTATTATAAGAAAATATATTCATAAAATCTATAATAAAATTATATTTATATGTAAAAATTAAAAATCTTTGAACCTATTGAAATGACAATTATATATATATGAAATTTTGTTCAAAAAAGTATAAAAAAAATCCTTCTCTTAGGGGAAAGAGAAGGGGTTTTTATCGATGGGGGTCGATAAAATTAAATTTATGGGGTCTTATATGGATTTTTAAGAAATCCTATATTATAAAAAAACAAAGTTTTTCTAATTAGCTATTTTGAAATTCCTAAACCATGTAGACAAGCTACATCGTATTTTATGTTATCTTCTAATTCTATTGAATTTGAAGTCTTTACTGTCTTTTGTGATTTTCTTTCTTCAAATCCAAAAAGTATTCCTTCGAATATTGATGATTTGAAATTGTTCTTAATGTTAATCGATGCTAACATAATAATCTCTCCTTGTTTTCGTAAAACAAAATTTGTTTGTTATCAATTACAAATATAATATAACACCCTAAAATACTCATGTCTACAAAAGATATATTATTAACATATATGTTTTTTTGTTATTTTTAACATGTATATTTCTTAATTATTGATTTTTGCAAGTATACAATCATTTTTAATTCTATTACTATATACAAAAAAAATAAAAAAAATACAAAAGCAAAAAGAAAAACATATTCTTTGTTAATTATTTTTTTAACTATTTTTTATGTTATTTTATATTATTTCAAATAATATTATATTAATTCTTTTATTTAAGATTTTATTCTATAAAAATCTTGTATTTTCAAACTTTTTAATAAATGATCAATGAATCAAAAATTAAAAAAAAATAAAATTTTATAATTTGTTCAAAAATAAAAAAACTTTTTAGTATAGTAATATACTAAAAAGTTTTTTGACAAAATGATGTAAATTCTTATTTATTTATTATTTTTTCTTTATATTAAATGAATATTCGACAATTATTAAATACTTATCTTTTTTGCTTGCACAAAATTTCGCATAGTAATTATCTAATCTCAAATTAATATCTGTATATAAAAATCCATTGGAATTACTATTATAATAATCCTTATACGGACTATATATTTCAAATAGATTAAGTCCTATGCTTTCTTTTTCTGTTGCTTTTATTATCTTTCCTTCTCTATTTACTATTTGAAATGCTGATATATTAAGCTCTTTTGCAATTTTTATAAGATCTTTATTTGAATCTAATTTATCTATATTATTTAATCTTTCTTTAAGTTCTTTCATTTTTATAGAAAGAATTTTATTTATTGTTTCTTTTGATAAATAATTATAGAATTTATCACAATTATTAGATACATTCTCACTTAAATTTTCCAATGATTTTATATCTTTATTTAATAATTTAGTTTCTTTAACACTTTCATCTATTATATCCATGCTTTGTTTTGCACTTACATATATATTATTCATATTTTCGCTTAAATCTTTTATTTTTATATTGAAATCATTTAATATATTAAATGCATCTTCTACTTTTATTTTTGTTTGATTTGAATTTGATAGTATATCATCATAAAGCATTTTTGATTCTTTTGTATTTTTGCTTATGCTCTGAGTATTTTCAAGGTTTTTCTTTGAATATATATTTACTTCTTTTAATTCTTCTACTATTTTAGATACATTTTTATTTATTTCTACTAATGATTTATCCGTATCTAATGATAGATTTCTAATTTCTTGTGCTACTACAGAAAATCCTCTACCTGCCTCACCAGCTCTTGCACTTTCTATTGAAGCATTTAACGCTAACATATTAGTCTTTTGTGATATTGCTTCTATTTCTTTAGCCATATTCACTATTATCGTTATTTCTTCTTGTAATTTATTTATCTTGGCTTCAAATAGTCTTGCATTTTGATTACTATCTTCTATGGATGAATAATTGATATCGATAAAACTTATTGATTCTTTTGATTTATCAATTGAATTGATAGATGATTTTAAGGCTACATCCATAGTATTTTTTATATCTTCTAAATATATTTTCATATTTAATATTTCTTTTGAAGATTCTTCTATGGAATTAAATTGCGATTTAAATTCATTAGAACTATCATTTATGAACTTGGACATATCAATCATCTTCTTTAAGTTATTCTCCACAAAAATTTTCAAATCTTTTGACAATTCATTTGAATCGACAGATGTTATGAGTAAATTTTCTAGTATCTTTTGATTCGTATCACAAATACCTTTTATATATTTTTTAGTATCTGCAAATTCATTTCCCAAACCTTGAATTTTTACTTTGTAATTCCCCTCACTTAATTGTTTTAATAAATAATTTAGATTATCTAAATTTTTCTTTTTACTTTTTAAATAAAATAGCTTTGTAATTATAAAAATATTCAATGATGAAATTATTAAAATTGCATAATTATTTTTAATAAAAAATAAAACTATAAGATTTAAAATAATCCCTAATATTAATGGAATTAATTCAATCATCAAAACTCCTCCTCATTATAAGATATATATGCACTTTATATTTTATCATAATGATGAATTTTATATATAAATTTGAGATAAGTTTTGAGATAAAAAATCTTATATGTTTTGATAATATGCAAATCCACAATCATATGTAGCTATTATTTTTTTATCTATTTTGTAATCAGATTCATAAAGCTCAATAACCAAATCTATGAAATTTTTTACAAATACATTGTTTTTATTACTTTTACTTGCCCCTATTTTTTTTATGGATATAAAAAATTCATTAACAGTATCGAATTTTTGTATATAGGCTTCTTTTAATATGATTATATCCTTTGGCAAAAATATTTCTTTAATATATTCTTTTGTTAAGAAATTTTGACCACTTTTTATTTCTTCTTTTAATTTTAATTCTTTACTAGCCTTAGAAAAACAGTCTTTTAATTCTTTGAATGTATCTTCTAAAAAAGTTGAAAATACAAATATACCATCTTTATTTAATATATTTTTTAGATTATTTATCGTTTGTTTTGGTTGATTAAACCATTGAAATGTAGCATTTGATATTATAAGATCATATTTTTTATTTGAAGCAAATTCTTCTACATCCATGCATTTAAATTCAACTCTATCATCTGTTATTCTTTCTTTACAATAATCAATCATACCTTGTGCAATATCTATAGAAGTCAAATTTATATTTTCAAAGTTTTTAAGTAATAATTTAGTTAAATATCCAGTACCACAACCTATTTCTAATACTTCTATGTTTTTTTTATCATCAATTTCATTTATAATATCAATTAATTTATTGGACATATATTTTTGAACTATTGCATATTGATCATATGTTTTTGCATTCTTTGAAAATTTCTTAGCTAGTTTTTTCTTATCTATCATAATTCACCTTCCTAAATTCTTCGTATATAAATCCATGTGATTTATTTTCTAACAATATTAATGTTGAATTTTTTATTAATTCCTTTAATAATAATGAATCTTTATATGATGCTATTTTGTCTTTATTTGAACCCCAAATTATAATTTCTTTATTTTTATATTTATATTTTTTTATATTTGATATAAGGTCTAAGCAATTGTTCTTTAGATAATTTAGATTTTTATTTAAAATACTCAAATCCTTAAAATTAAGATTTTTTAAATCTTCTTTTAATTTATTTATCAATTTCTTATCTTCTTTTAAAATCTTTTTTGAATACAATCTCTTATTAAAATTCTTAAAAAATGATTTGTAATCTCTATTTAAATAGTTGATATTCTCTATAGCAGTATTATAATGACTTTTTATAAATGGATTTATAAATATAATCTTAGATATATTTTGATATATCAAATCCATATATTTATACAGATAATAAATCCCCATTGACCAAGTTATTACTATTATTGGTTCGTTTGATAATCCTATTAATTTTGACGTTATTTGTTTATCATTCATTTTGTTTATATTTATATTAGTTATTTTAAATTCAGATTCATAATATTTATTAAAATAATAAAATACATTATCATAGTCCATAAAACCATTTATTATAAGCAAATTCATATCAACTGCTCAAATCTTTTTTTATTTTTTTTAACATATTTATAAGATAGTCTATATCCGCCTTGCTATGTGCTAGAGTAATTGACACTCTTAGTCTACTTTGATTTTTTTGTACTGATGGTGGTCTTATTGCCTTTAGATATATTTTATTTTTTAATAGTTCTTCATAATATTTTAAAGTCAATTGACTATCTTTTAAGATAATAGCTATTATAGTTGATTTTGTATTTGTTATTTCAAATTCTTCTTGTAGTTTTTCCTTTGCATACAAACAAAGTTCTTTTAATTTAATTCTTTTTGCTTGCATATTTTTTGCTATATCTATTGATTTGATAATCGCTTTACAATTAGATGGTGACAATGCTGTTGAATAAATAAATGCAGATGAGTAATTGATCAAATAATCTATTATCTTCTTAGTTGATACAATATAACCTCCAGTTAGTCCTATAGCTTTTGAAAATGTTCCTATATGTATATCTACTTCATCTAATAGTTTTTCATTTAGATCAAATAATTCATATATACCTTTTCCTTTTTTGCCTAATACCATAAATCCATGTGCATCATCTACAGCTAACAAAGTCTTGTATCTAAGTTTTAATTCTATTAGCTTCTTCAAGTCGCATATATCCCCATCCATACTAAATACTCCGTCAGTTATTATAATTTTTATTTTGGCTTTTGATATTTTTAATTTTTTTTCTAAATCTTTATAGTCTTTATGCTTAAATCTTTTGAATTCAGCTTTTGAAAGATTTATCCCATCTACTATACTTCTATGATTTAATTTATCTGAGAAAAAACATATATTTTTGTCATCAAATGCACTAAATATACCAAGATTGGCACAGTAACCACTTTGATAAACCAATGCTGATTCTTTATTCTTTAGTTTTGCAAGTTTTCTTTCAAGTTCTAAATGACAATCATAAGATCCACTTGTTAATCTTGAACCTTTTGCACCAACTCCATATTTTAAATTTGCTCTATTAAATTCTTCTATTATTTCTTTATTTGATGATAGGTTAAGATAATCATTAGAAGAAAAATTAAGATATTCTCTATCATCTATCATTATTTTGGGCAATGAATTATTTTTTATAAAGAAATTTATCTGTCTATAATTTGATTCACAAGCAGTTTTATTTAATTTGTAATCTATAAAATCATAAAATTCCATAAACATCACCTACTCTTTGGTTAACTTTTTATAATTAAGGGTTTACATTTTTCTTTGTATGATTATATAATTAAACTATATTGTATGTAAAGATATTTTTATAAAAAGGATGTGTTTTTTATGGTATTTGAAAGTTTAAGAAAAAATATAGATGATATTATAGGTCTTGAAGGCGAAGAATTTGAACTTACTACTCTTTTGTTTGATGATTTGGATATGGATTCTTTGGATATGTCACAATTATTAGTAGCTTTAGAAAAAGAATTTAAAATAGATATTGAAGATAAGGATGCTTCTGAATTTAAGACTGTTTTGGATATAAAAAACTATTTAGAAGGTAAAATAAATGAATAGAGTTGTCATAACAGGTATATCTGCTGTAACTCCAATTGGTCTTGATGATAGTTTTTTTGATAATTTATTAAATCATAAGACAAATTTTTCTTATCATAATGATGATGATAATTACATAGTATCCAAAATAGATATTGATTTTAAAAATTATTTTAAAAAGAAACAAATCAATAAAACTGATAGATACGCATTACTTGGTCTTATTTGTGCAGATAATGCTATTAAGGATTCTAATCTGATTGATTATGAACCTAACACTATATCAACTTATATCGGAAGCAGTGTGGGAGGAATATCAACATTATTGGAAGAAAGCCACAGTGAATATGAAGATGATTGTGGTATTAAATATGTATCTCCACTACTTCAAAGCAAAACTCTACTAAATATGCTTAATGCTAATATAAATATTAAATATAATATAATGGGCGAATCTCTAGCTATTTCAACAGCTTGTGCTTCATCAACTGATGCGATAGGGCAAGCTTATGAAAGCATTAAATATGGCAAGAATAAAATATGTATAACAGGCGGAAGTGATTCTTGCATCAATAATTTATTTTTGGGTGGATTTAAGAATATGAATGCACTAAGTTCTTCTAAAGATCTTTTGTCTGCTTCTAATCCATTTGACAAAAATAGATCTGGATTTGTTCTAAGTGAAGGAAGTGCTATTTTTGTGCTTGAAGATTTAGACCATGCCCTTAAAAGAAATGCCAATATTTATTGTGAAATAGTTTCTTATGCTTCAAATAATGATGCTTATAATTTAGTATCTTTAAAGGAAGATGGTAGTAGAATTTATGATTGTATGAAAAAAGCTTTGGATAATGCTAATTTATCCCCTCTTGATATTGATTATATAAATGCACATGGTACATCAACTTTATTAAATGATAAAACAGAAAGTCTAGCAATATCAAAATTATTTGATGAACATGTAGCAATTAGTTCAACAAAAGCAAATATAGGTCATAGTATGGGTGCTTGTGGTGCTATTGAAATTTATTCGACTATTAAAAGTATAAAACATTCAATAATTCCTGCTATGCCCAATTTAAATGAAGTGGATTTTCCTTATAATCTGAATTTTATTAGAAAAAATACGGAAAAAGAAATTAATTTTGCACTATCTAATTCCTTTGGTTTTGGTGGTAATAATGCGTGTTTGGTATTGAAAAAATATTAAAATATTATTTTAAAAATATTCTGTATATTTTAATTTTTAAAGATTTATTTTGTAATTTATTATATAATTAAGCTGAAACAATTTTTTGTTAAGTTTTTAGCTTTATTTTAGTAACAAAAAAATCAATACTAAATATAAGCAATTTGAAAAGAGCTTGAGTTATCAGGCGTATTATAATTTTAAAATTCTTTTTTGGATTTTTCATTATACTTATACGCACAGACTTAAAGTCTGTGCTTTTTTATTACAAAACACAAAGGAGATGTCTTTTTTATGGAAAAAACAGATGAGAGTAACAAGTTTAAAACCACGAAGAATTTGATGAAATTTTTAATCCCTTCATTTATAGGTATTTTATTATTTATGACACCTATTGTTTATCAAGGAAATGTAACGATTCCAGTTGCAATATTATCGGGTAAGTTACAAGAAATACTTACTGGAAAGATCCCATTCATAATGACTGTACTAATCACATTTACATTCTTAATGACTCTTATAGTTAAAATTACAAAACCAAGTTTTATTGAAAATAGCAAATATCTAAAAGGTCTATTTGATGTTAGTCCTATATGGGCATTATCAAGAGCATTAGGAGCAGTTTTTGCTATAATGACTTATTATAAATTAGGCCCTGAAATGATTCATTCAGGAAATACAGGTGGACTTTTATTAAATGATTTATTACCTGTTTTATTTGCAGTATTCTTATTTGCAGGACTTTTTATACCATTATTATTAAACTTTGGATTATTAGAATTCTTTGGTGCATTATTAACTAAAATAATGAGACCATTATTTTCACTTCCAGGTCGTTCATCAATAGACTGTATGGCTTCATGGCTTGGAGATGGTACTATTGGTATACTTTTAACAAGCAAACAATATGAAGAAGGTTATTATTCAAAAAGAGAAGCTTGTGTTATTGGTACTACTTTCTCAGCAGTTTCTATAACATTCTCTTTAGTTGTTATATCACAAGTTGGACTTGCTAATATGTTTGCACATTTTTATCTAACAGTATTAGCAGCTGGAGTTGTAGCTGCTGTTATAACACCTAGAATACCACCACTTTCAAAGAAACCAGATGAATATATAAGTGAATCAAAACCAGCACCAAGTGAAGATATTCCTAAGGGACATACAAGTTTTTCTTGGGGTATGGAAAAAGCATTGGAAAGAGCGTCTAAAAATAATGATGTTAAAGAATTCTTCATTCAAGGAATTCATAATGTTTTAGATATGTGGCTAGGAGTTGCACCAGTTGTTATGGCAATGGGTACAATAGCTCTTGTATTTGCTGAATATACACCAATATTCAAATGGTTAGGAATGCCTTTTATTCCGATATTACAATTACTTCAAATACCAGAAGCTGTTGAAGCATCTCAAACAATGGTTGTTGGTTTTGCAGATATGTTCTTACCATCAGTTATTGGGGCATCTATTGAAAGTCCTTTAACAAGATTTGTTATAGCTGCACTTTCTGTTACTCAGCTTATTTATATGTCTGAGGTTGGTGGATTATTATTAGGTTCAAAAATACCTATAAATCTAAAAGATCTTATAATTGTATTTATCGAAAGAACATTAATAACTCTACCAGTAATAGCACTTATTGCACATATGATATTCTAAATTTATATCATAGATTATAAAGATTTATTAATTTAAATATTTTATACAAAATAAAGAGGATTCTAAAATATTTTTAGAATCCTCTTTTTAATAATTAATATTTATTTTCTTAATAAAATCTTATTCCCTCTACGATTTATTTAAATTCATTACTCTATTTATTTTGATATATCATCTTTAGTTCTATATACTATATCAAATAATAACGCACCTATATTATTTCCATTTTCATCTTTTAATATCTTTGATATGCTTACAATTTCATTTTCTGTAACAAAGTCTTTATAAGGTGTTGAATAGTATATACTATTTTCTTTATCTTTATTTTCCAAAGCTTTTTTGTACCATATTCTTTCCTTTGGATTATAATCTTGTGGTAATGTAGTCTTTGGATTTATATATATTTTATTATTGCTCTCTTTGTAATAAAAAACATAATCATATCTGTCTTTGTTTTGATCTCTTAATTCTTGTAACTTTTCATCAATTTTTTTATCATCGTCTAATTTTATTATATCGTCTGCAAGCTTATTAAACCTATCTACATCTTCTTTTAAATTAAGCTTAACTTCTTGCATCTTTGTTAGTTCATCTTGCTTTTCATCTTGATTTTGTACAACTCCTGCATTTACTTGAAATGTACAAGCATTAAATAATGTTAGTGGAATTAATAAAATAATTAAAAATACAAACTTTTTAATAAACATCATAATCCTCCTATAACCCTTTTAAAGAATCTCTAAAAATAAATACCATATATTTTTCTATAAATAAGACCCCTTATTTA
The DNA here is from genome assembly GCA_025210335.1 of Peptostreptococcaceae bacterium. Taxonomy (GTDB): domain Bacteria; phylum Bacillota; class Clostridia; order Peptostreptococcales; family Peptostreptococcaceae; genus JAOARY01. The sequence continues at coordinate 48,575 of JAOARY010000058.1, read as the reverse complement.
TAAAAAAGTTCCCCCAAGTGCATAATCAAAAATTATTAAGTCAGATTCTTTTTGTCAATTAAAAACCATCTACTAAAATCCAGTCTAACATATAAAACACCCTTTTTATTTAAAGTTACAAAATTTTAAGATAATTTTATTATAATTGTATTATTTTTGTAATATTTCTTTCATATCAAAATTTTTAGACATTATATTTTCATCCATTTTGTATATAATAGCTAAATAAAGTTTAATTGCTTTAATCATATCTTCTTCATATATATCAAATTTGGAATTATGATGTCCCCCTTTTATATTAGAACCTATAATCATATATATAGATTTTTTATTTCTTTCTTCCATTCTATTTAGCATATAGGTAAAATCTTCACTACCTTTTACTTTATTATCTTCTTTTATTACATTTTCAAATAAGCCGATTTCATTTGCTAAATCATATATAATCTGTGACAAATCTGAATTTGAATTGCAATTTATAGCTTCACCAACTATATCTATATCCAAATCCAAATCATACATTAAAGCTGTTGAACGAAGTATATTAATCACTTTATCTTTTACATAATTATTTACCTTATTTGTTTGACCTCTTGTTTCTATCATCATAAATGCATCTTTAGGTATAGCATTCCTTGTGCTTCCAGACTCTATTTTTCCAACATTAATCCTAGTAACTCCATCTTTATGTCTTGGTATTGACATAATATTTAATGATGCATTACAAGCTCCCATAAGTGCATTCTTACCTTCATTTGGATTTCCACCAGCATGTGCAGATTCACCCTTAAATCTTGCATCTATCTTTGTACTTGACAAAAAACCATTGCAACCACATACTAAAGATCCTGAATCTATCATACCTATATGTGAAGCAAATAAATAATCTAAATCATCTATTATTCCTTTTTCAACCATTGATTTTGCACCTCTTACGCCTTCTTCTGCTGGTTGAAAAATAAATTTTATCTTCTTTATATTCTTAAGTTCATCTTTTATATTTAATAATGCTTTTGCTATTCCAATACCAATACTCGCATGTGCATCATGTCCACAAGAATGCATTATACCTTCATTAAATGAACAAAATTCTTCTTTGTAAGGAAAGTGTTCATCTGACTTTGATTCATCTATAGGTATTGCATCTATATCAAATCTAAATCCTAAATTAATCCCTTCTTTATTTAATTCTAATTCTGCTACAACACCAGTAAATCCACCCTCTAAAGACTCTATAAATCTTCTATCTGCCCCTTGATTTAATGCTCTATTATATTCTGCCTTCATCACCTGCTTTGTTGGCAGTCCCATTCTACTACCTTCATCTATCACATCTTTACCCAAATATATTTCAAAGCCTAAATCATCTAAAGTTCTTGCTATTAATGATGCTGTTCTATACTCATTCCAAGCTGTTTCTGGATATTTATGAAAATCTCTTCTTATATTTATAATTTCATCTTCAATCTCATCTATGTAATTAAATATATTTGTGTACATCAAAACACCCCTTTTTCTAATTTTTTGATTTTTAAATAAAATTAAAGTATTAAAAAATATTTACCCAAACATTATACCCTTAAAATCTATGATTAGCATAAATTAAATGTATTATTATTCCGATTATATTATTGTATGGATAAAAAAAGGAGGAATCGAAATGAATATATCAAACTCTAAAGTTTCAATAGCTCAATGTTTTTACGATTATGAAAAAGGAGGTAGTAGTGAAACTGAAGAAAAAAAAGATAAAAAAGCAGTCTGCGAAAAAGTTATACAAGGTGATTATTGTTGTATATATAAAATCTATAATGGTAAAAAACGTGTATTAATATCTCGATATAAAATAAAAAATATTGATAATAATAATACAAATAAAAATAATCCCAATTTAGATTTAGTTAAAGAAGCCAAGAAATTAAAAGATATATATGAAACAACTTATAACGTTAATGGTGAATTAGATAAAGAGTGTGATAAAAAAAGAACAACTTTAGAAGATGAAGATTTAATTCACATATTAAGTTCTATTAATTCTGCTTTTGTTTTTAATTAAAATATAAATCAAACAACTTTATATTAAGCTTATTTCATAAAAAAAGACAGTTTTACAAAGAAATTCTATCAAATATATTGATTTAAAATCCAAATATACTATAAATATTTCTTTATATAACAGTCTTTTTTTATTTTCAAATATAGTTCTTAATTAACCCAAAAATCCTACAATTAAAAATAACACCGTTGATATTGCTCCATTTAAAAGTGCATATGGTAATTGTGTATTAACATGATCTATATGATCTGAAGCCGAAGCCATTGACGAAAGTATTGTAGTATCTGAAATTGGTGAACAATGATCTCCCATTAAAGCACCAGAAACAACTGCTCCAATAGATGCATACAAATTCGCATCTATTGCTACTGCCATCTGTATTGATATAGGCATCATTATCGCAAAAGTCCCCCAAGATGTACCTGTTGAAAATGCTATTATAGCAGATATTATAAATACAATAGCAGGGCCATAGCCACCATTTAATCTACCTTCAACTAAACTTGCTATGAATTTACCTGTATTCATTTCTGACGCTACATTTCCTATCATAAAGGCGAATACAAGTAGTACAATCATTGGAACCATCGAACCAATTCCTTTATATGTGTAATCTATAAATTCATCTATTTTCATTACATTTCTTATTCTATATAAAAACATAGTAAAAAATAATGATGTTAATACTGCCCAAAATACCGAAGTAGAGCCAGATCCATTAAATATATCTCCATTACCTGTTATATATAAAGATATAGGCATCATAAATATCAATACCATCAAAGGAAGTATCATATTCCACATTGAAATCTTAACATTTTCCTTAATCTTAACTTCACTTGCTTCTTTTGAAACTAAAGGAACGGCATCATCATTCATCAATTTACCTTCATTTAGTGCTCTTAATTCTGCTTTTTTCATAGGGCCAAAATCTTTTTGTGTAAATATATATATGAATACTGAAATAATCGTTACTATAGAATAAAAATTATAAGGAATGCTTTTAAAATATATATTAGTTGCATTTCCTGTTATTACATTATTACTCACTTGTAAAGATACTAAACCCATCAAAGTAGCTCCCCAAGCATTAAATGGAATAAGTCCACAAACAGGGGCACAAGTTGCATCACATATGAAAGCTAGTTTTTCTCTTGAAACCTTGTATTTATCAGTTAATGGTCTTGTTATTGTTCCAGATGTTAATATATTTATAGATGATTCTATAAACATTATAAGACCTATTATTTGTGTAAGAAACATTGCTGAACGTCTTGATTTGATTATCTTTGTCTTTAATGTAAGATAATCTACAAAACCTTTAACTCCACCACTAGCTTGAATCAATGTTATTATTGCTCCAACTAAAAATGAAAAAATTATAGTCTTTGTAATCCAATCTTCTTTGAATATATCTATTATTCCAAACGATGTTTTTTGTAAAGCCAAAAATATATTAAAGTCAGCTATGACAAAATTCCCTATCAAAACACCACATAATAAAGATATAAATACCTGCTTAGTTGTTATCGCAAGTATAATTGCTATTAATGGTGGCAAAATACTTAAATATCCATAATCCATTTTAATCTCTCCAATTTTAATAATTAAATTATTTTTTTATTTTTCTCAAAGTCTTCTTATTATAAAGATAAACCTATATGATTACCAAAAATAAAATTATAAATTCTATATTTATTTTTTTGCATGCATCAAAAATAATGAATAATCAAATTCCTTATCATTAATTATCTTAGTATCTTTAAAAATAGTTTTTGAATTGATTTTTTTAAATCCATTTTCTTTTAAAACTTCTTTAAGTTCTTCTTGATCAAAACCATTATGACCATCAAAATCTTTAAATTTAGAATGAAATGTTCCATCTTCTTCATTCAAATCAACTATACAAAGATGTCCATTTTCATTTAACATATTATAAAACTTATCTATTATAAGACCTAAATCCTTTATATGATGTAATGCCATAGAAGTATATATAAAATCAAATTTTTGTTCTAAATTTTCTTCCAATAAATTTATCCATTTAGCATTCATTTTATCTATATTATTTTCTTTAATCTTTTTATTTAATACATCTATCATACCATTTGAATTATCTACAAGTGTTATTGAGTCAAATCTATCTTTTAAATTAAATGATATAAGCCCTGTTCCACAACCAAATTCCATAGCAGTTGATATATCAGTCAAATCACAGCAATTCAAAATCTCATCACTAATTTTCTTTGCTCTTTTTATTCTTCTCTCTTCATCCCAATTCTTTGCATCTTTATCAAAATTCAAATTCAATAAGTTCACCATCCTTCATATTTGATTTTTTTATTATATCATTATTTATAATCCTATTTAAAGCTATGAGCAAAAATGATATTAAATATCATCAAGAAAAAAACTACTTTATATAAATATTTTTGTTTTTTATAATTAATTTATCTAAATTTAAAAGAAAAGGGGCTGTCGCACTAAAAATTAGTGTGACAGTTTTTTTTTTGCAAAAAAATAAATCTCTCACTCGAAAGAGCGAAAGATTTATAGTAAAATTAATATATGACCAAATACATTAATTTACATAAAGATTATACCTTAAATCGAGGAAGTTATCAACTAAAACTTCCATTAAATATTGAGTATTTGATTCCAACTAATGATTCGGTGCGTTTGCTAAGTCAATTTGTAGAGGAGATGGATTTATCAGATTTGTATTCGACTTATTCCCGACTAAGGGAAAATAAGGCTACGCCTCGTCAGATGTTGAAAATTGTACTCTATTCTTATATGAATCGCTGTTATTCTTCACGTAAAATGGAAAGTTCTTGTAAACGAGATGTTAATTTTATGTATCTTTTAGAAGGTGCTTCACCTCCAGATCATTCAACTTTTGCTAGATTTAGAAGTATTCATTTTGCTCCTTGTTCGGAGCGAATTATGGCAGAAATGGTGAATTTTCTTTATGAAATTGGAGAAGTTTTAGGTGATTCTATATTTATTGATGGTACTAAAATAGAGGCTTGTGCGAATAAATATACTTTCATTTGGAGAAAAAGTGTTTCAAAAAATTTAGATAAATTATTAAAAAAAATAAGTAGTTTTATAGCTGAATGTGAAAAATTTTATGGTATAAAGCTTATATACAATAACAAAGTAAAAATAAAACATATAAAAAAATTACGCAAAAAATTATATTAGATTAAAGAAAATGCAAATGTAAATTTTGTATATGGTAAAGGTAAAAGAAAAAATCCTATTCAGCGTTCAATTGAACAAATAGAACATTACATTTATAAGTTAAAAGAATATACAAAAAAAAATCAATATCTGCGGTAAACGTAATAGTTATTCAAAAACGGATAACGATGCAACTTTTATGAGAATGAAAGAAGATGACTATTATATTTGTGAGAATAATAAAAAACTGAGAATAAATAAAATAATAAAAAGAAAAAGTAAGACAGGTTATATAAGCGAAAAAACTGTTTATACTTCTGAAAATTGCAAAAACTGTACATATAAAAGTAATTGTATAAAAAGATACAGTAAAAAACCACTTGAAGAAAGAGTTAAAAACATTGAAACTTCAAAGTTGTTTAATAATCTAAGAAAAGAAAATTTAGAAAGAATTATAAGCGATGAAGGTTGTATGTTAAGAATGAATAGGAGTATTCAAGCCGAAGGCTCTTTTGCACAGATAAAACAAGATATGGGGTTTAGAAGATATTTAAGCAAGGGAAATGATAATGTTTTATCCGAAAGTGTGCTATTAGCAATGACTCATAATATAAATAAATTACATAATAAAATACAATCAAATAGAACTGGAACTCATTTATTTGGATTAAAAAAAGAAGCATAATTTTTAAATTTTATAATAAAAAAAGCCTTAAAAGTAAAAGGCTTATTAAAGTGCGTCATTTTTAATTCATAAATTTTTATTTAATATTATTTTTTTATAAAACAAAAAAACGCTGTCGCGTCAACATAATTTTTTATGTTAATACGACAGCCCCCTTTATTTAATAATTTCGTATCCTATCATATTTTTTTGAATCAAATCTAAATAAACCAATTTATTTATTCCAAATTCTATATCAGCTCTAGAGAATCTATTAGCTTTATCCTCTGACCATTCCTTAAAAAATTTTATTATCTCATCATTATTAAGTGTATTTTTTTCTTGAATCAAATAAATAATTGTTGTAATACATTCTAATTCTTTGTTACTATCTATAGAATTAACTATTTCTGCCGACTTGATGATTGCAGGTCTAAGTTCATTCATCTTGTTTTTAACTTTATCGCTTATAATTTTTTGATATAATATCTTATATGCTTCCTCTGTATTTTTAACACTATGAAACTTTTGATATTCTTTTATGTTTTTACTGATAATAGATATCGAATAGTCATATGGACCATATTTATGTCTCTTGAATTTAAAATAGGAATCATCAAGTAATATATTCATTATATAAGCAGACTTTTGTAATCTTAACGTATCAAATTTATTTAAATTTTTCTTTAACTCCATTAACACAAGTGCAGACGTACTAAGTTTTGGTTCTTTTACTGGTTGGGCATTGTAATTCATTGATGGTTCATAAATTATCAACTTAACATCTTCAGATAAAGAAGATAATTTATTTATAATTTCTTTTTTTACATTACTCCAAACTAATCCACCATTTCCGCTTCCTAAAGGAGGAATTGCAATTGATTTAATGTTTTTATCAACGATTATTTTTCTCAAATCATCCAAACCGTCTACTATATACTCCATCTTAGATTTTTCTCTCCACTTATTTTTAGTTGGAAAATTAATAATTAACTTTCCGCCTTCACAAAAATAATACATTTTTCCAACAGTTAACTCTCCACTTTTACAAACTTTCACATAAGATTTATTATTTTCTGGATAATTCAACTTAAATTGATATGCAATCCCCTTACCCATATACCCTTCACAATTAACTGTATTAACTAATGCCTGTGCATCTGATTTTAACAAATCTCCTGTAGTATAAATAAACATCAACTCACCTCCTTGTAAAAAATATTATTATAGCCATTTTGCAACATCCACATATGGTGGTCTTTTAATAATTCCATTCTTTTTCAAACTCTTTTCAACCAAATATTTTGTTTCCTCATCCTTAACGTAAATACATTGAAAATTTTCAACTGAAATATTTTTATCAGTTAAACATTCTGCCATCTTAACTTGCTTAGCATAATCATCACATATACCTTTACTGTGCATTGTTTTCCAATCTATTTTATTAAATCCTTCATTATAATCCATTAATAGACAATTTTCTAAATTCAGGGGATGCCTTGGCAATATTTTAAATTCAGATTTTTCAGCAAAATTTCTCGAAATGCAAATATATATGAATTTTTGATTTTTATATGTTTTTTTTACTGCAACATCAAATGAAGAATAGGGATGAAAATGAAAAGGTGTATATAAATCTAAACCCAATTCCTGTCTTTTACTTATAATATCTCTATCCGCTACATCTGAAAATGAAAATTTTTTTTGAACCATTATTTTTCTTGGTAATAATTTATTTTTTATTATAGAGTCTAAATTACTTAATTTGGTTAGATGGTATAATAATTTACCATCCTTAACTTTATCTATTGCCATTTTTATACTCCTTCCACCTAAAAACTCCTTTATTTTCTATAAAATAAACAATATAAGAATTACTACTTATAATTATTATATCAATAAACACTATCAACTTCTATCTTAACTCTGTATCTAAATGTTCAATAAAATAATTTTATATTATTCACTAAAATTATTGTTTAACTTCTTTTGAAAACACCATATAACAGTGATATAAACCCCTGATTATTTATTATAAGAACCCTAATTGCTATTAGTCGTCGCAATAATACTTAAATATTCATAATTCATTTTGGTTATCCAATTTTAATAATTCATATCAAAATCTAATACTTTATCTTTATAAAATCATTCTCTTTGAATTTATAAATAGTTTTATTCCTTGGGTTTAGTTCTATTTTTCCATTATAAAAATATCCATCTAATCTTAATGCTGGTGGTGGCCCTGCTTTCATTCCATAAGGCGAACCCATATACTCCCTACTAGAAACTTCTAAATTAATATAATATTCATCAAGTCCAAATACATCAATATCGAAATCAATCATATTATTTTTTATATCTCCTTCATATCTGATAAAATCATTACTGTTACTATTATAGATCAATAGTCTATAAGCATTATCATTAGCATATTTTAAATTAGAAACATCAATACTACCTTTTAATTTTTCTTTTTTTAATATCTTTAGATCACTATTTCTTATATTATTATTTCTAACATAAGAACTTTCTCTAAATTCATAAAAATTATCCATTATATCGATAAAGGAATCAACATATTCGCTACCTTCATCTATCGAATATGTAAGTTTTTTATTATTCATATTAGCTAAACTATTATATTTATCCTTTGATTTTTCATTACTTAAATTCCAATTATATTCAATATAATTTTGACCCTTTGGTATCTTAAAATCTTTTTTAACTTCAAATTGCATACTACCTCTATAATCCAACTCATATAAATGAATCTTACCAAATATATCTTCCTTAGCAATTTCACCATCTTGTAGATATATTTTCCCACTTATAATATTATCTTTTAATTCATTTTTAAAATAATGAATATCATTAGCTACATCATCTAATGCAATCAAACTATATCCACCAATATTATAAGATTTTAATTTCTTATATCCACCCCAAGTGTTTATTATTATATCTACATCAGAATCATAAATATTTCCATTATTTTTTATCATATTTATATTTTTATATCTAATATCAGAGTTAGAATTAAAGACTGATATGTTATTAAGATTATCCCAAACCATATTAAATCCTATATTTTTTAGATTTTCTGCAATTATATAATCTCCCTTTATGCCCTCAATTTGATATGTTGGTATAAAGAATTTTTTCTTAGCTTGGTTTTCATTTGCATTATAATCATTTACATATATATCTTTTTTTGATTTTAATTTATACTTTCCTATTATTTTATTTCTGTCTACATTATTTGATATTCTATCTTTATTTAAATATTTATATACATCTCTTTTGGTATCTATAATACCGGCTAAATTTTCATTATTTACATATATATTATTTGACTTATCAATATATAATGTTCCAAATAAATTATTAAAATCAATTTGATTATCCATGTTAATCTCTTTTATACTTTCATCCTTAGATGAAAAAACATAAAGCTTATTATTTAGCGAATAATATAGATTAGACTTTGAAGTACCTAGATAATAAAAATAATCATCTTCACCTAATTTCAAATTATATTTATTAACTGTCTTATTTGATAAATTTAGTACTTTATCTGTTTTTAAATCATAAAATATCACATTCTTATTAGATGATAAATATATACATTTGTCATTATTTATATATATATCATAACAAGCAAAATCATCTGGAATATTTAATTTTTTTAATTGTCCATTTACATCTAAATAATAATTATAGATATCTCTATCTTTATAATCATCTGATTCCTTTGGTATACTAAAAGATATTATCTTTACATCATCTTCATAAACTCTTACTTTATAAAAATAATTATAACCATCTAGTTCCTTATAATATGACGCTGCATATGGCAAGAAAGAAGAAATATTCATCACATATTTATCAAAGCTTATTTTATCAACATCCTTATTGTAAGATATGCTATAACTATTATCTATACGTTTGAATTCTTCACCATAAATATTTTTTAATTTCTCTAATAAATTTGCATCTTTTACATATTCATATTCATATTCATTTTTTAAAGATTTATGAAGCTTTAAATAATCTTTTCCTTGCTTTAGATATAAATAACTCAAATCATCATCTAATATCCTAATTTTTTCTTTGTCACTAAAATCAAATGCTTCAACCCTATTAAATGAAAATAAGATTGCAAACATCATAAAAAAGCTAATTAAAAATTTTTTCATATATATCCTCCTTGTTTTTGTTAATAATTTTAATAAATTAAAACTTTTAACCTCCCCAAACAAGAAATTCTCATTTATTCTTTATTCTTCACTAAAATTAGTGTTTAGCTTCTTTAATAATCTTAAAAATATTTCTTTTTCTTCATCAGTAAAATCTTTATAAGCTGTTTGATTAACTGATTTTGATATTTCATTAAATTTATCTTCTATTTCCATAGCTTTTTTGGTAAGAACTATATAAGTTACCCTCTTATCCACTTTTGATTTTTCTTTCATAACATAATCTAATTTAATTAATTTATTTATAAGAGCTGTTATTGTTGATTTATCTTTACCAAGTAAAACTCCAATTTCTTTCATACTTAGCCTTCCACCATTGTCATATAAAACAGTAAGAATATTACCATACGAAGGCACTAAATCATTTAAGTTCTTTTCCTTTAATTTTCTTTCTATAAATTCGCTCATTTTCTTTTTTGTCTTGCTTATAAAATAAATAATATATTTATCTTTCATAAAATCCTCTTTTCTTAAAATATATTCATATGATTAATTATAATATTAGGATGATAATAAAGCAATTTTTTGAAAATAACGCTTTCAATAAAAGTTTTCACAATTTCACATAATTAAAACATAATTCTTTGAAATTCTTTTTTTAAAATAAGCTTAAAGAAATTAATAAATAAAAGGAAGTGATTAGATGAAATTCAAAGCAGTATTATTCTCATTTTTGATGGCAGGATTGATATTTAACGCATGTGCCAAAGAAATAGATACAACAGATTATAAAAAAGATGAAATAAGTATAATAAAAAAAGATGAAAAAAAAGATATTCGCAAAAAAGAAAATCATAAGGAAATATCTGATGAAGAAAAAATACAAAGTATAAATGAATCTATAAAAAACTTAAATATTAGATATCAAAATAATAAAATTGATGAAGAAAATTATAATGCCAAATTAAATAATTTAAATCTAGCATTAGAAAGCATCAATGAACGCATCAATATGAATAAAATTGAAATATCAAATTTAAAAAATCTTAAAATAGGTATGAATATGGTAAGTGCTACTATTGATGGACAAACAAGATATTTTAAGGTTTATAAACCTTCTGATTTAAAAGAAGAAAATACTTCTTTGGTATTTAGATTTCATGGTTCGGGTTCAACAAATAGTGTAGACCCAGCACCATTTATAAAACATATAACAAAATCATATTCACTTAATAAAGTTGCTGATAATAATAATTTTATAGCTATTTATCCAGCTGCCATAGTTGATGATAATAATAATTGTGGTTGGTATCAAAAATCTCAAGATAGTGATTTGAAGTTCTTTGACTTAATAGTCAAAAGTTTTTTAGATAATTTTTCAAATGTTGATGAAAACAGAATCTATGTCACAGGACATTCATCTGGTGGTATATTTTCTTTTGAACTTGCTGGAAAAAGAGAAAATATAATTGCTGCAAGTGTTCCAGTTAGTGGGCAATACAATTTGATGGATAAAAAAACAAATGAAATAAAAGATTTGGATTTTTTAAATAATAATATATCAATTCCTTTAAGAGCCTATAATGGAACTTTGGACTCCATAGTAAATTATGATGCTGTAAAAAACAATATGGATAATTGGATTGAATATCAAAATAAGGGCAGTAAGGATAATTACAAAGAAAATAATACAAAGATTGAAGATTATAATATAACTATAAAATCTTATGAAGATGGACTTAGTGATATACAATTATATACTGTACATGATGAAGGTCACGGTATTTCATGGGATAAGATTGCTCCATCTATATGGGAGTTTATGAATTCTCACCCTAAAAAATAAATAATTTATGCTAGAATATAAATATATTTTATTCGCTTTATGCTTTATATTCTAGCAATTTTATTCTATTTATATAAAAAAGGAATGATATTAATGTATAATATTTATCTTGTTGATGATGAAAAAAATTTAAATGATATACTTGCATTTTATTTAGAAAACGAAGGTTATAAAGTCAAATGTTTCACTTCAGGAATTGAAGCCTCTAAAGCAATTAAAGATAAACCTGATATTTGGATATTAGACATCATGATTCCCGATATGGATGGCTTTGAACTTCTAAATAAAATCAAAGAAGATCAAAATGATATGCCAGTAATATTCATATCAGCAAGAGATCAGAATTTGGATAAGGTATTAGGTCTTCAAATGGGCTGTGATGACTATATTGCAAAACCTTTTTTGCCTATGGAATTAGTCATTAGAACGAGGAATTTATTAAATAGATTATATAAGAATACAAAAAAAACAGATAATTTTATCATTGATGGTATTTATAAAATAAATAAAGAAAAAAGAATTATAGCTGATTCAAATAATATAATTAATCTAACATCCAAAGAATTTGATTTTATTTTGATGTTAATAGAAAATAAAAATTTAGCTTTATCTCGTGAACAAATAATAAATTATCTTTATGGTCAAGATTATTTTGGAAGTGATAGGACAATTGACGATTTGGTCAGACGTGTAAGAAAAAAATTACCCAAAATAAATATAGAAACTATATATGGCTATGGTTATAGGTGGTGTGGTTTTGAAGATTAAATCGCTTAATTTCAAATTGATAATATATTTTAGTATTATCTTGATTTTGATATCTTCTCTTTTAGCTTATTTGTTTATAAATGCTTTTAATGATTATTATTACGAAGATGTTTTTAAGACTTTAGAACAAAGCTCATCTTCGTATGATGAAGATATATCTACATTTATCAAAAATAAAGATGATAGTAGAAAAATTCAAGATTTGACATGGTTAAAAACAAATGATGAATTTAAAAGAAAATTTAACAAAATAGATAGTTTCTTTACTGAAGAAATAATAAAAAAGATTGAAATCAATGTGCTAAAACAAAAAGAAGATATCAAAAGATATAATATCTATATAAAAGATAAGGAACTTCTTTATATTATAAAAAAATTGCCTTATTATAATGCTTCTGATAAAAAATTCATAAAAAATACAACACAAATCTACTATAGGGCTGTATTTAAGTGGAAACCAAGCGATAATTTATTAGAAAAAAACTTATTAAAAGAAATTATATTGATATTATTTTTGGGCATTATACTTCTATTGATTTCCACAATATTTTTGAGTTCCTATCTCATAAAACCTCTAAAAATACTAGAAGCAAATGTATCTGAAATATCAAATAGAAATCTAAAAAAAGAAATATCGCTAAATAGAGATGATGAGATAGGTCGTTTAGGAAAATCCATTGATGATATGAGAAAAGAATTGCTTAAATTTGACGAAAATCAAAAATTTAAACTTCATTCTATATCTCATGAATTAAAAACACCTATAATGATAATAAAAAGCTACACTCAAGCAATTAAAGATGGCATGTATAAGGATTTGAATAAAAATTTAAACATAATCATGGATGAATCAAATAGGTTAGAGCGACTTACTTATAACTTACTCTATATCAATCAACTTGATTATCTAAATAAAAATGATAACAATAAAGATTTATTCAACCTAAAAGACTTAATAATAAATACAATATCAAAATATCATTTGGACAATTATGATTTTGATATAATATGCGATTTAGATGATATTGAAATAAGAACAAATTACAATCAATTTAAAATAATAATAGAAAATTTACTAGAAAATCAAATTAGATATGCAAATAAAAAAATTCTAATTAATCTAAAAACCAAAGATGAAAAGATATTAATTCAGTTTTTTAATGATGGTAAAAAACTAGATGAAAATATAAAAATCTTTGACCTGTTTAAAAAAGGCGAGGATGGTCAAACAGGTATAGGATTATATATAGTAAAAAAGCTATTAGTTTTAAATAATGCTAATATCAAGGCTTCTAATCATAATGATTTAGTATTATTTGAAATCATTATAAATTCATAAAAAACATTTTATATTTTTATTAATATGAAAAACCCTTCTAAAATAAAATGTACCCTATAATATAGACTCTTTAAAGATCTATTTTATAGGATACATTTTATTTTTTTATTATATTATTTGATATGATTTATTATTTATAATGGTCTTATTGGAATATATAAATCTACTTTCATTCTTCCTTGTTCATCATCATGAGGACTTGATATACAAAACTCTAAACAATATCTATCATCTGCCTCATATCCGCTACTTGGTAACCATTCGCCAAACATATATTTATATGCTTTAAATAAGTTTGCTGGTACATCAAAGAATCTTAATACACCAAATTTTCCGCCTGGTACATCATTTATACCTACATCCATAGAACCCTTAACATCCTTATCTACTGTTATACAAGAATCGTATCTAAGATTTTCAATAGGAGTAACTTCTGGATCATCATATGATATTCCAAAGAATAATGAATCTTCTTTTATTATATTATTAGCCTGTGCCCATTTACTTAACTTATCCCAACCAATATGTGCATTATTATAATCTCCAATACTTCTAACATAAGCAACATGCAAATCCTTTATTTCTTTAATCTCAACTGTCATATAATCAATCCCTTCTAAAATATTTTTACTTGGGTAGCTACCGTTAATTTCATTATATGTTTGATGAGCCGTTTTTACTTTCAATATTATGCTATTTACTTTCGAATTTGTGCTATTTCGAATTTGAGATGGACTTAACCCATAATATTTCTTAAAAGCATATGAAAAATTAGAACTCAAATTAAAACCAACATCCATTGCAATATCTGTTATAGACTTGTTTTTATTGACTCTAATTAAATGAATTGCTCTTTGAAGTCTAATTCTTTTTATATATTGATAGATTCCTTCTCCAGTTATAGACTTAAATATTCTTGAAAAATGATATCTCGAAAAACATGCAATGTCTGAAAGTTCTTCTATTGTTAAATCCTTTTGCAAATTATTTTCTATATAATCCATAACTAAATTTACACGAGACAAATACTCTTCTTTAAAATTTTGCATAAAACCTCCTTCTTTTCTTTTAATATATTCGTCATATTAATGCTTCTAATCTTTTTTGTAATAATTTAATTATAAGCTTGAAATATTTTTAAATCAATTTAGTAAAAAAAGTTTGACATAAAACTAAACTAGGAATATAATTAGTTTTGTATCAAACTATTTTAGGAGGTTTTTTAAATGAATTTAGATTTTTTATTTAATAGACAAAGTGTTAGAAAATTTAAGGAAGATGCTGTTCCTACTTGTGATATAAAAGAAATGATTAAGGCTGCATCAGTTGCTCCTTCAGCTAAGAATGTTCAAAATTGGCATTTTGTAGCTGTTACTCAAAAAGATATGATAGATAAGATTGCTAAAGCAGTTGAAGATAAGAATGCATCTTTAGCAGAAAATATAACTGATGAAAAAATGAAAACTAATTTTACTAAATTCTTAAGATTCTCTACATTCTTTAAGAATGCTCCTTGTGTTATATTGGTATTTACAGAGGATTCTTACATCCCTACAGGACTTGATGTACTTGAAAATATAAATGCTAGTAATGAAGATATTGAATTATTAAAAAGAGCTAATCCAGCTATTCAAAGTATCGGTTCAGCAATAGAAAATTTAATAACAGCTGCAACAGCTATGGATTATGGAACTTGTTGGATGACTAGTCAAAACTATGCCGGAAAAGAAATCGCAAAAGCAGTAGATTTCAATAAAGATGGATATTTCTTAGCTGCAACTATCCCAGTAGGAAGATTAGAAGGAGAAGCTAAGAGTCCAAAGAAAAAAGAATTAGATGAAATTTTAACTATAATATAGTAAATAGACTAATATTATTTATAAAGTAAAACTCAAATTAGAAATTTTTAGCTCTTAATATTTTTATATTAAGAGCTATTTTTATTTTTTTATTAAATATAAAAAATCTTATTTAACAAAAATCTCTAAAAATTCATCATTATTTTTAAATATTTTTTTGAATCGTTTATTTGGATTTAACTCTTTATCATTAGTTATATACCCATGAACAAAATCAGCAGGAGCTCCTCCACCAGAAACTGTTCCTGAATCTGATCTATAAAATCCATTTTCAGTTATCCTTAATTCAACTGAATATTCATCAAAACTAGGAATATTAATATCAAAATCTAATATATTTTTCGACTGCATTTCATATACATACTCTGTGTATAATTCTTGTTTATATCTATTTTCGTTATTATTTTCTTGTCTAACAATGATTTTTACCCCAAATTCACTACAATCTCCAAGTTTAGATAAGTCAACTCTACCTTTAATTTCTTTCTTTTGTATAAGCTCTATATTAGGATTTAGATTGTCTAATTTGTACTTAACATTCCAAATATTATTTGTATCATAAACATAAGAACCATCATTTTTTAATAAAAGATTGTTTATATAATTTTTATTATCATCAAGTTCATAAGCTGTACCAAACATATATCCAAATCTAAAATCTTCATCCTTATATTTTAAGCTATAATCAGCAAAGTTTTGCCCTTTCTTTATTGTAAATGGAGCTTTAAGTTCATTACCAAGTACTTGCCTACAATCCATATCAAATATAACTACATTTCCACTCATATTTTCTTTTGCAATCTCATTATTAGGTAAATAAACTCTACCTTTTATATAATTTTTATTTTTAGAATCTTTTTGAAGACCAAAAATATCATCAATATCAATCAAACTATAACCACCTATATTATATGCTTTTAATATTCTATAATTATAGCTTTTCATTATTATATCAATATCACTCTCATATACATTGCCTGATTTTTTAAGAAGCTTTGGACTTTTAAGTATATAATTACCTTCCTTTGCTTCTTCAAACATCGTTATATTATTTAATTCATCCCAAATCATTTCATAACCTAAATCAACAAGATTTTCGGCTATTATAAATCTTTTATTATTTATACTATCTATTTTATATGTATTTATATAATATTTTTTACCTTCGCATTCATAGCAATATTTAATAGTATTATCCAGTCTAAACTTTCCTATAACCTTATTTCTATCTATTTCTTTATTCAATCTATTTGAATTGAAATATCTAAATATACCATTTTGAACATCATAAATTCCTTCTAATTCATTCTTTATAAAATAAATATTATCTTCAGTTATATAAATCTCCTCATTTGAATCATTATATAATTCATCCAAATCTATATCATAAAATACTTCTAATTTGGTTAATTCTCTGCTTAAAGTATCAAATTTAAAAATATTATTATTCAAAAAATAATAGATATCATTAGCTTTAAATCCTAAATATTTAAATTTATAATCTTGAATATTTTTATTTAAATCCAAACTATGATCTGTTAATTCTAAATTATATTTTTTATCTGTAAAATCAAGCAAACTCTCCAATATATCATTTTTATAGTCATATATAAAAATATTATCATTAGAAAGCAAATACACCCTATGATTATTATCTTTTAATAGTGCTTTTATTTCTATTTGTGAATTTATATTTAATTTTTTTAATTTATTATCAAAATCAAAATAATAATAATATCCATTTTTATTAGAACCATTGTATCTATCCCAACCATTCTTATTCATAAAAAAAGATATTAATTTAATTCTATCAAATTCAATTATATTTACATCATTTCCATAAGAATATCCTTTTATATCTTTATAATATGCCATGCTTTGATTTAATATCTCATTTACATCTATTTCTTTATCTAAGTATCTTAATTTTCCATTATCAAGTGAATAACTAACTTTAAATTTATTAGATATAAATTTTAATTTTTCCTTTTCTTTTAAAGCCCTTATTTTATTTTTATCATCTATCTTTTCATAACGTTTTCTAAAAGATTTATCTAATTTTACATAAGCATCTTTAGTTTTAATATATAAATACTCAAAATCATCATCTACTATATTTATTATTCCTCTATTTTTTGATTCCTCTATAGTTTCTAAATAATTTTCATATGAAAAAGAATTATTTGTCATTAGAATTGTAAATATAATAACTAATCCTAATATTTTTTTTAACATTTTTGCCCCCTATATTAAATTCGTATTTAGTAAGACTTATAAATCTAGCAACAAACTCTCACATAATTAAAAAAACCTAATAAATTTTTTAATTATGTATTTTATTTTAATTCCTCACAATAGTCAATACGTATATTTTACCATATTCGTTACTTATAAACTCTTAAATTATTATTACAAATGTATTAAATCTAATACTTTTCAATTTTGAATTTATGAAAAATCATAAAAAGCACTAATAAAATAATTTTGAATAATAAATTCATAATCATCTTAAAAGTGCTTTTTATTTGTATTTATTTTATTTAGAATACTAAAGTATATTTTATTAAAAAATATAAAATATATTAATCATTTTAATTTTTTTTGATTCTAATATATTAAGCGACTTTTTTTAATTCATTTTCACTTTTTGCAACAACCACTGACGCTGCCATATCTCCTGTTATATTAACAACTGTTCTTGCCATATCTAATATTCTATCTATCCCAGCAATCAAAGTCAGTCCTTCAAGTGGAAGTCCTACTGATGATAACACTATAGAAAGCATTATAAGTCCACCACCAGGAACACCTGCTGTTCCAATAGCACCTAGAGTTGCTGTAATTATTATTGTTCCCATTTGTGAAAAAGTAAGATCAACTCCATATACTTGAGCTATAAACAAAGCACAAACACCTTGATATAAAGCTGTTCCACCCATATTTATAGTTGCTCCAAGTGGAAGTACAAAACTTGCAATCTTATCTGAAACACCTAAATTTTTAGTAACACATTTAATACTTACAGGTAAAGTTCCCGAACTTGAAGAAGTACTAAATCCAGTTGCCATAGCTTCACTTATTCCTTTAAGGAATGTAAATGGTGACATCTTTGAAAATGCCTTTATTGTAAACCCATAAACAATCACAATTTGAATAACACAACCTATATAAACTGCTCCTATAACTTTTATAAGTGGTAATAATATATCTATTCCGTTACTTGCAACAACTGGAGTTATAAGTGCAAATACACCAAAAGGTGCTAAACTCATAATAAAACCTGTTATTTGATACATAATATTTGCTAAACTATCAAAAAAACTAATAAATGCTTTGCTCTTAGATTCTTCTAATGAAGTTGCACCGATTCCTAAGAATAATGCAAAAGTTATTATTTGAAGCATATTACCTTCAACTAATGCTTTTATAGGGTTTTTTGGTACTACATTTAAAAGCGTGGATATTAAAGATGGTGCTTCTTTTGCTTCTTGTGCTACAACTTCTACTGGCATACTAATACCAACACCTGCATTAAATAATTTACCTAAAAGTAAACCAATTGATACTGCAAATGCAGTTGTAAAAAGATAATAAAGAAGTGTTTTTCCTCCGATTTTACCTAAAGTCTTTATATCTCCTATACTTGATGCTCCAACTATAAGTGATGATAATACAAGCGGAACTATAAGCATTTTTATAAGATTAATAAATAAGTCCCCAAAAGGCTTTATATAAGTCATTGCAATAGATGAATTTGATTGCAACATAAGACCAACTACAACACCCAAAAAAAGTCCAATAAAAATCTTTGTTGTTAATTTTAATTTCATAATTTCCTCCTATTCATTAACTGAAAATTAACACAATTAAATATAATAAATTTCTATTTTTATGATAACTTTTTCCCTACAATTTAATACTTTTACATACAAAATAAGACTTATAAAAATTTTTTAATATATCAAATTTTTATCTTTTATTTCGCAAACAAATAATTAGTATAAATCTTTTTGAATATTTAAATTTGTCTATTTAAATAAAAAAAAACCATAAAACAATCTTAAAATAACCTTAAATTTTCCTTAAATGACTATACTTTTTTAATTTTACAGTTATAATGTAGATATAACCCATTCTTTCTTTTAAGTAAGAAAGACTCTAATTGTTTTTTTAACATGTAATAATATGAATGTCTGACTGTTTTTATTTCATTTTATTTAAAATTAAATAGAGCTTAATCAATAATTAAGCTCTATTACAATTCCTTTTATAAAGGTTTTTACATTCACTTTTCCTTTTACTTTGCTTTTCTTTAATATGTAATCCATGTTTTTTCTTACTTCCTCAAATTCAAATAATTTATATGCATAACGAGTAAAAACTTCATTGCTATAATCATCAATTCCAATACTTGATATATTTTTAAGAGCCTTAAAAACAGTTCTTCTTATTCTTTGCTCGATAGTTGATCTTTTTATTATTATATTATTTTTCTCATACATTCTTACCAAGTAATCATATAAATCATTCATATTATAATCAATTAAATTATTTTCATTTTCATATACATATTCAATCAATTTAATTAAATCATTTGAACCTTTATCTGATAAAATTCCTAGATTTAAAAATATATTTTTTAATTTATCTTTATTTATTTCATTTATCTCATTATCCTTAGGTGATGATAAATAATCCATTTTCTTTATTACATCTTTAAATGAATTTATAAGATCATTCATTTTTATCTTTTCTTCAACCTTATTTAATATTGATTTTACTTCTATTATATTTATAGGCTTATTTATAAAATATTCTATTCCACTTTGATAACCCTTGCTTATCATATCTTTTGATGATACTTCAGAAATCATTATAAAATGTGAATTTATATTTTTCTTTTTTAGTTCCTTAACTATTTTTATTCCATCCATAGATGGCAATAATAAATCTATTAAAACTATATCTGGCTTTAAGTTTTCTATTTCTAAAAGAGCATCCAGCCCATCCATATTCATACCAACAACTTCACCTAAATTGTCTTTTGTTATTATATTTTTTAAAATCCTTTGAATAGCCCTATCATCATCTACAATATAGTATCTATACATCAATATCACCATTTTTTTCTTTAGTATTATTTAATTTATCTAAATATATTTTTAGTCTAAAATAAGTTTTATCATCTTTTCTAAATGGAATTAAATCTCCTTTAAAATAATTATCCAGCATGTATTTACAATGACTAAGTCCAAGCCCTGTAGACATCTTGCCTGTGAATTCATCAAATTTAGTTGAATATCCAACTTCAAATAATAAATCTTCATCTTCTTTAAAAAATCCAATACCATTGTCAATCACATCTATTATCAATTTATCATCTTCTATATATGAATTAATCTTTACATATCCATTTATTTCTATTGCTTCTATAGAATTTATAATCAAATTATTTAATATCGTTATTATTGGATAAATCTCATCAATTATAATATCTGCTTGATTTGTAATTTTTAATTTAATATTTTTATTGATATTTGAAATATGCTTGACCATATTTTCTTCTATTATATCAATAATTTCATCAAGACTCATTTTTTTTAAAGATATTTTTTTTGAAAGAATATCTTCCATGGCAGAACAAACACGCTTATAATCTTTTTTTATTTCATGAATATTTCTAGATATATAAAGTGCTTCTTTGCTCAATTTATCATCTTCCAATTTAGAATATAGATCATAGGTTTTTTTCATTGTATCTTCTATATCAGCCTTTGATTTTTTTAGAAAAAATAATTCACTTTTTAATTTTGATGTAAAAAATAAAATTTCTTTATATTTACTATATTCTTTTTTTTCATCATATTTTTTCTTTTGATTTATAAATATATTGTAAATCAAATAAGTCAAAATAGCTCTTATGAATCCAATTACTATTATAGTCATTATTGCTTTATCAAAATTTTTAACTTCATAGTATAGATTAATTCTTCTAAATATTCCTTCTAATATATTTCCCAAACTATCGCTAATCCATAAAGATAATATAAAAGATATAGGTTTATTAATCTTTTGTCTTATTTTAAAAAATTTAAATAAAAATCCATAACTTATATAAAATATAATAACAGGCATATAATAAAAAAGAGCCTGCTTTAAATTTAAATCTTGTGCTAAAGCTGTTATAAGAGCTCTGAAAATAAACATGAAAAAAGCTATTATAAAACTGGTTTTTATAATAGATATTTTCTCAAAATATATGAACAAAAAAGATAATATTACTACAGCTAAAGAAAATCTAAACCAAAGAGAAAATGGGTTTATATAAACCTGTCCCATAAAAACAGTAGTAATTGTAATAGCCATTATTTGTTCTATATTTTCTTTTTTTTGTTTTTTATTTATTTTTTTTAGCTTATTAAGATTATATTTATCTATTATATTTTTCATCAAAATAAGCCCTCATAAGATCTACACCTCTAGAAATTTCTTTAAAATCAAAAGGAGTTTTTACTTTTTCTAATTCCTTTATCATACTATATACATTTATATAGATTCTTTCAGGTTGAACCCAGTCTAAATAATCTCTTATATTTATATTTTTACAAATCTCTAATGGATCTTTCATACCATTATTATAAAGAGTTAAGGTTTCACTAAGTGTATATGTTAAATAATCTCTTAAATCCAATACTTCTTTTATCTTACATATAGGGCCATGACCTGGAACTACTATTTCTGGTTTTAATTTATTTACTATAAAATCAAGTTTCTCTATCCAATTATTAACCGAACGACCAACCCAAAATATTGGAGTATATTTATTAAATACAATATCTCCTGCAAATAAAATCTTTTCATCAGGTAGCCAAACCAAACTATCTCCTCTAGTATGTGCTGGGCCTACATGTATGATTTCACATTTTAAATCTTCTAAATCCATAGTCATTCTCTTTTTAAATGTTATATTTGGTAACACTATTTTTATATTACTAAAATCAAAAGGTTCAAGATTTTGTGCTAAAAATAATTCTTGTCTGTTTAACTCTTTAGGATTATTCTTAGCTGTTTCTTTTAATTTATTAAAATATATAGGATTTTCTAATTTATAATCTTCTAAAATACTTTCATGTCCTATTATTATATTATCTTCAAAAACTTGATTTCCCCACATAACATCTCCATTATAATGTGTATTTATAACATAATCTAAATTAGATGTTTTTGAATTCACAAAATCTTTAAGTTCATTTGCAAGTTGCACGTCATACATAGTATCTACTAGTACCGATTTTTTTTTATTTATAAAACCTGAATTTGACCAACCAATACCACTTTCTATCGTAAGACAAGCATATATATCTTTTTTTAATTCTATAAATTCTATTTGTTTTTTATGGTTTTTTTTACCAAACATAAAAAGCCAACCTTTCATTTGTTTTATTTAATATATCCTTTAAGATTTTTATATCCATTTATCTATCCAAAATAACTTTTTTTCAAATTTAAAAACTTTCCAATTTATTTATCGACCTTTAAAGAAAAGTATAAATAGCAATATATATAGCTTGAGTTTATATTTAATAAAATCTCTCTTATTTTTAATACAAAAAATATGCTGAAATTTTATTATAAAACAAAATTCCAAATAAATGAATAATTTATTTTATAAAAAATTATTATTTATATAAAGGGACTGTCCATAAAAACCAACTAATAATATACTGTGTTTTAATTTTATACACAAAATATATAGTAGTTATTTTTTAGAACAGTCCCTTATCAATAAGTTTATAAACTTCTTATATTTTAAAAGTAGATGTTAAATTATCTAGTTCAAGTGCCATAGTACTAAGTTCCTCTATAGACGCTACAACTTCCTCAAGTGAAGCTGTTTGTTCTTCTGAAAATGCACTTATTTCTTGAGTTGACCTTGCATTTTCTTTTGACACATCACTTATGTTTTTTATACTTTCTAATACATTTGATTTTGATTCATTTACAAGCTCTATCAGATTATATGATTCGCTTGCATTGCTTTTTACATTTGATAAAGATTCATTTATATCATTAAATACTAATTGAGTGCTATCTAATGATTTATTTGATATCTTTACGGTTTCATTTACTTTTGTTATTTGATTTTTGCTATTTGATATAACATCAACTATATCTTCTATTATATTTTGTATTTCAACTGTAGATTTTGAACTTTGCTCTGCTAAATTACGAACTTCTTCAGCTACAACTGCAAATCCCTTGCCTGCTTCCCCTGCTCTTGCAGCCTCGATAGCCGCATTAAGTGCAAGCAAATTAGTACTTCTTGCTATATCATTTATTGATTTTACTATATCTTGTATAAATATTGACTTATCACTCAATAAAAGTATTGAATCATCAACATTTTTTATACAATTATTATTATTTTTCATGCTTTGTTTTAATTTCTCTAAACTATTAAGCCCTTCATGTATTTTATCTTCTGCTAATGTAGTGCTTTTTACATTTTCTTTTGCCTTTTGACTTACTTGATCAATCTTTTGTGCAAGTACATTGGTTTCATTTAGACTATTTGCCGCTTCTTCACTTTGATGTCTTGATCCTTCTGATATATCAGAAATACTTGAACTCACATGCATACTAGCCTTTCCAATTTCACTAGATGTATCACTTATCATATTAGAAGAATTACTTATACTAGAAGATAATTCTTTTATCTTACATGCTAGATTTCTAAGATTATCAACCATAATATCAAAACTATAAGATAACTCACCTATTTCATCTTTAGTTTTTATATTTGATTTTTTTGTAAGGTCTCCACTAGCTATTTTTTTAGCAGATTCTATTAATTTATCAAAATCTTTAAATGATATTTTGATTATATATAAAATAGAAAGTGCAAGCACTATAAATGATATCAAAAATAATATTATCATCGTATTTCCTAAATTGTGCAGATTTTTAACATTAGAACTTCTATCCATCAATACTTCTATATAGCCTTTTTGTTCTCCCGAAAAATCTTTAAAAGGAATATAAATTAAGGCATTGTTTGAATGTGGATTTATATAAGTTTGAATATCTGAATCAGTAATCTTTTTTATATAATTACTATCTAAATCTATGTCTTTTTCTTCACTTGTTGATGCTAAAAGACTATCATCATTTTTATATAAAAAATACTCTCCACCAAATTGTTCTTTTAAAGATCTTAAAAAATTAGTTGAAAAATTAAGACCATACTCAACGCTACCAATATGTTTTGCCTCATAATAAACAGGTGCAACTGCTCTAAGTCCAAAGCCTGCTCTACCTTCTTCAATACCCATTACAATTGTCTTTTTTTCATTTGCTTTATTTACTGTATTTCTAAAAGCTTTAAGTGAATCACCAGATTTATTTAAATTATGAAGTCTTAAGAATGAAGTTGAATCCTTTAGATGAAATTGGAATTGTGATATATCTGATTTTAATGAATTGTAAATATCATTTGTTTCGTATATAAGGCTTTCTTTGTCCCTTTCATAAAACAATTTAGCTATATTTTTATTATTAGCTATACTAAGAACACCAATTTTTGCTTTTTCTAATTCCTCATCAATGGATTTGTAAATCGAATTTCCCAAGAATAAATATTTTTCTTCCTCATTTTTAGATATTATGTTTTTTGTAAGATTAATACCTACAGTTGTAACAACTATAAAAAGTATAGCTACCAAAGACATAATAATGACTAAAAGCTTTTTTTTAATAGACATTATATTCCTCCCTTAAATTTCTTTTATTTTTTTATTTTAATTTTGTTTTTTTGTTTTTTCAAATGTAAGTACATCTGTATATTTTATCAAGCTTTTTTTTAATTTTATATAATCTTTAAGGACTATTATTCGAATATAACAACTGTTATTCATAAATAAATAAAAAACTAATACAGATAAATTTATCTGTATTAGTTCCTTTTTTTATATTTCTTTTATTTTTTTATTTATACTATTTTATAAAATTTTAGCAACAAATAATTCAAATCATATTCTAAATTATACACCCATCTTTTATAGTTATTACTCGTTTTGCAACAGATGCCACTTCTTTTGAATGAGTTATCATTATTATGGTATGACCATTTTGATTTAATTTTTTAAACAAATTTATTATATCCTCTTCAGATTTAGAATCCAAATTACCAGTCGGTTCATCTGCTAATAAAAGTTTGGGATGCGTAACTAAAGCTCTTGCAACAGCAACTCTTTGCTGTTGTCCACCAGAAAGTTCAATTGGTTTATGCTTAACTCTATCTTTAAGTCCTACCTGATCTAATTGTTTAAGAGCTCTTCCTTTTGATTCCTTTCTACTTTGCCCTCTTATAAGTAATGGTATTTGAACATTTTCTAGAGTCGAGTACTTTGGTAACAGATTAAATTTTTGAAATATAAAACCAATTGTTTCATTTCTAAATTTAGATAATTTAAATTCATCCAAATAGGTTATATCTTCATTATTAAAAATATATTCACCTGATGTAGGTTTATCAATACATCCTAATATATTCATCAAAGTTGATTTTCCACTACCAGAAGGCCCTAAAATAGCAACAAATTCACCTTCATAAATTTTTAAATCAACATCATTTAATACCCTTAATACATTATGACCCATTTTGTATTCTTTATTTATTTTTTTTAATTCTATTAAAACATTCATATTAACACCTCTATTCATATCTAAGAGCATCTATAATCGGTAAATTAGAAGCTTTATATGCTGGATAATAGCCAAATATACTTCCTGTTAATACAGCAAATAATAGTGCTATTACATAAGCCTTATATGTTATTATCATTTTCATTTCAAACATTTCAAATGTAGGAACTAATACAAATGACAATACAACTCCTAAAATTCCTCCAATCAAACTTATTATTATCGATTCTATCAAAAATTGTAATAATATATCTTTCTTTGTTGTTCCCAAAGCCTTTAATGTACCTATTTCTTTTGTTCTTTCCTTTACAGAAACAAATAATACATTCATTATCCCAATTCCTCCAACAATAAGAACTATAGCTCCTATTGAAGCTAAAAGCAAAGACATTGCAGATGCTGATTCTTTAGCTGTTTCAACAATACTTCCTAAATCTCTAATATTATAAAATTCTTTATCATATCTTATTTTTAATAAACCAAGTATTTCATTTTTTAATTTATCCATATCATTTATTGATTTTGCACCTACCAAAAGTTCAGGTGAATTATTTTTACCTATAACATATGATTTTGCGACTTCGTAAGGCAAATATACAACTGGATCATCTAATCTAGAACCTCTACTTTCTAAGACTCCTATAATCTCAAATTTGATTCCATCTATCGTTATTATCTTAGAAATTGGGTCTATGCCTTCAAATAGTTCATCCTTTACGTCAGACCCAATTATTGCAACTTTTTTATTTGAATCTTCATCATCTTTTTCAAAAAACCGACCACTTTCCAATACCAAATTAGATATTTCAAAATAGGGATTATTAACTCCTTTCACACTTTGAGATAATCCATCATTCATATATGAAATTTGTTTTGTAGAAGATAAAACAAGTTCAACTTTTTCTTTATACTCACTATATTCATCTAAATAGCTCTTATCTTCTTTTGAAAAACTTTCATTAGAATCTCTATCTACTGAAATAGTCAATGTTTTTGCATTTATAAATGCAAATCTATCTTCAACTTCTTTTTTAGATTGTTCTCCTATTCCAAATACAAGTATTATCGTTGCACAACCGGCTATTATTCCTAAAGTGGTAAGAATACTTCGAAATTTATTTTCTAAGATATTTATCATTACATTTTTAAATAATTCGCTTATTCTCATAATTTGCCTCCCTATTTTCTCTTATTTCCACCGCCCATAGGAATCATCATGGTACTTTTTCTATTTTCGTTAGTTGAATTTAGATTAACGCTAACCAAAACTTTTTCCCCCTCATTCAAACCACTTACAATCTCTGTTTGATATTCATTTGATATTCCAACTTCCACTTCTTTTATACTTTTTTTACCTTCATCATCAACAATAGTTACAATCATAGAATTATTATCCCTTGAATAACTCACTGCTTTTTTAGGAACAGTAAGTACATTTTCTTTTTTTTCTAATAAAAATTTGATACTGCAATTCATAGAATCCTTAAGTTGATTAGTATCTCCTAAAATTTCTATTATAACTTCATAATTAGTTATTCCAGAATTTGATTGTTCCCCTAGCTCTGAAATAGATTTTACTTTTCCTTTATATTTTTGATTTAATATTGCATCAAAAGTAATTTCAACTTCCATACCTATTTCAACCTTAGATATATCAAGTTCTGTTATATCTGTTGTTATTTCCATATCAGATGCAATTTGTACAAAAGTATTCTCCTCTAATATTTTTTCGCCTTCTTTTTTATTTATATTAACTATCTTACCTGCTATTGGCGACTTGAGATTAACATTATCAAGATTTTCCTTTGCTTCCTCCACTTTATCCTTTGCTTTTTCTATTGATAAATTATCTAATTTTGAATCAATAGAAGAACTGATTTCAAAATCATATTCCTTCTTTTTTAAATCATAATCTCTCTTTGCTTCTTCATATTTTTCTTTTAATTCATCTATTTCATTTTGTGAATATAACTCTTTTGTTTCTACTGCATTTTCATATGATTCTTTTTTAGTATCTAAATCATTTTTTGAATTTATAAGATTATTTTCTAATGATATAAGATTTCTTTGTCTTTCTTCCTTAGTCTTTTGTAAATTAAGTTTTGCTTCTTCTAATGAATTTAACGCCGTATTATAATTATTTGAAATATCTTTGGATTCTAAAGATCCAAGTATATCTCCTTTTTGTACAATTTGACCAGCTTCAATATTTAAACGCTCTAATATTCCTTGCGTTTCAAATGAAATATCATAAGTATTTAAATTTATCACACCTGTTGTTTCAAATGATTTTTCTATATTTTGTTTTGTGACTTTAAATTCTTTTTCAAATGTATTATTTGTATTTTCACTTTCAGCTTTTGCATTTGTAAAATATAGCTTTGTAAAAGCAAATAAAGAAACTATCATTATGCTTATTATTAAAATAATTTTTTTATTCATAGTAATACCTCCAAATTTTTATCTTAATAATATTGTAAATTTTAAATGTGATGAAATTTTGATAGTTTTTATATGTTTTTTTAAGAAGAAAACAAAAAAGATGAGATTAGATATTTGATTTTTAAATATCTAATCTCATCTTTTTTATCTTTAATTCCAATTAATATTTATTAAAACTCTGTAGTTATTTCATCATAATTATATCTAAGTTCTCTTTCATTTAATTCTTTAGTTTCATCTCTATATCCTAAAGCAATAAGCATCGTAACTATTTTATTTTCATCGATATTAAATATTTCTTTTACTTTATCTTCTTCAAAACCTATCATTGGATGAGAATCTACCCCATAATATTTAGCACTATACATTATAGACATTGCAAACAATGAAGAATTTCTAGCTGCAAAAGCTGCTCTTTTTTCTTCTGTTGTAAATAATCTATTTTCACAATAGCCTATAGTTCTTTCTGCTGAATCTTCATCTAATTTATTAAGTCTTATTTTTTCATCCCAAATAGGATTATCTCTTCTATAACCATATTTTTCACCTATTACAGCTATTATAATTGGTGCATCTAATATTTTATCTTGTTTGCAAGCTTCATATAATTTTTCTTTGGAATCCTTAGTCTTTACAACAATAAGCTCCCAAGGTTGTAGATTGAAACAAGAAGGACAATAAGTTGCCATATTGATAATATCTTCTAATAGTTTTTGATCTAAATATTTGCTTCTATCAAAAAAATTCACTGAACGTCTAAAATTCATTATTTCTTTAAAATCTCTAAGTTTTGGTTCTGATTTTATATCACTAAACCCCACAAAAACCCCTCCTTATTTATATAAATAAAAATTATTTCACGTTATTCAATCTAAATATAGTTCAATTGGTTTTATACCCTATTTTATAATGATAAAAATTTTTTTTAATTTTTTATTGACAAAATTCTAAATCATATATATAATTAATATTGTAATCATTACAAATAAAAAACGAATACAATATAATAACAATGATAATCATTGTTAGTTAGTAAAATAATATTTAAATTTTTAATAATATCAGGAGGGTTTTTATAATGAAAAAATTCATATGTACTATATGCGGTTATACTCACGAGGGAAATGAAGCTCCAGAAAAATGTCCACAATGTCAAGCACCAGCTGATAAATTCATCGTTCAAGATGATAGCAAAAAAGCATGGGCTGACCAACACTTTATCGGAGTAGCTAAAGATGTAGATCCAGAAATAATAGAAGGTCTTAGACAAAACTTCTTAGGAGAATGTACAGAAGTTGGAATGTACTTAGCAATGAGTCGTCAAGCTGATAGAGAAGGTTTCCCAGAAATAGCTGAAGCTTATAAGAGAATAGCATTTGAAGAAGCTGAACATGCTGCTAAATTCGCTGAATTATTAGGTGAAGTTGTTACTGATTCTACTCAAAAGAACTTACAAATGAGAGTAGATGCTGAACACGGAGCTTGTATGGGTAAAAAAGATTTAGCAACTAAAGCTAAGAAATTAAACTTAGATGCTATACATGATACTGTACATGAAATGTGTAAAGATGAAGCTAGACATGGTTGTGCTTTTGAAGGACTTTTAAACAGATATTTCAAAAACTAATATAAAAAAAAGATTAGGATAAAAAATCCTAATCTTTTTATTTTAATTGTATAATATTTTAATATTTATAAAATATCAAATACTTATTTTTTTAATATAGTTAATCAATTTAAAATAAATCTTAATCTCTTGTTTTAAATTGATTACTTTCTCTTGTTAATTCCTCTTGCATTGCAGAAAGTTCTTCTATTGATGCACTCAATTCTTCAGTCATTGATGTTTGTTCTTCTATTGATGCTGTTATATCTTGAACTGATTCTGTAACAACATTAGCAGAATTACTAATCTCATCAATTTCTAAAAGTACCGTATCTTTTATATCAAGGGATTTTTTGATACTTTTGTATACTGTTTCAACCTTTGGTGTTAAATTCGTAACTTCTTCTAATATTCCTTTGAACGTCTCTACAGAGCTTTCTATTGATACTGTTTCATCTTTTATCTTAGTATATGCATTATCTGAAGTTTCAAAGACATCTTTTGTTTGAGAACTTATTTTGCCTACTATATTATTTATATTTTCTGAAGATAATAAAACCTGCTCAGCTAAAGTTCTTATTTCTTCTGCAACAACAGAAAATCCTCTTCCAGCTTCACCAGCTCTTGCAGCTTCTATAGATGCATTAAGTGCAAGTAAATTAGTTTGACCAGCAACTGAGTTTATAACATTTGTTATTTCTGTTATTTCTTCAACACTTGAAGATAATTCTTTGATTTTATCATTTACATATTTAAATGATAATTGAACTTCATTAACTTCTTCTATTAACAAATTCGTCTCATTCGAACCTTTAATCGCATGATTTTCTATTAGATTACTACTTTTTAATAAATCCTTACCTTCTTTATATATCATCTCTAATGTATCTTTTAAATCATCTATATTCTCATGTAATTTTACTATACTAGTATTTTGATTTGATACACTATTTAACACGCTATCAGAAGACCCTGCAATTTCTTCCATTGATGCAGAAACCTCTTCACTTGAAGCATTTAATGTATTTGACATTTCACTTATTGAAAATATTGATTGTTTTACACTAGATATCAAACGCTCTAATCTTTGTACTGTTCTATTTTGAATATGTGCTAACTCTCCAAATTCATCCTTACTCTTTACATTAAATTCTATAGTTAAATCACCTTCACCTAAAGACTTTGATTTATTCATAAGCTCATTTAAATTTTTAGTAACTAAATGTGAAGAAAATACACCTATACCTACAGCTATAATTAATACAATAACAGCAAATAATAATACATTGATCATCGACTCTCTAATTTTTAGATACATATCATCTAAACTAATTCCAACATCGACAATACCTATAACTTTTTCATTATTAACATCATGAAGTGGTACACTAACATTATATACCCACTGACCGCTTCCGTTTCCATTTTCATCTTTTCTCTCAAATTCAAAAGCTAAAGGTTCTTCTTTTTTTATTACATCTTTAAACCTTCCATCAGTCTCTACTCTACCAATTTTTTGTTTTTCATTATGCGCTATAATTTCCATATTTTTATTTTCAACAGATATGTATTTTAACTCTTGATTAAAATCAAACATCATCTCTTTAATTACTTCATTTGTTACTTCAATTCCACCTTCTTTAGTTATGTCTATATCCTCTATATATTCCTCTATAATACTTGCCATTACAATTCCGTCATTTTTCATCTGTGTTGTCACTGATTTTTTAATAAAATTAAGCGACAAAAGTACCATACCAATAATTATAAATAGACATACTGATAATATTAACAAATTAAACTTAAATCTAATTGATTTTTTTACTACCATTTTAACACTCCTCCTTTTTATATCATTCCTCTTTATTTAATTCCTTTAATAAAAAAACTTCAAAACTTTCTATCTATTTTTAGTTACACGAATTAATAATATCAAATAAAAAAACTATAATCAACATTCGTTATAAATTTTTATTAAAAATTTTTTATATTTTGATTTTATTTCTTTATAAAGAAATAAAAAACCATAATTTTTTCTTATATATTCCTTTTTTAAATAATTTTTTTAAACTTTGAAAATAGTTGTATGTAACTTTTTAAAATTGAAATAAAAGTAAAATAAGTTTTATTTTTTTACTATAATAATTATAGCAAATTTTGACTATAATAATTATAACAAAAAAGAACTATCTCAAAATATATTTTTTAGTATTTTAAGATAGTTCTTTTTTGTTATTATATAAAATCAACTATTTCTATCGATTTATTTTCTTCATTAAGTAAATCTAAAACATCTCCATTATCTAATTTTATAACAGGTCTATATATGTGGAATCTTGGGAAAAATACTATTTGTGCTTTTCTTCCATCATTTAATTTAATTTTTGCACCCACATATCTATCTGCTATCTTTCTTATGAAGATATATAAGAATTCTATATCTAATTTCTCTTTATAATCTAATTCCAATATCTTTATCGCTTCCAACGGTGATTTTCTGTTTCTATATGGCCTATCTTCAATAAGTGCCGTATAAATATCTGCAATAGCTATTATTCTTGCAAATACAGGTATTTTTGTACCAACAAATCCTCTTGGATAACCAGTTCCGTCAAATCTCTCATGGTGGAATAAAACACCTTCTTTTATTCTATCATTCATAAATGTATAATTTTTAACCATATCAAATGAATGTACAACATGCTTTTTAAGTTCTAATTCTTCTTCTTTTGTAAGCTTATCTATTTTTTCTATTATTTTTCTTGAAATTTTTACTTTTCCTATATCTGAAAGTAATGCTGATAAAGAAAGTTCTTTTAATGTCTCTTTATTAAATCCTATCCATTTTCCAATCGAATGACTTACTAACATAAGATCAAATGAATGTGAATATATCGCATCATTTTCTTCTCTTATCTTTTGAAGTAATTGGAATACATTAAGTCTACCTTCTGCTGATTGTAATATTTCATCAATCATTTCTTCCATTTCTTCTTTTTTTATTTCCTCTTTGAACATTATCTTTTTAACTTCATCAATCATTTCTTTTTTTACTGTATAAAAACCTTTTTTGAACTTATTTATATCTTCCTCTTGATAGTCTTCTGCTGTCTTTTCTAAGATTTCAACCAATATTGAATCTGTTTCAAACTCATGATTTTTTATAAAAGATAAAACTTTTTCAATATCATAAATCTTAAAACCTTTTTTTAGAAGTACAACGCCACTATTGTCAATTAAATCTTCCATAAGTATCATACCACTATCAAGTTCTTTTATTGGAACAACTCTAATGTCTTTATTTTTCTTCTTTTCAACCATTTAGATCACCAACCCCAGACTATTTTTACTTCCTCTTAACAATATCCATCTTAATTATCGACTTTTTTTTCTTCTATAAATATACTTCAATATTCCTATTTTTTATATTAAACTGTTTTTTCATACATAAAATATGTACATAAAATTTAGCTACATCCTCTAGTTAATATATGAATATTCTTATTACTAAACTTACCCCTTATAAAAAAGCTCTAAACTTGCAATAAAGCTTAAAAAATAGATTAAGGTATTTCATATTCATTGTATAAAAAAAACTACCCATAAAATCTATGGGTAGTTTAATATTGTATTTTTGATCTATGCTGATACTTTCTTTCTCATAGTTTTAAACTGTGGTATTGTAGCTACCACTACACAAATTAAAGTTTCTGAACCTATAAGTATTCCATTTACCATAAGTGAATATAAATAAGGACTCATTCCTTCTGGTGCATATTGTCCAAAGAATATAACCCCAGAAAGGAAATGGAAAAACATTCTTGATACTCCACCAAAAAAAGCTCCCATGGCTAAATTTTTCTTAAATAAACCTGCAATACCTAATGCACCAAATGCTAATGGATAATCTAAAAGCACTTGTGCCCAATGTACAATATAAGGATCTTGTATTAATTGTAAAAATCCATATGCAATACCAGCTATAATTCCAGGAACAACTCCAAATATTGAAGCAAAAATTACCAAAGGTAACATACTAGCAGGTGTAATACTACCACCTTGTGGCCAATGAAAAATTCTAACATATGAAAGTACAAAGGCTAATGATACACAAAGCCCACCATAAACCATCATTCTTGTGTTAAACTTATTTTCTTCTTTCTTTAAAGAACCAAGTATTGCTATTAATACAAGTACAGCTAAAATAACTATAGTTATTAATTTAAATTCTTTAAAACTTTCAAAGAAATTAGCATTTAATTCTGGCATAAAAAAAACCTCCCTAAAAAGTCTAATCGCTCGGAGGTAAATTTTGTATTAAAAAATTTGCTTCCCTACGCAGGTATTAACCTGACAGGTTCAAAGGGTTCACATAAAGTGTCTCAGCTAAAGCCCCCCTAGCGATTTATTTTATTTTCATTTTTAATATACTACTAGCGTATGTTAATGTCAAGGTTTTATAGATATTACCATCATACTTAAAAAAAACAATAACATAAATATAGCATCTTTAAAACTAGGATTTACATTTTTTAAATATTTAAAAATCTTATGTCTTGAAAATTTTTGAACATAAAAAGCTAAAACTATTAAAATTGGATATATCAAAAAATCAAATAATTTTATCTTTAACTCTAAGTTAAAATATTCATATAAAGTCACTCCCAATATAGTCATTGTTAATATAAAAAAAACTATATTTTGACTATTAAACTTAGCCCTTAAGCTATCATCTTTACATCGATTTAATTTTTTATACATCTTCTTATTCATTTTTAAAAGTTTTTTTCTATCCGTTATATCTTTCCTTTGCATCTGAAATGCTTTTATAATATAGGTCATAGTTAAAAAAGTAAAAAAATAACTTTGCAAAGATATTCCACCCATGGATTTTGTTACGTACATAGAAGAAAGAGGTATCCCACTTAACATAACAAGCCCAAAATAAAATGGCAATTCATATAATGTAGATATAAATAATAAAAATTTTATCAAACTATGATTTATAAGTGCCACTGTAAGTGATACTTGTTTAGAATCTAATGTAGAAAACAAATATATAATAAGTCCCATCTGAGATATTGTCGAAAATGCCAAAACTCTTTTTATTTTAGTTTGAGAAAAAGCCATAACTCCAGCTAATATCAAAGTAAGTGCTCCCATATATTTAAACAAATATAAATATTGATATTCATCATATACATTATATATTTTCATAAAATAATATGGTCCTATATTAATCAATAAACCTGATAATAATGCTGAAACCACTTTTGGAGCACTACTATGCGCTCTTGGCAACCAATTATAAAGCGGAAAAAATGCTGCTTTTAAAGATATTGATAAACTTATAAGCACAAATGATGCATTTAGATAATAAGGAGATGACATCTTTGCTTCACTCATTCTATAAGATATTATATCCATATTTAATGTTCCAAATATTTGATAAAGAATTATTATTCCACTTATATAAAAGACCATACCAAGCGAATTAAATAATATATAATAAAATCCATCTCTTAATGCTTCTTTATTCTTTTCATATATAACTAATATTGTTGATAATATTGTTACAACCTCTAAAAGCAAAAATATAGAAAAGAAATCATTTAACTGATATGATGCTAATAAACAACCTTCCAACAAAAGTATTACATGAACAAAATAAATTTCTTTAAATTTGTTTTTATATTCAAATAAAACAGCTATTGTAAATAAAAATATGGTTATGAAAATCAAATAATAAGCCAAATCACATACTTTTAATTCAATTCCTATGTACTTAGAATAATTACTTATAACATAACCTCTACATGGAATTATCTTTAATGCAAAATAAAATAAAGCCATTTGAGCTATAAAAAATAAATAATTTACCTTTTTATCTTTAATTAAAAGTATTATAATTGCAGTTATTATTGGTATAAAAATTAAAAGAAGATTATTAATCATCTTTGGCCTCCCTTAATATATCTTTCCATTTCAAACTGCCATATATATGAAATATCTTATGACTCATTGCAATAGTAAGTGAAGTTATAGCAAGACCTACAACTATTGCAGTAATCATTAAAGCTTGTGGTGTTGGATCAACCATATTTAATTTATTTCCTGGGAAAATTGGTGGTATCATATGACTTTTATAATTTATACTCAAAAATATCAATATTACAGATGTTTGTATTATATTCAAAAATAAAATGGATTTTATTATATTTTCATCTGTTGCAATTCCATAAAGAGCTATGATAGCTAATACTATACTCAAACTAAGAATCATCTTAATCACCCTCCAAAAAATCTGCTACAATAGTTGTAAATGCAAATGATACTTTAAGTGCAATTAAAATATTTAATATTATTATAAAGGCGGGTCTAAAATCATCACTAAAGCACATAAACATAAATATCATCACTATTATTATATATATTAATTTTTCATATTTTTCTATTTTGTATTTATCTAGATATCTCCAATCCAAGAATAAGTATGATGATATAAATGTAGTTGCCAATATTGCACCACCTTGAAATCCACCACCTGGAGCTTTGTTTCCACCCCAAATTAAATAAATCCCAAACAAAACCATAAAGGGAAACAAAAGTTTTAAAACCAATCTTATAATTTTTGAAGTCATCCAATCACACCTTTTTAAATTAGTTTAATCTCTTATTATAAAAGCCACAGCGGATGTTGTTATTAAAAGAACTAAGGCTTCAAATACAGAATCAAATAATCTATAATCCAAATAAATAGAAGTTACTGTATTTAATGAATTTGTATCTCTTATAGAATTTTCAATATAAATTTCTTTTGCTCTTATAAAATTCATATCCTTAATATCATAAGATTCAACTAAAAAAGAAAATATGATTATAAGAAAAAAAACTATGATAAACGCTCTTATTTTTTCACTCACGAGTAATCACCTTTACTTTCTTATAATTTTTAAAATATACATTTAATTTATCATATAAAACATTCTTTTTATCTATTGATATAATAAGCTTTTCATTATAATTTCTTATCTCCAAATCATAATAACTATATGTGTCATTAAAATCATAATGAACTTTATAACCCATATGATTACAAAATTCTTCTATTTTTTTTATATGCTTTATACTCTTATTACCATTACACCTAATTATAAATTTATCGCTTTTTTCAACACCTTTAATAAATATAAGTGTTGATATTCCTCCACCAATTGATATCTCAGCA
Organism: Peptostreptococcaceae bacterium; assembly: GCA_025210335.1. Classification (GTDB taxonomy): domain Bacteria; phylum Bacillota; class Clostridia; order Peptostreptococcales; family Peptostreptococcaceae; genus JAOARY01. The sequence goes on along the minus strand of JAOARY010000058.1, from coordinate 10,678 downwards.
AGTGCAACATCTGGAGCTTTTAAAAAATAATATATCACAGATATTATAGAAGAATATATTGCCATATATATGATTGCTTTTAATAAATTCTTCTCAAAAATCACCATTATGGTCATAAATATAAGAATTAACTGCAAACAAACTATTAATATTATCTCCATTATTCATCCAGCCTTTCTCCAGAGAAATATATACATCTTGATATTATATGTGTACCAATCGGAACAGTTATCAATGTCAAAACCAAGATTAAAAGAAGCTTTAATGAAAATATAGAAAAACCTTTTGAAATCATAAGCCCTATCAAAAGTGTTATAAGAGCCATCGTATCTATTAAAGATGATATAAATAGTTTTTTATAAATATCGTTGTATTTTACAAAACTTATAATTCCAACAAATAAATAAACACAAACTGCTATATACACAATATTTTGAATCATTTTGTCCTTCCCCCCTTTAAAATAAAACTAGATATAAGTGCTAATGCTAAAAAACCTACCAAACTATAAGCAAAAGCCACATCTAAATACATAGGGGTGTTTTTTATTGCTGCAAAAAATACTATTATCATTAAAATATTTGAACTGATCATGTTTAAAGAAAGTAACTTATCCCAAATTCTATCTATAAGAATTATTCTAAAACTGTTATAAAGAATTGACATGATAATAAAAAATAAAACAGTTTTTTCTAAAAAACTCAAAACCATCACCCCATTTAATAAAATTAAAATAAATCTAATATATCTTCCATTCTTCCTTTTATCTCTTCACTAGGTTTATCTATTTTTTTATAAGAAAGAACCAATATATCACTATCTCCTAAATACAAGGTTATCGTTCCTGGTGTTAAAGTAATAGAATTTGACATTATCAAGTTTTTTATATCCCCTTTTAAATTACTTTCAACAGGATATATTTTTGGTGATATATTTGAAGTTAATATATCGTACATCAATATAAAGGATGATTTATACATTCTAAAAATTATATATGGTATAAATAAAAGAATTTTTACACCTTTTAGATTAAATACTAAATAGGCTTCATCCTTAAATATAGTTTTTGAAATGTAATAAGAAAAAGTACAAAATATAATACCATACATTATACTTATTAAATCAAACGATGAAGTTAAAACTAACCAAAATATAAATATTCCTAAAATCATACCCTCACCACCCTTTTAACACCTTATACCCATTTCATTATAATTTGAAAATTTAATTTTATTTAATTTATACATAAATTTTTTTATATTTTATTAAAAAAAGACTATAAAATAGAATTTTACTATTTCATAATCTTTTAATTTTCTTATTTGTTTTTATAATATTAGTGAATTTTTAGTCTTTTATTTTCATTAAAAATCATTAATTTATGCTGGATTTGTATTTTTAATTTGCTTTTTAATAAGATTGTCCTTAGCCATTTTAATATATTTTATAACTTCATTATTTATATATTCTCTATCATTATCTATATATAGTGACATAGGATAAGATTTTAAGGCAGCGATTTCAACACCATATTTTGAATATTTAAACTTAGTTGTAAAACTAAAAAATGGTGCATCATCAGTTTTTATAAGTTCTTTTAATTCACTAGCAATTTCATATTGATATTTGTTATTTTCAATTAATTTATTTTTATAAGCTTCATTATTATTTTCATTTTCATAAAAATCTTTTGCACATATATTTAATAAATCTTCATCTTTATAGACTCTAAATAAAGAAACTCCACCATTTGATTTATCGTTCACACAAACTATATCATCTGTAGCTTCTATTTCTGCTCTTATTGAATTTGCAACTTCCAAAAGATGTCCAAGTACAATTTGAAATCCTATCTTACCCATATATTTAAGTCCTAAATAAGCCATCAATGGATAATTACTACCTCTAGAGCACTCTAAAGTATGTTGTCCTGGTTTATATTCTCCAAAATTATATAAATATGATGTCTTTTTCTTATCTCTTTTTAAATAATTAATATCATTTTCATCTTTTAATATAACCATACTACAATTATAAGGCGTAAAACCTGTTTTATGAAAATCTATACCAATTGCATCAGCTATATTTATATTGTTCATTGCATTTTTTATATTTTTTATTCTATTTAAAACATTATCACTAAAATCTAAATTATTTTCATTAATATCATAATCATTAAATGCACAAAATGCCCATCCAATAACAGCATCAGCATATATAAAAGGCTTATGTTCTACTTTATATTTTAAATTAAGTTCTTCTATTATATTATTTATTCCTTTTATATCATCTATTCCAAAAGCATCAGTTGTTCCCATAGTTGCAACAACCATTGCTACTTTTTCATTATTTTCATAAGCAGATTCTAATTTGATTTTAAAATCAGACAAATCCATAGAACTATCATCTAATACGTCTATTTCAACAACGTTATTCATACCAATTCCAAGCCAATCACTTATTGTATCTTTTGCATAATGACCTGATTTTGATACAAATATTTTGCAATCTTCTTTTATTCCTTCATATCTTGATTTTACTCCAAAAAGCTTTGTTATCGCTAATTTACCAGAATATAAGTATGCACCGGTACCACCAAAAGTAAAATGCCCCCAAGAACTTTTACTTTCATATCCAACCAAATCACTAATCATTGATGCTGTTTTAACTTCTAAATTAGCTAAATTTCCAGCACTTTCATGTTCTACTATATTTGTATTTAATATAGATCCTATTAAAGAACCTACCAAAGATGTATTTGTTGTTGGTGGTAATATATTTATCATAGTTTTTGGATGATTCCAATTAACTCCACCTTCATAATATTCTAATGCTTCCTTTATAAGTTCATTCGCATTAGACATTGAATATGGAAATTTTTGAGTTTCTTTAATTTCATGAAATTCATCCTCATATTTTAGGCTTTTTTTAATATCCCCTAGATATGGTTTTTTCCCCTTTGATTTTTTTAAATCATTGATTCCATCTAGAGCTTCATTTACTAAGTCTTTTAAATTTTGATTTTCATCTTTATAAGGACTTATAAAATCTTTTCTTAAATTTTCTTCCAATACTCTTTTCCAATGAGCATCCATTAAATCACTCCCAAATCATAAAAATTTTTTTATATGTATATGTTATTTATTGCAATAATATTGTAACTCTAAAAATATATTTTGTGAAGTATTTGTATATTTTAATAATATATTTTGCTTTTGAAAAATCATCAGCGTTTTTTTATACCCATAAAAAGAAGTTTTTAATCTTTTTGTATTTTATAAAATAAAAAGAACCTCTTATCAACTAAGAAGTTCTCTTTATATTTATATATTTATATATTTATATATTTTTTTATTTTATTTTTTCAATTATATCTCCAACACATAATTTAAATTCATTAGAATATTCCATGTCTTTTAAAGTAAGAATTCCTGTTTCTTTTTCTTCTTCACCTATTATTATTACATATTTTATACCTAATTTATTTGCATAATTAAGTTTTTTCTTTAGTTTTCCTGAATCAAAATAAACTTGAGAAATTATACCAGCTTCTCTTAATTTTGAAGCTACTTCTATAGAATATTTTTTATCTTCATCCATTGGTACAACCAAAACCTTAGTAAGTGTTTTTGTAGTTGGATCTTTAAGAATTTTAGCTTCTCTTAATTGATAAAATAATCTAGTAAGTCCAATAGATATACCAACACCTGGAAGCTTTTGCTTAGTGTAATATCCAGCTAAATTATCATATCTACCACCAGAACAAACACTACCAATATTTTTATATTCATCTAATATAGTTTCGTATACAGTTCCAGTATAATAATCTAATCCTCTAGCTATTGTTAAATCAATTTGATAATTAGATGCAGGTACACCAAATGCATCTATGTATTTACAAACTTCATCTAATTCATTTAAACCAATATTAAAGTTTTCATTTTCAATATTTAAATTCGTTAGACCCTTTAATATTTCTTCATTAGTTCCTTTTATATTTATAAAATTAAGTATTTCATCACATTTACTCTCTAAAACACCTTCATTCATAAGTTCTTCTTTTACTTTATCTGCTCCGATTTTTTCTATCTTATCAACCGTTCTTAAAACCATTGCTTTATCTTCTATTTCTAAATATTCAAAAAATCCATTTAAAAGCTTTCTATTGTTGATTCTTATAGTGAATTTATCAAATCCTAAATCTTTAAAAGTCGAATATATTATACTTGGTATTTGAGCATCATTAGCTATATCTAACACTTCATTACCTATTATATCTATATCACATTGATAAAATTCTCTAAATCTACCCTTTTGATTTCTCTCTCCCCTAAATACCTTTCCTATTTGATATCTCTTAAATGGAAATGTTAAATGAGATGCATTTAACGCAACATATTTAGCTAAAGGTACTGTTAAATCAAATCTAAGAGCTTGATCATTTTTATCTCTTTTGATTTCAAATATTTGCTTTTCAGTGTCTCCTCCACCCTTAGCAAACAGTATTTCTGATTTTTCAATTACTGGTGTATCTATTGGCACAAAACCAAATTTTTCATAGTTTTTTCTTATTGTATCTCTCATAAAATTCATAAGTATTTGCTCTTCAGGTAAAAGTTCCATAAATCCTGGCAAAGTTGACGGTTTTACTATTTTATTTTTTGACATCTAATTTGTTGCTAAAATTTTAATATAATATAAAAATTTCGCAACAATTCACCTCCTTTTTTTACAGTCCTCGTTCTATATACTTTATCATGGCAAAATCTATTTATCAACTGATTTAAATATTACAGTAAGAGTTGTACCTTCTCCTTTTTTACTTTCTATGCTCAAAATACCCGAGTTTTCCTTAATCATAGAATAACTTATCGACATTCCTAGACCTGTTCCTTTTTCTTTTGTTGAATAAAAAGGTTCTATTACTTTACTTAAATCTTTTTCATCAATCCCGCAACCGGTATCAATTATTTTAATAATTATATTATCAAGTTTTTTACATAACTTTATAGTCAATTTTTTTTGGCTTGAATCTTCCATTGAATCTATTGAATTAAATATAAAATTCATAAAAGCTTGTTTTAATTGCTGTCTACTAGCTTTCCAATATAATCCCTCTTCAAGTTCCATATCAAATTCAATGTTTTTAGTCTTGAACTGACTTTTAAAAAATATATACATATCTAATATGAAATCTTTTAAATTGACTTCTTCTTTTATTGTTTTTGTTGGCTTTGAAAATTCTAATATATCTAAAAGCAATTTATTTAGAGTCTCTACCTCTGATGGTATAATTTCAAAAAAACTATCCTTAAATTTTTCATCATTATAATTATGTTCTAAAAGCTTTATATAAGAATTTATTATCATAAGTGGATTTTTAATTTCATGTCCTATACCTGCAACTAATCTTCCAAGAGATTCTAATTTATCTTTGAAAGTTAATTTTTCCATCATCTTTCGTCTATTTGTTATATCTCTTATCGCTATTGTTATTATATTTATATCCTTATCCTTAAATCTTAAAGGTGTGATATTGTATTGATATATATGTTCAACTCCATCTATTTTTATAGATTTTTCAAGATAATAGATACCTTCTTTTTCATTTGCAACTTTTTTAAATTCACCTGTTGTAACTATATCTCCTAATATAGTATTTTCATAATGATGTTTCTTTAAATCCAAATTAAGCTTTGATTTTTTTTCAATTAATTTATTTGCATTTTCATTTGTCCAAATTATATAGCCATTTCTATCAACATTAAAAATTGCATCAAACATACTATTTAGTATCTGTTCTTTAAATATAGACTCTTCTTCTAATTTCATTGTTCTTTTTTTAACTTCTTTTTTTAGAGTCGAATTCCAATTATAAAATACTATAATAACTAAAACAGCAGAAAGAAGCATTATAAAAACACTATAAATATATTTTGCATACCTTTCATATATAGGTACACTTATTTCACCAAACCATTTTCCATAAATTTTATTATATGTTCCGTTATTTTTTATTTTTTTTAATGCAGCATTTAATTCCTTAACTAATTCTTTTTTATCTTTTTTAAATGCCAAACCGTACTCTATCGGATTTATATCATTACCTATATGCTTTATAGTTTTTTTATAATCATTCTTTTGAATTATATAAAATCCGGTAAGTTTATTTACGACACAAGCATCCACTTGTCCATTATGTAATAGTTTTACTGCTTCTTCTTGATCTTTTGTGTATATTATATTCACATTTGGAACATCCAAAAAGTTTTTTACAACATTATCATTTTTTTGGACAGCCACTTTTTTATTCCTAAAATCCTGAAGCTCTACTATATCTTGATTATTCATAGGTACAAAAATCCCATCAGATATTATTATATATGGATCTGTAAATATAAGCTCATTTTTTCTTGATTCAACAACCTTCATACCCTGAATACCATCAATTTCACCCTTTGTAAGGGCTTGCATTGCTTCTTTCCACACCATTGGCTTTAAATCCATATCATAATCTATAAGCTTAAATAACTCCTTTGATATATCAACATTAAATCCCTTAAAATTCCCCTTATAATCTATATATTCAAAAGGTGGATAATTTTCATCTCCAGCAACAATGAAATTATTTGCAAAAGATATTTCTGTAAATAATAAAACCGTCAAAAAAAACATAGATAATTTTCTATACATATCATCTAAGCTTTCATCTTCAAAACAATGAAAGCTTATCCTTCCTTTCATATTGAAATTTTACAATAATATTTTATTTCTAATATCTAAAAACCTTGCCTTCTTCCAAAAGTCTTCTAGCTTCATTTTCTGGTAGAGGCTTGCTAAACAAATAACCTTGAGCTTTATTACAAGCATTTAATTGCAAAAACTCCAATTGTTCTAAACTTTCAATGCCTTCTGCTACAACTGAAAGTCCCATAGAATGAGCCATGTCAATAACCGCTTTTACAATATATTTTTCTTTATTATTTGTTAATAACCCATCTATAAAAGCCTTATCTATTTTTACAATATCAATTTCTAATTCTTTTAAATAATTTAATGAAGAATAACCTTTACCAAAATCATCTAAGGAAATTTTAATACCTCTTTTTCTAAACTCACCTAATATATCATTTATATATTCAAAATTCTCCATAACAAGAGTTTCTGTTATTTCAAACTCTATAAAATTTGGATTCAATTCATATTTTTCAATGAAATAATCTATTTTTTCTAAAAGTTTACCATCTTGAAATTGAACTATAGATAAATTTATAGATAAACTTTGTTCAAATGAATATAGCGAGTTCCATTTATGCAGTGTTTCAAACGCTTGTTCAAATATAAAATCAGATATTTGAATTATAAGTCCAGTTTTTTCCGCAACAGGTATAAATTCTGCTGGACTTACAAAACCTCTTACATTGTTAACCCATCTAACTAAAACTTCAAACCCAGATATTTTTGCATTTCTTAAATTAATTTTAGGTTGGTAATTTAGATAAAATTCTTCATTTTCTATACCTTCTCTTAAAAGCTCTTCTATTTCCAAAAGATTTAGCATATTTAAATTTAGCTTTTCATTATATATATAAAAGCTATTTTTTGTAGTATTTTTAACCTCATACATTGCTATATCAGCATTTTTTAGCAATGATTCATAATCTTTCCCGTGCTCTGGATACATCGATATCCCTATACTCAATGTTACATAAAAATTTCTATCTTGAATCGACCAGTTTTTTTTGAATTTCTCTAAAAAATTTCTCATTATTAAATCTATATCATTAAAATCATTCACATTTGGTATCAACATTATAAACTCATCTCCACCCATTCTGCAAATATGTGCATTTTTAGGTGCTATTTTTCTAAGTTCATTAGCTATATTTCTAAGAAATAAATCTCCTAGTTCATGACCCATAATATCATTGATTTTTTTAAAATTGTCTATATCCATGTATACTAATACAAACTTTTCATTGTATTTAATATCTCTTATATGTTTATTTATTATCTCTTTAAATTTTATTATACTGTAAAGACCTGTAATATAGTCATGATTTGCTCTATATTTATATCTTTCTTTGCTCTTTTTTAAAGCCTCATTACTTCTTTGAATTTCATCATATTGATCTTGAAGTTCATATTGCATAGCATTTAATTCTTCATATGCAGCTTCTAATTCTTCATATCTTCCTATTGATTCCTTTGATAAATATCTAATTCTTTCAAAACTTTTAACCATCAATATATAAATAAGCAAGGCAGTAAAAAGAACATATATAATTCCCTTTGTAGTCTGAATTTTATTTATTATATCCTTATTAGAAATCATCATCACAAGTAATCTATCTGAATATATAATCCACAAAATTCCTACTATCATATATATCAAAGTTATCTTAAATTCTACAAATTTCGACTTATAAATATCACTTGATTTTATTTTTTTTAAAAACTCATCAACCTCTTCTTCGTTTAATTGAAATCCATTTTTATGTTCCATAATAATCTCCTTTAAATAAAGTTATTTTAAAGATATATCTTATTTTAATATACCCAAGTTTTTTATTTTAAGAACATAAAATAAATAAATTAAATCTTATAATATTATTATAAACTATTTTTTTTGTAACTGTCTAATTTTTAAACAAAAATTAAAAAAACTCTTAAAAACTTTTTTCATAAGTTTTTAAGAGTTTTAATCTTTTTTGTAGATATAGTTTTCTTCGTCTAAATCTCCATCCAAAGTACTAATAACATATTCCTCCAATATTTTATATAGTCAAAACTATATTTTTTTCAAAGCATTTTCTGTCATTTTACTTAGATTGTGATTTTTGCTATGATATTTTTTCTAAAACTTCTTCATAACCATTAAATAAAAATTCCTTTAATTCTTCTAATGAATTTTTATCTTCAATTCCTAAATCAAAAAGGTTTCTACCTGTTTGAAAATAATCTTCATCCATAAGTATTGATGCTATATTTATTATAGAATCCATAGCTTTAGTATCTACACCAACAAGTTTTCCTAAATAAGACAATAAAACCAAAGAACAAGGTGTATCTTCTGTTAAATATCTATTTTCTAAACTATATGGTCCTTCAAGTGGTGAAAAGGCCTCACTATCTCTGTATGCTTCATATAAGCTATCTCTTTTTGGTGCATATCCCATTTTATATAGTCTATCTTTTACATCTATAACTTTATAACCTAATTCTTTACAAATTTCTTGTCTTTCAAGGTCGATCTTTTGGTTAACTCTAGCAACTGATGGTGTAATTCCTTCTTTGTAATGATAATGCTTAAAACCATATTCTATTTTACCTGCATTTAAAACCATTGGAGCAGGATGAGATATTGGATTACCATTATTTAAAGAACATTCAAGTACATCATCTACTAAAGTTATATTTGGATAAAAATCTTTAGTTATTTCATACATTTCCTCATTATATTTTGATGGAAAAGCTGAAAAATAAATTAAATCACATTCTAAATAAATATATGCCTTTGTAAACGAACTCATTCTTACCGCGTATGGTAGTGTGTGCATTTCTGCTATTTTAACTCTCTTGTTATAATCATTAAAAATTTTCGCCATATAAAGAGCTCCACCTGTACTTCCTGGTGCCAATATAAGCTTGTGGTTCTTTGTAATATAATCTTTTAATTCAAGAGCCAATTTTTTTTGACCATATGCTGGTATAACAGGCATAATTATTTCATTTTGCATAGCTTCTTTTATGTCATGTGTTATTTTATGAATCTTTGCAGTTCCCTTTACACTAACTCCATCTAATTCAATTTCTTTTTTATCATGTAATTCCTTCATTCTTTCTTTATATCTTTCATTTGCATATAAAGTAACTTCATGACCAATCAAACTCATATGAGCTGCTACTGCAATCGCTCCATTTCCTGTTCCTATAATTGTAATTTTTCTTTTCAATAAATTTCCTCCTTTTAATAATTCCTTGTACATATAATTTAGTTAATATTATTTATCTTTAACTCTTTGAAAAAGAGCATAACTAATAATGATACTTTAATATATGAATTAATATTTATCATATATATTTTTGTATTATCTTTTGAGTCTTTTGAATTTTAGATTTATTGAATTTAAACACGAAAATAAAAACCTAATTTTAATTTTCAAATTTTAATTCATAAAAAATAAACTCAATTTAATAATTATTTTTTTTATAATCATTAAATCAAATGCATTTTTAGTTTTGATACAGTGTAATGTCTTCAATTTTTGAAAGGTATTTTTTATAAGATAAAATGCATAGAAAGGTTTACCACATCTTACCTTAGGAAAGATTGTTAATAATTTGATTAGGAAACACAACAAATATTATGTAACCCTAAACATATTATACTATAAAATAACTTTAATTTCTAGTACTTTCTTCTTAATTCGTATTAATATTTTGTTAAATATAGGTTAGGTAATTTTGAGCATAAAAAAAGAAGCTTATATAAGCTTCTTTAAAATTGGTGATCCATCCGCGACTCGAACGCGGGACACCCTGATTAAAAGTCAGGTGCTCTACCGACTGAGCTAATGGATCTTATTGAATTTGGGCATAAATGGAGCGGGTGAAGGGAATCGAACCCTCGCAACTGGCTTGGAAGGCCAGGGCTCTACCACTGAGCTACACCCGC
>JAOARY010000057.1 GCA_025210335.1 Peptostreptococcaceae bacterium | reverse complement strand
GGTTTTAGGCGATTACATTATACAAGGATCTTGTGCTAAATGTCTATTTTTTTTTGTAAAAAAATAAGTGTTGGATATTTCACCAACACCAAAAATTATACAACCTTTATTTTAAGCTATATAATAGAATTTTATGGGTAAAAATTTATATATTAAGATTGTTTTTTAGAGAGGAGGACTTGTTTTGCTAGACCTAAAAACTGATTTTGATAAATTTTTAAATATTTCATTTGATAGTGCTATTATAATAGACAGAAATAAAAAAATAATTGATTTTAATGATAAATTTTTAAAGTTATTTAATTATACAAAATGTGAAATTGAAAATAAAACTATTGAAGAAATTTTTTTTATAAATAATTTTAAGTTAAATCAAAATTTTAATGAAGATAAGGAATTTATAATTAGAGGGAAATTAAAGAATTCATATGTGAATCTTAAATTTTCTAAATTTATGTCAAAAGATAAAGTTAAAATCGTAAATATAAGAAGGATTTACGATTTAGATAGAGATAAAAATGAAAGCCAAGATTCGTTTTATAAATTAATAGTTGATGATTTAGAAAGCTTAATAGCCGTTGTAGATGAAGATTACAAATATGTATATGTAAATTCAAGATATAAAGAATTTTTTAATATAAGAGAGGATCATATAAAAAAATTCTTTATAAAAGACACTATAAAAGAGGATATATTTATAAATGATATAAGACCTAATATAAATAAGGTTTTATCTGGCAAAAAGATTAATATAGAAAAATGGATAGTAAATGCTAATAATAAAAAAAGATATATAAACTGTGTTTTTGAAAAATTAAAACATGGTAATTTAAATTATGTTGTTATGAAGTTTAAAGATATAACAGATAGAAAAAAAATAGAAGAAGCTTTGATTTTAGCAAGAAAGATGGCTGACTCAGCATATAATGTTAAAAATTTATTTTTAGCAAATATATCACATGAATTTAAAACACCGATAAATGGAATTCGAGGTATGGTTCAGCTTCTTAATCTTACTAATTTGAATGAAGAACAAAAATCGTATACAAAGATGCTAGAGGAGTCTACAGATAGAATTAGTATATTAATTGAGAATATCTTGGAATTTTCTAAAATTGATTCTAAAGACTTTACACTTATAGAGAAAAAGCTTGTATTAGATGATTTTATAAATCAAGATATAGCAACATATAAAAAAAGAGCTATAGATAAAAAACTTAGTTTTAGTTTATTTATAGATGAAAATATTCCTAAAATTTTACTGGCAGATAGAAAAAGATTAAAGCAAATTTTTTCTAATGTACTTGATAATGCTATAAAATTTTGTGAAACAGGTGGTATATTTATAGAGATTGAAAGAGAATTTGAGGATGATTTGGGTGTTGGTATTAAGATAAATGTTAGAGATAGTGGTAAAGGTATTAAAAAAGAGAAATTAAATTATGTATTTAATATTTTTGCAAAAGAGGATGAAAGTAATACAAGTAGTAATGGTGGAGTTGGTCTAGGGCTTGCGATAACAAAAGAAATAGTTAATTTTTTGGGTGGAGATATAAGAATAGAAAGTAAAGAAAATTTAGGTACTAGTGTTTTTATATCTTTATATTTAAAGAAATTTTTGGATATAAAAAAAGAAAAAGAAATATATAAAATTAATAAAGAAATGAAGATATTGATTGTTGAAGATGATAAAGTAAATGAAAAGGCTTTAAAATTGTTACTGGAAAAAAATAATTTTAAAGTAAAGACAGCAAGCAATGGATTACAAGCTATTGATATTATAAAAATGGAGGATATGGATATAATACTTATGGATATTAAACTTCCTGATATCAATGGTTTTGAAATAACTAAAAAAATTAGAAAGATAGAAAAAGAAAGAAAATCGTATACTCCTATAATTGCAGTTACATCTTTGGATGATTCTAAATTTTTAAATAAGGCTTTAAAAGCTGGAATGGATGATTTTTTAGAAAAACCATTTAAAATAGAAAAAATATATAATAAAATAAACAAATTATATGATAAAAAAATACATTATAAAAATACTAATGATCCAGATTTAAAACAAGCTTTTGCTTTTTCGAATAATGATAAGAATTTGTTTATGGATTTGGTTTATATACTTTTGAATACAGATTATATAAAGGACAATTTAAATTCTATAAGAAGTGCTTTAGAAAATTATGATGAATTTGAAGTAAAAAAAATAGCAAAGAGTTTAAAAGAAGGTATTATAACTTTTGGAGCTAAAAAAGCATATGAACTTGCATTTGAGTTAGAAAATTTAGAAAGAAGAGAATTAAAATCAAAAGGTATAAATTTATATTTTGAATTGGAAGAAGAGTTAAATAGAGTTATTCAAATTTATAAAACTATAAAAATATCTTAGTTTAAGATAGATTTATAGTTTTTTTTTTGGGAATATATAAACCTAGAAAGTTTTTTTAAAGGAGGCATTAATTTTGTATTTCCATTTGGGATTAGAGGGGGATTTTAGAAAGTTATTACTAAGCATATCTTCTAAATTTATAGATGTTACAGACTTAAAGATTGGTCTTAATGAAAGTATGAATGAAATAATAGAATTAACAAATTTAAAAGAATGTTTTATTGCTAAATTTGATAAAAATAATAATTTGACTAAACTTGCACATAGTAAAGAATGCAATATAACACCTATATTTGCTAAGCGCTTTAGAAAATTAATCAAATATTTTGATGTTGCATATATAGAATCAACTGATATGAGCTATTATTTTGAAAATTTTAAAAAGAATAAATCAGCAATAATAATTCCTATATTTGTAAAAGGAGAGTTGTATGGATTTTTAGCATTGGTGAGTTTGGATGATTTAAAAATGAGAGTTCAAGAAAAATTAATGTTAAAAATAATTGGAGAAATTTATGGTAAAGTATTTGAACATTATGAAAATATAAAGAATTTAAAAGAAAGTGAAATCAGATACAAAACATTAGCAAATGCGTCTCCATACGGAATAATAGTGATAGATAAGAATTATAAGGTATTATTTATGAATAATGAAACTGCAAAAATATTAGATTTACCTGAGATATCAGAAGATATAAATTTGATGGAAATAGTATCATCCTACACATTTGATATTATAAATTTAAATACAAAAAAAATTATAAATAAGGATAAGAAGAGAATTGATATAAAGAGCAATATACAAACGGTGAGCTTAGAATCGAAATATCTTAGTATTTCATTAAGTGAATTTAAATATTCTAATGAAAATTCGGTTTTAATAATATTAAACGATATTACTTTGGAAAAACAAAGAGAAGAAGATATTAAAAAGTTTTATAGAGTATTAAAACAAATACCAGAAATAGTTATAATAGTAAATAATAAGATGGATATTGAATATATGAATAATTATTTTAGTGAAAAGATAAGTATAGAAAATAAAGATTTGTTGAATAAAAATATAAAAGAATTAAAAAAATATAAATTAAATGCACTTTATGAAAAAATAAATGAAGTAATGGAAATTAAAAAAGCTTTTTTTGGAGAAATCTATATGAATTTTGATCAACCTAAGTATTTTTTAGGTTCTATATCACCACTTAGAAATGAAAATCATAAAATAACACATTGTGTATGTGTATTAAAAGATATAAATGAACAAAAGCTAATGCAAGAAGAATTAAAGGAAAAGAATGAATCATTTAAAATTATGATAGGAGAATTAAAAGATGCACAAGCTCAACTCATACAAAAAGAAAAATTAGCTGGAATAGGTCAGTTGGCAGCTGGAGTTGCACATGAAATAAATAATCCTCTTGGTTTTGTAATTAGTAACTATGATACTCTAAAAAAATATATAAAAAGATATGAAGAAGTTCTTTTAGCATATAAAAATCTATGTAATGAATTTGATAAGTCTAATAAAGATATTAATATGCAAAACAGAATTATTGATATAAAGAAAATGGAAAAAAAATATGGTCTTGATTTTATTATAGAGGATATGGATGATTTGATATCAGATTCAAAGGAAGGACTAGATAGGGTTGGAAAAATTGTTCAAAGTCTTAAGTATTTTTCAAGAGATGCCCAGTATAATGAATTTGAATCTTATGATATAAATGAGGGAATAGAAAATACTATATTAATAGCGAAAAATGAAGTTAAATATAGTGCAGATATAGAGCTTCATTTAAATGAAGTACCTCTTATAGATGCTATATCTGGTCAAATTAATCAAGTTATATTAAATATAATAATAAATGCGGTACAAGCAATAAAAGAAACTAAAGAATTTGGTATAATTACAATAAAAACTTACAAGGATTCAAAATATGTCTTTTGTGAGATACAAGACAATGCAAAGGGTATTGAGGAAGAGGTATTAGATAAGATTTTTGAACCCTTTTTTACTACTAAGGAAGCTGGTGTTGGAACCGGACTTGGTCTTAGCATAGCCTATGATATTATAACAAATAAGCATAAGGGTAGCTTATTTGTTGAATCCAAAGAAGATGAAGGTACTACTTTTATAATTATGCTACCTATAAAGCAGGGGTGAATTATGGTTTTTAAAGCAATTGTTATAGATGATGAAAAACAAATATTAAAATCTCTAAGAAGGTTATTTATGGATTTAGATTGGGAATGTAGTTTTTTTTCAGATGGAAATGATGCAATAGATTTTATGAAAGAAGAGGATATTAATTTAATAATAACAGATATAATGATGCCTCAAATTGGAGGTAAGAAAATTTTAGAATATGTAAAAAATAGTCATAATGAAGTTATGAGACTTGTGATAACTGGATATACAGATGAAGATGTATTTGATCTTATAAGAGAAGATTTAGCACATGTTTTGATATTTAAACCTTGGGATAATGATAATTTATTATATAGATTAAAAGAGTTGGAAGAAACATATATATATTTAAAAGAAAATGAACTCTACAAAGATATTATAAACATAAATTTTTTACCAATGGAAAAAGAAAATAAAGAAGAAATTTTAAAATTTTTAAATGAAGAAAAAAGTATAGATGAATTAATTGAATATGTTTATGATGATTTGATATTATCTATTAATATATTTAAAATAGCTAATAATATTGAACTTGATAATAAAGTAGGATATTTAAAAAAGGCTTTAAAATTACTAGGGATAGCTAATATGATAAGAATAATTGAATGTATGAAAGTAATTGATATACCTGAATTTTTAAAAAAAATAAATAAATATCAATTACTTTTAGATAAAATATTTAAATCAACATATAAGATTATATTTAAAGAAGATATAGATAAAGATATTCAAGATATATGTTTATTTTTGAATATATCTTATTTATATTATTTTAAAATGAATAAAGTAACTTCTTTAGAGGATGCTATTATTAATAATGATTATTTTAGAAAGAATCATGAAAAAATTTCTTATTATATATTAAAATGGTGGGGCTTTTCTAAAGAATTTTGTGATATGGCATTATACCATCATAATCCATTTGGATATAAGGGTAATGAAAATATATCAAAAATAATCCATTTTATAAATATATGTAATATAATGCTTTTAAAAGAATTTAAATATGAGTTTTACTATAACAATGATTTAGATTCTTCTTTAGAGTATTTGAATTTAAATGATGAGCACATAAAAATTTTAGAAAGACAAATAGATATTCTAAAAGGAAGTGTTAAAATATGAAGACAAATAAAATACTATTTGTAGATGATGAAGTAAAGGTTTTAAATTCTATAAAACGTTCACTTATGGATGAAGAATTTGAAACATTTTATGCAGTTGGAGGTAGTGATGCATTAAGATTATTAGAAGAAGAAAAAATAGATGTAATTGTAAGTGATATGAGAATGCCAAGAATGACAGGTCTTGAGCTTCTAAGCAAGGTTGAAGAATTATATCCAGACACAGTTAAAATAATATTATCTGGATATACTGAACTTAGTCAAATACTTACTACGGTTAACAAAGTTAATATATTTAAATATATGACAAAACCTTGGGATATGGAGAATGAATTTAAGCCTATATTAAAAAAGGCTATGGAATATTATAATCTAAAAACAGAGAAAAAAGAATTAGAAGAACAGTTAAAAAAAAGAAATGACATGTACCAAAAAATAGTAAAAAGTGTAGAGGAAAAGTTTAAAGATGTTAAAAATGATATGAAAAAAATTCATGGATTAAGTGATTTTTTTATAGATATTATAGAAAATAAAGATCAGTACAAAGATGTAGATACAAAATTACTAAAAGATTTTTTGGGATTTTACTTAGAATATATACCTAGAAAAATAAAAGAATTTGATTTTATATCAATGTATGGTAAATTAGAAAAAGAATTGGATTCTAATGAATTTTCATACCAATTAAAATTAGAAAGTAAAGATAATATAAAATTAAAATTATTAGATGATTGTGAAATTGCTGTTAAACTAATAAACTATATAGCAAAAGCTATAATAGGAGAAAATATAGTTAAAGTAGATATTCATTTTATAAGAGAAGAAAATTTGGGTGTTTGTGTTGCAACGTTATCAAAGGAATATGGAGAGGTAGATAAACTTTTTATAAATGCAATTAAAAATATTTCAAAGAATGATAAATTTAATATAAAATCGTATAAAGTTGAACATATTTGTGAAATTCAAATGAAATTATTTTTTAATATTAAGGCTGATATATAAGTAAATTTATTTTTAAATATAATTATTATATGCATAAAAATTATTTATAATTAAAAATTTCTGCTATAATAAAGCTATCATCATAAATGATAGGAGTGAATTATTTGGATTTTAAACAATTAGAGACATTTGTAATGGTTGCCAAATTAAAGAGTTTTTCCAAAGCGGCTGATAAGCTTTTTTTGACACAACCTACTGTTAGCAACCATATTCAAAATTTAGAAAAAGAATTAAAATCAATTTTGATAAATAGGCAAAGTAAGTATATAACACTTACTAATGCAGGTGATATTTTATTAAAATATGCAGTTGATATATTAAATAAAAGAGATAATGCCTTATTTTCATTGAGCGAAATAAAAGGAAAAATAGAAGGTAGTTTAGAAATTTCAGCAAGTACAATACCTGAAGAATATTATTTGCCTCGCGTAATAAAAGAGTTTCAAAAAAAATATCCACTTGTAAATTACAATCTAAAAAAATTAAGTTCAAAGGAAGTTTTAGAACATATTTTAAATGGAGATGTTGATTTTGGAATAGTTGGATTTAGACAAAAAAATATATATTTAGATTATAAAAGTATAATGGACGATGAAATTGTTTTGGTTTCTTTAAAGGATTCTAATTATTCAAGTATAATAGATGAAAGAGAACTAACAAAATTACCTCTTATAATGAGACAAAAGGGTTCTGGTACAAGGGAAATAGTCGAATCATATTTAGATGAAAAGAATTTAGATGTAGATAATTTGAATGTGATTGCATTTGTAGAAAATAATCAAACTATTAAAAAAATGGTAGCTTTAGGCTTGGGGGCAACGTTTATTTCTAAGAGAGCAGTTGAAAATGAAATTAAAAATGGAATATTTAAAGAAATTAGAGTTTTTGATTGTAAGATGATGAGAAATTTTTATTTTGTATATCATAAAAATAGAATATTATCGCCACTTGCTGAAGAGTTTAAGAAGTTTATATTATAAGAAATTCCTTGATTTTAATCTTGGAATTTTTTATAATTAATTTTATAAATTATTAGGGGGGCGTATTATGAATGAAAATTATATAAATTTTTTACAAAAAAAATTAAATACATATTATGATACAAAGGAAAATTTGGAATATGAAAATTTAAAATTCGATTTATTTGCAAAATATAATCAGATAAATTCAAAATATGTAGGATTAAAATCAATATCTGTATATGAATATAGAAATAATGAATTTTTATATATAAAAAATTCGAAAAATTTCGACATGGATGAATTTAATAATATTGTTGAAATTTTTAAAAAAAATTTGAACAGTTTAATTGATAAAGATAATAATCATATGTCTTCTTTGATTTCTTTTATATTTCTTGTAGAAGACATGGATGAAAGTTTATTTAAAAATATAAAAAAATTTAGTTATAGTAAATCTTTTTCTTTTGGATTTAAGGGTTGGGTGGATTTTGGAGTATCAGTAATAAATATAAAAAATAGATATATAGTAAATAATAAAAAGACAAAGGTATATAAAGAGTTATTTAATATGGATAAGAATTATAAATTTATATAAGACATGATGTATATAATATTTTTATTATATAGATAAAAAATATAAAAGGGGTGATTTTATGAGTGCTATGACACTTATACTTTCTAGTTCAATTATTTTTATTATAGCTTATTTTACTTATGGTTCATGGCTTTCAAAAACATGGGGAGTTGATGTAAACAAAAAGACTCCAGCTCATGTTTTAAATGACGGGGTAGACTATGTTCCTGCCAAAGCACCTGTGCTTTTAGGTCATCATTTTGCATCAATTGCCGGTGCAGGTCCAATAGTAGGTCCAATTGCAGCATCTATTTTTGGATGGGTACCTGTTATGATTTGGATTATAATTGGTGGTATTTTCTTTGGTGGTGTACAGGATTTTGGATCTTTATTTGCATCATTACGACATGGTGGTAAATCAATAGGTGAAGTTATAGAATCTAATATGGGAAGCACAGGAAAAAAACTATTTTCTAGTTTTGCATGGCTTACTTTACTTTTGGTTATAGCTGCATTTGTTAATATTGTTGCAAACACTTTTGTAAGTGTTCCACAAGCAGCTTCGGCATCGATGTTTTTTATAATACTTGCTGTTTTATTTGGGTATTTTGTTTATAGAAGAGGCGCTCCACTTGGAATATCCACTGTAATTGGTGTTGCATTATTATTTTTATGTATAGTTTTAGGTAATATGTTCCCTATTGTTTTAAGTAAAAATATTTGGATTGCAATATTACTATTATATATTTTAATAGCTTCTGTAACTCCAGTTTGGATATTATTACAACCAAGAGATTATTTAAATTCATTTTTATTATATGTGATGATTATTGGGGCTGTTTTAGGATTAGTTATTTCAAGACCAAAAATGATTTTACCACCAATAACAAGTTCGGTTGTAAATGGTACTCCTCTTTTTCCAATGTTATTTGTAATGGTTGCGTGTGGTGCAATATCTGGTTTCCATTCTCTTGTAGGTTCAGGAACATCATCAAAGCAACTAGATAGTGAAAAAGATGCAAAATTAGTTGGTTATGGTGGAATGCTTATAGAATGTGTTCTTGCAGTTATTGCAATTATAACAGCAGGATATATAGGTGTAGATAAATTTAAAGAACTTGCAGCGGCAGGAGGTCCTGTAAATGTATTTTCTGATGGTATAGGTAATTTTATGACAAGTTTTAATATTCCTTTTACTGTAGGTAAATCTTTTGTAGCACTTTCAATATCTGCATTTGCTCTTACTAGTTTAGATACTGGAACTAGACTTGGTCGTTTTATATTCCAAGAGTTTTTCCAAACAGAAAAAGCCTTAGAACAAGGGAAGGAAAATATTTTAGCCAATAGATATGTAGCTACAATAATAACTGTATTTTTAGGTGGATGGTTAGCTATGGGTAGTTGGACTGCCATTTGGCCAGTTTTTGGTTCTGCAAATCAACTTTTAGCAGCACTTGCTCTTATGGCAATAGGTGTATGGCTTAAAAACTCAAATAAAAATTATAAAATGTTTATAATTCCAATGATATTTATGTTTACAGTAACAATCTTTGCACTAGGAATACTTATAAAGCAAAACTTTATGGCACAAAAATATATATTAGTTGTATTCCCTGTATTTTTACTATTATTATCTTTTATTTTAGCTTATCAAGCTATAAAAAAATTTACAAGTAAAGCTTAAAAGGAGTTGTTCTTATGGGATTGTATGATGGTTCAAAGCTTATAAATATGATTGCTATAAATGAATCTAAAATTGGGAAATTATATGAAGATTTAGCGAATAATGTGGTTCATGAAAAATCTAAAAATTTATTTAATAAATTAGCTAAGGATGAATATAGACATGAAAAAATTTATAAAAAACTTTTAGAAAATTTAGGTGAAGATAAAAATATTGAATTAGATGATGAGGAAATTGAATATGTTGAAACTTTAATTCAAACAAATGTATTAAATGATAAAACTTCAAATTCTAAATACACAAAAGAAGAAGCGATAATGCTAGCTGAAAGAGTTGAAAGAGATGGTATTATTTTAATAAGTCAGTTAATAGATATGTATGATCAAAGGGATTTAAAAGAAATAAAAACAATATTAAAAGAAGAAAAAAGACATTTAAAATATGTTCTTGATGTAAAATTTAATTCA
Organism: Peptostreptococcaceae bacterium; assembly: GCA_025210335.1. Taxonomy (GTDB): domain Bacteria; phylum Bacillota; class Clostridia; order Peptostreptococcales; family Peptostreptococcaceae; genus JAOARY01. The sequence continues at coordinate 56,377 of JAOARY010000057.1, read as the reverse complement.
AATGTATCATTGCTAGGCTTATAGAAGAAAGATATATAAAAGATATTTTGAAATTAATCTTTAGGTAAATAAATATATTTGTCTATAAGTATTAAAATTTTAAGATATCTTTTATTTTTTTGTTATTTTTATATTTATAATCTTTAAATATTTTAATTATGATGATATAATATTAACTATGTTGAAATGATTATAAAAATAAAACAATTATATTTAGGAGGTATTACCATGGTAAATACAGTTGCGATAAATGAAAAAGTACATTGGATAGGTGTAAATGATAGAGAGACATATTTATTTGAAAATTTATGGCCTTTAGATAAAGGAGTATCTTATAATTCATATCTTATAAATGATGAAAAGGTTGCTATTTTAGATACTGTTAAAAATAGCAAAATGGATGCTTATTTAGAAAAAATAGAAAGTATAATAGGTGAAAAGCAAGTTGATTATATGATAATAAATCATATGGAACCAGATCACTCAGGAGCTATAAAAGCAGTAAAAGCAAAGTATCCAGATGTAAAAATTGTTGGAAATACTAAAACTTTTACTTTCCTAGAAAATTTCTATGGTAAGATGGATAATTATCATGTTATAAAAGATGGAGATTTATTAGATTTAGGAGAACATAAACTTAGATTTTATTTAACACCAATGGTTCATTGGCCAGAAACTATGATGACTTATGATGAAACTTCTAAGATTTTATTTTCAGCAGATGCTTTTGGTGGATTTGGAACTTTAGATGGTGGAGTTTTCGATGATGAAGTTAATTTAGAATTTTATATGGATGAGATAAGAAGATATTATTCTAATATAGTTGGAAAATTTGGTCCTATGGTTCAAAGAGCACTTAAAAAACTTACAGATTTAAATCTAGAGTTTAAAGTAATTGCACCAACTCATGGGCCTGTTTGGAGAACTAATCCTAATTGTATAATAGAAAATTATGATAGATGGTCAAAAGCAGAAACTGAAGAAGGTGTAGTAATAGTTTATGGTTCTATGTATGGAAATACACAAAAAATGGCTGATTTTATAGCTAGAAAATTATCAGAAGAAGGAATTAAAAATATTAGAATATATGATGCTTCAAAGACTCATGTATCATATATAATAAGTGATATATGGAGATTTAAAGGTGTTATTCTTGGTTCTTGTGCTTACAATACTAAGTTATTCCCTTCTATGGAGACTGTTATATCTAAAATAGAGAATTCTCAGCTTAAAGATAGATATTTAGGTGTATTTGGTACATCATCTTGGAGTGGTGGTGGAGTTTCGAATTTAGACAAATTCCAAGAAAGAATAAATTGGGAAAAGATAGGTGAATCAGTAGAAGCAAAATCTTCACCAAAAACGGAGCAATTTGATAAATGCGAACAAATGGCTAAAGAAATGGCTAAAAAGCTTATATCAGAAAGATAAATAAAGGAATAGATATAAAAAGGTTGATTCAAATTTTGAATCAACCTTTTTTGTAATTTTATTTATTTAATATAACTATTTCTATTCTTCTATTTTTAGCTCTTCCATCTTTAGTTTTATTATCTGCAATTGGAGTTGTAGAACCATAGCCACTCACAGAAAATCTAGAACTATCTATATCCAATTCTTTGGATAAAAAATTAACTACATTAATAGCTCTAGCACTAGAGAGTTCCCAATTTGAAGAATATTTCAAACTGTTTATAGGAATATTATCAGTATGTCCTTCAACTAATATTTTATTATTTATTTTATTGAGATCCTTTCCAATTTCTTTTAATATCTCAAGTCCAAAATCAGAAATATTTGCACTAGCCGATGTAAAAAGGACATTGTCTTTAAATCTTATAAGAAGACCTTTTTTAGTTTCTTTAAGCTCTATATTATCAAGCATATTTTTTTCTTTTAATTTTTTTACAAAATCGTTATTTGAAGTTTTTAAATCTTCTTCTATATTTTTTATATCAAATAATACAGAGGATAATTTCTCATTATCTTGCTTTAATTCTTTATTTTCTTTTTGTAAAGATTCAACTTTTGTAGATAGTGAGTCTTTAACTTCTGATAAAATAGATACTTGACCCTCTGAATAATAAAAGAATAATATGAAAAAGCATAGTATAATAGTTATCATATCACTATATGTAATAAGCCAACTGTCAATACCTTCTATTTCAATTTCGTTATTATCAGTAAAAAGATTATTGGACTTCTTCATAATAATTTTCTACCCTTTCTTCAATTCTAAAAATAGGTTCATTTGGATATTCCAATCTATTTGATTCTTCTAACATTACATTCATCTTATCAAATACATTTCTTGGTGAATCATTTTTTGAAAGTAATATAATACCTTCTTTTATAATTCTGTATCTTAACATATTTTTATCTATATAATTTTTAATTCTATTCATAAGTGGTACAGCTAAGAAATTTGCAATCATACTTCCGTATAATGTACTTACTAGTGCTGCGGCCATAGAATCCATTATAAGTGCTGGGTTTGTAAGATCTGATAATAACGATATAAGACCAATTAAAGTTCCAATAAGCCCAAATGCAGGAGAAACATGTGCTATTAATTTCATTACATTATAAGGGATGTATAAATTGATTTTACGAGATTCTATATCTGAATCTATTATACTTATTATATCTTCTTCTGTTTTAGAATCAGCAATCATAGAAAGTGCATTTTTCATAAATATATCACTTTCTTCTTCCATTTCATTTTGTACAGATAAATTTCCGCTTTTTTTAATTTTTATAGAAAGATTATAAATTTTATAAATATCTTTATAATAATCAATTTCATATTTAAAAGATTTTTTTATTGTTTTTATTGTATAAATCAAATTTTCAAAAGAAAAACTGATTATGATTGAAATTATAATTCCAGCAACTATTATTTCAAATGCCTTAAGATTAAAAAGAGATCTTAAACTGATTGAATCTACAAGTGCATGTACTATTAATCCTAATGTTAATATGACTATAAAAAATTTAAATGGTTTTTTTTCAAACTCCATAATATACCTCCTAATTTTTAAAAGGTTATAAATTTATTTAATAATTTAAAACCTAAAAGAATTTTATCATAAAAACTTTGCAATTAGAATAATTCTCTAAAAAATAATAAATATTAGGTACAAAGTTTTATTAATAAATTTATATAAATGAATAAATTATACTAATAAAAAAACTCTTTTATATAAATATTAATGATAAACTTGTAAATTTTATACCCATAAAAATATATTTAGTAATTATTTTTAGAATATTAGTTTTATACTTAGGGTATAAAAATTAGTGGATTTATTTTATATATTTATATATAATAACTTTTTTTACTAAAATATATTATATATTGATTTTTTAATTATAATATTTTAAATATTTTGAATATATGAAATAAATCAAAAAAAATTAAAATAGGAGGATTAAAATGTCACAAAAACAAAAAGTTGGTCTTAAAGAATCGGCTTATAGACCAAAACCAAATGAAAAGTATATACCATTTATACCAGCAAATAAAGTTATGCCTGAATTTACTGGAACTTCAATTGTTGTAGGTATTCTTTTAGCTATTGTATTTGGTGCGGCTAATGCATATTTAGGACTTAGAGTAGGTATGACTATAAGTGCTTCTATCCCAGCAGCTGTTATATCTATGGGAATAATAAGAGGAATACTAAAAAAAGAATCTATACTTGAAAATAATATGGTTCAAACAATTGGTTCTGCTGGAGAATCACTTGCAGCAGGGGCTATATTTACATTACCAGCTTTATTTATATGGTCAAAAGAATTAGGTCTTGGAGATCCAAGCTTTTTAAGAATAATGACAATATCCCTAATTGGTGGGGTTTTAGGTGTTTTATTAATGGTGCCTTTAAGAAAAGCTCTTATAGTAAATGAGCATGGTGTACTTCCTTATCCTGAAGGTACTGCATGTGCTGAAGTTTTAGTTGCTGGAGAAGTTGGTGGTTCAAAAGCATCAACTGTATTTTATGGGCTTTTTATAGGATCAGCATATAAATTTATAGCAGATGGGCTTAAACTTTTTCCTAGTGAAATAGAGTGGGAGATAAAGGGATATGAAGGAGCTGCTATTGGTGGAGATGTACTACCTGCTTTACTTGGAGTGGGTTTTATAATTGGACCTAAAATTTCAGCTTATATGCTTTCTGGTGCAATAGTTGGTTGGATTGCAATAATTCCTATGATAATATCATTTGGACATATGATGGATGGACCATTATATCCCGCTTCGGTTCCTATTTTAGAACTTGGTTACTGGGGAGTTTGGGATAATTATATTAGATATGTAGGTGCTGGAGCGGTTGCTTTTGGTGGAATTATAAGTCTTATAAAATCATTACCACTTATAATAACGACTTTTAAAGCTGCACTTTCTGGTTTTAAAGCTAGTTTACAAACTAAAGAAGAAAGAACAGATATTGATATGCCAATGAAATATGTTGTTTTAGGTATAGTTATATTAGTTATAATAATGATGTTTACACCTTTAGTTCCAGTTGGAATAGGTGGAGCACTTTTGATTGCTATATTTGGATTTTTCTTTGCAACTGTTTCTTCAAGATTAGTTGGACTTGTTGGTAGTTCATCAAATCCTGTATCAGGAATGACAATAGCGACTCTTTTAATTACTGCTATTATTTTTAAATCTATGGGTATTGAAGGACCATAAGGTATGATAGCTACACTTTCTGTTGGTGCTGTTATATGTATAGTTGCTGCTATGGCTGGGGATACTTCTCAAGATTTAAAAACAGGATTTTTAGTAGGTGCAACACCTAAAAAGCAACAAATAGGAGAACTTATAGGGGCTGTTGCATCAGCGCTTGTTATAGGATGGGTTTTAGTATTATTAAATAATGCATGGGGATTTGGGTCAAAAGAACTTCCTGCACCTCAAGCTACTTTAATGAAACTTGTAATAGAAGGTGTTATGAACGGTAATTTACCTTGGGCATTTGTATTTACTGGTGCGGGTATTGGTCTTGCTGTAGAGTTACTTGGAATTCCGGTTCTTCCTTTTGCTGTTGGATTATATTTACCAATACATTTGAGCACACCTATAATGGTTGGTGGTATTGTAAGAGGTTTAATAGATAGAAAATTAGATAAAGAGAAAAAAGAAAATATTAAAGAAAGTTTAAAAGAGAAAATAGAAGGTGGAATATTATATTCTTCAGGACTTATAGCTGGAGAGGGTTTAATTGGTATATTATTGGCTGTATTTGCAATTATACCACTTTCAAATGGAAGTAGTGTTTCAGATATTATAAATTTATCTTCATTTTCAATTGGTAAATATGGAGCTTTAATAGCATTTATAATACTGACATATAGTTTACTTAGAGTTTCATTATTAAAAAAAGATTAGCTAAAATATAAATAAAAAGAGGCTGTTGTATTAAGTTATGTATAATATACTTATGTTTATATAAAATATTAATATATTATATATAACTATTGCGATAGCCCTTTATTTTAGGAGGAAAAAATGGATAAAAATTACTTGGAATACATACCAAAATTAAATTCTAGAATTAATTTTGAAGAACAAGATGGAAAGTTAATCGTTATAATACCTAAGGAAAAATTTTATGAAAAAATAATTGCTAAGATATTAAAAAGTAGTTTAAACTACAAACTACATTTAGATGATATGGGTTCATTTGTTCTTAAAAATATAGATGGGGATAAAAATATTTATGATATTGGTGAGGAAGTGAAGTTGAAATTTGAAAAAAAAGCAGAACCTCTTTATGAAAGACTTATAAATTATATTGAAATACTTAGAAAAAATAAAATAATAGAAATTATTGAGTAAAAAACTTATTATAAATAAAGAGTATATATTACAAAGGAGGTATAATTTGATTTTTTTTAAAGGTGTATTGCTAAGTGCTTTTTTGACTTCTTTCGTATTTTTGATCTTATTTTATAAAAGAGCTAATCGAGAATATATATTAACAAAGAAATTTTTATCAAAAAGTAAAAGAAAAATATTAAAAATATTAAAAGTTCAAAAAAGAACAGAGTATGAGATATTAAAGGAATTAGAAAAATTAAAAGTCTTTGATTTTAATACTTTAAGATATGTTTATTTAAAAGATTACAAAAAGTTCACAAAAATTCTTTTAACAGATTTACTAAAAAGGAATATAATAGTACTGTATAGTAAAGAAAATAAAAAATATTATACTTTAAAAAATACAAAGGGGGAGTTTTACGATGAAAAAATACATAGACAAGTATAAAGATGATATGATTAATGATTTGGTGGAGCTTATAAAGATAAAGAGTGTTGAAGAAGAAAAAGTAGACAATATGCCATTTGGTAATGGACCTGCTAAAGCATTAGATAAAGCTTTGGAACTTTGTAAAGAAAAAGGATTTAAAATTAAAAATATAGATAACTATGCAGGACATGCAGATTTAGGAGAACAAGATGAAACTTTAGGTATATTATGTCACTTAGATGTTGTGCCAGAAGGGGAAGGTTGGAATCATGGACCATATTCAGGTGCTGTGGAAGATGGTAAAATATTTGGTAGAGGAACTATTGATGACAAAGGACCTGCTGTTGCTGCTATGTACGCTATGAAAATAGTTGATGACATGGGAGTTAAGCTAAATAAGAAAGTAAGAATTATATTTGGAACAAATGAAGAGACAGGTTCTAAAGGAATAGAATATTATTTAACTAAAGAAAAAGAACCAGATATGGCATTTACTCCAGATGCAGATTTTCCAGTAATACATGGAGAAATGGGTATATTGATATTTGATCTTAAAAAGAAATTAGAAGATATGGAAGATGATAATTTTAAAATATTAGATATAAAAGGTGGAAATGCACCTAATATGGTTCCTGATGGTGCTTATGCTATTTTAAAATTAAAAAATGATAATATTTTAAATAATATACAAACACTTATTTCTAAAAATGATAATTTATCTATGGAAAATAAAAATGGTGAAATAAAAATAATTGCAAAAGGTATATCAGCACATGGTAGTACACCTAAAAAAGGTGTTAATGCGATAACTATATTATTAGATGCTTTAAATGAAATAATATCAAATGATAATGATATTAATAAATTTATAAGATTCTATAAAGAAACTATAAATGAAGAAGTTAATGGAAAATCAATTGGTTGTGGACTTAAAGATGATATATCGGGGGAACTAGTATTTAATGTTGGAATGATTAATATAGAAAATGAAGATATCAATTTAAAAGTTAATATTAGATATCCTGTTACAAAAGATGATAAACAAGTATTTGATGGAATGAGAAAAGTTATATCTAATTATGGAATTGAGTTAGTAGAAGATGAACATGCAAAACCATTATATATGGAAAAGGATCATGAACTTGTTACTAAACTTATGGATGTTTATAGAGATGTTACAAAAGATGAAGAAAGTCAACCAATTGTAATTGGTGGTGGCACATATGCAAGAACTATGAAAAATGCAGTTGCTTTTGGACCATTATTCCCAGGAGAGAAAGATACAATGCATCAAAAGAATGAATATATATCTATTGAAAGTTTACAAAGAATGACAGAAATATATGCTAAAGCAATAATTAGCTTATGTGAATAATTAATATAGATAAAAATATATTAATCTTAAAAATATAAATTATAAAAGGAGTATTTTAAAATATGTTAGAAGTTTTAAAATACTTCTTTTTTTAATTTAATTATTTTTTTATAAATAAAAAGATAATTAAATTTATTTATGAAATTAATAAGGTATTTATAATGATTACAAAATAAATAATTTGTTATATAATAATAGAAGCTTATTTAATTTTAAATTAAAGTTTAATAAATATGAATTATGGTTAATAATAAGAATATAAATACATAAGAGGTGGTTTTATGAAAGGAACAGTTGTGTCTACATGGATGAAAACTTGTAAGAAAAACTTTTCTGAAGATGTAGTAGCTAATGCTATGGAAAAAGAGGGTCTTTTGAAGAATAAAACTTTTAGTCCATTTGAAGATGTTGATGATATAACTATAAAAAATATAATAAAAAATATTGCTAATACAATGAAGATGGAAGAAAAAAAATTATGGAATATAATAGGAAAAGATAATGTTGTTACTTTTACTCAAGATTATCCAGCTTTTTTTAAGCATGAAAATTTTTATAATTTCTTAAAATCGATGAATGATGTACATGAAATTGTAGTAAAAAGAATACCTGGTTCCAAACCTCCTATATTTGAAATGGAAAATATTTCAGATGATGAAGTTTTATTTACCTATAAATCAAAAAGAGCTATGTTTGATTATTTTATGGGGCTTTTAGAGGGAGGAGCCTTATATTTTAAAGAAAATATAAAGATAGATGAAATTGAAAAGAAATCAGATATGATGAAAATAAAAATAAAATTTCCTTATATTTGTTATGAAAAGAAAAAATATAGATTAAATAAATTAATGTCATTAGGTTTTATAAAGGATATTAATTTTAAAGTAGCTATATTTGCAACTATTATATTTGCGATTATAGAATTTCCAATAAGTTTTATAGAATCTAACTTATCACATGTTTTATCTGTTTTTTCTGCATTATTTTCAGTTTCATTATCATCCAAGCTTCTAAATAAACCAATGGATATTATTTTTGATGAGTTTAAAACTATAACAAATAGAGATTATACTAAGAATAATCATATAGAAACTAATGATATTTATGAAGAATTATTTTTAGAATTAAATAAATATAAGGAACATTTAAAAAGAGATTTTGTTGGATTTAAAGGTTTAACAGATGAAATGAGTACATTTAGTAGAACTTTAAATCAAATTGCTTCTAATATGTCGACTACATCTGATGAAATTTCAGATATTGTAGAACAATTAGCTACAGCTGCTGTTAGTCAAGCTGAAGAAACTGAAAAATCAGTTTCGATATTAGATGATAATGTAGAAGCTATAAAATCAGTGGCAAAAGAAGAACAAGTAAATAAAACTGATTTAGAAGATTCAATTTCTAAAATTGAAACTGAATTTAATAATGTTGAAGATACGGCTAGTAAATTAATTGATATATTGTCATCGTTTAATAATGTTAAGAAAAATGGATATTCGTTAAGAGATAAAGTAAGTGATATAACTAATGTTGTAGAACTTGTATCATCTATTTCATATCAAACTAATTTACTTGCATTAAATGCTTCAATAGAAGCTGCTAGAGCTGGTGAAATGGGGAGAGGTTTTGCTGTTGTAGCAGAAGAAGTGAGGACTTTAGCTGAAGAGACTCAAAATGCTGTAGAAAAAATTAGTGGAAATTTAAATGCACTTGTAACAGGTGTATCATCATTAGTTGAAGATATAGATACACAATATGATATATTAGAAAAAGAAAATGAAAAACTATCACTTGCTGTTAATAATTCAAGTAAAGCAAATGATAATATAAAATCTGTTGCAAATAGAATGTACCAAACAGCTAAAAAATTACAAAGTGAAACGAAATCTATAAATGAAGTATTTTCTAATATAGAATCACTTGCTGCTATTGCTGAAGAAAATTCAGCATCTTCTGAGGAAGTTAGTGCTAATGTTACAACTTACACAGATGAACTTCAAAATTTAACTAAGAGTATTAAAGAATTTAATGATTTAACAAAAGATTTTTCAAAAGAGATAAATGTATATAAGATATAAAGTGAAAAAACAATGAATTTATTAAAATTCATTGTTTTTCTTTTTTTCAAAAATAAGATATAGTATAATTAAATAGTCAATAATAGGATGAGGGATGGTGTTTTTAATGGATAATAAAATGGAAGATATGGATTTAAATATTAAAGAATATAAAGTAAATGATATAGTTGAGGGTAAAATTATTTTAGTTAAAGAAAATGAAATAATGGTAGATATTTCATATAAATCTGATGGTATAGTTATGAAAAATGATTTTGATTTAGATGAAAATGAAAGCCTAAAAGATATTGTAAAAGAGGGAGAACATATGTCTTTTATGATAATATCTTTAGATGATAATAATGGGAATGTATTATTATCAAGATCTAAGGTAAGAAGAGTTGAAAATAAGGAATCTATAAAAACAGCATATGAAAATAAAGAAATAGTAAAAGCAAAAATCATATCTATGAATAAAGGTGGATTAAATGCAAAACTAAATGGGTTTGATGCGTTTATACCAAAATCACAGTTTAGTATAAAAAGAGTTGACTTTAACGATTATATAAACTCGACTTTAGAATTTAATATAATTGAATTAAATTTAAAAAGAGATAAGATTGTACTATCAAGAATAGATATAGAAAAAAAATTAGAGGCTCAAAAGAAGTTAGAAGCATTTGAAAGTTTAAATGAAGGTGATGTAGTAGAAGGTAAGGTAGTGAGAATTGAAAAGTTCGGTGCTTTTGTGGATTTAAATGGAATAGATGGACTTATTCATATATCTAATTTATCTTGGGGTAAAGTAAAAAGAGTTGAAGATGTTATTAATATAGGACAAGATGTAAAAGTTAGTATTATATCATTAGATAAAAAGAATTATAAAATTGGACTTAGTTTAAAAGATATTTCTTTAAGTCCATGGGAAAAGATAAAAGGTGAAATAAACTTAGGCGATATCATAGAAGGTAAAGTTGTAAGATTTAGTGATTATGGTGCATTTATAAATATAGAAGAATTTATAGATGGTTTTTGTCATATATCACAGATAAAAGAAGAAAGAGTATTAAAAGTTGAAAATGAACTTAATATAGGTGATATTGTAATAGCAAAAATCATAAATTTAGACTTAGATAACCAAAAGATAGGACTTAGTATAAAAGAAGCTAAAGAAGAAGAATTAAGAGCTGAAATAGAAGAATATATAACAGAAGATGAAGATGAGAATATGGGGACTATTGGAGAACTTTTTGGAGATTTATTTAAAGATTTTAAAGAAAATTAAATCGAATATAAGCTATATGGATTTAAAAGAGGAAATTATTTAAAATAAATGATATAATATTATATATGTTAATTTATAGATTCTTAATCTGTGAAAATTTTGAAATTATATATTTATTTTAAGATAAAGGAGATTTTTAAATGTTTAAAAAAATAAAGTCATTTTTTAGTAAGAAAAAATTCTTGGGAGATGAAGCTGTATTATTACAAGATATACAATTCATGAAGAAGAGTAAATTCTCTAAAAAGACACAAACTATAACGATAAGAAAAGGTAGAAAAGTAAGAGTTAAAGGTAATAAAATGATAATTGATAAACATATAATAGATAAAACTGGTGTAAAATATAAGATTTTAAAGAAAAATTTTAAAACTAAAAAATAAAGAAGTATAATAAAGATAACTATGAATTAGAGATTGAAAATCTTATTTCATAGTTATTTTTTATTATAAAATTATTTTGATATAGAGAAATGTTATAAATGGTAAAAATAAAATTAAATATTTCTATTTGATATAAATATTTCAAATACATATAATCAAGACTAGGTAAATAATTTTTAGGAGTGATAAAGTTGAAAGAAAGTAGAAATATTTTATTTTGTGGAGCAATTATTGGTTTATTATCAGCATTATTAGTCAAATTTGGAAACCCTCTTAATATGGGAGTTTGTGTAGCTTGTTTTTTAAGAGATATTTCTGGATCATTAGGATTACATAGAGCCGCAGTGGTTCAATTTATAAGACCTGAAATAATAGGTATTATAATGGGTGCTTTTTTATCTGCTTTTATTTTTAAGGAATTCAAATCTGTTGGAGGCTCATCACCTTTTATTAGATTTTTACTTGGAATTATGGTTATGATTGGTGCTTTAGTATTTTTAGGTTGTCCTCTTAGAATGGTTTTAAGATTAGGTGGAGGAGATTTAAATGCAATAATAGGTCTTTTAGGTTTTTTTGTTGGAATTTTAATAGGAATTTATTTTTTACAAAAAGGATTTTCACTTAAAAGAAATTATAAACAAAATAAAATTGAAGGTTATTTTGCACCTTTATTTGCAATATTTTTATTTATATTATTGATATTAAAACCTGCTTTTATATTTTTTAGTCAAAAAGGTCCTGGTTCTATGTATGCACCAATTGGATTTTCTTTAGCAGTAGGTCTTTTAGTTGGATTTTTATCTCAAAGAACTAGACTTTGTATGGTTGGTGGATTAAGAGATATTGTTTTATTTAAAGATACATATTTGATAAAAGGTTTTGTGGCTATATTTGTATTTGTACTTATAGGAAATTTAGCTTTTTCTAATTTTAATTTAGGATTCTCAAATCAACCAATTGCTCATACTGAAGGTCTGTGGAATTTTTTAGGTATGATAATTGTTGGTTGGGGATCTGTATTGCTTGGTGGATGTCCTTTAAGACAACTTATATTAGCTGGAGAAGGAAATTCAGATTCATTAATAACTATTATGGGTCTTATTGTTGGAGGTGCAATTGCACATAATTTTTCTTTAGCGGCCAGTCCTAAAGGTGTACCAGAAAATTCTAAGGTAGCGGTATTTATAATAATAGCTATATTGAGTGTTATATCTTATTTTAATATACAAAAAATTGAAAAAGGAGTGAAAAAAAGTGCCTAGTATTGATGTTAGAGGAATGTCTTGTCCACAACCTGTTTTGATGGTGAAAAATGAAATTGATAATATTGATAAAAATTCAAAATTCAAAATAATAACAGATAATAATACTGCAATGAATAATATAAAAAGATTTTTAAATTCTTTAGGAATTAAAAATATAGATGTAGAAGAAGATGATGATGATATTGTGATTTTAATAAATCATTAAAGGAGAATTGAATTGAAATATGTAATGCTTTTTTATACTCATTTTGGAGCTATGAAATTAAAAAAAACATTTAAAAATTTAAATATAGATGCAAAAACTAAGCCAACACCAAGGATATTAAGTTCAAGCTGTGGGGTATGTTTGGAATTTTATGATGAAGAGTTTGATATATCTATATTTTTAGATGAAGAAGAAATTCAAAGTATATATTTTTATGATGGAAATGAATATATAAAAAAATACGAATCCGAGTAGGATTCGTATTTTTTATTTTAGTTAGGAATAAAGCCCATTTTTTTATGCATTTTTCTAACTTGTTTTATAGATTTTTTAAAGGCCTTAGCACTACCTTCTTTATATATCTCTTCTAATTCTTTTTTATTATCTAAAAGTTCGTTTACTCTTTTTTGAATAGGTTCTAATTCATTTATAATTGCATTAGCACAATCTTCTTTTAACTCTTTATAACCTTTATCTTTGTAATAATCAACAAGTTCATCTGTAGTTTTATTCTCAAATACAGAGATTATATTAAGTAAATTCTTAACACCTGGTTGATCATCACTATAATTAACTGTACCAATACTATCCGTAACAGATCTTGATATTTTTTTTCTAATTACATTTGGTTCATCCATAATAAGTATGTAACTATTTGGATTATCACTTGATTTAGACATTTTTTTAGTTGGTTCTTGTAAATCCATAATTTTTGCACTAGCTTTAACAATATGAGGCTCTGGAACTGTAAATGTAGGTGAATATGCATTATTAAATCTTTCAGCAAGATTTCTAGCAAGTTCTAAATGTTGTTTTTGATCGATACCTACTGGAACTAAATCAGTATCATAAATTAATATGTCAGATGCCATAAGTACAGGATAATTAAATAAACCAGCTGGTATATTAGCACCTGATTTTTGACTTTTATCTTTATATTGAGTCATTCTTGATAATTCACCCATATAAGTCATACAATTTAATAACCATGCACCTTGAACATGTGTTGGAACATGTGATTGTATGAATAAAGTCGATTTTTTAGGATCTATACCAGAAGCTATATAAGTTGCTAAAACTTCTAATGTATTTTTACGAAGCTCTTTTGGTTCTTGTTTTACTGTTATAGCATGTAAATCTACAACGCAAAAATAACAGTCGTATTCATCTTGAAGAGGAATCCAATTTTTTATTGCACCTAAGTAATTTCCTAAAGTAAGTCTTCCTGATGGTTGAATACCACTAAATATAGTTTTTTTGTTTTCACTAGACATTTTTTTCCTCCTTTTAGAATATATAATCGTATAATTCTATATTATACAGCATTTCATTGAGATTTTGATAAAAAATAATTATATGTATTAATTTTGTAACATAGTTGGAAAATTAATACATATAATTTATTAAACTGTATAATAATTTTTATATATTTTAATTTAATTTACTTTAACACGATAAAACTTTATTATAATATAAATTTACATAAAAAGCAAAGAAAATTTTAAAATTATATTGTTTTTAAATTTTCTTTCATTTATACTGAAATAGTAGCAGAAAATAAATACAAATTTCAGACAATAAAATATTATCTGAAATTTAAGTTTTTTTATAAATATGGGGGTGTATTATATGAATAAAGTTATAATCGATGGATTTAATTTAAAAATTGAAGATGTTATAAATGTTTCTAGAAATAATTATTTAGTTGAATTAGAAGAAGAAGCTAAAAAAAGAATAATAAAAGCTAGAAATTTAGTTGATGAATTTGTAGATAGTGAAAAAGTAGTATATGGTATAACAACTGGTTTTGGTAAGTTTTCAGATGTTGCTATAAGTAAAGAAGAAACAAAGGATTTACAAAAAAATCTTATTATGAGTCACTCTTGTGGTGTTGGGGATCTGTTTAGTGTGGACATAGTAAGAGCAATAATGTTACTTAGGGTAAATGCCTTAGCTAAAGGAAATTCTGGAATAAGAATGGAAACGATAAATACTTTAATTGCTATGCTTAATAAAAAAGTACATCCATGCATTCCACAAAAAGGTTCTTTGGGAGCTTCTGGAGATTTGGCTCCATTATCTCATATGGTACTACCTATGCTTGGTGAAGGAGAAGCTTTCTATGATGGAGTAAAAATGGATGGAAGAACTGCTATGGAAAAAGCAGGTATAGATGTTATTGAGATTCATTCAAAAGAAGGGCTTGCTCTGATAAATGGAACACAAGTTATGACTGCAACTGGAACATTAGCACTTTTTGATGCTATTAATTTATTGAAAACAGCAGATATAGCAGCATCTCTTACAATGGAAGCTTTAAATGGTATAACTACTGCATTTGATGAAAAAGTTCACAAAGTAAGACCTCACCAAGGTCAAATAAATACAGCAAAAAATATGTTGAATATATTAAAAGATAGTAAAAATACAACAAAACAAGGTGAAATAAGAGTTCAAGATGCATATACTTTAAGATGTATCCCACAAATTCACGGAGCTAGTAAGGATGCTATTAATTATGTTAAAGAAAAAATTGAAATAGAAATAAATTCAGCAACAGATAATCCTTTGATATTCCCTGATGAGAAAGAAGTTATATCAGGTGGGAATTTCCATGGACAACCAATGGCCTTGGCTTTTGATTTCTTAGGAATTGCACTTAGTGAGGTAGGAAATGTATCAGAAAGAAGACTTGAAAGACTAGTAAATCCTGCTTTATCTAATCTGCCAGCATTTTTAGTAGAAAAAGGTGGGCTTAATTCTGGTTTTATGATAGTACAATATTCAGCAGCTGCATTAGTTTCAGAAAATAAGGTATTAGCACATCCTTCTTCGGTTGATTCAATACCTTCTTCAGCAAATCAAGAAGATCATGTATCTATGGGAACAATTGGAGCTAGAAAGGCATATGATATACTAAAAAATTCGAGAAATGTAGTAGCTATGGAAATTTTGGGTGCTTGTCAAGCTATTGATTTAGCAGAAAATAAAGGTCTTGGATTAGGTACTAAAAGAGCTTATGAGATAGTAAGGGAATTAACATCTAAAATTACAGAAGATAAAGTTATGTATAAGGAAATTAATAAAATAGAAAAACTTATAATAGAAAATAGATTGGTTGATGAAGTTCAAAAAATTTCAGGAGAAATTTTGGTTTAGAATATTTTAATTGAGTATAAATAGAATAGAAAAAGAAGGCATAGTCCTTCTTTTTTTAATAAAAAAATACAGGGGGAATTTTTGCAAAATTCAAAATATGAAAAAAAACTATTGAAAAAAATACTTTAACGCTTTACAATGATAAAGTGGAAATAAAAAAAAGGGGGAAATTAAATGATTTTTACTAATCCAGTTGTATTATCTGTTTTATCTATGATTATTTTATGTTTACTTAATTTGAATGTAATAATTGCTATTTTAGTAGCTGCCTTGGTTGGAGGTTTGGCTTCTGGAATGACTTTTTCTTCGACTATGAGTATTTTAATAAGTGGAATGGGAGGAAATAGTGAAACCGCAATAAGTTATATTTTGCTTGGTGCACTTGCTGTGATAATAAACAGATCAGGTCTTGCTAATATTTTATCTTTAAAAATTTCTAAAATTGTTAAAGATAAAAAAGTTTTATTTTTATTTATGATTGGAATTTTATCTTGCTTATCTCAAAATTTAATACCTGTTCATATTGCATTTATACCTATATTAATACCACCACTTCTAAAAATGATGAATAAGATGAAATTAGATAGAAGAGGAGTTGCTTGTGCATTAACATTTGGATTAAAAACACCATATGTAATGCTACCTGTTGGTTTTGGACTTATATTTCATAATGTTATTAGAGATAATATGATATTAAATTCTGTTGAAGTTCAAACTAATATGGTTTGGAAAGCTTTATTTATTCCTGGGTGTGGAATGATACTTGGATTTTTAGTAGCTGTATTATTTTCTTACAGAAAAGACAGAGAATATACAGATATAGATTCAAAAGAGGATAAGATTGAAATAGAAAAATTAAATAAGAATCATTATTTTGTTTTAATAAGTGCTGTTATAGCTTTTCTTGCACAACTTTATACAAAGTCATTACCATTAGGTGCTATTTTTGCAATAGTATTTTTAATGATATTTAGAGTTATTAAAATAAAAGATTTAAATGAAATTATGCATGATTCTATAAATATGATGGGTTTTATAGCTTTTGTTATGCTTGTTGCATCAGGTTTTGCACAAGTATTAAGAGAGACAGGTGCTGTTGAAGCATTAGTACTTAATATAAGTGGAAGTGTTGGGTCTAGCAAGGTTTTAGGTTCTATGCTGATGCTTTTAGTTGGATTATTTGTAACTATGGGTATAGGAACATCTTTTGGTACAATACCAATACTTGCAACTATTTATTGTCCATTAGCAACGAGTTTGGGATTTTCAAGTATGGGAATAATAGCACTTATTGGTGTAGCAGGAGCATTAGGGGATGCTGGTTCACCAGCTTCTGATAGTACACTTGGACCAACATCTGGACTTAATGTTGATGAACAACATGATCATATATTTGATACTTGTGTTCCTACTTTCATACATTATAATATACCACTTTTAATATTTGGATTTATAGCATCAATAATTTTATAAGAAAGAATAAAAAAGATGGTACTACAATATAGTATCATCTTTTTAAATTTTATTATAAAATATATATATAAATAATAAAATTTAAAAAACTTTTTTACAATCAAAAATATTTTTGATTGTAAAATTAATCTAAAAGAAATAGGGTATAATAAATAAAGTTATAATATGAAAAGGGGTGTTTTATTTGAGTAATAAAGAAGATTCTAAGATTACATCTGATGAAATGGATTTATTAATGTCCACAGGTAATAATTATGATGATGAAAAGGAACAAAATAAAGAAAAAAAACAAGAACATGATGATAATCAAAATAATGACTCAAAGGAAGAACAAAAAGAAGATGAAGTAAAGGAAGAAGAAAATCAAGAGGATAATTCAAAGGAAGAACAAAAAGAAGATGATTCAAAAGAAGAATTAAAAAAAGATGATTCAAAAGATAAAGAGGTTGAAGAAAATCAAAATGAAGAAAGTATAAAAGACGTAAGAAAAGATAGAAAAAAGAAAAAATCATCAAAACTGTTATTATTTTTAATGTTAATACTCCTTGGTGCTGTAATATTTTTCTTAGTTGATCATAAATTAAATTCAAAATCGAATATTTCTAAAAATGATGAAAATTTAATTGTAGATTATGATAAAAATGATGATAAGGATATTGAAGATGAAGATAAAGTGAATGATGTTGATGATTCTGACAATGAAGGCAATGATAGTTTAGATAATGATTTAGGTATGGATAGTAATCAGGATTTAAATTCAGAAGATGAAGATTTTTTAAATATTGATACAAGTGAAAATAATTTGAACTTAGATGAAGAAAATAATAATTTAGATAGTGATAGCCAAAACAATATGGTTAGTAGTGATTCAAAAGAAAAAGATAAAGCTACTAATCAAACCTTAGAATATAGATATTACAAATTAAAACCTAATGAAACTTTATTTTCATTATCAATGTGGTATTACAATAAGAAAAGTAAGATTGATGAAATAAAGAAATTAAATAATATTACAGATGTGAATGCAATAAGTACTAGAAAAAGTTTGAAACTGATGCCATATAAAAATAATAATATGTCATCATATGCTCCAAAATACTATAAGATTAAAAAAGGGGAAACACTTTTTAGTATAAGTATGAAATTTTATAATGAAAAAAGAATGATTGAGGCTATAAAGAAACTTAATAATATTTCAAATGAAAAAGTTAATGATATTTCAACAGGAACTACTTTGATTATGCCTTAATGTAAATTTAAAACCTCCTTCTTATAATTTTAACAATAATATTATATACTATATTAAAGAAATTCATAATTTTTATGAACTATGGTATTATAATTATTGTTAAGTTTAAAGAAGAGAGGTTTTTTTATGAATTATAAAATGGTAGTAATTGATATGGATATGACTTTATTAAATTCAAATCATGAAATATCAAATAAAACAAAGGAAGTTATAAAAAAAGTTAAAGATAGAGGGATTAAAGTGGTTTTAGCTTCAGGAAGATCTTATATATCGATGCTTGATTATGCAAAAGAATTGGATATAGAAGATGAAGTTATAAGTTTAAATGGAGCTGTAATAACAAATATAAAAGCAAATAATATGATAAAAGAAGATTATTTGGATGAAGAAAAATATATTGATTTAATGAAAAATCTAGATAAGACAAATTATACTTATATGATTTTTAATGCTAATGAACAATTTTATGAAAAAAATTATTGCAAAGAAAAAATAGATTGGATAAGAAGTATATCAAAGGTAAAATTAATTGAATTAAAAAATTATAAGAATGTGTCAAAGCCAATTAAATTAGGATTTCAGATAAATGAAGAAAGTGATTATAATAATTTGATAAAATTGCCTAATTTAAATTATTTTAAGGTTATAAAAACTGGTTATAATTTTGTTGAAATTGTAAAAAAAGAAACAAGTAAGTGGAGTGCTGTTGAATTTTTAGGAGAAAAATATGATATAGATTCAAAAGAAATAATTGCTATTGGAGATAGCGAAAATGATTTGGAAATGATTAAACATAGTGGATTAGGGATTGCAATGAATAATGCTTATGATAATATAAAAGATATAAGTAATTATGTCACAGATACAAATGATAATGATGGTGTTGCAAAAGCATTAGAAAAATTTATATTGTAAGAGGTGAAAAATTTGTTTAAAGCAATAAATCTTATAGTATCAATGTTTATATACTTAATTGGAATAAATAATATACTAAATAAATCACAAAAATTAAAAGAAGAAGGTAAAATTAAGCAAAGAGATGAACTTTTACTCAGTGAAGCGAATAAATGGGCTGAGATGGTCTTAAACAAAGCAGGAGTAAATTTAATTGTAAAAGGAAAAGAGAATTTAATTGATGAGCCTTGTTTATATGTTTCAAATCATCAAAGTAATTTTGATATACCTATATTAGTAAAATCAGTAGATAAAATGGCTGGTTTTATAGCCAAAAAAGAGCTTGGTAAAATACCAATACTTAGTAAATGGATATTAGAAGTGGGATCAATTTTGATTGATAGAAATAACCCAAGAGAAGCGTTAAAAGGAATAAAAGAAGGTATAAATGGTCTTAAAAATGGGAGATCTTTAGTAATCTTTCCAGAAGGAACAAGGTCTAAAGATGGAGAGGTTTTGGAATTTAAAGCTGGAAGTATGAAATTAGCTATAAAAGCAGGTGTGAAAATAATACCTATAAGTATAAATGGGTCAACGAATATAATGAAAAGTGGTAGTTTTAAGATAAATAGTGGAGATGTATTTGTAAATATATTAAAACCCATTGATGTAAGTGAATTCTCAAAAGAAGAACAAAAATCTATGGCTAGTTATGTTGAAAATCTAATAAGAGAAGATATAAATGCACAAAAAAATAAATAAAATATATAAAAAATTATTAATATAAGCATATATTAATAATTTTTTTTTGTTTAATTCAAAAATTTGCTAAAAAAATCATAAAATAAATTGAATTATATTTTATGTTGTAAAAAAAGGGTATAACTATAATTATAAGTATTGACTTAATTTGTGTAAGTCTGGAGGTGTTTTTATGAGAGAAATTATAAAAGAAAAAATATTTGGGATAATAATTGACAAAAATGATGTAGTATTAAATTCTTTTGGTTATGATAAAAATTTTACCAAAATAGATTTTGATGAAAATCTAAAATTAAAAAATTATCTAAAAAGAGAAATAATGATGATAATAGAAAGTGGATTAAAAAGAGCTAGAATTAACAAGAAAAAACTTGTATATAGTGGAATTTGTATAGAAAACGAAGGATTAAATGAAAATGTTAATTTGTTTATAGAGTTTTTTTTAGATTATACAATAATTATATTTGAAAGAAATGAAGAAATATCTAATGAAGGTACGGATAATAATGTTAAGAAATTATTTAAATATGCTGTTGATGAGCTTAAAAAAGCAAACACTAGATTAGAAAGAATAGCTTATTATGATGAGTTAACAGGTATTAGCAATATATATTATTTAAAAGAATTAATAAATTCATCTATAAATAAAAAAGAAGAATTTACTCTTATGCAAATAAAAATAGAGAGATTAAATATAATAAAAGAAATATTAGATAGAAAGCATTTAAGAGAACTTATAAAAGATTTTTCTAATTTACTTAAAAATACTTTAAAAGAAGATGAAGTTATCAGTAAAATTGATGATGAAAATTTTATAATTTTTACGCATCAAATAAATAAAGATGATATAGAATTAAAATGTGAAAGTATAAAAAATATATTTAAATTTCCTATATCTAATAATGATTTAGAAGTGAATTTAAATGTTAAAATTTCAATAGTGTCATATCCAAAAAATGGGCAATATGATGATGAGCTTATAAAAAATTTAGAAATAGGGATAATGAATGGAATAAATAAAAAGGAAACACTTACATTTTTTAAAGAAGAGATGAAGGAAAAAGTTAAAGAGAAAATATATATAGAAAATGCACTTATAAAAGCACTTGAAAAGAAAGCCTTATTTATGAACTATCAACCTCAAATAGATCTTTTGTCTTCCAAAATAGTTTCTTGTGAATCTCTATTAAGATGGAATAATGAAGGTGTACTTATATCGCCAAATAAATTTATACCTGTAGCAGAAGAAATTGGTTATATTGCTATTTTAGGTGATTGGGTTATAAATACGGTTTTTGAACAAGCTTCAAAATGGTTTAGACAAGGTTTAATTCATGATTTTATATCATTTAATGTATCACCCTCTCAATTTTATTTACAAAATATAGTTGGAATAATTGAAAATGCACTTAATGTAAATAGATTAGATGGAAATAAAGTCTGTGTTGAGATAACAGAAGGACTTAGTATATTAAATGAGGATAAGGCTATAAGAAATCTAAAGAAATTAAAGGATTTAGGTGTTAAAATAGCAATAGATGATTTTGGAATAGGATATTCTTCTTTTAACTATATAAAAAAATTTCCAATAGATATTGTTAAAATTGATAAATCGTTTATAGATGGAATTACTAAAAATAATGAAGATTATAATATAGTTAAAGCTACAATTGATATGTGCAATAATTCAAATATAAAAATTATAGCAGAAGGAATTGAAGAAATGGCTCAACATCAAAAGTTAGTAAGTATGGGTTGTACACATGGTCAAGGATATTATTATTCTAAACCACTTAATATATATGAATATGAGAATTTTTATCAACAAAACAAAAACAAAACAATTTCATTTGAAATATTTTGAATTTTATTATATCTTATTCTTATAGGTTTTTTATAGGGGGAAGATATGCAAGAGAAATTTAAAGATATTAAGTTTATGGAAAATATTTTTTATAATTTTAAAGACTATAGAAAAATAATAATATTGATTTTTTTACTGGGTTATTTACCGTTTTGTATGTATTCGATATATATATATGATAAATCAGTTAAAATTCTTGAAAAGGAAAAATTAAGTGCGCTTGATGTTTTTATAGATAAGAATATAGAACAGATTGATTTTTACTTGTATGCAATAGAAGAAGATGTAAAAGAATTTTGTAATAGAAAATCAGTAAAGAAATCTACAGAAATATTTTATACATTGAATTTAGGAATGCAAAAGAATATAAGAATAACATTTAGAAATTGGCTAGAGAAAATCAAAATAGACAATTATTTAATTGACGAATTTATATATGTTTTAAATGATAGAAATGAGATTATCAACTATTTTGGAGAAACAAATATGGATTTGGATTATCTTTATATGTCTGATGAATATAAAAATCCAGCTAAAAAGAATGGAGTATGGATAAAACAGGATGATTCAATGTTTGTTGAAAAAGAAGATGGATTAGTCTATTTAAAAACAGTAAATATAGATAATGGAAAACAAGTTGGTTTTCTAATGGCATTTTTAGATGAAATCCCATTTTTATATGATAAAATTAATACATCAAAAGATGAAATGTCTTTATTTATTTATGATAATAAAGAACATAAAATAATAAAGGAACAAGAATTTTATAAAAACTTAGATATTGATTATAGTAAAATCAGTGATGAATATAGTTTTACAAAAATTGATGGAAAAGAGTATGCTTATAAGATAAAGAAACTAGATAGACTTGATTGGAATTTAGGATCTTTAATATCAATGGACGAAATAAATGATAGCATAAAGAAAAAATTTAGTGCGCTATTATGGTCATTTATATTCATAGGAATGTTTTTATATTTATTATTTTTTGTAGGTATTAATTATATATCTAGATTGATTACCGAAAAAGAGATTTCATCTTATAAACTTAAGACAGTTGAAGAAAACAATGAAAAGTTAAGAATTTATAGACATGATTTTTTAAATCATTTACAAATTGTAAGAGGTCTTATAGAGATGAATCATGAGAAAAAAGCCCTTAAATATTTAGAAAAGATTGGTGCGGAAGGTAAAGGAATTAGAGCTAGTTTTGAAATAAATATTCCAGAACTTGAATCTACAATACTTAATTTCACATCAAAAGCATCTAAAATAGGGATAAAGACTGAATTGAATTTGGTGAAATTAAGCAAAGAAAATTTAGATTGTGATATATATGATCTATCAAAAATTTTGAATAATATATTGAAAAATGCATATGAAGCACTTAAGGAAGAAGAAGGGGATAGAATACTTAAGATGAATGTATTTAACTCTAAAGAATATTATGTATTTGAAATAGTAAATAATAAACCTTTGATAGATGAAAATCTTGCTTGTAATATATTTAAAAAAAATTATACTACAAAGCAAAGAGGTTCAGGTCTTGGACTTCATATTGTTAAGAATTTATGCGATCAAAATAATATTGATTTAAATTTAAATACAGATTTTGAGGGGAATCATTTTTATATAAGAGTTAAAAAGAATTTATATTATAAAAACTAACTAAAAGCTAAAAAAACTGACAAAATATTTTTGTCAGTTTTTTTTATTATTCAGCAGTAGATGGTGTAAATACTCTATTTGCTAATTCTGTATCGATCATATAAAGACCTCTAGGATCATCTTTGAACAATTTTAATTTTTTTATTATTTTATCCATACTTTCTTCTTCTTCAACTTGCTCATCAACAAACCAATTTAAAAATGAAATCGAAGCATGGTCTTTTTCTAATACTGCTAAATCCATAAGTTCATTTATAGATTTAGTTATAAATTTTTCATGGTTTAATGTTACTTCAAGTGCATCTAATGGTGATTTATAATCGCATTTTGGTTTTTCAAGAGTTTCAAGTTCTACTTTTCCTGAAACCGAATTTATATAATTGAATAATCTATATGCATGATCTCTTTCTTCTAATGATTGAACATGAAAAAAGTTAGCAAAACCATCAAGACCTATTTCTGAAAAATAAGATTCCATACCAATATAAATATAAGATGATTGGAATTCTCTTTGAACTTGCTTATTTAAAGCTTCTAACATTTTAGTACTAGCCATATAAAAAACCTCCATAGTAATTTTATTAATAAACATATAAACTATACCCCTTAAGAAAAGGCTTAAAACAGTTTATTCTCAAGCTAATGATATTATCTAAATAATATTTTGTCAAATATATAATAAAATCAAGTTATTTTAATTAGAATATATATTTTTTTATGCTTATTTTTATGTTATAATGAAAAAATATGTGCAAATTTAAATATTTAAATTTGTTTTGTTAGGGAGGTTAAAATTATGATGTTATTAGCAGATTCGTGGAAAGATTATGAACTTATAGATGTAGGAAACGGAGAAAAATTAGAAAGATGGAAGGATTATGTACTAAGAAGACCAGATCCTCAAGGTATATGGCCATTACTTAATGAATGGAGTTTGTGGAAAAAGCCCCATGCACATTACCACAGAAGTAATAGAGGTGGTGGTAGCTGGGAATACAAAAAAGAAATGCCTGAAGAGTGGACTGTAAATTATAAGGAACTTAAATTTAAAATAAAGCCTACAGGTTTTAAACATACAGGTTTATTTCCGGAGCAAGCTGTAAATTGGGATTGGGCTATAGATAAAATACAAAATGCGAATAGACCAATAAAAGTATTAAACTTATTTGCTTATACAGGTGGAGCTAGTGTTGCTTGTGCATATGCTGGTGCTGAAGAAGTTTGTCATGTAGATGCGTCAAAAGGTATGGTTTCTTGGGCAAAAGAAAATATAGCATTATCTAATCTTTCAGATAGAAAAGTTAGATTTATAGTGGATGATGTTGTAAAATTTGTTCAAAGAGAAGTAAGAAGAGGTAGAAAGTATGATGCAATAATAATGGATCCACCTTCTTATGGAAGAGGACCAAATGGAGAAGTATGGAAAATAGAAAATGAAATATATAAACTAGTAAAGTTATGTATGGATGTTTTATCAGATGATCCTTTATTCTTCCTTATAAATTCTTATACATCAGGTTTTTCACCATATGTAATGGAAAATATATTAAAGCTTACAGTAGGAAATAAATTTGAAGGTAATATATATTCAGGTGAAGTTGGAATACCATCAACTAAAAAAGATTTAGTTTTACCTTGTGGTATATTTGCAAGATGGGAAAGATAATGAAATTAGAAGTTGTTTATGAAGACAATCATATAATTGTTGTACGAAAGCCTGCAAATATTTTGACTCAAGGAGATGCGACAAATGATATTAGTATGCTTGAAATTATAAAGGATTATATAAAGTTAAAGTATAAAAAAGAAGGAAATGTCTTTTTGGGACTTTTGCATAGGTTAGATAGACCTGTTTCTGGTATCATGGTTTTTGCAAGAACATCTAAAGGTGCATCAAGAATTTCAGATCAAATAAGAAGAAAAGTTTTTAAAAAAACATATTACGCAGTTTTGTTAGGTAATTTAGAAGAAGACAAAGGCGATTTAAAAGATTATCTATATAAAAATAAAAAAGAAAATAGAGTTTATGTAGTTGATGAAAATCACAAAGACTCAAAATTAGCAGAGTTATCATATGAAGTTATTGAAAGAAAAAATAATATGACTTTGGTCAAAATTGATTTAAAAACAGGAAGACCACATCAAATAAGAGTTCAATTTGCATCAAAAGGATATCCTTTATATGGGGATAAAAGGTATGCGAAAAATTTAAATAAGAATAATGATTTAATTGCATTATTTTCAAATAAGATTGAATTTGAACACCCAACTAAAAAAGAAAAAATGGAATTTTGTATAAAACCAAAATCAATATATCCTTGGAATTTATTTGATAAATTAAAATAGATAAAAATAAAAAAACTAGATTTTAAAATCTAGTTTTTTTGATATAATTAAATTTAAAATAAATTTATAGATTATATGTAAATAAGATGTAAAAGTTTAAATTAGTTAGATTTATAGTATATATTTAATAGGGGTATTTAATTTATTAGGAAAAATTATTATAAAACATATTGTTTTATAATATAATAATATGAGAATTGAATTTTTATTAATACAATAAATATTTAATATAGATATAAAAATTAGTTGGGAGGAGTTTTTCTTTGGAGAGTATAGAGCTTAGAAACAGTTTAAAAGGAAAGATGATGTTATATTTTTTCATAATAATATTTTTACCAATTTTTTTAATAGGTTTATATTTTTATGGATTAACAACAGATTATCTTGAAAAAGAAGCTAAAAGAGATTTAAATATGATACTAAATTCGAATGTAGATAAAATTAATATGGAAATTGACAATATTAATAAATATTTAAATTTCACAAAAGAATTAGATACGGTAAAAGTTTATTCAAAAGCATTATATGAAGAAGTTGTACAAGAAGAGACATATGCAAAAACAGTAAAAGAAATGAATAATTTAAGAAATGAACTAGATGACTATTTAGAGGATATAAGTATAGTCGATAGATATGGGAAAATTGTACTTAGTACAAATTTTGATATTTTAGGACAAGATTTTTCTAAATTTGAATTTTTTAAAGAATCTATAAAACAAAAAGAATTTATAGGTCAGATACATAATGAGAATGGCAAAAATAAGTTAACTATGTCAACATCTATATCAAATTATAAAAATCAAGTTTCAGGAACTTTAGTTTTTCATATTGATTTTGATAATATAATTAAAAAAATGCCAAATTTAAAATTTGGAGAAAGTGGATATGTATTTATTATAAATAAGGAAGGTGATTTACTTTATCATCCAAATAATACAACAAATCAAAATGTAAATCTATTAGATTATAGAAATTCAAATATAGATAAAATTATATATGATATAAAAGAGAATAAAAAAGGTGTTAGGGAGTATACAATAGAAAATCAAGAAAAACTTTCTTTTTATCAAACATTTAAAAATATTGGTGTAATTGTAAGTATAAACGAAAATGAGTATCAAAACAAAAGTATTGATATTAAGATAAAGATTTTTTATATATGTTTAATCGCAGTCATAATAGCTATTTTTATAGCATTTGTAGTTGCTAGGAATTTTATAAAACCTATTAAAGAATTTATAAAATTAATGAAAGAGGTAGAAAAAGGAGATATTTCAGGCAGAATTAAAATAAAATCAAATGATGAATTAGAGCTTTTAGCGGAAAGTTTTAATAAAATGCTTGATGGTCAAACGGTTTTAGTTAAAAGTGTTGTAGCGTCAGCCAAAAAAGTAAATGATTCTGCATTAGAGTCAAGTAGTATTTCACAAGAAATGGCTTCTTCATCGGAAACTCAAAATGCTGCATTAGATGATTTAAAGGATGTTATGGATGAAATGACTAAATCAGTTGGAGATGTAGCAGATAGTGTTAGTCTTACTGCTGAAAGTTTAATGGATGTAAATTCATCTATGGAAAAAATGGGCTCTTCGGGAGATACTGTATCAAACCACGTAAAAGAAGTTAGTAGTTCAATGCAGGATTTAATAGGTTCAATGCAGGAAATAAATTCATCTATAGAACTTATTGCTCAAAATTCATCAAATGCAAGTATAAAGGGGAAAGACACATTTAAAATAGCACAAAATGGTAAATTTGCTGTTGATAATACAGTTAAAGAAATGGATAAGATAAATGAATATATAAAAGAGTTATCGTTGGTTATAGAAGGTCTTGGTAACTTTGCTTTAGAAATAGGAAATATAGTAGAAGTTATAGATGATATATCAGAACAAACAAATTTACTTGCATTAAATGCTTCAATAGAGGCTGCTAGAGCAGGAGAAGAAGGAAGAGGTTTTGCTGTTGTAGCAGAAGCAATTTCTGATTTGGCAGAAAAATCATCACATGCAACTAAGGATATTGCAAATCTAATAAAGGAAATTCAAAGAGAATTAGGAGATGTAAAAGATAAATCAGAAGAGGGTGCAAGACAGGTAGAAAGAGGAGTTAAGCTTGTTGCAAACACTGGGATAGCTCTTGATAAAATATTTAAATCAGTAGAAGAAACTACAAATTTAGTAGATGAGATTGCTTATTCTACTGAACAACAGTCTAATGCTAGTAGATTTATAATGAAGTTAGTCGAAAAATTAAATGCTATAATTTTGGTGGTATCTGGATCTGTAGAGGTACAATCTAATATTGTTTCAAATGCAATTACTGAAGTTGAAAAAGTAACAGCTTTATCACAAGAAATTGCAGGAACAACTCAAGAACAGTTTGCAAGTAGTCAGGAGATATTAAATACGATAGAAGAGATTGGAAAGGTTTCATTAGATGTTTCATCAGCTGGTGAAGAAGTTGCTAAAAATGCTCAAGAATTAGCATCTGAAGCGGATGATTTATTAAATAAAGTCTCGACTTTTAAAGTGGATTAGGTGATATCGTGATTTATATGAAGTATAAAATATCAAATAAAATGTATGCAATAGAGTTATCAAAAGTTAAACAAGTTCTTAGGGTTAAGGATCTTAAGATCCAGCAAATAAAAAGAACAAGAAGAAGTCTTAGTGGTATATTTAGCTTAAGAGGGGAAATAATTCCCCTTTTAGATTTAACTTATATTATTTTTGAACAAGAGGAAGATATAAGCAAAAAAAAGGTTATGGTAATGAATGTTAAGGGGAATAAAATCGGCTTTATAATAGATGAAGTTGAGGGTAAGGTGAAAATTGAAGAAGATACAGAATTGAAAAAAATTGATGATGCAAAGTATATTGATTATATATTTAATATTGAAAACACTAATATTAAAATATTAAATATTAATTCTCTTGTTAATATTTAATATAAAGGGGTGATATTTTGAGTAGCCTTTTTCATAATATGTTTTTAGAAGAAACTAAAGACCAAATAGATTATATAGAAAAAGAATTTTTAAAATTAGAAAAAGATGGTTATGATGATGAAATTATAGTTTCTACACTTCGTATGGCACATTCTATAAAAGGTGTTTGTAATACTTTGAATTTTTCAAATATGGCAAAAATATCACATTTATTAGAAAATGTATTAGTAGATTTAAAAGATGGTAAAATATCTATAGAAGCTATGGTTATTGATATTTTATTTAAACTATTGGATTCATTAAAAAAAGAAAGAGAAAACATAAGTCTGAAAAAAGAAGAATTTTTAGACTTAAATAAGTTAACATTAGAAATTGAAGATTTTTACTCAAATTTGGCTAGTAATAAATTAGATGAAGATATTGTGGAACAAAAACCAAAGAATCTTCAAATAAAAGCAAATGAAGAAGAAAAAAAAGAATCAAAAGGAAAAGAAGATATACTACAAAAGGAAGAATTAAAGTTAGAAGAAGATGAATTATTTTTAGTCAATAATGTAGTTGAATATTTAAATATATATAAGATTGCCATTTATTTTTCAAAAGGCACAAAAATGAAGTCAGGAAAAGCCTTTTTGATTATAAATAATTTGCTTGGAATAGGTGAGATAATACAAACAACACCTAATAATTATGAAAATCTAAAAGATGAAGAGTTTTCAGATGCTTTTTTTATAATAATAGCGACTAGAAGTAGTCAAAAAGAAGTATATGAAAATATAAATGTAATATCAGAAATAGAAGATATCGGAATTTTGAATATAAGAGAAGGTAAAGGGATTGATAAAAAAAAGCATTTAAAAGATGTAAAAGCAAACAATCAAGTATCTTCTGTTAGAATAAATATGACTGATATTGATGAACTTTTAAATTTGATGGGTGAGTTTGTAATTGATAGACAAAAATTATTTAATATATCTAAAAATTTAAAAAGAAGATATGGTAATGATGCTGACATTATTAGATTAAATGATAATTTAAGAAAAATAGAGTTTATAACATCTAAGATGGAAAATATTATAATGGCATCTAGAATGTTACCTTTGGAATATATATTTAGTAGATATGAAAGGCTTGTAAGGGATTTATCTAAAAAATTAAATAAAAACATAAAAATAGAGGTTTATGGAGAAAAAACAAAAATAGATAGAAATATAATAGAAGCTTTAGTAGAACCTATAACTCATATTGTAAGAAATTCAATAGATCATGGAATAGAAGATGTAGAAGAACGAAAAAAATCAAATAAAAGTGAAGTAGCTAAGATTGTAATAGGAGCAAGAAGAGAAAAAGATAATGTTTTGATAGAGATAAAAGATGATGGTAGAGGTATTAATTTTGATAAAATAAAAGAAAAAATAAGGAAAGAAACATTTGATACCGAAAAAATGGATGAACTTAGTGAAAAATCACTTTTAAATTATATTTTCGAAAGTGGTTTTACAACTTCTAAAAAAATAAATGAGCTTTCAGGAAGAGGAATTGGTTTAGAAATAGTAAATAGAGAAATTGGAAAATTAAATGGTATTGTTGAAGTTAAAACTAAAAAGAATATAGGAACTAAATTTACAATAAAAGTTCCAATCACTTTAAAAATTATAAAGGCATTATTAGTTGAAATTTGCGAATTTAAATATGCAATAGCTTCATCTCTTATCATTGAAATAATAAGATTTAAAGAGAAAAAAGATTTAAACAAATATTTAGAAATAGTTGATGGAAAATATTATTATTATTGGAAGGGAAAAGAGCTTATAAATGTACTTAATCTCGCATCTTATATGAATTTTGATTGCTTAGATACAAAAAAAACTTATTTAATAATATTAGGACATTCAGAAAAAAGGTTTGGAATAATAGTGCCAAACATTCTTAGAAATGAAAATATAGTTATAAAAGATTTGACACATTTTATGGGAAAAGATAAGATCATGGGCGAAAATTTAGGTATATTAGGTGTTAGTACTTTAGGGGATGGTGGATTTGCACAGGTTTTAGACATTGCTTCCCTTGTTAAGGAGTTGTGATTTCATGCTAAAGAAAGTGTTAAAAAAATTAGAATTAAAAACAGATCAGGAAAATTTCATAAAATTAAGAGAGGAGGCTTTTAATTTAGGAAGACATTATGTAAAAGATAAAGGGAGAGTTTTTGACTTTTTACTATGCACAGAAGAGATATATTCAAATTCTTATATGCATGCATATGAGAGTAATGGAACTATAGAGATAAGTTTTTTTATTGAAGGAAATTTTATAGGAGTTAGTATAAAGGATTTGGGTGTAGGTATTTCTGATGAATATATATATGAAGAATTGAAAATAAAAGATGAAACAGCTGAATCTGGTCGTGGACTTTTCATTGTAAAAAGTCTTTCAGATAAAATGAATATAAATAAGAATAAAGATAGGGGTACAGAAGTTATCTTTTATTTTGAAAGGATTTGATATTATGATTATAGAAGTTAATAGAAAGAAAGATGTTAAAATTATACAAGTTTTTGGTAAAGTTGGATTTGAAAATTCTGTGGAATTTAAAAATACATTGATAGAAAACATAAGTGAATGTGATAAGATTGTTTTAGATTTTACGAATTTAACATATCTAAATAGTATGGGACTGGGTATAATTGTAAAAGCATATACTAAGGCTAGTGAAGAAGATAGAAAGCTATGGGTTTGTGGACTTAGTGAAAATATAAAAAAATTATTTTCTATAACAAAATTGGATAATATCATAACTATAAAAGAGGATTTAGAGGATGCATTAATATCTTTCGATGAAGAATAGGATGTGGTATTTTGAATCTAGACTTAGAATTTTTAATGAATGAGAATGAATCTTACAAAAAGAAAATAAAAGAACTTAGATTACAAAATGGTCAATTATTATTTTTGGCTGATTTTTCAAGCACAATATTTAAAACTAGTGATTTAGATACTATAAGTCATCTTATTGTAAATCAACTTAAAAAATTAATAAAATCTAAAAAAGTTAAATTTATGAGAAAAGAAGCTAAAGACGATTTGTATGCAAAATATATACTTGAAGATGATGATATAAGAAAAATCAATTTAAAAAGAGAAGAATTAAAGCAAGATAGTTTTTTTATATATTGCAATAAAGTATATATTTTTGCAGAAGAAGAAGAAACAATGGTTGCAATTCCTATAAAATATCAAGGTGAAAATTTAGGTGCGATAATATTTGAAGACTTTAATAAAAAGAGTTTAGATAATCTAAATCATAAGCTTTTAGATTTTTATGGGGATCTATGTGGTCTTATAATAAAAAATGCTATATTAGTTGAAAAATCAAAGGATGAAAAAAATATAATATTAAATCAAAACATAAAAATGGAAAATGAGCTTAAATTAGCTCAAAGAATACAAAAGAATATACTTCCTTCTGGTTATGATGAATATGGAGATTATACTTTTTACAAAGACAACAAAGAAGCATATTATCTTGGTGGAGATTTTTATGATATATTTTTAGGAAATGAAGATGAAATAGTTTTTTATATAGCTGATGTTTCTGGTCATGGTGTGGGAGCTTCTTTACTTACAGTATTTTTAAAACAAACAATAAGAGGAATATCTAAGAGTTTTAAAAGTAAAAATATTGAGCCTGATAGGGTTTTAAAAGAAATGCAAAATCGTTTTTTAGATATAGAATTAGAAGAAGATTTGTATATTGGTATATTGGTGTGTGTTTTAAATTTAAAAGAAAATAAAATAACTTTTTCAAATGCAGGGCATAATGTTTATCCAATTCATGTAAAGGGTGAACATTATGATGCTTATAAAATTCCTGGATTGCCAATAAATCATTGGTTTAAAAGTGAAGATTTTTATAATTATCAAATTTTACAAAAAGATTTTGAAAAAGGTGATAAAATATTTTTACTTACAGATGGTTCTATAGAAGCAAAATCTAAGGATGGAATACAAATTGGAAATGAAAAAATAGAAGATATTTTATTTAATAATAAGGACAATGATTTAAAAAATATATTTGAA
Organism: Peptostreptococcaceae bacterium; assembly: GCA_025210335.1. Classification (GTDB taxonomy): domain Bacteria; phylum Bacillota; class Clostridia; order Peptostreptococcales; family Peptostreptococcaceae; genus JAOARY01. Next base: position 23,099 of record JAOARY010000057.1, on the reverse strand, counting down.
AATTTATGCAAAGAGTTAAAAATTTATACAGATGATGATTTTTTTGAAGATGACATCGCTTTTGTTGCAGTTGAAAGGAAATAGTTTAATGGAAAATATGTTTTATAAAAAGAGTTTTTTTATCTTAGAAAATAAGGGTAATAACTCTTTTTCTTTTGAAGAAAGAAATAATAAAAAAATACATGTAGCATCTATTTTAGATGGTGAAATAGATGATGTTAAAATAGGTACCGAGATTGCTTTTAGTGAAATTATAGAGGATGAAGAACTTAATTCTTATGGACTTAAGAATTTTATAAAACTCAAAAATAAAAATATTTATATTTTTGATAATCATAATCATGCTTTTTATTTTTGGTGCTTGGGTTTAAAAGAAAATGAATTTAAAAAAGATTTATTATTAGTTCATGTTGATCAACATAAGGATATGAGAGAACCAAAAAATTTGAATGTAAATATTGATGATTTAAAAGATGTTTTTAATTATACTAATTATGAACTTAATGTTGGGAACTTTATAAAACCTGCACTTTTTAAAAATATTTTTAAAGATGTTTTAATAATTGATAGTTCATATTCATTTGAATCAGAGATAAAAGAGGATTATGTACTTGATTTAGATTTAGATATTTTTTCAAAAGATATGGATTATATTGAATGGAATTATAAAATTAAAAAAATAAAAAAATTAATAGATGGTGCAAAGTTTGTAACTATTGCAACTAGTCCTTTTTTTATAGAATTTGAACGAGTAAAAAAGGCTTTGATTGAATTGTTTTAGAAAATTTAAAATTTAGTGAATAAAATATCAATTTTCTTTGTATTTTGATAAAAAGTGCAAAAATATTGATATTTTTTTAAGTTTATTGAATATTTATAAAAGAATTGACTTTCAAAATATTAGATAATATACTATAATTGTAGTTAATAACTACCGACGTAGGTAGGAACTTTTGAGGGGTGTTTAAAATGAGTAAAAGCATTTTAAATGTAAAATCTGAGATAGGCAAACTGAAGAAGGTTCTTCTTCATAGACCTGGTTATGAAATTGAAAATCTAACGCCAGATGTTATGGATAGACTTTTATTTGACGATATACCGTATTTAAAAGTTGCTAGAGAAGAACATGATTTTTTTGCTAAAACATTAAGAGAATGTGGGGCAGAAGTTTTATATTTAGAAAATTTAGCAGCAGAATCACTTAAAGATTCAGATGTTAAAAATAAATTCATAGATGAATTTATAAAAGAGTCTGATATACGAAGTGAAAGAAAAAGAGAACTTGTAAAAGAATATTTAAATGATTTTAAAGATTTAAAAAAGATGATATCAAAGACTATGGAAGGAATTATGAAAGATGAAATAAAAGATTATAAAAGAACATCTTTACAAGATATGGTTTCATCAGATTATCCGTTTATAGTTGATCCAATGCCAAATTTATATTTCACAAGAGATCCTTTTGCAACAATAGGAAGTGGAATTTCTTTAAATCATATGAGAACTGTAACAAGAAATAGAGAAACGCTTTTTGCTAAATATATATTTAATTATCATGAAGATTTTAAAAATCAAGATATTCCATTTTGGTTTAATAGAGAAGAAACAACAGCTTTAGAAGGTGGGGATCAATTAGTTTTAAGTGATAAAGTTATAGCAATAGGAATATCGCAAAGGACAGATGCTCATTCTGTTGAAAAATTAGCTAAAAGAATATTTAAAAATCATCAAACTTTTGAAACTGTTTTAGCTTTTGATATACCAAAGAAAAGAGCATTTATGCACTTAGATACCGTATTTACAATGGTTGATTATGATAAATTTACAATCCATCCAGAAATAGAAGGTCCACTTAGTGTATATTCAATAACAAAAGCTTCAAATGATGAAGTTAAAATAGAACATGAAACAATGGAACTTGAAAAAGTTTTAGCTAAATATCTTAATTTAGATAAAGTAACACTTATAAGATGTGGAGGAGGAAATCCAATACATGCAGGTAGAGAACAGTGGAATGATGGTTCTAATACATTAGCAATCTCGCCTGGTGAAGTAGTTGTTTATTCAAGAAATCATATAACTAATGAACTTCTTGAGAAGCATGGAGTTAAACTACATATAATACCATCTTCTGAATTGTCAAGAGGTAGAGGTGGTCCAAGATGTATGTCTATGCCTTTATATAGAGAAGATTTAAAAATTTAATAGGGGGTTTTTAAAATGGCTGTAAACTTAAGAGGAAGAAATTTTATAACATTAAAGGATTTTACTCCAGATGAAATTAAATATTTATTAAATCTATCAAGAGATTTAAAAAATAAAAAAAGAGCTGGAATAAGAGGAAACTTATTAGATAGAAAAAATGTAGTATTATTATTTGAAAAAACTTCAACTAGAACTAGATGTGCTTTTGAAGTTGGAGTTATGGATGAAGGTGGATCTGTTACTTTCTTAACTAACTCACAAATGGGTAAAAAAGAGTCAATAGAAGATACTGCTAAAGTATTAGGAAGATTCTATGATGGTATAGAATTTAGAGGATTTAAACAAGAAACAGTAGAACTTTTAGCGGAGCATGCAGGAGTACCAGTTTGGAATGGTTTAACAGATTTATATCATCCAACACAAATACTTGCAGATTTCTTAACTATTATGGAGCATGTAGATAAGCCACTTAATAAAGTTAAATTTGTTTATGCTGGTGATGCTAGAAATAATATGGGTAATTCACTTATGATTGGTGCAGCTAAGATGGGAATGGATTTTGTTGCATTAGCTCCAAAAGAATTATGGCCAGATAAAGATTTAGTTTCTGAAATGGAAGAAGTTGCAAAAGAAACTAACGGAAGTATTACATTAACTGATAATGTTGATGATGTAAAAGGTGCAGATGTTATATACACTGATGTTTGGGTTTCTATGGGAGAAGAAGATCAGTTTGAAGAAAGAATAAATATGCTTAAAGATTATCAAGTTAATATGGATATGATTAAGAAAACTGAAAATGATAATGTAGTATTCTTACATTGTTTACCAGCATTCCATGATTTAGAAACTGTTGTTGGTAATGAAATTCATGAAAAATTTGGTTTAGAATCTATGGAAGTTACTGATGATGTATTTAGATCTAAGCATTCAAAAGTTTTTGATGAAGCGGAAAATAGAATGCATACTATAAAAGCTGTTATGGTTGCAACAATCGGAAATCTTTAAAAAATATAAATAAAAAACAAAAATAAAATAAAAACAAAAGGAACTCAAGCTTATACTTGAGTTTCTTTTATAGACAAATATCATTTGATTTATTAGATTTTTAATTTGGGAGGAATTAAAATGAAAGACAAAATAGTTGTAGCTTTAGGTGGGAATGCTTTAGGAAAAACACCAAAGGAGCAGTTAGAGCTTGTTAAAAAGACTGCTAAACCTATAGTTGATTTAATAAGTGAAGGACATGAACTTGTAATTGCTCATGGAAATGGACCACAAGTTGGAATGATTAATTTAGCATTTTCGAAAAATGATCCTCAAATGCCATTTCCTGAATGTGGAGCTATGAGTCAAGGATATATAGGGTATCATTTACAAAATGCAATAAGAGAAGAATTATTAAATAGAGATATGAAACAAAAAGTTGCTACTGTAATAACTCAAGTTATTGTTGATAAGGAAGACAAAGCATTTGAAAATCCTACAAAACCAATTGGTGCTTTTTATACAAAGGAAGAAGCTGATGAGTTAGAAAAAACTAAAGGTTTTAGTATGAAAGAAGATGCAGGAAGAGGATATAGAAGAGTTGTTCCTTCACCACTTCCAGTAGATGTAGCTGAAAAAGAAATAGTAAAAACTCTAGTTGAAAATGACCATATAGTAATAACTGTTGGTGGAGGTGGAATTCCTGTTATAGAAGAAGGGAATACTTTAGTTGGAGTTCCTGCTGTTATAGATAAAGATTTTGCTAGTGAAAAAATGGCAGAAATATTGGATGCAGACTATCTTATAATTCTTACAGCGGTTGAAAAAGTTGCAATTAACTTTGGAAAAGAAAATGAAAAATGGTTAGATGAAATAAGTATAGCAGAGTGTGAAAAATATATAGAAGAAGGTCATTTTGCTCCAGGATCTATGCTTCCAAAAGTTCAAGCTGCTATGAAATTTGCAAATTCGAAAAAAGGTGCAAAGGCTCTTATAACATCTTTAGAAAAAGCTAGTGATGGAATAAAAGGTTTAACAGGAACTGTAATTGTAAATAAATAATTTATTATTTTTTTATAAAAGGCACTATGGACTGGGTTCATAGTGCTTTTTATATAGTTATTATGATTTTAAGAAGGTGATTAAGTGGAATTAAATAACTTGATAGAAGCTATGATGGAGCTTGGTCTAAATAAATATGAATCAAAGGCTTATATAAATTTACTTAAAAATCCAAATATAACAGCTTATGAACTAGGAAATTTATCAGGCATACCTCAAGCAAAGATTTATGAAACTATGAACAAATTATTAGAAAAAAATCTAGTAAATATAATAAGCAATAATCCAAAGAAATATATTTGCGTTGAATATGAAGATTTTTTAGAAAGAAAAGAAAATGATTATAAAAATAATATAAAATATTTAAAAAATAATTTATCGAAAGTGAAGGAGAAGAAAGAAGTTTCTCATATAACTCATTTGCAAAAGGAAAAGCAAATAGAAGAAAAAATTATAAAAATGTTAGATAGTGCAAATGAATTTATATATCTTGAGACATGGAAAGAAGATTATATAAAAATACAAAAACAATTAAAAGAAATAGAAAAAAAAGGCATAAAAATAGTTATAATGATATACGGAAAGGGTATAGATGAAATTGGTCGAGTCTATTATCATGAAATGGATGGAATGGAAGAAAATAAAAAATCAAAAGGAAGATGGTTTACATTGATTATAGATAGAAAAGAATCCATGTTTTGTGTATTTAAAGATATTAATTCACAAGCATTTTGGACAAAGAATCAAGCATTTATGTTAATGGCAGAATCTTTTATTGCACATGATATTTATTTGGCTGAAATATATAAAGATTATAAAAAAGAATTGGATTTAAAATTTGGACCTAATTTAAAATCCATAAGAGAAGATATTTCAATAGGTTATTCATAAAAAAAGACTAAAAAACTATTGACATTTTAAGCTTGAATATGTACAATTAAAAGTTATAAACTTGACAAAATAATAAAGCGTGTGATATTATGTTAATAAATACGTTTAAAGAGAAGGTGATTTTTTGGCAACTAAGAATACTTTAAATAATATAAAAAAAGATATAGAAAAGTATCTTGGGAAGAAAGTTGTTCTTAAAGCAAATAAGGGTAGAAAAAAGATCGTTGTCAAAGAAGGGGTAGTTGAAAATATATATCCTAGTGTGTTTGTTGTTAAATTAGATGATAGATATAATAACACTACTAGAATATCCTATAGTTATTCTGACGTACTCACTTCTACAGTAAAATTAGAATTATTTAGTCCAAGTAATAATATAGGAGTATCATAAAACCCATCTTTTGTTAGGTGGTTTTTTTTTCTGAATTTTTATTGCTGATAAATAGATGTTTACCTCTAAAGATTTTTGTTTACTTTAAAAAAATATAGTATAATATATATTGTATAAAGTTTTAAAAAGAATAAATATGATTATTTATAATAAAATTAATTTAGAGGTGTAAATTTTGTCAGGTGTTAAAGTTACTACAAGAGGTAAAGTAAATATATCAATAGATGTTTTAAATAAAAGAGATGATGGTTTTCATAATGTTGAAATGATTATGCAAACGTTAGACATAAAAGATTATATATACATAAAAGAATTAGAAAGTGATATCATAAAGATTGATAGTGATTGCCCATTCATACCTTGTAATGAAGAAAATCTTGTTTATAAAGCTGCGAATTTGATTAAAAAAACTTATGGTATAAAAAAAGGACTTAGTATTATTATAGACAAACATATTCCTGTAGCGGCAGGAATGGCAGGTGGTAGTAGTAATGCTGCGGGAGTTTTAAAGGCATTAAATTTTATGTGGAATTTAAATATTGAAGATTTAAAATTAAAAGAGTTAGCAGCAACATTAGGTTCGGATATACCATTTTGTATAGATGGTGGAGCAGCTTTGGCGACAAATAAAGGTGAAAAATTAAAAAAAGTAAATAGCCTAGAAAACGTTTGGGTTTTAATAAGTAAGCCTAGTATTTCTATATCAACACCTTGGGTTTATAAAAATTTAAATCTAAATGATATAAAAATTAGGCCAAATACAAATAAAATATTGCAGTCACTTGAAAGTAATGATATATATGAAATATCAAAAGAAATGGTAAATGTTTTAGAAACTGTAACTTTAAAAGAATGTAAAGATATAGATATTATAAAAAATAAAATGATTGAATTTGGAGCATTAAATTCAATGATGACTGGGAGTGGACCTACTGTATTTGGTTTCTTTAAAAATTACAAACAAGCAAAAGATGCATGTTTAAATCTAAAAAAATTCTACAAACATACTTTAGTTACAAAGACATTTTCTGGAGGGATAGAAATTGAGAGATGGAATTAGTAAATTAGGTTTAGAAAATTATAAACCACTAAGAGAAATAGTATTTGAGCATTTAAGACAGTCTATATTAACTGGAAAATTAGAACCGTCTCAAAGGCTTATGGAAGTACAATTAGCAGAAGAACTAGGCGTTAGTAGGACTCCAGTAAGAGAAGCTATTAGAAAGTTAGAATTAGAAGGCCTTGTTGTTATGATACCAAGAAAAGGTGCATATGTTGCGGATGTTTCTTTAAAAGATATAATTGAGGTTTTAGAAATTAGGTCGGCGCTTGAAGGATTGGCAGCTTCATTATGTGCAAGCAGAATGGATGAAGAATCATTAAATAAATTAAAAAAGATTTCAGATGAATTTGAAGAAGCTTTAAAATTTGATAATGTGGAACTTATGGTTGAAAAAGATATTGCTTTTCATGATCTGATATTTAAATCGACAAGCAATGATAAATTAATACAGATGAATAATTCTTTAAGAGAACAAGTATATAGATTTAGAGTTATGTATATTTCAGATTTTGATAAATCAAATAGTCTTATAAATGAACACAAATCTATTGTTAAAGCTCTTATGAAAAAGGATAGTAAAGGAGCTATGGAACTTTCTATGAAACATATAGATAATGCTCAAAACTTTATTGTTGAAAAAAGTAAAGATTCAAAAATTTTAAAAATGGATTAATAAGTTTAAAAAATAACCAATTTTAAAAGTAATACTTTTAAAAATTGGTTTTATTTTTGTAAATAATTATTATAGATAAATTAGTTTTTTTAAATTATAATATCTTAGGAGAAATTAATATATTAGGAGAAGGTGTTATTTTGAAAAAATTAAATATAGCATTGCTTTTTGGTGGAAATTCTAAAGAACATGATGTATCATTAATATCTGCTACACATGTATATAAAGCATTAGATAAGGATAAATACAATGTATACAAAATAGGAATAACTAGAGATGGATATTTTAAATATCATAGTGGAAATATAGAAACATTAAAAGATGATAATTGGCAAAATTATATAGATGAAAATGCTATGATAGATATACTTCCAAAAGACAGTGATGGGATGAAAATTATACTTAATAATGAAAGTGTTAAAATTGATGTTGTTTTACCTATCATACATGGACCTAATTGTGAAGATGGAAGTATGCAAGGGTTTTTACAAACTGCAAAATGTAAATATGCAGGTTGTAATGTATTATCTTCTGCAATAACTATGGATAAAATTTTATGTAAAAAAGTATTTGATAGCATAGGTTTAAAACAAACAAAGTATTTTTGGGCATTAAAAAATGAATATTATAAAAATAAAGATGAGATAATAGTAAAGATAGAAGAAAAATTAAAATATCCTATTTTTGTAAAACCTTCAAATATGGGATCTAGTGTAGGAATATCAAAATGTGAATCAAAAGAAGAACTTATAAATGGTTTAGATTTGGCTTTTGATTTTGATTATAGAGTTGTTTTAGAAGAAGGTCTTGATATTAGAGAAATTGAAATTGGAATATTAGGAAATGATGATCTTAAAGTATCAGTTCCAGGTGAAATCTTACCAGGTGCAAGTTTTTACGATTATGAAGATAAATATATAAAATCTAATTCTAAAACACAAATACCAGCAGATATAACAAAAAATCAAGAGGAAATAATTAAACAAATGGCTGTAAAAGCATTTAAAATCATGGATTGTAAAGGAATGGCTAGATTGGACTTTTTTATAGATAAAGTCACTGGAGAAGTATATATAAATGAAATAAATACTATACCAGGTTTTACTCCTATTAGTATGTATCCAAAATTATTTATAAATTCAGGTATAGAATATAGTAAATTATTAGATGAACTTATTTATTTAGCATTGAATAGATAAGCATTATTAGAGGTGTTTTTATGAAGGAAGAGGCTTTTTTAGAGATAAAAACAGAGCAAATTGATTTAAATGGAAATAAAGATTTAGTTGAATTTAAAACAAAAGTAGAAGTTTTAAGAAAGAAAAATTATATTTATATAAAATATGAAGGTAGTGAAGTATTAAATACTAAAGGGACAACAAATCTTATAAAAGTAGAAGATAATATTGTAACGATGAAGAAGATGGGAAAAAATTCAACAACAATGATATTTGAAAAAAATAAAAGGTATAAAACAATATATGGAACAGAACTAGGCTTTTTGCCTATGGAGATATTACCAGAAGTAGTCGATATAAATATTGATAGTGATTTAAAGAAAACTCTTATAAAAATAGAATATAATATTTGCATAACTGGTATTTTTGAGGGTAAAAATATAATAACGATGAGATTTTTGTAAAATAAAAATGTAAAAAAAATTTTAAATTTTATTTTTTTTAATCTATTTTATAAAACTTTAGATTTATTTTTTACTTAATATTTAGTACTTTATAGTCACTATGAAGTATCATTAATATCTGATAAAATATTATAAGATAGAGTTTTTACTTCGAGGTGATTTCTTTGGAAAATAATGATAATAAAATAATGATGGTCATAATATTAAATGTAACTATGTTTTGTTTAATAATGGCTGCGTCTTTGAATATCTATCTTAATTCTTTAGGTAAAGAAACTGTTATAGGTAAGTTTAAAGATGTTGGTATTATGACTGATTATGAACAGATTGAAAGACAAAGAGCTATGATTTTTAAAGAAGTGGATAATTTACCGATTTATAATCCTCTTAGCAACAAGGATTTTGACGCTCTTATGACTTTAGGTCATGAGGATAGAGTTATGTATTATAATTTGAAAAAAATAGATAAGTTCAATAATGAGGAAATTCTTGCGCTTATAGATTTAGGTAAAAATTATAATATAGATATGTCAGTATTTTTGGTAGCACTATCTTTAAATGATGATTCTCTAAAGAATAATGATATCTTTGAAAATGATAGCATTAAAGAACTTTTGGGTAGAGAATATAAGGAAAGTGAGTATTTGATTCTAAATCAGAAAAAACCTGATTATAAGAATTTATATGTTAAAGGAATGTATTTTAATTATTTATACGAAGAATACAAAAAAGAAAATAACATAGAAGAAGATCCAATAATTATAAGCAGAAGAGTGAATAGTGCTAATATAGATATTGTTAAAAATTTTTTAGCATTAGATAATTTTGTTGTAAGTAATTATGAAAGACTTATAAGTACTTATGAGGATGCAGAAGTTTTAAGAATTATGAATAAAAATTTATATGTAAATTATTAAGGAATTATTAAATATTTATTAAAATAAGCAATCATTTTGATTGCTTATTTTAATTTTTGTTATAATGAAGGAATAGATTCTTTATATTGTGGTATTTAAATATATTAGTTATAGATTTATTTTATAAATTTAAAGAGGAGCATTGAAATGATAAAGAATATAATAAAGCAGACGATAAAAAGAGAAAATCTTATAGATAAAAATGATAAAATAATTATAGCATTATCAGGTGGGCCAGATTCTGTTGCACTTTTGCATGCTTTAAATAGCTTGAAAGATGAGCTTCAAATTAAGCTATATGCAGCACATTTAAATCATCAAATAAGAGGTATAGAAGCACAAAAAGATGCTTTATATACAATGAAAATATGTGAAGAACTAGGAATTACATGTTTTGTTAGTTCGAAAGATGCAATAAAATATTCTAAGGAAAATAAATTATCTTTAGAAGAAGGTGCTAGAAAATTAAGATACGATATGTTTTTTGAATTAAAGGAAAAATTAAATGCTAATAAAATAGCAATAGCGCATAATAAAGATGACCAAAGTGAAACTTTTTTAATGAGAGTTATAAGAGGAACTGGTTTGGATGGTTTAAAAGGTATTAGATATAAAAGGGAAGATGGAATTATAAGACCTCTTTTGGATGTGGATAGAGAAAGTATTGAAAAATATTGTGAGGATTATAAGTTAAATCCAAGAATAGATAAGACGAATCTTGAAAATATATATACTAGAAATAAGATTAGATTGGACTTGATACCATATATAGAAGAACATTTTAATTCAAATTTGAAATCTAATATATCAAGACTTTGTAATATGTTATATGAAGATAGTAATTATATAAATACAAAGGCAAAAGAGTGTTTTGATAGAGTTAAAAATGAAGATAATAAAATGATAAAATTTAAAGTTGATAATATTAAAAATTTAGATTATCCAATTAAAAGTAGAGTTATAAGACTTGCATTAAAGAAATTTATAGTAGATTTAAAGGGGATAGAATATATTCACATAGATAATATTATAAAACTTTTAAACGGTGAAAAAGGACAATTGATTGATATTAAAAAAGGAATAAAAGCTTTTTTGATAGATGATGAAATTATATTTTCAAAAGAATTAATAAAAAAAGATATTGAAAAATTAAATGTATATAATCTGCCAAAGAGTGGCTTTATAAAAATTAAAGAATTAAATGCATTATTAGAAATAAAATCTTTTGAAAAAGGAGAAGAAGAATTAAAAAGTGATAAGTATACAAAATATTTTGATTTGGATAAAATATCTTCAAAGCTTGTACTTAGACCAAGAGAAAATGGTGATAGAATTAAAATGCTAAATTCTGGAACTAAAAAAATAAAAGATTTATTTATTGATATGAAAATAGAAAAAGAAAAAAGAGAATTAATTCCAATTATATCTGATGATAAAGGAATTTTATGGGTTGTTGGTTATAAGATGAGTGATGATTATAAAATCGAAGATGATACAAAAAATATTTTAAAACTATTTTTTAAAAAGCTTTCATAAATCATCAAAATTAAGTAAAATAGATATTTGCAAGGTTGAAAATAAAAAAAAATTATGATAAAATTAATTGATACTTATGGAAAAGAGAGGAGGACTCTTTTTGAAGAAAAATTTCAGAGCATTTGGAGGAGTTGGCTTTTATCTACTAATAATTTTAGTAATAGTTATTGTTATGCAATTTGCATTACCACAAAACAATTCGAATACTTCTCTTACTTTTACAGAGGTTTATAAGAATTTGAAAACTGATAAAATCGAGTCTATAACATTTGTAAATCGTAGGATAAGCGGAGAGTTAAAGGATGGTAAAAGTTTTAATTCGTATTTACCATATCCAGTAAGTGAAGATTTCTCTAAGCTTTTAGACCAAAAGATAAATGAGAATAATCTTAAGGTTGAAGGAAAAGCTGAAGCTGGAACTCCTTGGATTATGGAATTTATACCAACATTGCTTATGATTATTGTATTTATAGTCATATGGTATGTTCTTATAAACAATTCCCAAGGTGGCGGAAGCAGAGTCATGAATTTTGGTAAATCAAGAGCTAAAAGACATAAGGAAGATGAAAGTACAAAAGTTACATTTGCAGATGTAGCGGGTTTAGAAGAAGAAAAAGAAGAGTTAGAAGAAGTTGTAGATTTTCTAAAAAATCCTAAACGTTATATAGAACTTGGAGCTAGAATACCAAAAGGTATTTTGATGGTAGGACCTCCTGGAACTGGGAAAACATATCTTTCAAAAGCAGTTGCTGGCGAGGCTGGTGTACCATTTTATACAATAAGTGGTTCTGATTTTGTTGAAATGTTTGTTGGGGTCGGAGCTTCGAGAGTTAGAGATTTATTTGAACAAGTTAAAAAGAATTCTTCTGGTATTATCTTTATTGATGAGATAGATGCTGTTGGGAGAAAAAGAGGAGCAGGAATTGGTGGAGGAAATGATGAAAGAGAACAAACTTTAAACCAACTTCTTGTTGAAATGGATGGTTTTGGTGTTAATGAAGGGATAATAATAATAGGTGCTACTAATAGACCTGATACTTTAGACCCTGCTATATTAAGACCAGGTAGATTTGACAGACAAATAGTAGTAGGAAGACCAGATGTTAAAGGCAGAGAAGCTATACTTAAGGTTCATTCAAGAAATAAACCATTATTTGAAGATGTTGATCTTAAGGTTTTAGCAAGAAGAACACCTGGATTTACGCCTGCGGATATTGAGAATTTAATGAATGAAGCTGCTTTACTTTCAGCTAGAAAAAGAGATAAATTTATTAAAATGGAAACAATTGAAGAAGCTATAACTAAAGTTATAGCAGGACCTGCTAAAAAATCAAAAGTTATAAGTGAAAAAGAAAGACGACTTACAGCGTATCATGAAGCAGGACATGCTATTGTGGCTACATTGCTTCCAAATTCAGATCCAGTACATCAAGTTACAATAGTTCCAAGAGGACAAGCTGGTGGATTTACAATGATTTTACCATTAGAAGATAAATATTATGCGACTAAAACTGAGATGGAAGAACAATTGATACATCTACTTGGTGGTAGAGTTGCAGAAAAATTAGTTCTTGAAGATATTTCAACTGGAGCGCAAAATGACTTAGAAAGAGTATCTGCAATTGCAAGAGGAATGGTTACTAAGTATGGTATGAGTGATAAGCTTGGAACTATGGCTTTTGGTGATAATTCAGATGAAGTATTTTTAGGTAAAGACTTTACAACGAGAAGAAATTATTCTGAAGAAGTAGCATCTGAAATAGATAGAGAAATAAGAAGAATTGTAGATGAAGCTTATGAAGAGACTATCAGATTGTTAGATGAAAATATGGATAAGCTTCATTATGTTGCTAAATGTCTATTAAAATATGAAACATTAGATGCTAGTGAGTATAAACTTGCATTTGATATGGAGCTTTCTTTGGAAGATGAAGAAGCAGAAGAAAAGATTTCTTTAGAAAAAGAAGAAGAGCCAAAAACTTTAGACACAATTTCTTTAGAGAAAGAAGATGATATTAATAATGTATCAGATGAAAATTTAGAAATAAATATTCAAAAGTCTAAAGAAGAAAAAGAAGAAAAGATTTATAAAAGTAATAAAGAAAAATTAGAAGATACGGAAGAATAAATTATAAAACAAAAAAATGTGATAAAAATAATTTTTATCACATTTTTTTTATAAATTTTTTTGATTTTGAAAAATAGAAAAATTTTCTTGCATTTTAATATATTCTTTTGAAATTTACTTTATTTAAATAGGTATAATGAAATATTATAATAAAAAATACATTATGCATATTTAAAATTGATAAAATAATCTGAAAATACAAGGGTTTCGAGTATGGAAAAAAATCAAAGCAAATTCGTTAAAAAATAAATTTACAATATGTATTTTCAATTATAAAAAATAAAAAAGGATAAATAAAATTATATTACAATAAAAAATGAAAAAAATAAAAAAAAGAATTGCATAATAGATATATTTGTCCTATAATAAATATTAAGAAACCTATATCAAAACCTTGTTAGTTATGATAATGAAATGGCCTTTCATTATAAAAGTAACTATGTGCGGTAAAATTTTAGACTCTGGTCTGTTTTAGCGCATTTTTTTGTTGGAGACATTGATAAAAAATTATTAAAGTTTGAGATTGTATTTATAAAATGACCACTCAAAAAAGTAATAATTATTAACTTTTTAAGCATAAATATTATAAAAAGTAGCTTTAAAAGCTTATGAAAATAATATTTATATAAATTTTTTGAGGGTATAAAAATTATTAGAAATAATATATAAATTTAATCTTTGTGAATTGTTTAGTAATTTTAAGTTTTCAACTTACGGTTTTTGTAACTTATTTTGATTGGGGAAGATAAGAAAGGAAGGGTTGAATATGGAATTGTTTGGTATTATTAAGTTTGATGCATTAGGGTGGCTTTTTAATTCATTTGTACTTATGTTTGTAGCTGTCTTTACTGGGATGTTATTTGGAAAAATTAAATTTGGAAAATTTAATTTTGGTGTTTCAGGAACATTATTTACTGGCCTTATAATGGGTTGGTGGGTTTATGGAAAAGGACAAGCTATAATTGAAAATCAAGATGCAGCAAGTAGTGCAGCAAAAGCAGCATCTAAAATGATTAAAGCACAAGTTGTTAGTAAGGATTTTTTCATATTATTCTTGGTAATATTTGTTGCAGCAGTCGGTCTTTTGGCAGCAAAGGATATGGGTGCAGTACTTAAAAAATATGGGCTTAAATTTGTTATCATGGGATTTTTGATAACTTTAATGGGGGCAGCAGCAACTTATGGAATGACTAAATTTTCTCCAGGTGCAAATCCATATGAAGTATCAGGAGTTTATACAGGAGCACTTACAAGTTCTCCAGGGCTAGCAGCAGCTATAGAAACTGCTAAAGGTCATGCAACACATAAAGTTGAAGAATTTGATACAATGACAGATAAAGAAAAAGATAAATTTTTCCATATACTAGGAAATAAAAAATTAAACAAAGAGAATACTAAGAAACTAACACCAGAAATAAAGGATGCTTTTATAAAGAAAGCTGAAGCTGGAATAGGTGTGGGACATGCTATTGGTTATCCTTTTGGTGTACTTATAGTTATAATAGTTGTTAATTTCTTCCCTAAGATTTTTGGTATGAATGTTGATGAAGAATATAAAAGATTCCAAGCTGAAATGAATGAAGCTAGAGGAATGAGTGGCGGAAAAGAAATAGAAGAAGTTAACTTTGATTTAACAGCTTTTGCGGTTGCTTGTTTTATGGGATATACAATAGGAAAAATAAAAATTTACTTGGGGCCTGTTTTGGGTGATTTTTCACTAGGGTCAACAGGTGGAGTATTGATAGGTTCTTTAATACTTGGATATATAGGTAAAATAGGAATACTTAATTTTAGAATGAATAATAAAATACTGGGTGTTATAAGACAACTAGCATTAGCATTCTTCCTTGCGATTGTTGGACTTAGATATGGATTTAGTGTATTTGATTCATTATTTGGTTCAGGGGCATATTTAGCATTGGTTTCATTAGTTGTAGGTGTTGTAGCTATGTCTATAGGTTTTGCAATAGGAAGATATGTATTTAATATAAATTGGATTATGCTTTCAGGAGCTATTTGTGGTGGTATGACATCAACACCAGGTCTTGGAGCTGCAATAGAAGCGGTTGGAAATGATGATCCTGCGGCTGGGTATGGTGCTACTTATCCGTTTGCGCTTTTAGGAATGGTTATATTTACAATAGTTCTTCATAATTTACCTATGTAATTCTTCTATGTGAAAAATAAAAAACTTTAGGGTATAATCATGTTAAAAGAATTATTGGAGGAAGAATTATGACAGAAAAAACGATTTTTATAACAGGTTATGCTAAATTACCAAATGGAATAACAGCTCAACAGTTGTATTCAGTAGTGGCAATAGGTTTGCTTGTAGATAGGGAAACTGGAATAATTGTTGATGCTGATTGCACATTAGTAACAACAACAGGTAAGAAGTTTTTTAGGGAAAATATTTTAGGTAAAAATATAATCGATTACAATAGTATAGAAAAAATATTTTTAGATAGATATTTTGGTTCAGCTAAAAAAGCTATATTATCAGCACTTAGAATTTGTTCAGAAAAATTTGAAATGATTCAAAATGGAGAAGATTATAAGTGCAATAATTAAGTATTAGATTTGGAGGGAAAAACATGCAAGATAAAGTTATTCAAGAAAGACTAAAATGTGAAGCTTTAAAATCAAAAGTTATGACAGCAAAGGAAGCCGCTAAGTTTTTTGAAGATGGTATGTTAGTTGGTTGTAGTGGTTTTACACCAGCAGGTTATCCAAAGGCAGTTCCATTAGAAATAGCCAAAAGAGCAGAAAATGGCGAAAAAATTGAACTTAGTATAATAACAGGTGCATCTGTAGGAGATGAACTAGATGGAGCTTTATCTAGAGCAGGAGTTTTAAAAAGAAGATATCCATATCAAACAAATAAAGATTCAAGAAATGGTATTAATAATAATGAAATCCAATATGCAGATATGCATTTAAGTCATGTACCACAATGGGTACAATATGGATATTTTGGTAAGATGAATATAGCGCTTGTAGAAGCTGTTGCTATAACAGAGGATGGTGGAATAATACCATCAACTTCAATTGGTAACTCAGATGTATTTGTGGAACAAGCGGATATGGTCATTGTTGAAATAAACACATCTCAACCATTAGATTTAATAGGTATACATGATATATATACACCAAAAAAACCACCACACAGAAAGGCAATACCTATAGAAAAAGCAACTGATAAAATAGGAACTACTTATATTCCTTGTGATATAAATAAAATTGCAGGGATTGTAATAACTGATATAAAAGATAAAACTAGAGCGGTTGCTCCAATAGATGAAACTTCATCAAAAATGGCAAAAAATCTTATAGGATTTTTAGAAAATGAAGTTAAAGAAGGTAGACTTGGTAAAAATTTATTACCATTTCAATCAGGAGTTGGAAGCGTTGCCAATGCTGTTTTAGGTGGACTTGTTGATTCTGAATTTGAAGATTTACTAGTATACTCAGAAGTTTTACAAGATTCAGTGTTAGATTTATTAGATGCTAACAAAGTTAAATTCGCATCAGCTACATCGTTAACAATATCACCAGAAAGATTAGATGCTTTTTATAATAATTTTTCAGATTACAAAGATAAATTATGTCTAAGACCACAAGGTATTAGTAATAATCCAGAAGTTGCAAGACGTCTTGGTGTTATTGCTATGAATACAGCAATAGAAGTTGATATATTTGGGAATGTAAACTCTACAAATATAATGGGTTCAAGAATGATGAATGGTATAGGTGGTTCTGGTGATTTTGCTAGAAATGCTTATTTAACAATATTTACAACAGAATCAATAGCTAAAAATGGAGATATTTCTAGTATTGTTCCTATGGTATCACATCATGATCATACTGAGCATGATGTAATGGTTATAGTAACAGAACAAGGTGTAGCTGATTTAAGAGGCAAGTCTCCAAAAGAAAGAGCTAAATTAATAATAGAAAATTGTGCTCACCCTGAATATAAAGATATGCTTTGGGATTATTTTAACAAGGCTATGGAAGGGAAATACAAACATACTCCGCATGTTATAGGTGAAGCTTTATCTTGGCATGATAGATTTTTAAAGACTGGAAGTATGAAAA
Source organism: Peptostreptococcaceae bacterium (assembly GCA_025210335.1). Lineage (GTDB taxonomy): Bacteria > Bacillota > Clostridia > Peptostreptococcales > Peptostreptococcaceae > JAOARY01. Next base: position 5,506 of record JAOARY010000057.1, on the reverse strand, counting down.
TAAAATAAATTTCATATCGACAAAATACGCATATTAGTGAAGTCATCATATTTATGATGGCTTCTATCTATATATAATAAAAAATAAAAAATTAACAAGTAAAAAATACTGGCAGAATTTTTTGAAAGGTTGTAAAATAGTAATATGCATTTATGAAATAAAAGTTTCAATATAAAAAAAATATGAAATTTTTATTTCTAAATTTAAAATAGTTAAAAAATTACAATTATAAAAAATAAAAAAATAATCAAATTGTAATTTTATATAAATTTTATTTACCGTTTTTCTTGGGGGGAAAGAATTATTAATGTTGGGAAGTTTAACGTTTTCACAATTGCATTTATTGCATTAAAAAGATAGGAGGAAGCTTTATTATGTTTGATAAGGAAAAATTAGGGATGATGAAGGATTCACAAAAAAAATATGATGAAAAAGTAGCAAAAGCTACAGAAAGATTTCCAGAGAGAAAAGAAGAGTTTGAAACAGGATCAGGTCTTGATTTAAAAAGACTTTATACTCCAAATGATGTTGGAGCAGATTTTGATTATGAAAAAGAATTAGGATTTCCGGGTGCATTCCCATATACTAGAGGAGTTCAACCTACTATGTACAGAAGTAGATTCTGGACGATGAGAATGTATGCTGGTTTTGCTACAGCAAAAGAGTCAAATGAAAGATATAAATATCTTATAGAACAAGGTTCTATGGGTCTTTCAGTAGCATTTGATTTACCAACTCAAATGGGATATGATTCTGACGATGTTATTTCTGAAGGTGAAGTTGGTAAGGTTGGAGTTGCAATAGATTCATTAGCAGATATGGAAATACTATTTGATGGAATACCACTAGATAAGGTATCTACATCAATGACTATAAATGCACCTGCATCTGTATTACTTGCTATGTATATAGCTGTTGCAGAAAAACAAGGTGTTTCGTCAGATAAATTAAGAGGAACAATACAAAATGATATATTAAAAGAATATGTTGCAAGAGGGACTTATATATTCCCAACAAAGCCATCAATGAGACTTATAACTAATATATTTGAATACTGTTCAAAAGAAGTTCCAAAGTGGAATACAATATCTATATCAGGTTACCATATAAGAGAAGCTGGTTCTACAGCTGTTCAAGAAGTTGCATTTACATTAGCAAATGGTATTGCTTATGTTCAAGCTGCAATAGATGCAGGTCTTAATGTGGATGATTTTGCACCAAGATTATCATTCTTCTTTAATGCACATAATGATTTATTAGAAGAAGTTTCTAAATATAGAGCAGCAAGAAAATTATGGGCTAAAATAATGAAAGAAAGATTTGGAGCAACTAATCCAAAATCTATGGCATTAAAATTCCATACTCAAACAGGAGGATCTACATTAACAGCACAACAAACTGAAAATAATATAGTTCGTGTTGCGATTCAAACTCTTGCAGCGGTACTTGGAGGAACTCAATCACTTCATACAAACTCTAAAGATGAGGCTCTTGCATTACCTACTGAAGAATCAGTTAGAACTGCACTTAGAACTCAACAAATAGTTGCGCATGAAAGTGGAGCAGCAGATACAATAGACCCACTTGCTGGTTCATTCTATATAGAAACTATGACTAAGAAAATTGAAGATGAAGCTATGAAGCTTATATCTAAAATTGATGATTTAGGCGGATCTCCATCAGCTATAGATAAAGGATATATGCAACAAGAAATTATGGATGCAGCTTATAAATATCAAAGAGAGATAGAAGAAAATCAAAGAGTTATAGTTGGAGTTAATAAATTCCAAGTTAAAGAAGAATCACCAAAAGGTTTATTAAGAGTAGATCCTTCAGTTGGAGAAGGTCAAAAGAAAAAATTAGCAGAACTTAGAGCTAATAGAGATAATGATAAAGTAAAAGCTGCTTTAGATAAACTAAGAACAGGTTGTGAAGGGGATGCAAACTTAATGCCTCTAATACTAGATGCAGTAAGAGAGTATGCTACTTTAGGAGAAATCTGTAATGTTATGAGAGACGTATTTGGTGAATATCAACAATCAGTTATGATATAGATTGAAATTTTTAATATTATTTTATTCAAATATAAATTTTTATAAAAATTAAATATATTAGTTATAGAATCGGAGGGAATTAATATGAGTAGACCTATTAGAGTATTAGTGGCTAAACCTGGATTAGATGGTCACGATAGAGGAGCAAAAGTTATAGCAAGAGCATTAAGAGATGCAGGAATGGAAGTTATATATACTGGACTTAGACAAACACCAGAGCAAATAGTTGCAACGGCAGTTCAAGAAGATGTAGATGTAGTAGCTATGAGTATATTATCAGGAGCGCATAATCACTTACTTCCTAAGGTTGTTAAACTGCTTAAAGAAGAAGGTGTTTATGATGAAATGTTAGTAGTTGGTGGAGGCGTTATTCCAGATGATGATATCCCATTCTTAAAGGAAAATGGAGTAGCTGAAGTATTCACTCCAGGAACACCTACACAAGTTACAATAGATTTTATTAAAGAAAATTTAAAGAAAGATTTAGATTAATAAATATATTTAATCTGAATTTTTGATAATTATATATTATAAATTGAGTTTAAATAAAGAATTTTCTTTATTTAAACTCAATAAAAAGCGTTATTATAAAAGAAATTGTTTTGAATTTATAATAATAAATACTTTTAATTTAAAAGAGGCGATAATATGCAGATGATAGAGAAGCTTCTAGATGGAAGTAAAATTGCGTGTGCAAGACTTATTTCTAAAATTGAAAATGAAAGTGAAGGTTATGTGGATATACTAAAAACTATATATAAGCATACAGGAAATGCTTATGTTATAGGTGTTACAGGACCTCCTGGTGCTGGTAAATCTACATTAACGGATAAACTGGTAAAACATCTTCGTAAAGAAGATAAAAAAATTGGGATAATCGCAATAGACCCAACTAGTCCTTTTACTATGGGAGCAATACTTGGTGATAGAATTAGAATGTCTGATTTAAATACAGATAAAGGTGTTTTTATAAGATCGATGGGTGCAAGAGGTCATCTGGGTGGTCTTTCTAAAGCTACACAAGGAGCTATTAAAGTATTAGATGCCTATGGTTGTGATTATATTTTTGTTGAAACTGTTGGTGTAGGACAATCTGAAGTTGATATTGTAAAAACAGCAGATACTACAGTTATGGTTATGGTTCCAGGTCTTGGTGATGATATACAAGCCATAAAAGCAGGTGTTATGGAAATCGGAGATGTTTTTGTTGTTAACAAAGCAGATAATGATCATGCTAAAAGAACAAGATTAGAACTCCAAATGATGCTTGATTTTAAAAAAGATTGGGATTTTAAACCACCAGTATCTATGGCAATTGCAAGTGAAGATGAAGGTATTGATGAGCTTTTAAAAAATATAAAATCACATAGAGAATATCAGTTAAATAACGATATTCTTATGAAGAAAAGAATAGAAAGAAATAAGATTGAAATAAGAGAAATGATTCATAGATATATTGAGAAATTAATAGCAAATCATGAAGATGCATCGTATATAGATGAGCTTTTATTAAAGTCTGCAAGTAAAGAAATAGACCCATATAGTATAAGTGAAGAGATTGTAAAGAATATTTTGAATAAATAATATATTTACGAAGTTATAGTACCTGGTACTAATATCTGATATAATGAAAAAAGTCAGGTAATATTCGTATATTATTTTTAAGCATTTATTTGATAAATTTTATTTATAATTTGTTTGAAAATATGTTATATTTTAATAGTGATATATTTAAATATATTGAATTTAAGGAGGATATTATGGACGTATCAAGAGTTGATCACATAGGTATAGCTGTTAATAATTTAGATGAGGTTGTTAAATTTTATGAAGATGTTTTAGGTATTAAATGTGAAGGTACTGAGGTTGTTGAAGACCAAAAAGTAAGAGTGGCATTTTTACCAGTTGGAGATACTGAATTAGAATTTTTAGAATCAACATCACCTGATGGACCTATAGCTAAATTTATCGAAAAGAACAACGGAAGAGGCGGAATTCAACATGTTGCTCTTAGAGTAGATAATATTGAAAAAGCAATAGAAGAAGTTATAGAAAAAGGATATAAGATGATTGATAAAGAGCCTAGATATGGAGCTGGTGGAGCTAAAATAGCATTTTGTCATCCAAAGTCAACTCATGGAATATTACTTGAATTAAGTGAAAGACAATAAAAAATTTAAAAGTAATTTAGGAGGTAATAATATGTCTCTAAATAAGTTAGAAGCTCTTAGAGAAAAAAGAAGAAAAATAGAGCTTGGTGGTGGAGAAAAAAGAATAGCAAAGCAACATGAAAAAGGAAAGCTTACAGCAAGAGAAAGATTAAATACATTATTTGATGAAGGTACTTTTGTTGAAGTTGATGCTTTTGTTAAGCATAGATGTACTAATTTTGGAATGGAAAAAGTAGACTCACCAGGTGAAGGTGTAGTTTGTGGATATGGTAAAGTAAATGGAAGACTTGTATGTGCGTTTGCTCAAGATTTTACTGTTGTAGGTGGATCTTTAGGAGAAATGCATGCTAAGAAAATAGTAAAGGCTATGCAACTTGGTATGAAAATGGGAGCACCAGTTGTTGGTATAAATGATTCAGGTGGAGCTAGAATACAAGAAGCTGTAGATGCACTTTCTGGATACGGAGATATATTCTACAATAATACAAAGGCTTCAGGTGTTGTGCCACAAATATCAGCAATTATGGGACCTTGTGCAGGTGGTGCTGTTTATTCACCAGCATTAACAGATTTTATATGCATGGTTGATAAAACAAGTCAAATGTTTATAACTGGACCTCAGGTTATAAAAACAGTAACAGGTGAAGATGTAACAGCAGAAGCTTTAGGTGGAGCTATGACTCATAACTCGACTTCTGGAGTTGCACATTTAATATCAAACGATGATGAATCTTCATTAGAAGATATCAAAAAACTTTTAAGTTTCTTACCATCGAATAATATGGAAAAAGCACCTAGATTTGATACAGGTGATGATGCAAATAGAATAATTGAAGAGTTAAATGATATTATACCAGATAATCCAAATAAACCTTATGATGTAAAAGATATTATAGGAAAAGTTGTAGATAACGCAGATTTCTTTGAAGTACAACCTTATTTTGCACAAAATATGATAACTGGTTTTGCTAGAATTAATGGTGAATCAGTTGGTATAGTTGCAAATCAACCAAAAGTTATGGCAGGGTGTATGGATATAAATGCATCTGATAAAGCTGCAAGATTTATAAGAACTTGTGATGCTTTTAATATACCACTACTTACAATTGTAGATGTACCGGGATTTTTACCAGGAACTTCTCAAGAATATGGTGGAGTAATAAGACATGGTGCTAAAGTTTTATATGCTTATAGTGAAGCAACTGTACCTAAAGTTACTGTTATAACTAGAAAGGCATATGGTGGAGCTTACATAGCTATGTGCTCAAGACATCTTGGAGC
>JAOARY010000003.1 GCA_025210335.1 Peptostreptococcaceae bacterium | reverse complement strand
GCGATTACATTATACAAGGATCTTGTGCTAAATGTCTATTTTTTTTTGTAAAAAAATAAGTGTTGGATATTTCACCAACACCAAAAATTATACAACCAATTTAATTAGGCTGTTATATTAAAATAACAGCCTAATTTTATTTATTTAAAATTAATCATATGATATTCACGCCTAAGAATTTCACAAAATCAAGAGCTTGTTCTTCATTTACATATATATTTTTTATATCATCAATCTTTATATTGATTCCATTAATATTGCATGTAGACATATCAATATTAGCCAATGATGTATCTACGAAAGAAGTTCGTTCTAATTTGGTATTTTTAAATTCAATATTTTTAAATTTTAGAACTTCAAAATTACCCTCATCAAAATTACTTTCATTTATAATTACATTTTTGAAATTAGAACCATAAAAATTACAAAGCTTACCGATACATTCATTAATAGTTGTTTCATTAAATGAACTCTCAAAATATCTAGTTCCAATCATCTTACAATTAATAAATTCAACTTTATGAAAATAAGAATTAGATAAATCCATATTGGATAAATCCGAATTTACAAATGAACAATTTTTGAATTCACATTTTTTTAATATGACATCACTAAATATAACATTTTTGAACATACAGTTTTTGAATTCCAAAAGAGAATTATTTTTTTCTTCTATATACATATTTTCAAATGAAATATTAGTTATTACATCTTCATCAACAAACCATTTACCTTCATCTATAGTATCTAAATTATTAGGTAAATTAACTTCTAAAATTCTTATATTTTTTTTTATAGCCATATTATCACCCTTATATTTTTTAATCTCTAGAATATATTTTTTAGAGTCAAATATATTTTATCAGAAAAAAATTATCCATATAATAAAAAAATGAGGATTAAAAAATCCTCATTTCTAGCAATTAATATTGATTAGGTTGGTAATTAGTGTTTTCTAACATTAATCTACCAATTTCTAATAAATCATCATCATCAATAGCATTATTAACACTTATATCAGTATTATATTTAGATAATTCATCTAAAGAAGGATCTTTACCCAAATGACGAGCATCAATACCTAAGTCCAAAAGCGTAAATTCTCCACTATTATTTACATCTGTTAAATTTGCTTCTTTGATAAGAATAAAAGCTTGTCCACATTCTTCATCTTCTAAATCTTTTTCCATTTCAATACCATCAGAAACTCTTCCGTTAGTAATATCAACTAAAGCTTGACCAGTTTGAATACCTTCAAAATTTAATTGAACTAAAGATTTTTTTGAACTATATCATAAGTACCATTTGTTGTTGGAGCTTTTAATTTTACTGTATTAGATTGAATTTCTTTTAAAATATAGATAACTTTAAATTTACTAATTCAATTAGATTTTTATAAAATTAAATACTGTGATAAACATTTGCCTATCAAAAATAACAAAAAACATCTTGTACTATTATATAAAAAGGAGTAAAATATCTAGTTAGGTGAAAAAATAAATTCATTTTTAGTTTTGAGTTTATTTTTATGTAGACGGGATTTGAAATTTTTATAAAAGCTTTTGACTTTCAGCAAGCTTTTAGTGTTAATAGAGTATTTTTATTTTAAAGAAAAAGGTAGGAAATTAAATGAGTAAACAAAAGATTATAAACATAGCTGTTATGGCACATGTTGATGCGGGAAAATCTACTTTAGTTGATGCATTACTTGCACAAAGTGGAGTATTTAGAGCTAATGAAGAAGTTGTAGATTGTGTAATGGATAGTAATGACTTAGAAAGAGAAAGAGGAATTACAATCTATTCTAAAAACTGTGCTATAAAGCATGAAGATTTAAAGATAAACATAGTTGATACACCAGGGCATGCTGATTTCTCTTCAGAAGTAGAAAGAATTATAAAGACTGTTGATACAGCAATATTATTAGTAGATTCAAGTGAAGGGCCTATGCCTCAAACTAGATTCGTGCTTCAAAAAGCATTAGAAAGAGGACTTAAGCCAATACTTTTCATAAATAAAATTGATAAGAAAGATCAAAGAGCTGAAGAAGTTGTTAATATGACTTTTGATTTATTTGCTGATTTAGAAGCTACTGATGAGCAATTAGATTTCCCAATACTTTACGGAATAGCTAAAGAGGGAATAGCTAAAAGAGATATGGCTGATGATAGTCAAGATTTAAGCCCATTATTTGATTTATTACTTGAGCATGTAGATGCTTACCCTAATTTAGACGAAGAAAATTTACAATTACAAGTATCATCACTTGATTACGATGAATATATAGGAAGACTTGGAATTGGTAGAATTACAAAAGGTTCTGTTAAAAGAGGACAACAAATAGCTATATCAAAAAGAGATGGCGAAATAGTAAGAGGAAAAATCTCTAAATTATTCATAAACGAAGGACTTAACAGAGTTGAAGTTGATGAAGCATTTAGTGGTGACATAGTTGTTATTGCTGGTATAGACCATATTTCTATAGGGGAAACTATTGGTGAAATAGACAAGGTTGAACCTCTTGAAATGATAGATATAGAAGAACCAACACTATCGATGAACTTCCTTATAAATGATTCTCCATTTTGTGGACAAAGTGGTAAGTATTTAACTACTAGACATTTAAGAGGTAGATTAGATAAAGAATTAGAAGTTAATGTTGGACTTAGAGTAGAAGATTTAGATGATAAAGATGGATTTAGAGTTTCTGGTAGAGGAGAGCTTCACTTATCTATACTTCTTGAAAATATGAGAAGAGAGAGTTATGAAGTTGCTGTATCTAAGCCAGAGGTTTTATTTAGAACTATAGATGGTGTTTTACAAGAGCCAATGGAAAGAGTTATAGCAAATGTTCCTGATGAATTTAGTGGAACAGTTATAGCTAGTTTAAACCTTAAAAAAGGTATGATGGAATCAATGCATTCTGATAAAGGATATACTAAATTAGAATATATAGTTCCAACTAGAGGACTTTTAGGTTATAGAAGTCAATTCATAAATGAAACAAGAGGAGAAGGAACTTTAGTAAGATCATTCGATTCTTATGGACCTCATTGTGGAGATATAGAAAATAGAAAGAACGGAGTTTTAATATCTCAACAAAAAGGAACTGCTATGGGTTATGCATTATATAACTTAAGTGAAAGAGCTTCAATGTTTGTAAATCCTGCTACTGAGGTTTATGAAGGTATGGTAGTTGGAATGAACAGTAGAAGAGAAGATATGGTTGTTAATGTTTGTAAGAACAAGAAACTTACAAATGTAAGAGCTTCAGGTTCTGACGATTCAATAAAACTTTCTGCTGCTAGAGAATTTACATTAGAAGAAGCATTAGAATTTATAGAAGCTGATGAATTAGTTGAAATTACACCAGATTCTATAAGACTTAGAAAAAAAGTATTAAATGCTAATGATAGAGCAAAAGCTAATAAAAAGAACGCAATGTAATTAATATATATTCATAAAAAGACTATCTTAAAGATTTTAAGATAGTCTTTTTTTAGTTGAAATTGTTATAGGTATATCAATCTAAATATTTTAAAACTGCTTGAATTATATTTTTTTTTATAATATAATTCAAAGATATTACGAAAAATAAAGGAGAAATTCTTATGTATAGAAAAACTATTTTAGCATGTCTTATTACTGCTTTAATTTCAAGTGCTTTATTGAATTTTATATTGATTAAAAAAATAGAGGTTAGTAATTTAAAAATGGATGCATATAGTGAATTTGTATCTGATATAACCGATTCATTTAATTATAAGCTGATATATGGTTTGGATGTTATTGATAAGAAAATAAAATATATAAATGAATATAAATTAGACAAATCAAAGTTAAATGATATAGATTCATCTTTTGAAGAAGTCTATTTTGTAGATTTTGTGATGAATAATATGGATTATCATCATGATTCAACTATAAAGATAATTGTGAATGGAGAATCTAAATATAAGATATCAAATTATAATGAAGCAATGGATACAATCTTTGATTTTATAAAATATGAAAGAATAATAAACTATATAATAGAAGATAAAATAATTACAGATGAAGAAGATGAGTTTATCAAATTAACATTGAATTTGATAAATTCAATCAAGAATATGGATGATAATTTGGATGAAGAATTAAAAAATGATGAAAATTCATTATTGAGATGCAAAAAAATATTGGAGACTGTAATTGAGTTTAAATACTCTGATGATTTTCTAAAATTAAAAGAGTTAGAATATAAATTAGATTAATCATATTAAATTTTGGTGTTTTAATATGATTGAAAATAAAAAAGCTATATTAAATTAGAATTTATATAGCTTTTTTTGTTTTATTTTGAATAAAATTGTAAATAATTTTTATGAAAAAGATATATAAATTTTGAGTTATAATAAATTATGGTTGTTTTTATAAAAAGAATTATCAATCAAACTTAAGTAAATTTGTAATAAATTTGTCAAATAACTTAAATGATAACTACTGTATAATAATACTGAATCCTTAATTTTTATAAAATATATTATTAAAAAAATACAATATTATATTTTTTTTACGATATATTTAAAGGTATTATAAATTTAAGAAAAAATATTAAAGCATTTGATAAGATTAAATGATATTTAGCTTAATTTGGGAATAGAAAAGAAGGAGAGTTTTGATGAGGATTTTTAAGAAATTATTTAAAAAAACAAAAAAACCAAAGACTAAAGATGAAAGAAGAAAATTAAATTATAAAATTAGGGGGGATTTTTGGTCTGATATAGGGGATGTAGACGAAGATGTATTAGCACCTTTAATTAATCCAGCTTTTTTTGAGGGTGCTATGTGGCCTGATTTAAGACAATGCTACAAAAAACTTTCAAAAAATGACTATACAATAGTGTATACAGATGGACTATCGGATGAATTTAAAGATTCAACACAAGGGGATAATGGCTTTGAAATAGAATTATATGTTGAAGTAAAAGATAAGGATTTGAAAGGTAAAAATACTTCAGAACTAAAGTCATCATGGCCAATGCAAATATTATATCAAACAGCAATGAATGCAGCTAATATAGGAAGATTTAAAGCACACTATGAAGAACATGGTGTATTTTCTATGGAATTATATGATATTGATGTACCTAAACAATTTATAAATAAAGATGGTAGAGTAGGCGTACTTATTGGGATGAATGGAAAACATGTTAAAAAGAAATTAAATCTCAGTTCTAAGGAAGTATATATGCTAAGTATAACATTATTAACTTCTGATGAATTAGAATACATAGTGAAAAATGGTAAGGAAGCAAGACTTGAAGTCGTAAAATTATTAAAATTACAGAGTTTTTGTAATGTATCGTCTATAAAAAGAGAATCTGTATTGATTGAAGAAACTGTGATTTAGTATATAGAGTTTTTTAAGAAAAAGGAGAGTTGAGCCTTGAATTATAAAGCCTTAAGTAAATTTATGTCTTATATATTGAGACATAATCCAAATAAATTCAATATAAAATTAGATGTTAATGGTTGGACAAACTTAGATCATTTAATAAATATTCTAAACAAAGATAGAAGATTTCATGATTTGGAGATTGTAGATATACAAAATATGATAAAAACTTCTAATAAGATGAGATTTGAAATTCATAATAAACAAATAAGAGCATTATATGGACATTCTATAGATAAAAAAATCAAAAAAGAACAGTCTAAACCACCTATATTTTTGTATCATGGTACTGCTAGAAGATTTATGGATTCAATAAGAAAAAAAGGTCTTATACCAAAGAATAGACAATATGTTCATTTATCTAAGGATGTAGATACGGCTTTAATAGTTGGAAAAAGAAGAGATGATAGACCAGTAATATTAAAAATAGAAGCCAAAAGAGCTTATGAAGAGGGTATTAATTTTTATAAGGAAAAAGATGATATTTGGCTTTGTGATGAAATTAGCTTTAAATATATTAAATTATATGATGGATTTAAGAAAAAAAGTATCTAAAATTAATATTAGATACTTTTTTCTTTGTTTCTAGGAGTTTTGATTGTAATGTTTTATTTTAGCAATTATCTTTAGATAATTGTTTTTAGTAAATTGTGTTCATTGATGCACACGATTCTAAATTATTTTTAGAAAATAATTGTTTTATTGATCTTGCAGATAAACTAAAAGCAATATTAGCTCTTTTTGCAAGCTCATATGCATCTTTTATATCATTATCGTTTACATTTTCATCATCAAAAATAGCCCACACTTCATCGAATTTAAAATTAGAGCCATATTTTAAGCTTAATTTTCTTTCCATTCTTTGCATTATGTCTATTGTTTTTTCAACTGAACAAAACGCGTTAAGATTTTGATTTTCTTTAATTTCTTTTATTTTAATTATTTTTGATTTCAAAGGACAAAAATAATTATATTCAATTTCACTTCCATTATTTACAGATAAAAAATTCTTTTTTAATATGCATGTTTCTTCTTTTACTGCATAATTATCGTTTAAAACTCTACTTGTATTCATAATATTCACCTATCACCTTAAATTCAAAAATAACTATTACCAAAAATTTAGATTTTCCCATAAAAAAATATTGTATTTTTTAAATCTAAATCCACCCTTTGATTTTGCAGTTGTATATACAGTATTTGAATAAATAAAACCTCCAAATAAATTTGAAAGTTTCTTTAGATTATATTGATTAGAATATAACCTTATTTATATATTACTTAAAAAATTATAATTTTTATATCTTTGATTAGGTGATTATTGTATCACGATATTACGAATGAAACAATACTATTTCGTTTCATTTTGTTTTTTTTAATCTTGTATTAATAAAGAATACAAGTTAAAAATATTAAAAGAAACGAATTCCTAAAAAATAATATTTTTTATTCTAATTTATTTTTAATAATTCAAAATAAGAAAATTATCTTTTGAATTATTAGATTATTCGAAAAAATCATTTATAAAAATTAAAAAAGTTTAATTTATTTTTTTAATATAAAAGATTTTATAAAAAAATAAATATTTTATATTAAAAAATAAAAAAAATAAAAGTTGTTTTTTGATTTAAAAAATAAAAAAATAAAAGAAAAAAAGACTTAAAACGACAAAAATCGACCTTGAATAAAAAATAATGTATAAAAAAATTTATTTAAAAAAATTTAGTATTATTGACAACTTATAAATAGAAATATATAATCACTCTTGATAAAGATGAAAATGAATTTCATTAAGAATTGGCTTTGAAATTCATTATAAAAAAAGGGGGAGTAAATATGAAAAAGAAATTATTTAAAGTATTAGGTTTGTGCATATGTCTTTTAGTAGCAAATATATCATTAGTAAATGCTATAAATGTAGATGACGAACTAAACTTAGGTCAAAAAAACTTACATGAAAATATAAGTATATTAAATGTAGTGGAAGATTCTGATGATGCATTTTATGAATCAGATCAAGAAGGAATAATTAATAATAATATAAATATCAAAATAAATGATGAGGATATGTCTTTTGATACAACTATAAAAGATATGGATGTTGATGTTATTTCTTCAGCGAGTGCTTTAGATACTGTTCCAAAAGGAATGAATCTAAAATTAAATGTTATAGATGAAAAGACTTTATCTTTAAAATTAGAAAACAAAGCAAATTTATCAAAAGAAGAAGATTCAACTCATATTAAATTAATATTATTAAAAGATTTTTTTAATAATGCAAATGAAAATTTTTCTGGTGATGAAATAGAGTTAAGTATTAATTTTACAGATGATGATGAAATTATAAAAACTAATATTATAAATAAGGATAAATCAAAAATATACGATATTGAAAATACCTTATATGCAGTTTTAGTACTAAATGAAGGAAGTATTTCAGATTACAAATTCTTCATTGATGATAAAGAAGTTGAATTTAAGAAAGTTAATAAAAGTGGAACAGTATTAAAATTAGAAGTATCAAGTTTTGATATGCAAAATTTAAAAATAATTGGTAATAATAAAGAGGAAAGCTTTAAATTAAGCATGTAGAGGGGGAAGTAAATTGAAATTAAAAAATATGAAAAAAGTAATGGCGATAAGTTTAATAAGTTCACAAATTTTTAGTACTTCATTATCATTTGCTTCACCAGATAAAATATTTACTCATAGCATAGTTCCAAAATGGGATTATCATCAAAGAAATTTTGATGAAGATGGTAATGTTAGAATCAAGCCTCAAACGGTATTGTTTGATACAGAAAATGAGGTTGAAGAAGATATAAATAAAGATATTCCACAAATCAATCATATAAAAGAATTATATTCAAATGATATAAAAGTTGAATTTGATGCTGTTGAATATAAGAATTGGCAAGAGAATATATATAAAATAGTAAAGGAAGATACAGATACTAATAATCCAAATCTTGAAAGTGAAATAAATTATAAATTAGAAGATGGAATTATAACTTTATTTGGAGATTCAAGAGCAATTGATGATAATAAAGTATACAATATAAAAGTTTATTCAGCTGGGTTTGATGATGTTTGTTTTACTATAGAATTATTAAAAGAAGGAAGTATACTTATACACCCTGATTTTAAACCTGTTGAAGGTTTAGATTTAATGTTTGTACTTGAGGACTTTAATTATGCAGTAAAAAATCCTGTATATGAAGTTTTATTAGATGGAGAAGTATTAGAAGGTAATTGTAAAGAATATCATGTAGTATCAAATATAATAAGATTAGAAAATGAAGCTCTTAAAAAAATAACAGTTGGAAAGCATGAACTTGTAGTAAGAGCATATGGTTATAAGGATTTTGTTAAAAGATTTAAAGTTACTAAAAACGATGGAACTTATATATTAAATTATCCTCATGAAGAGATTGATAATTTGATAGAAAAAGAAGAAAGAGTTACAAGAGCATTAGAAAATAAAGCTAAAAACAGAGTAAAAAGAAGCATGAAAGTAGATGCCCTTTCTTCTGCAACTAGTTCTTCTGGTGGTTCTAATTCGAGTGATCCTGATGTTGTTAGTGGTGCAAGTGGAAGTATAAATCAAAATATAAATTTAGTATTTGATTTTGATTTATTATCAAATGCAAAAATCTTAGAAAAATTAGATATGCAAACACCACATTCTAGCAAGATTGTAGAACTTTATAATACTTCAGATAAGGATTTTGCTAGAAAAAATGATATAGATAAAAGTGTTTCTTGGATAGGATATACAAATGCTTATTTAGATGGACAGTTTGATGATAAATACATAAGCTTTGAAGATTATCTAAATTCACCAAATGCAAAATTAGATCCTAATAAACCATATAATGTTAAATATGTACTAGAAGATGGTCTTTATGGAGATGTTATAGCTTATAATGAAGTAAATAAAAAGGAAACACCATCTTTAACATATGATGATGTTTCAAAATTAAATAATAATTATGAAATAAATATAATGGATAGTGAGTATTTAAATTCAATAACGAAGATAAAAGTAAATGCAAATATTTTATATAAAGATGAGTATAAAAAGCAATTTGGAAAAATAGTGATAAAGAATAATAGATTTACAAGAGGAGATAATACAATAACTCTATATTCTAATGACTATCAAAATAAAGAAATAAATGTATTTATGGAAGCTCAAGATGTAAAGCTTTATATTGATGGAAAAATAAATATAAATGAAGATGTTAAAATTTTAGGTGCATCGAAAGATTATATAAGAAATATAGAAGGCTTATATTTAAATGGTAGAGGTTTATTTAGTGATGTAGCAGTAACAACTGATTATGATTATAAAATAAATTCAGACATTATAATTTTAGATAAGTCTTTATTTGCAGATGATTCGTTAAAAACATTAAGAATTAAATCGTATGGATATATGGATAAAATAATAAAACTAAATAATGAATCAGATAATCAAAACAATGATCAAAACAATAATCAAAACAATGATGAAAATAATAATCAAAATAATGGTCAAAACAATGATGATGATAATTCAAATAATCAAAATGATGATAAAAATTTATTAGATCCAACAGGATTTAAATCAGAAAAAATTTATCAAAATGATGATATAGTAATTCCACTTAATAAATGGGCTAATAATATAAATACCATAGAAATAAATGGTGTTAAATTGCAAGAAGATAGTGAATACTACAAAGATATATCAAATGCAAAATTTATAATAGATAGTAGTAATTTTGCTCAAATAAAAGATTATAATATTAATATAAAATCAACAGATTATAAAGACTATAAAATATCAATAAAAGTAAGTGAAGCTTTAGAAGTACCTAAAGAAGTTAAAATTCAAAATAAAGATTTATCAAATTTAAATGGTGATTTAGTTGTAGATTTAATAAACGTACCATTTAGTTTCTTTGATAAAAATTACAAACCATATAAAGTTGTAGTTAATAATGAAGAATTAAAACATGATGAATATGATATATCAACTGTATTTGTAACAGTAGATAAGACTGTATTTAAGATTAATAATGATTATGAAGTAAGAATACAAGCCAAAGGATATAAGGATTTTGTTATTAATTTTGCTTATTATGATCAAGATAACAATCCAAATTTATTAAATCCAGATGGAATATCAAATAAAGATATAAATCAAAATGATGATGTAGTACTTCCACTTAATAAATGGGCAAACAGTATAAATACTATAGAAATAGATGGTGTTAAGTTGCAAGAGGGTAGCGGATACTATAAAGATATATCAAATGCAAAATTCATAATAGATTATAGTAATTTTAATGAAGCTAAATTATATGAAATTACTATAAAATCAAATGATTACAAAGCTTATAACGATGTTATAATGGTTAAAGATGCATTAAAAGTGCCAAATGAAGTAAGAATAAAAAATAAGAATTTAAACTATTTAAATGGTGGGCTTAAAGTTGATTTGATGAATGTTCCATTTTCATTCTTTGGGAAAAACTATAAGCCACATAAAGTTATTGTAAATGATAGAGAATTAAATGAAGATGAATATAGTATTTCATCTGTATATGTAAATATAAATGAAAATGTTTTTGAAAAAAATAATGATTATGAAGTAAGAGTATTAGCAAAAGGATATGAAGACTTTGTATTTAATTTTTCATATTAATAGGAATTAATTATACCTAGATTTTTTAAAGAAATAATCCGAAAAGCCGATAACTATAGAAGAAAACTTATTCATAAAATTACTATATAACACAAAAATAGACTTTAAACTAATCAGAATTTTGATGTGATAAAATTATAAATAAAAATATAATATAAAGTATTGTGATTTATATTAATTAAACTAAGTTGAATTTTATGGATAAAAATTCAGAATAACTAAAAAAGGGTGAAAACTATGATAGGGTTTTATTCTATGGGGCTTGGTATGGTTAATCATATGAACAATTTAACTAGAAGAAATTCGGTTTTGATAGAGAGACTTAGCAGTGGGAAAAGAATCAATCGTGCAGCGGATGACCCTGCTGGTCTTGCTATTTCACAAAAAATGCAAGCTCAAATAAGGGGCTTAAGAGCTGCGCAAAGAAATGTTCAAGATGGAATATCTTTAATTCAAACAGCTGAAGGTGCAATGAATGAAGTTCATAGTATGCTACAAAGAATGAATGAAATTGCAGTTGAATCAGCTAATGGAACCTATACAGATGATGATAGAGCTAATTTGAATTTGGAATTTGAAGAATTAAAAAAAGGTATAAATGATATTGTATCTGGTACAGAATTTAATACTAAGAAATTAATCGATGGTAGCCAAGAAACAAATGGTATTCATATTCAAACTGGAGCAAATTCAGGAGATAATTTAGAAATTAAAATAAAAAATATTGATATTGCATCATTAAGTCTTGATACAGTTGATATATCAACTCAAGCAAATGCAGAGGATGCAATTGCTAAAGTGAAAGATGCTGTTGATTTTGTATCACTTCAAAGATCTTCTTTGGGAGCTAAGCAAAATAGATTAGAGCATACATTAAATAATTTATCTAATTATGAAATGAATTTAACTGCTTCAATGAGTAGAATAACTGATACAGATATGGCAAGAGCGATGATGGAATTTACAAAAAATCAAATTCTTTTACAAGCTTCTCAAGCTATGATGGCACAGTTTATGAGAATGGAACAAGAAAGAATGAGAATGCTATTATCGAGTTTGTAGAAAAGTAAAAAAATAATATCTAAATTAAATATCAGATTAAAATAATTATTAAATTAGAATAAATTAATGAGTTATCGCAATGCGATAACTCATTTTTTTGATGAAAAAACAAAATTTTATTAAAATCAAAACTGTATTCGGATAAATTTCGATATTCATTGTAAAAATTATATAACTGTACTATACTAATATGTATTAAAGGGACGAATGAGATTGTTTTGAAAATCTTAAAAAACATAATATAAAAAGGAGTTTTGATTTATATGAAATTTAAAAAATTAATGCTTTTGGGTACTATTGCAATTGCAATGATTAGTGCTGGTTGTAATTCAAACGATTCAAAACAAGAACAAGAAAACGTCTTAGTAGAAAATGAAGATTCTTCTACGGATGAAAAATCTTTAGCTAATGAAGAAAGTCCAATGACAGAAGAAGCAACAACAAAAGAAGATATGGAAAATAAATCTATCATGGATGAGAATTTATTATCTCAAATTCCTGATACTATTGAACCAGTATTAGCAGAAATGAAGGAACATACTGCTTTGAATGATTTTATTGCTAAAACTTTTGATATTCCAAAAGAAGATAGAAGCAAAACAAAATATTATTATAATTATGTAGACTTCAATGGTGATGGAAATAATGAGATATTTGCTCTTGTTATGGGACCATACACTAGTGGAAGTGGTGGAAGTACTGCAATAATAGCTTTTGAAACAAAAGATGGTATTATGCCAGTAACTACAATGAGTGTAATTAATACACCAATTATAATAAGTGAAAATTCAACTAAAGGAATGAATGATATAATAGTAAAGAGATCTGGTGGAGGATCAACACCTGCATTTGTAAAGCTTACTTCTACTGGTGAAGGTAATTATACTACAGTAGCAGATGGTGAAGTATTAGAATCATTAGATGGAATTAAAGGTAAGATGATAATATCAAATGATATTATGAATGATATGGAAAAAGATCTTGTTTTAAAACTTAAATAAATAATTACTAGACATTTAGTTTACTCTTTGATGTGATTATAGATGATTGCCTTATATGTGTATGCTAAATGTCTATTTTTTTGTAAAAAAATAAGTGTTAGATATTTCACCAACACCAAAAATTATACAAACAAAATTATATTATTTTTATTTTTTATATTTATCAAGAAGTTCTTTTGTAAGCATTCTATTTTTAGATGCATCAATATTAACTCCTCTTTCTTTATTCATATCAGTTTTCATATATGTTTTTCCATGAATAAGGTCTAAGATGTGTAAAGAATCAAGACCTCCAGTTTCCATAGAAGCTCTACAAGAACCACAATAAGATATTATACTGTCTTTGTTAGCGTCATTAATTCTTCTATTTAATACCTTTGTTTGTAATGATGGATTAACACAACCTGACATTCCACCAACACCACAGCATCTAGTATTTTCTTTGATATTATCCATTTCTTCATATTTATATCCTAGTTCATCAAGTATATATCTAACATTTTCATGATGAGAAGATACATGTCTAGTTGGACAAGAATCATGAATATTAAATACAACATCACTATCTTTTCCTATATCTTTTTGAGTTTTAGGAACACCAATTTCTCTTATCAAATCCCAATAAGATATAACTTCTTGCTTAGCATATTTTTCATAAGTTAAGAAACACGAAGGACAAAGAGTTACTATAGTTGTTGCATTAGTCTTATCTATTGCATCTTGAACTAATTTGAATCTTTCTTTGAATTTATCTTCCTCACCTAGCATTAATGTTGGTTTTGCACAACATTGAAGAACTGCCCCAACCTCATTATCAAACACTTCATTTAGATGATTTAAACTATCTATTACATGATTTGGGTTATAATTTGGTACAGTACAACCTGGAATCAATACATATCTTTTTTGATTATTTCCTTTAGTTTCTATGAATGTACTTTTTTCTTTAGAACAATCAATTCTAATGGCTTCATCCAAATCCTTATGACCTTCAAGTGGAGAATGACCATTATTATTTGTAGCATAAGTTTTTCTAAATTCATCAAATATCACTCTTGGTTCCAAATCATTAGGACATTTTATTGTACATTGATTACATTGATTACAAGAGTAAGGAATTAGAGGATCAATATTATCAAAATCATCATTTATCAATTTTTCAAATAATGCCTTTGGTGAAGTGGTAAATTCATTAAGCATCAAACATTCCTTCATACAAAGTCTACATTCACATGAAAGACATCTAGATGCTTCAGTTCTTGCTTCTTCTTTAGTGAAACCAAGACTAACTTCATCAAAATTATTTATTCTCTTTTCAACATCTAATTCATTTATAGATACTCTCTTTACTTTTTTTATATTATCCCAATCAACTTCAGTCTTTAAATTAGTTTCAAAAGAAAACTCATCTTCTAATTTTCTACCTTCTTTTAAATCTTTATTTGCCAAAAATCTGATAACTGATTTAGCAGCGCGTCTACCTACTGCCATTGCTTGAACCACTATAACTGAATTATTACTTGCATCTCCAGCTATGAATACTTTTTCATTTGAAGTAGATTGCATAGTAAGACTATCACAGCTAAATGTAGAATTTCTATTAGTTTCTAACACATTAGATTTGTCAAAAGAATTATCTACAACTTGTCCAATAGCAAAGATTATGGCATTAGCTTTAATAGTTTTTGTATCAGATTCATCAAACACTAAATTAAAATTATTATTTTCATCAAACATTGATAGACATTTTTTTAATATAACTTCTTTGATATTTTTATTATCATCTAAAATGATTTCTTTAATACCATATCCATTTACTATATTTACGCCTTCTTCTAAAGCTGATTTGATTTCATGGTTTGATGCTGGTAATTTATCTAGTGAATTTTCTAATGATATTAGATTAATATTTTTAGAATTTTTAAGTCTTAAAGATGTTCTAGCACAGTCAATTGCAACATCTCCACCACCTATAACTAATACATCACCATTTATTTCATTAAGATTCTTTAAAGATACCTCTTTTAAAAACCCAGCCGCACTATAGATATCTTTGTTTTCATGATGTTTAAGTGATTTATCTATTCTACCTAAAGATTTACCAACAGCTACAACAACACTATCATAAATATTAAGAATGTCATCAAAAGAAATATCTTTACCAATTTCGACACCTAAATTAAATTTAACACCTAATTGTTCTAAATAAGAATATTCACTATCTATAATATCTCTTGGTAGTCTATATTCGGGAATACCAACTCTTAGCATACCACCAACATGATTTAATTTTTCATATATACTAACATCAAATCCTTCTTTTATAAGGTCTAATGCTGCTTGAGCACCTGAAGGGCCACTACCGATTATAGCAACTTTTTTATTTTGTTTTTCCTTAGTTGTTAAATTCCATTTGCTAGAATCATCATAATTATCAGCCACATATCTTTTAAGTCCAGCAATAGACATTGGACTTTCTTGTTCATTATGCTTACAATTTTGTTCACATGGATGAGCGCATATTCTACCTAGAGTCTTTGGTAGAAATAAATTCTTTCTTATAACTTCCAAAGCTTCTTCTTCCTTGCCTTCACCAATAAGTCTTATATATTCTTTTGGGTCTGCCTTCATAGGACATGAAGAAGAACAATAAGCCATAGATTCACCCATACAATTATCTATTACATAATTCATTTTATTTTTTATATCGTTATTTAACATATTAACCACCTTTATAAAACACTAATATACATTTAAAATTTTTAATTTAATTTTTAATAAGATTAATTTTGTCATGTCATTTATTTTTTATTAATTTATTAAATTTATCTTTGATTATATTTATTTTGACTATATTTATTTAAAATTCCCTAATACATTTTGTTTTTAATAAATTATTACTAAGCTGCTTGCTTATTTTTTTTAAATTCCTTAGGATCTATTGCAAAAATCATAACTCCTAAAACTATTACCATACACCAAAATGCTAAATAGAAAGTTATTTTCATTCCCAAAAGTCCACTAAATACAACCGCCCAAAATGCAGCAGTAGAATTAAGTGCAGTACCCATTGCTGCTCCAATTAGATCAACTGCTTTGTACCAAGATAAATAAGTAATAACACCTAATGTTGCAATTCCTGCAAGATACACAAATGTTCCCGATTTTATAACTTCTATTGCAAGAGGATAACCCTTAACTAGAGGAAGAACAATAAATCCGTAAGCTACAAATGATGTAAGATATCTTAAGCTAAGATAGTGTATTGGTTTTATAGATTCATCATCTTCTTTAGTTTTGATTTTTTTCATAGCAAAACCAATGATTACACCTTCAAAAGCCCAACCAAATACAGCTAAAAGAGAAAATCCAATTCCTAAGTAAAATTGAGGATATAAATTTAAATCAACCTTTGAATAACCAAGCATCGCAGAACCAATAATACTCAATGCGATTCCAACAACTGCTCTAAGAGATAGTTTTTCTTTAAGTATAAAATAAGAAAGTAAAGCTCCAATACCAGGATAGATAACAGAAATACTAGATGCATAAGGTGCAGATGCGTATTTTACACCAAGTAAATATCCACTCATACCAAGAGGTGCACCAACAAGTGCTGCCATTATAGTAACTTTACCTTTTTTGCTTTTCATAAGTTTAAATAGTGGTTTTAAACTTTTTGTTAAAGCTAAGATTAAAGCTAACCAAATAAAGCAAAATCCATCATGAAAAAACGCTTGAACTAAAGGTGTTGACTTAGCTTCTTTGAATAACGAAAGTCCACCTAATTTACCCATAAGTACAGTATCTAGTCCCCAAGCAAGACCAACTAGAATACCAAATAATAATCCTTTTTTAAAATTGTTATTAGACATATAAAACTCCTTTTTTTACTTTTTAAAAAAACAATATAGTTAACATAGTGAGTACTTCTAAGAATAAAATAAAATTTGTTAAGTACTTCACATACTTTATTAAGCATTTGCTGTGCCAAAAAATAAAAATGAGTAATTGTAACTGTTTAAAATTTTTTATATAAAAAATAAAAAAATTCACAGTTAAAAAACAAGACAAAAAATATAATTTTTATGTAAATTAATAAGACTACTGTCCTAAAATTGAGCAGATGTGCTTGTTTTTATAACGAATAAAGTTTATAATATTTTTCTAAGTGATAATTTGAGTATCTTTATGTGGATTAAAAAAGATATTAGATAAATAATATGAATATTATTTTTTATTGATTATGAAGATAAATTTATTTTTTATGTGTTTTTTTAAGGAGTCAAAATGTTTAATAATGATTGTAATACTAAGGTTGAGAGTTTTAATAATTATTTAGAATCAAAAGCTATATATAGTTTTGATGATATTATATATAAAAGTACGCAGATGGATAATTTGATAAAAGCAAGCAAAGAGATTGCAAATAGTCCATCAACGATACTTGTAACAGGTGAAAGTGGAAGTGGTAAGGAACTATTGGCACAAGCTATACATAATGAAAGTAAAAGAAAAGATAAACCTTTTATAGCTGTTAATTGTGGTGCGATACCAAAGAATTTGATAGAGAGTGAATTGTTTGGTTATGAGGAAGGTTCTTTTACTGGTGCAAAAAAAGGGGGATTTAAGGGGAAATTTGAACTTGCAAATGAAGGCACAATATTTTTAGATGAGATAGGCGAGATGCCACTTAATATGCAAGTTAATCTACTTAGAGTCTTGCAAGAAGGCTATATAACTAGGGTTGGTGGAAAGGAAAATATCAAATTAGATATAAGAGTAATCTGTGCAACAAATAGAAATTTAAAAGATCAAATCAAATTAGGTAACTTTAGAGAAGATCTATATTATAGAGTAAGTGTAATCCCAATAAAAGTACCACCCCTAAAATCAAGAATAGGAGATGTTCCTTTATTAATAGATTATTTTCTTAAAAAGAAAAGTAAAAAATTAAAAAAAGAAATACCTTATATTTCGCCAATGCTGTATCAAAAGATGATAGCTTATTGTTGGCCTGGGAATGTAAGAGAATTAGAAAATTGTGTTGAAAATATAGTCAATCTAAAAGGAAAAACTACTTTTGAAATAAATTTTGATGAATGTACCTGTATGACTGTAGATAATTTGGGTAATGAAATAAAGGTGCTTAATAAGATGTTTAGCATTGATTCAAATATGAACGTTGGGGATCTAAATGAACAAAATAATGTATTATCTGATTCATTAAATCATGAAATAATTCATAAAGCAAAGGATGAAAGTATAGATAACGTATTGTTCTCATCTTTTGATATAAAGGAAAGTATTCATGATTGTGAGTGTGATGAGTGTAATTCGTTGGATTATACCAATACAAACAATAATTTAAATAAAAGCTGTAATGAGTTAAATTCTATAGATAGTGAGATGGCTTTTGATACCTTGAATCTAAAGGAATTAGAAAAAAGAGCAATAATAAAAGCACTTAATATATCCAAATTAAATGTAACAAAGGCATCAAAGTTACTAGGTATAAGTAGAAATACCTTGTATAATAAGATGAAAAAATATAGCATTAATCAAATAAAAGAGATAAGAATGTAATTTAATTAGAATTAAAAATTAATAAATATTATTATAAAAAAACAAGTAAAATCAATAAAAATGAATAAAATTATTCAAAGTAAAATTTTTTATGAATGACTGTTAAAGTATAAATAACATAAAAAGTAAATAGATTGTCGAATTGAATCAAAATGGAATTTTTATGGTTACAAAGGAATAAAATACAAAATCTATGTAAGGTAGTAAAGATAAGAATTATAGAAGATATTTTTGCATTTGTGAAAAATAAAATTATCGAGATTTTTTTCTTGCAAATTGACATAAGTATTATAAATACTTAAATAGAGTACGATTTTTTGCAAAAAATCAAAAAACAAAAAATCCTACTTTATTTTTAGTAAGAAATGTGATAGTATTAAGGGGTGGATGCTGATGTTAAAAATAAACAAATGTTGAAACTGTCTTCATTGAACTTTTACATTTTATGTTTTGAAATCTAAAATTTGATTTGCTTGGTCTAATAATCCTTGATTGAACTTTTACATTTTATGTTTTGAAATTAGCTTTATAAATAAAAAACTTACATCAATATGTAGGTGTTTTTTTCATGCCAATTTGTATAACAAAGTTATATCAATAAAAACAAGAGAAAAAAGCAAATATTACAAAAAATT
>JAOARY010000056.1 GCA_025210335.1 Peptostreptococcaceae bacterium | reverse complement strand
GAATACTTAAAATGTATGGGTGAATCTGATGGTGAGTTATTGTCTCAAATGGTTGGTGGGAATAAAAATATTAAAATTATATTGAATTTATATGATGATATTATTTCTTATGATAAAGATGATGATATTTTATACTGTGAAGGTGATGAAATAGGTATAAATCCATATAAATTGTACTTTTCGCTTACAATATTAGATATTGAATATTACTTTAAATTTAATGAAGATGGAACTTATATAATAACTTCTGATTATGATGAATCTCGAAAAATATCACCTTATTCGAGCAACTTTGAAAAACTTTTATTTGTTGCTGCACATAAAAAATATGAGGCAAGATATTTTAAAAATCAAGTTAAATTTATTACAACACCAAATAATTATCAAAAAACACTAAAAAAATTAGGTGTTCAAGATATTTTTATACTATTAGAGGACTTTCTGTTAAAAAATAAATTTAACAAAGTTTGGTTTAGTGATAATTATACTTTTATTGCATATAGAGGAGATATTTCTTTTGTAATATACAAACATAATACATTATTTGGAAAGGTGTATGGAGATGATAAATTAGAAATAAAAAAAATAGCAGAGAAATTGTGTAAAATTCTAAATCTTGAAATTTTGGATTAAAAGAAAATATAATACTCAATTATAATGGAAAAAAACAGTTGTATTATAACAAGTGCTTAATACAACTGTTTTATTTATATTATTTAGCTAACAATTTTTTTTGATTTTATTTTTTTGTTTTCACAGATAACAGTTTTATAAGATTTTGTTTGGCTATATATTTCATCCTTTAACGGATTAAGTCTATATTTTTTAATTCTAGCAAACTGATATACAACCAAGATAACATTTGATAATAAAGATATCAAACTTACAACAAAAAATGCTGTTTTATTATGTGTTGTTGCTACAGGTGCAATACGGTCTGCAAAAGATGGAACACTCATAACAAACATAATCCAAAGTGCAAGAGTATGAGCTCTATGTTGTAGCCAAGCACCCTTTTTTATAAAAAAAGCAGGAATAGTACAAGAAAGCAACAAAGCTAACCCACAATAAAAAGAATGATCTGCTATACAATTGTATGTATACGCAAAATTCCACAAATCATAAGCAATAATCCAAGGCCAAATCATATCAGGCCAAATCATATCTTTTGTTTTATTATTAGAAATAAAAATCCCAAACCATCCACATATGGCTACAATATTTAAAAATCCAGCAATACCATTCATTATATTCCATGAACCTGACATTACCCAAAGATTATTTATATATTCTCCATTCCAAGCACCATAAGAATAACATTCAAAATCACGAATAGCAGCTTCAAATATATTAACAGCTAAAATAATTGGTGGAAAACACAGTACCCATTTTTTATTTATTAAAGATTTGTGATAACGAATTGCCATAAATCCAAGACATCCAATCAAAACTGAATAAGTTTTTACCCAGTTAAACCAATTACCAGTACCATATTCATTTCCTGGTGCTGCTGTTTTTGGCCAAACAAAAATACTAAGTCCCAAAGGTAGAATAAAAAAAAGAAATATTCCACCAAATTTTGAAGAACGTCCAAATTCATTTAATAGTATCAATGAAAATAAAACACAAAACCAGATTGCAAACCCCATAAAACTAGTAGGTTCATATAATATACCCATCAAAGTCATCTCCCTTTAGTCTGTTTTGATAAAAATACTAAAATTTTAATTACTCATATCTGCAATAAATGCTTTAAATGTATCAAATAATACAAATGATATAAATATTAACATATAAAGATTTTAAAGTCAATTAAAGTACAAAGATATAATTGATGGATATTTGCAAAAAAATAATTTAAAATAATACTCAAAATTATATTAATTAAACAAAACAATAAAATTAAGGATAGCTCAAGCTAATATAGCATGAAACTATCCCTAATTTTTTATATTTTTAATTTTTAGGCTACTTGGAGGATTTCTTTTTATAATTAATAAAGAAACTTTATACTTTGGGGGCTAATTGTATTTATAGTTGTTTCGTTTTTATCATTTATATTATTTAAATTAGTATAATTATCTTTAGATGTAAAAAGAGGAGATAATAACATAAAAGTAAGCAAAGTTATAAGTATAAAACCTATCAATATCTTATGATTTACTTTTTCCTCATAAACAGCAACATTTGATTTGTTTGTTATTTGACTTTTCTTTTGCTTTTTTTGAATCATTTGAGTTCTAGCTCTATCAAAATCTATAACTTTACCCATAATATATTCACTCCTTTCTTTATATATTATATACCAAAAAAGCAAGTAAATAAACGATTTAAGTAAAAATAAAGAGAATTTTTTAAATTTTTAGTCAATTCAACGAAATGAAATATAATATAGGTTTATATGCATATAAATGAAACGAATTAATTTAAGGATAAATACAATAATTAATGGTTTTGATGAAAAATTTGCTTACCTAGGATATTAAGCGTTATAATTTAGATATTCTAAGAAAAAGGAGTGTTAATTTTTGTTTGATAAATTAGGCTTAATTGATAAAGTTATATTTATTGGATTTGGATTAATTATAATCTTATTTATTCTTAGTATTATAATTTATAGAATAAAATATGAATGGCAAAGAGAAAACTTATCTGAATACTTTAATGAATTAAAAGAAAAAGACTTTGATGATGAATAAGTTCTAAATAAAATTTATTCATCAATTCAAAGTCTTTTTTTATTATTTTATAAATCTATGATTATTTTATGAATCTATTTATCATATCTAAACTAGCTTTAGGTTGGAAGTATGGAACTTGGTGTCCCGAATTTGGAATTATTATTTGAGTTAAATTTTTATAATTCTTTACAAACCCTCTAGGTATATCGTCATCATCCTTCCAGATATTTCGACTAGCATTAAACCACATTTCATTATCTTTCTCATTACCCCATTTAGATATATCATTAAGAATCATTTCTGTAGACAATGCACCACAAGCTGTATCAAAAGTAGCTGCATACATAAGAATTTTGTATTTATCAGTTTGCTTGATAAGTTCACTATATAAATTTGATGAATCAATCATATTATCTTCTATAAGATTATTGGCAACAGGACCTGTATTATCAGCACATTCCCAAGTTTTATCAGTAGGAACATTTAATATTTCTTTGACTTTTTTGTTAGACATATAAGTTTTTACATTATCCATAGAGATTGATTTAAAGCTTCTAATATCATATACATCAAAATTACCACCATAAGATGATGCTTCATCTACCATATTATTAGATAGTGTATAAGCCCTATCATATATTTTAAGATCTAAATACTTAGCAAATTGTTTATATTCACTATTCATAATTTCATATTGTTTGGAATCCATATAACCTAAAGTATATACATAATCAATATAATTTTTCATTTGTAATCTAGAATTTATCCAACCATCACCAACTGCTATACCTTTTAGATTCTTATTTCCATGTTCATCGAATTTAAGTGCAATATTTGGAACATATTTTCCGCCATAACTTTCGCCCATTATATAAATAGGACAATCGCTATATTCATCATGTTCTTCTAAAAAAGAATTAAAAGCTTCATATAACATTTGTGATAATTGATCTTCATTTTCTACAAATGTAGTTTGTGGATCTTCATCATAGACCATACTATAACCAGTACCAATTGGTTGATCCCAGTAAATAATATGTGCATCTTTATTCCAGCTATAAGGATTTTCTACAATATTTCCATCATCCTTCATTGTATAAGGACCATTTTCTAAGAATAATCCTAAAGTTGATGAAGCCCCAGGGCCACCATTGAACCACATTATTATTGGTGTATCTTTAGTTTTTTTTGATTGAGATTCAAAGAACCAATAAAATATACCTGCTTTTTTTCCGTTGATAGAACTATTTGCATAACCTGCATATGATTTTACATTAAGATTTATAGTACCAGTCATATCTATATTTGAAGGTATACTAGTTACTAGATTTTGAGTCTTTGTTGTTGTAGTATTCATATTAACCTGCTACTCAAAATATGGACAAAAGTATCCATATCGAGATTATTACTGTTTCAACGTACTCGATTTCATAATTTATAAGAATATACTACTTTCGTTTGTATAGCACTTCACAGTCGTTAATTCCCGACTAGCCATCGGTACATATATACGATTACTTTACTTTGTAATTTCGTATATTTTAGCATTCTCTAAATTAAT
>JAOARY010000055.1 GCA_025210335.1 Peptostreptococcaceae bacterium | reverse complement strand
TTTTAATCATCCTTTCATATTTTATAAAAAATAATTTTTATCCTGGTACTTATATTTAAATATCAAAGAGATCCTTTTATAGAATCTCTTTAGATATATTTTAGAAATAAAAATAAGAGGTCTAAATCCTCTTATTAAGTTTTATTATTATTATTTAGTTTGATTATTAATTTACTGTTGCAAAGAAACATTCATCAGCTCTTTCAAAGCTAGGTATTACTATTTGTGATACCTTAGTATCTACTGCTATTGGGTCTTCTTTAACCATTGTTGTTATTGCTATACCTGTTTTAACTATTTGAGTATCTATTTTCCCACTACCGTATTTTTTATCGAATTCTTCTGGTGTTACTGAATATATTGTTTGTCCTATATGACCTTTTGGAATAAGTGTTACTAAATTATCTTCATAATAATTCATTGATTCACTTTCTTCATTTATGAAACTTCCACTTAAAAATCCTATTTGGATATTTAGTTTTTTATTTAAATATTTTATATAATCTTCATCAGTTAATATAACTTCTCCTAATGTTCTTGTTTTTAATTCATTTGTTATTGCTTCATTTTCAGTTACATAGTTAAATGTAAGCTCTGTTAGAAGCATTCTATCTGGTTTAGATTTACCCTCTGAAACAAATACTTTTTGCCATCTTTTAATATCTCCTACTATATCAGCTTTTGGGTCACTCCATTTAGAACTACCTGCTAATACTTCTTTATGATTATCTGGAACTTTATAATCAACAACTATATCTCCATCATTTGTTGATATATTAATTTGACCCTTTTGTAATAATTGTGCTCTCATTCTAGTAGCTTGAATATCTGCACCTGCAACAAGTGAAGCATAGTTATTAAATACATTTTGAACTAGAAATTCAACCATTTCTTTATTATTAGAGTTTTTAGCTAAGATTAGATCTCTTCTATCTTTTTCTTTAATACCAATAGCCTCTTTAAAAAATGGCATTTCTTTTTTCTCTACTGAAACTTCTGCTTTTAATGCTCTAACTTTAGCAGCAGTATCAAAAGTTGATAATTTTAAAGCTACTGGTTTTTGATTAGCACCTTTAGCTATTTCAATTTCTGTAGAAAGTTGTTTAGTTACTGGGAATAATAAATTATCGATAGTATTATTCTTTGGTAAATTCTCAATATAAAGTGCTATTTGTTTTGAGTTTATAAAATCTTTTAATTCCATGTGTATCACTCCTCTTAAAGTATTTTTTACATATTATTTTTTTACTAAATCATTTTCAATATCTTTTAAAGTATCACCATAAGAAAAACCTATTATTTTTATCTTATCTGGGGCATTTTTTAATGTTAAATTATAGTTATAAGCATTTTTATAGTAATCAAGTTTTTTATTAAAATTTTCATTTGGATTTATTATTATTTCTGGATAATCAAATCCATACATTCCTATTAATACACCTACATATTTTTTATTTTGCTTATTTGCATTTATAAAACAATTTTCTAAATTTTTAAGATTCATAATAATAACCACCCTTTCATATTTTTATAAAAATGAAATCATATTCATCGCTTTTATAGCTTCTTCTGTTATATCAACATTAGTAAATTTCTTTAACTTAGCTTTATTAACAAAGCCATGTATCATTACTGGAAGTATTTCAGTTCCCATAGAATCACTAAATTCTATATCTGAATAAACTATTCCAAAGGCTGTTGCATCGTTTGTTGGGATACCTCTATTGTTTACTACTGTACCAGCAGGTAACACTCCTTTAACTAAGCTAGATTCAACATCTGTTTTAGCTACTTTGATATTGATATTTACAAAATGATCACCTGCTAATTCTCTAATATCCTTTTTACCTAGAGAAATACTATAACTACTTTGTCTCATATTCTTTAATCCTCCTTAAATTTAATAATAAAATTAATAAAATACTTAATAATAAAACTAATTTTTATTTAAAATAATTATCAAGTTCTTCATTACCTTTTAATTGTTCTGCTCTTTTTAAAGCTAGCTTTTCACCTAATTCTTTTTCATTCTTATTATCTATAGTGTTATCTACTGGAGTTATGTTTCCAGTCCCTCCAGAGTTGTTATCTTCTACGTTAAACAAATAAGAATCACTTTCTTTTAACTTTTCTATTTGGTCTTTAAATCCTATTAAATCAGTACCATCAACTTTAATATTATCTAAATTTAAAAGAGCCTTAACTGCTTTAGGGTTTTTCACCTTAGAATCAGTTAAAGCTCTTTCTAGTGCATAATTAAAATCTTTTTCTTTTAAATCTGCTTCATATTTTTCAGTAGCCTCTTTATTTTCTTTTTTCAACTTTTCTATTTCTTCACTTAAATCTGTATCCTCTTTAACTTTATCTTGTAAATCTTTTAACTGACCATCTCTTTTTTTAATTTCTTTTTTATAATCAGAGATATTTTTATTAGCATCATCAAGCTTTTCTTTCTCTACATATTTTGATTTTTCCTTATCATCTACAATCAAAGTATTTTCTTTATCTGCTTTTATCTTGTC
>JAOARY010000054.1 GCA_025210335.1 Peptostreptococcaceae bacterium | reverse complement strand
CTGTTACTATTGCAGCATTTTGAACTAGATTTTCTTTCTTCGATAAATAAGAACCATAAGTAATCATACATCCCATACCTAATGATAATGAGAAGAAAGCTTGTCCTAAAGCTGAAAGAACAACACTACCATTTATTTTACTAAAATCAGGTTTGAATAAGAATTCCATACCTGCCATAGCTCCAGGAAGTGTAAGACCTTTTATTGATATTATTATAAGTATTACAAATAATAGAGGCATAAGAACTTTTCCTGCCTTTTCTATACCTGAAGATACACCTTTAACAACGATTAAAACATTTAAAATTAAATAAGCAACCATCCAAATAAGTGGCTGTGATGGATTTGTTATAAATGTTGTAAATGTAGATTCTATTGCTGCTGGATTAGATAGAAGACTACCTGTTAAAACTTTAAATATATAAGCTAGAGCCCATCCACCAACTACTGGATAAAAACCCATGATTAAAAATCCACTAAAAACACCTAAAACACCTGCAAATGTCCAACGCTTATCAACTGATTTATAAGCACCTACGGCAGCTAATTGCTTTCTTCTACCAACTGCGAACTCAGTTAACATAACACTAAAACCTATAATAACAACAAAAATAAGATATAAAAGTACGAATGCCCCTCCACCATTTTCACCTGCGGTAAATGGGAATTTCCATATGTTACCTAAACCTACAGCAGAACCTGCTGCTGCCATTATGAAGCCTAGTCGAGAGCCCCAATTTTCTCTTTTTTGCATAATCATTTCTCCTTTTAGTTTAATATAAGCAACAAATGAAGATTGATTAATATCAGAAATACATAAAAATATTGCATATTAATTTTTAACTATCAATTATTTAATTATTCTAACAATTTAGAAAATAAAAATAATCTATTATAATACCCTAAATAATAATGAATAAAAAAACTTTATTCCTCTATGGAACAAAGTAAAATCTATATCCTGATATTAATAGATAAATTCATGTTACTTGTTTTTCATTTATTGTTTAAGATTTTAGCAAATTAAAAGGGTTTTGTCTATAGCTTTTTTACTAAAAAAAATTTTTTATAAAAAATATTCAAAATATTTTCTCTTTATTTAGCGTAGTGAAGTGTGTGAAAAAAATATGCAATATTTAAAATAAACATTTTCCTTTTTGAAAAAATTTAGTATGGTTGAAAAATTTGCTTTATTATAAACAATCTAAAATTAATCATCTATAAACGATTCTTCCTTATAGATTCTAAAATATAAGCTCTTAGCTAGAGTAATTAATTTTTAAATTTTTTAGAAAAATATAATAAATTAGAGTCTATAAAGAGTTTTATATATAATAATGATAATTAAAAAATTATCATTATTATATATAAAACTCTTTGAGGAGATATTTTAAAAGTGAAAAAATTACAACAAAACCTAAATTAAGGGTTTGGTTTTTGAATTAAAAAAATTATTTTTCATTTTTATAATATGACATAATGTTGTCTATTTATAGTTGATAAAATGAAAATAAATAAAGAGTTATTATATTAAGAAAGATTATAATATATTTTATTGATTATGAAATTATAAAATAGTATATTTTAAATAAGTTTCTTAATACAATAGCTAATTATATTAAAGGAGGAGTTTTCTTTGGAAGAAAAATATTGTCAATCATGTGGAATGCCTATGGGAAATTTAAAGGATATGTATGGAAAGAATAAGGATGAAAGTATAAGTGAAGACTATTGTAAGTATTGTTATGATAAGGGCGAGTTTTTAGCTGAGGTTAATATGAATCAAATGATAAATATATGTATACCACATATGTTAGATGCTAATAAAAATATGAGTGAAGAAGAAGCTAGAAATATAATGAATGAGTTTATGCCAACATTAAAAAGATGGAAGTAATAAATTTATAGATATGTTCAAAAGGGGTATTATAATCTACCCCTTATTTTCATTTGGGGTGATATTATGAAAATCGATAGATTGTTTAAGATTTTATACATATTAATAAACAAAAAACAAGTTACAGCAAAGTATTTAGCAGATAAATTTGAAGTTTCTATAAGGACGATATATAGAGATATAGACACCCTTAGTATTTCTGGGATTCCTATATATACAAACAAAGGCAAAGGTGGAGGGATAAGTCTTATGGATAATTTCATTATTGATAAGTCTATGCTTTCATCAAAAGATCAAAATAATATATTATTAGGTTTGGAAATTTTAAAATCAACACAATATGATAATATTGATGATGCTATGCAAAAATTAAAGGCGGTGTTTAATAAATCTAATGATAGTTGGATTGAAGTGGATTTTTCTCATTGGGGAAGTTATGGAAATGAAAAATTAAAATTTGAAAAATTAAAACATGCTCTTACATCCTCTTTGATTGTGGAATTTGATTATTATGATGGTTCCTGTCAAAAAACTAAAAGAAAGATCTATCCTTTAAAATTAATATTTAAGGAAAAAAGTTGGTATTTAGTGGGTTTTTGTACTTTAAGAGATGATTATAGAATTTTTAAGATACAAAGAATTAGGGAAATAAAAGTATTAAAAGAGGAATTTTGCAAAGATAATTATAGTACTATAAATATTGATTTATTTAATGAAAAAATGGATATTGTTAAAAAAAGTACAAAATTAATAGAATTTGAAATAATTATAGATTCAAAATTAAAAAATAGAGTTTATAATGAATTTAATATAGAAGATATTAAGCTTAATAAAGATGGAGATTTTGAAATTAAGTTTATAGCATATGAGAATGAATGGATATATAATTATTTTTTTTCTTATGAAAATTATATAAAAATAATAAAACCAATTGAAATAAAAAATACTATGATAAAAAAATTAGAAAAATTGCTTGGTCATTATAAAAATTAAAAGAATGAAAAATTATTAAAAATATGAGATAATTTTTTGAAAGCTAAAATCTTTTTATTTAGTAGGAGGAAATAATGAAAAAAATATTGGTTTTAGGTAGTTTGAATATGGATTTGGTGACGAATGTAGAAAAAACACCTAAAGTTGGAGAAACTGTTTTAGGAAGTGACTTTAATGAGATACCAGGTGGAAAAGGAGCAAATCAAGCAGTAGCTATAGGAAAATTAAACGGTGATGTTTGTATGCTTGGGAGAATAGGAAATGATGATTTTGGTAAAAGTTTAATAAAAAATTTAAAACAAAATAATGTAAACGTAGATTTTGTAAAATCAATTCAAAGTGCTAAAACTGGAATTGCCTTGATTATGGTTAATTCAAATGGAGATAATTCTATTGTAGTAATTCCTGGTGCTAATTTTGAATTTAAAGAAAATGAATTAAAAAAAGATATTTTTAACGATGTTGATTATCTACTAGCACAATTAGAAACTCCTTTAAAAACTATAGAAAAAGCATTTATATTAGCAAAGGAGAAAAATGTATTTACGATATTAAATCCTGCACCGGCAAGAGTATTAAGTGATGAACTTATAAAACATACAGATTTATTAATTCCAAATGAAACTGAGTTTGAAAGTCTTAGCGGATATGATGCGAGTAATGAAGCGAATATAATAAAGGGTTCTAATGTTTTATTTGAGAAAGGTGTAAAGGCAATATTGATCACTTTGGGGAAAAATGGTTCTTTTTATATAGATTCGAATAATTTTTCTTTAAAGCAAAAGGGATATATTGTAGATGTAGTAGATACAACTGCAGCAGGAGATAGTTTTATAGGTGGATTTTTAACATCAATATCAAAAGGAGAAGACATAAAGACATCGATGGAGTTTGCAACTAAAGTGAGTGCTCTAACAGTTACAAAATATGGTGCTCAAAGTTCATTACCAAGTATATTAGAAGTTGACAATTTTAAATAATAGGTTGTATAATTTTTGGTGTTGGTGAAATATCCAACACTTATTTTTTTACAAAAAAAAATAGACATTTAGCACAAGATCCTTGTATAATGTAATCGCCTAAAACCACATTAAGGAGT
>JAOARY010000053.1 GCA_025210335.1 Peptostreptococcaceae bacterium | reverse complement strand
GCTCCATTTATATCAACAGCACTTGATATAACAGGAGTAACTATATATTTTACGCTTACTACTTTATTTTTAATAAAAGTATAAAAATCTTGGTTTAAACCAAGATTTTTTTTTAATTTTATTTAATTTAAGGTATAATTAAATTAAGGTGATTTTATGTATATAAAAACAGAAGGTATAGTTTTAAAAACAGTAAAATATTCTGAAAAAGATTTAATTATAACAGTTTTCACTAAAAAAATAGGAAAAATATCGTTTTATGGGAAGGGTTTAAGAACTTCTAAAAATAAAACAGCTTCAGCTGTTCAATTATTTAGTTTTAATGAGTTTTTACTGAAAAAAAATGGGAATAATTATACAGTAAGTTCGATAGATCCAATAAAGAATTATTTTGATATATCTAAAGATATAGATAGATTTTTTATTGGAACTTATATATTAAAATTAATATCTTTAGTGACATATGAAAATCAAACAAACAATAGATTATTTGAATTACTATTAAATACATTAGATATTCTTTTGGATGTAGATATTAAAAAATTAAATTTTTTGATAAGAGCATTTGAAATACAGCTAATGAATTATATAGGTATTAAGCCAAATCTAAATAGATGTACAAATTGTAATAGTAAAGATTTAAAAAATGCTAAATTTAGTCCCTCAAGTGGAGGCGTATTATGTCAAAAATGTGTTAAGACATCATTTGATTCATTAAATATAGATGCTTCTAATATAAAGCTTATTGAGTTTATATTAAAATATAGGTTAGAAGATATATTAAAAGCAAAAGTTTCAAATATATTATTGGATGAATTAAAAATAATAAATACTAGACATTTAGCAGATCATTTAGATGGGTATAATTTTAAAGATATGAATTTAAATAATTTTTAGGAGGGGTATTTATGGAAATTACACTTGAAAAAATAGACCAAGTGGTTACAAGAACTGGCGTTACTTATTCACAAGCTAAAGAGGCTTTAGAATTAACAAATGGAGATATAA
Source organism: Peptostreptococcaceae bacterium (assembly GCA_025210335.1). Classification (GTDB taxonomy): domain Bacteria; phylum Bacillota; class Clostridia; order Peptostreptococcales; family Peptostreptococcaceae; genus JAOARY01. The sequence goes on along the minus strand of JAOARY010000053.1, from coordinate 108,654 downwards.
TAGAGGCTCTTATTTATATTGAAAAAAATACAAAAGTAGAAAAGAAAAATATAAATGAAGTCTTAAATGAAAAAACAAATGAGCTTTTAGATAATTTAAAGGATGTCTTAAAAAAAGGCAATGTAACAAAAGTTATAGTTGAAAAAGAAGGCGATGTTGTTTTAAATTTACCTGTTACTGTTGGTGTATTAGGTTTGGTATTAGCACCAATTGCAGCACTTATAGGTGCTTCTGCTGCTGTTGTTACTAATTATAAAATAAAAATAGTAAAAGATGATGGTGGCGTAATAGATTTAAATGAAATGACAGAAGAAAAGATAAATATGGTAAAAAATAAAGTAAATAGAAATAAAAATATGGATACAGATCAAAATTTAGAAGATGAGAATAAAGATAATAATGAAGATGATAACAACGATGAAAACAGTATAAATCTTGACAAATAAAATTTATTTTGCTACATTTTAAGTTGTAGATTTAGTTTAAATTGCTTTTAATATATATATTTAAACAATTTATGCCTTTCGTTTTTCGAAAGGCATAAATTGTTTAAAGTAAAATAATAACATAACAGGAGGGTATAAGATGAATTTTCAAAATATGATTTTGGCTTTGCAAAATTATTGGTCAAAAAAGAATTGTGCTATAATGCAAGCCTATGACGTGGAGAAGGGTGCAGGGACAATGAATCCACAAACTTTCCTAAGATCATTAGGTCCTGAACCTTGGAAGGTTTGCTATGTTGAACCATCAAGAAGACCTGCTGATGCTAGATATGGAGAAAATCCAAATAGATTATATCAACATCATCAATTTCAAGTTATATTAAAGCCATCACCTGAAAATATACAAGAAATATATTTAGAAAGTTTAGAGGCTATAGGAATTAATCCTAAAGAACATGATATAAGATTTGTAGAAGATAACTGGGAAGCACCTACAGTTGGAGCATGGGGTCTTGGTTGGGAAGTTTGGTTAGACGGAATGGAAATTACTCAATTTACTTATTTCCAACAAGTTGGAGGTATTGATTGTGAACTTGAGTCAGCTGAACTTACTTATGGACTTGAAAGAATTGCTATGTATATTCAAGAAAAAGATAATGTATATGATTTAGAGTGGGTAGAAGGACTTACTTATGGAGACGTATTTAAAAAAGCTGAATATGAACATTCTGTATACAGTTTTGATGAATGCGATGCAACTATGTTATTTAATCTTTTTGATACATATGAAAAGGAAGCAAATAATTTATTAGATAAAAAACTTGTAATTCCTGCTTATGATTATGTATTAAAATGTTCTCATACATTTAATGTTTTAGATGCAAGAGGTGCTATTGGTGTAAGCCAAAGAGCAGGTTTTATTGGTAAAATAAGAAATCTATCAAAAAAAGTAGCTAAAAATTACTTAGAACAAAGAGAAGAGATGGGATATCCTCTTTTAAAGGAGGGAAAATAATGAGTAGATTATTATTTGAATTAGGTGTTGAGGAAATGCCTTCAAGATTTATGAAAAGTACTATAAATCAAATTGAAAATGCAACTAAAAAATTATTTTTAGAAAATAGAATTTCATTTGAAGAAATAAAAATAAATGCTACACCAAGAAGATTCATATTATTAGTAGAAGGTCTTAGTGATAGACAAGAAGACTTAGAAGAAGAAGTTAAAGGACCATCAAAAAAGATATCATTTGATGAAGATAACAATCCTAAAAAACCATTAGAAGGATTTTTAAGAAGCAAAAATCTTAGTGTAGATGATATATATTTTAAAACTATAGGAAAAGATGAATATGTACATGCTAAGATAAAAGAAGAAGGAAAAGAAACTAAGGAAATTTTAAAAAATATAATTCCTAATATCATTCTTTCAATAAATCATCCAAAGTCGATGAAATGGGGCGGAAAGAACTTAAAATTTGCTAGACCAATAAGATGGTTATTAACATTATTTAATAATGAAGCTTTAGAATTTGATTTAGAAGGAATCAAATCATCAAATATAACAAGAGGACATAGATTCTTAGGAGAATCTAAAATAGAGATAAATACTATAGAAGAGTATTTTGAAAAATTAGAAAAGAATTTTGTTATAGTAGACCAAGATAAGAGAAAAGCAATTATAAAAGAACAATGTAGAAATGTTGCAAAGGATTTAAATGGAACATTATTGGAAGATGAAGATTTATTTGATGAAGTAAGTTATATATTAGAATACCCAACTGCTTTTTATGGAGATTTTGATAAGGAATACTTAAAGCTTCCTAAAGAAGCTATAATAACACCTATGAAAGAACATCAAAGATACTTCCCTGTAGTAGATTCTAATGGAAATTTATTACCGAATTTTATAACTGTTAGAAATGGAGATAGTTATAAAATAGAAAATGTTAAAAAAGGTAATGAAAAAGTATTAGAAGCAAGACTTTCAGATGCATTATTCTTCTTTAAAGAAGACACTAAAAAAGATTTAGAATCATATTTTGAAAAACTAGATCAAATAGTATTCCAAGAAAAATTAGGAACTATAAAAGATAAAACACTAAGAATAAGAGCAATATCAGCTAAATTAAATAAATTAATAAACTTAAACTTAGATGATGAAAAGATAAATAGAGTATCAAAATTATTTAAATCTGACTTAGTAACAAATATGGTTTTTGAATTTACAGAATTACAAGGTGTTATGGGTAGAGAATATGCTAAGCTTAATAATGAGGATAGTGAAGTTTGTGAAGCTATTTATGAACATTATCTGCCTAGATTTGCTGGTGATGAACTTCCTAAAACTAAGCTTGGAGTGGCTTTATCTATTGCGGATAAAATAGATAGTATATGTGGATTTTTCTCTCTTAATATAAAACCTACAGGTTCGCAAGATCCATATGCACTTAGAAGACAAGCTTTAGGAATATTAAATATAATAATAGATAATGAAATAGATATTGATTTAAAAGAAATTATAAGTATTTCATTAGAAGAATTAAAGCATGATTTTGATAAAGAAAAAGTATTAGATGAAATATTAGATTTCTTTAGACTTAGATTTAAAAATATTTTAGAGGACCTTAATATAAGATATGATGTTATAGATTCTATAATAGATTTAGATGCTAATTTCTTTAATTTAAGATTAAGAGCTTTAAAATTAGTTAATGTGATAGATAATAATGACACACAAGAAGCATTAGTGGCATTTAATAGAGTTAATAACTTAGCTTCTAAATTAGAATCTAAAAAAGATATTGATGAAAGTTTGTTAAAAGAAGATGAAGAAAAGAAACTATTTGATGATTACAAACTTATAAACAATAATGTGATAAATCTTTTAGAAAATAGTGATTACGATAAAGCTTTAGTAGAGTTTATAAAAATAAAAACTCCTGTTGATAATATGCTTGATAATGTAATGATTATGGATAAAGATGAAGCTATAAAAACAAATAGATTAAATCTATTAAGAACTATAAGTGATTTAATGTTACAAATTTGTGACTTATCAAAAATCGTTTATAAAAACAATTAGTATGACATTAAAAAAATAAATGTTATATTATATATTTAATGTGATATAATATATAATGTAAGAAATATAAAAAAAGCAATCAGTCGATTGCTTTTTTATATTTCCTAAAAACAAGTAAAACTAAGCATTTGAAAAAGAGTTAATAAAAAAAGTGGTTATATTTCAAAGAATTAAAGTTAATTAATATGTAATAAAACGGTGAATAAATGATACTAAATATTAAAAATATTTAAAATATGATATACTATATTGCAAAAATGATGAAATGTGATATACTATTTATGAAAAGAGGTGATGATTATTCAACTAACAGATAGGCAAAAGAAAATTGTAGAGATAGTAAAAGAGCATGGACCTATAACAAGTGAGAGTATAGCTACTATGTTAGGTGTTACAAGAGCTACTTTAAGACCAGATTTTTCTATACTTACAATGTCTAAGATATTAGATGCAAGACCTAAGGTTGGATATTATTATGTAGGACTTAAAAATGATGATGTTGTTACAAAAACAATAAAATCAAAATTAGTAAAAGATATAATGACACCTGCAATTATAGTAACAGAAGAAACAAGTGTTTATGATACTATTGTTACTATATTTTTAGAAGATGTTGGAACTATATTTGTGACAAATAATAATTGTTTGTCAGGAGTTATCTCAAGAAAAGATCTTTTAAAAAATGCAATTGGTGGTGTTGATATAAATAAAGTTCCAGTGGGTATTATTATGACTAGAATGCCAAATGTTATAATTGCAAAACAAGAAGATAGTGTTTTAGAAGCTGCAAAAAAGATTATAGAACATGAAGTAGATTCTTTACCAGTTGTAGATGTTGAAATCGTAGAAGATAAAGAAATTTATAAAATACTAGGAAAATTATCAAAAACTAATATAACAAAGCTATTTGTAGATTTGGCAAATTAATCAAAATGGAGGGACTCTATGGGACATTTAGTTATATACGTAATATCTGACTCATTAGGTGAAACTGGAGAACAAGTTGCAAGAGCAGCTGTTAGCCAATTTGATATTACAGATTATGAAATAAGAAGATATTCATATGTTTTGACAAGAAATATGGTTGAAGAGATATTGGAAGAAGCAAAACAAGAAAACTCTGTGATTTTATATACTGTTGTTCAAAGTGAATATGCACAAATTATAACTGACTTTGCAATTGAAAATGATATACCACATATAAATCTTTTAGAAGGAATTTTAAATTCAATAGAAAAAAGAGTTCATAAAAAACCTAAAAGAGAACCTGGAATAATTAGAAAACTAGATGATAGCTATTTTAAAAGAGTAGAAGCTATTGAATTTGCAGTTAAATATGATGATGGAAAAGATCCAAGAGGTCTAAAAAAAGCAGATCTTGTTATTTTAGGAATATCAAGAACATCAAAAACACCTCTTAGTATGTATTTAGCTAATAAGAATATAAAAGTTGCAAATATTCCACTTGTACCAGAAGCGGTACTTCCAAAAGAAGTTTTTGAAATACCTAAAAAGAGAATTGTTGGACTTACAAATTCACCAGAAAAATTAAATAGCATAAGAAGAGAAAGACTAAAAGCATTGGGTCTTTCAGGAGAAGCTAACTATGCATCTATGAAAAGAATTTTAGATGAAATAGATTATGCTGAAAAGATAATGCGAAAAATAGGTTGTCCAATAATTGATGTTTCTGATAAAGCAATAGAAGAAACAGCGGGTATTATAATAGATATATTAAAAATGAATGGTATCAAAGTTTATAAAAATGAAATATAAATTTAATGAAATATATTAACTCAAAAAAATAAAAGGAGTGCTTAGGGAATGGAAAAATACATTTATGCATTTAATGAAGGTTCTAAAGAAATGAAATCTTTGCTTGGAGGGAAGGGTGCTAATTTAGCTGAAATGACTAAGATTGGACTTCCTGTTCCTGGTGGTTTTACTATTACAACTAAGGCTTGTATAGACTTTTATGAAAAAAATCAAAAGATTTGGGATGAATTATTAAGTGAAATTAATGAACATATAGCTAAATTAGAAGAGGAACAAGGCAAGAAATTTGATAGTCAGCAAAATCCACTTTTAGTTTCAGTAAGATCTGGTGCTGTTATATCAATGCCAGGAATGATGGATACTATACTTAATTTAGGTCTTAATGATGAGACTGTTAAGGTTTTATCTAAAAAGACTTCAAATGAAAGATTTGCTTATGACAGTTATAGAAGATTTATTCAAATGTTTTCAGATGTAGCTATGGGTATTGAAAAATATAAATTCGAATCTGTATTAGAAAGAGTTAAAGAAGAAAATGATTTTGAATATGATACAGAACTTGAAACTAAGCATTTAAAAGCTATAGTTGAAGAATTTAAAAATATATATAAGATTGAGATGAAAAAAGATTTTCCACAAAATCCAAAAGAACAATTGTTATTAGCTGTTGAAGCTGTATTTAGATCATGGAATAACCCAAGAGCTATAATATATAGAAAGATAAATGATATTCCTAATAATTTAGGAACAGCTGTAAATATTCAATCTATGGTATTTGGTAATATGGGTGATGATTCTGGTACAGGTGTTGCATTTACTAGAAATCCAGCAACTGGAGAACATAAGGTTTTTGGTGAATTTTTGATGAATGCACAAGGAGAAGATGTTGTAGCTGGAATTAGAACTCCAAAAGATATAAGTAAGTTAGAAGAAGTAAATAAAGCAGTTTATGATGAATTTATGGATGTTACAAAAACATTAGAAAATCATTATAAAGATATGCAAGATATTGAATTTACAGTTGAACAAGGTAAATTATTCTTACTTCAAACTAGAAATGGTAAAAGAACAGCAAAAGCATCAATTGAAATAGCTGTAGATATGGTTGATAACAATATCATTTCGAAAGAAGAAGCAATCTTAAGAATAAATCCTAATGATATATCACAACTATTACATCCTAATTTTGAAGTTAAGGCTTTAGATGAGGCAAATGTATTAGCAAAAGGTCTTCCAGCATCACCAGGAGCAGCATCAGGAAGAGTATATTTTAATGCAAATGATGTTGTAAATGCAAAAGCTAGAGGAGAAAAAGCAATTTTAGTCAGAACAGAAACTTCTCCAGAAGATATAGAAGGTATGGTTAATTGTGAAGGAATATTAACTTCTAGAGGTGGAATGACTTCTCATGCTGCGGTTGTAGCTAGAGGTATGGGAAAATGCTGTGTAGCTGGATGTGGTGAAATCAAAGTAGATGAAGAAAAAAGATATTTTAGAGTATCAGGAAAAACATTTGAAGAAGGACAATATATCTCATTAAACGGTTCAACTGGTAATGTGTATGAAGGAAACATACCAAGAGTTGAGGCTGATTTATCTGGAAGTTTTGAAACTTTTATGTCTTGGGTTGATAATTATAGAAGCTTGAAAGTCAGAACTAATGCGGATACTCCACTTGATTCTAAAACAGCAGTTAGATTTGGAGCTGAAGGAATTGGACTTTGTAGAACAGAGCATATGTTCTTTGATGAAGATAGAATAGAAGTTGTAAGACAAATGATCGTTTCAAAAACAGTAGAGGAAAGAAAATTAGCATTAGATAAATTACTTCCAATACAAAGAGAAGATTTTAGAAAAATCTTTGAAATAATGGAACAAAGACCTGTTACAATAAGATTATTAGATCCACCACTACATGAATTTTTGCCTAAGAAAAAAGAAGATATAAAGGCATTAGCTTCACAAATGAATATATCTTATGATGAATTATATATAAGAATAGAAGAACTTCAAGAATTTAACCCAATGTTAGGTCATAGAGGGTGTAGACTTGCAATAACTTATCCTGAAATCTATGCAATGCAAGCAAAAGCTATAATAGAAGGTGCTTTAGAAGCTAAAAAAGAAGGCGTAAATGTAAATCCTGAGATAATGATTCCTTTAGTTGGACATGTAAAAGAATTAAAACTTATTAAGGATATGATAAAAGAACTTTGCGATAAATTGATTTTAGATAGCAGTATTGATTTAAAATATAAAATAGGAACAATGATTGAGGTTCCAAGAGCAGCACTTACTGCTGATGAAATAGCAACACAAGCAGAATTCTTTAGTTTTGGAACTAATGATTTAACTCAAATGACATTTGGATTCTCAAGAGATGATGCAAATAAATTCCTTAGAGAATATGAAGAAAAAGATGTATTAGAAAAAGATCCATTCCAAGCTTTAGATCAAACAGGTGTTGGAAAATTAGTTAAAATGGCTTGTGATTTAGGAAGACAAACAAGAAAAGATATCAAACTTGGTATTTGTGGAGAACATGGTGGAGAACCTTCTTCAATAGAATTCTTCCACAATATTGGACTTGAATATGTTTCTTGTTCACCTTATAGAGTTCCTGTTGCAAGAGTTGCAGCAGCTCAAGCAAAATTAAAAGAAAAAAATTCGCAAAAAAACTTGATATTACAATAAATTTGTAATACAATAATTACAGGTGATGGAGTTCACCTTTAATCGCGTAAAGCTAATGACTCCTACAAACAATAAAATGTTTGTAGGAGTTTTTTTATGCAAAATTTAGGAGGTTACTATGGTTACTAGTTTAGGTTTGATTTTAATTGGAGGGCTTTTTTTAAACTATATTTTTTCAAAGATGAAATTACCAGGATTACTTGGAATGCTTATATTAGGTGTTTTGATTGGTCCTAATATGTTTAATTTAATTGATGAAAAATTAATGTATGTTTCAGCTGAACTTAGAAAATTAGCACTTATAGTTATTTTGCTTAGAGCAGGGCTTGGAATAAGTAAAGAAAAACTAAATGAAGTTGGTTTTACTGCAATAAAAATGAGTTTTATACCAGGACTATTAGAAGGTTTTACAATAGCTTATTTTGCTATGAAATTCTTTGGTTTTACTTTCATACAAGGATCAATATTAGGATTTATTATTGCAGCAGTTTCACCTGCTGTTGTTGTACCTTTGATGCTTGAATTTTCAAATAATAAAATAGGTACCAAAAAAAATATACCAACACTTATATTAGCAGGGGCTTCAATTGATGATGTTGTTGCAATAACTATTTTTAGTACTTTTTTAGGCTTATATAGTGGCTCTAATATAAATATAGGAATAAAACTATTATCAATCCCAGTATCAATACTATTAGGAATTGGAATGGGTGTAATTGTAGGATTTTTAATGATTAAGATATTTAATAAATATCATATTAGAGATACTAAAAAGGTTTTAATTATTCTTAGTTTTGCAATTTTTTTAACATCAATCGAACAATTTTTTAAGCATAAAATTGAAATAGCAGCTCTTTTAGGAGTTATGACAATTGGATTTATCATATTAGAAAAAAAAGAAGTACTTGCTAAAAGACTTGCAAATAAATTTAATAAAATTTGGATATTTGCAGAAATTTTATTATTTGTTCTAGTTGGAGCACAAGTAGATGTAAGTATTGCATTAGAGGCTGGAAAATTTGGTATAATAATTATTTTATTAGGTTTAATATCGAGAAGTATAGGTGTTATAATATCTATATTTAATACAAATTTAAATCAAAAAGAAAAAATATTTTGTATAGTGTCTTATTGGCCAAAAGCAACTGTACAGGCCGCTATTGGAGCAATACCACTTTCATTTGGTGTAGAAGGTGGAGATTTAATCCTTGCACTTGCTGTTTTATCAATAGTAATAACTGCACCAATTGGAGCTATATTAATTAAATACATGGGATATAATTATTTAGAAAAAGAAGCTTAATATAAAAGATTTTTGTTAAATAATATTGACTAAAATTTTGGTTCTTTGTCAAATGGTGTTGGCTAAGATTTTTAGCAAGAAAATAATATAATCGTTAAAGGTAGTATAAAAAAACATTTTTATACTACCTTTATTTTTATCAGTTATTTTTTTATTATTTGGGTAAAATTTAGTTATGAGTAAATAAAATATTAAATTAATCACAAGGGGAGGATTTTTTTATGAATATGGATCAAAAAGCAATTAATGCAATACGTTTTTTATCAATAGATGCAGTACAAAAAGCAAATTCAGGTCATCCAGGACTTCCTATGGGGTGTGCAAGTATAGGATATTTATTATTTAAAGATTTTATAAATTATAAAAAAGAAGAACCAAATTGGATAAATAGAGATAGATTTGTTTTATCAGCAGGACATGGTTCTATGCTTTTATATTCATTACTTCATTTATTTGACTATGGAGTGAGTTTGGAAGATTTAAAGAATTTTAGACAAATAGATTCAAAAACTCCAGGACATCCAGAATACAAACACACATTAGGTGTAGAAACTACAACAGGGCCTCTTGGACAAGGTATTGCTAATGCTGTTGGAATGGCAATAGCACAAAGTAAATTAGCTAATAAATTTAATAAAAAAGATTATGAGCTTATAAATCATTATATTTATTGCTTGGTTGGTGATGGAGATTTGATGGAAGGAATATCTTCGGAAGCAGCGTCTTTGGCTGGACATTTGAATTTAAATAAATTAATATGCTTTTATGATGATAATAAGATAACTATAGATGGTTCGACTAGTAAATCTTTTAGTGAAGATGTAAAAAAACGTTTTGAAAGCTTTAATTGGAATGTATATGAAGTTAAAGATGGAAATGATATAGATGATATTAAAAATAAAATAGAAGAAGCCAAAAAAAGTAGTGATAAGCCAAGTATGATAATATTAAAAAATATTATTGGTTATGGTTCACCTAATAAAAAAGGTACATCAGGAGTTCATGGTTCGCCTCTTGGTAAGGATGAAGTAGAACTTACAAGAAAGAATTTATCTTGGGAATATAAAGAATTTGAAGTGCCGAATGAAGTATATGATTTTATAAAAGAAACAAAAAAAGAAAAGATAGAAAAGAAGTTAAAATGGGATCAAATGTACTTAAATTATAAAAAAGAATTTAAAGAAGATGCAAATTTACTTGAAAGTTATTTAAATCATCAATTTAAAATTGATGGTATAGATGACGATTTATTTACACATGATAAAGAGCAGGATTCTACAAGAAATATGGGTGGAATAGTTTTAAATAAATTAAAAAAATTAATACCAAATATAATAGGTGGTTCTGCTGATTTGAATGCATCTACAAAAACATATTTAAAAGAATATGGTGATTATTCAAAAGATAATCTAAGTGGAGATAATATTTATTTTGGTATAAGAGAGCATGCAATGGGTGCTATTTGTAATGGAATATATGTTTATGGTGGATTTAAGATATTTAATTCAACGTTCTTGGTTTTTAGTGATTATCAAAGACCATCGATAAGACTTTCTGCACTTATGAATATACCAGTTGTTTATATATTTACTCATGATAGTATAGCTGTTGGAGAAGATGGACCGACACATCAACCTGTTGAACATTTGATGTCATTAAGACTAATACCAAATCTAACTGTTTATAGACCTGCTAATTATAAGGAAACATTATATTCTTATATAGATGCTTTTTCTAGTTGCAAAAATCCTAGTGCAATAATATTAACAAGACAAAATGTTAAAAATTTTGAAGGAACTAATAAGGATTGTCTAAAAGGTGCTTATGTAGTCAAGGAAGGCAAAGAAAAATTAGATCTTATACTTATGGGTAGTGGCTCAGAAGTAGGTACTTTGATTGATATTGCAAATGAATTAGAAGAAGAAGGTTACTCTATAAGAGTTGTAAGTTTCTTGTCTTTTGAACTTTTTGAAAAAACGGATGAAAAATATAAAAATAAGATATTAAAGGATGATGTTTTAAAAATATCAGTAGAAGCAGGTAGAACTATTGGTTGGGAAAGATACTCTAATATATCTATTGGTGTTGATGAGTTTGGAAAATCAGGTAAGATGGAAGATGTATTTAAAGATTTTAAATTAGATAAAAAATCAATAAAAGATAAGATATTAAGAAGCTTATAAAAATGTTTTTTGAAGATAGTATAAGAGCGAATATGAGCGAATAATGAGCGGATAATGAGCGATTTTTTATAGCAGAAATAAATTATTGAAGCTCATGGAAAAAGTAGAGGAAGGTATTATACTCCATTGAATTTATAATCAAAAATATTGGATAAGATAATGTGAAAATTTATATACTAATTTTCATATTATCTTTTATTTTGTGTATTTTTATTAAAGCTTAATTGTGAAGTAAAGAAAATAAAGATAGAGAATACATTTATACTAAATAATTCTTTAATATAAAAATTTATAAAATTCTAATTTTTCTTTATAATTATAGATTACAAAGCGTTGTTATGATATAATGATACATATAATATTTTTTATATATAAAAATAAATATTGGAAGGAGAATTTATTTTGGACTTAAAAAAAGAATTTAAAAATGCATGGGAATCTCTAAGTGAGCATGAAGTAAAAGAAGTTATGGACTATTCTAACGAATACAAAAAATTCTTAGATTACGGAAAAACAGAAAGAGAATGTGTAAAATACATAATAGACGAAGCAAAGAAATATGGATACATATCTCTTGAGGAAGCTATTAAGAATAATAAAATAGAATCTGGGGCAAAAATATATGCAAATAATAAAGATAAAAGTGTTGCATTATTTTTGATGGGAAATAAAGAATTACAAGAAGGTATGAGAGTTGTTGGAGGACATATAGATTCTCCTAGAATAGATTTAAAACCTGTTCCTGTTTACGAAGATAGCGATCAAGCTTTATTAAAAACTCATTACTATGGGGGAATTAAGAAGTACCAATGGACTGCTTTACCTCTTAGTATGCATGGAGTTTTATACAAGAAAAATGGTGAAAAAGTTGAAATTTGTATAGGAGAAAAAGATGAAGATCCAATATTCTATATAAGTGATTTATTAATACATCTTTCAAAAGACCAAATGGCTAAAAAATTATCAGAAGGAATAACTGGAGAAGGGTTAAATCTTTTAATAGGAAATATGCCAATTAAAGGTGAAGAGTACAAAGATGAAAAAGAAAAAGTAAAATTAAATGTATTAAAAATATTAAATGAAATGTATGGAATTGAAGAAGAAGATTTTGTAAGTGCAGAAATCGAAATAGTTCCAGCATCTAAAGCAAGAGACGTAGGTTTTGATAGATCTATGATTAGTGCTTATGGTCATGATGATAGAGTTTGTTCTTTTGCAGGACTTAAAGCGATATTAGAAAATGAATCTAGTGAATATACTCAAGTTGGTCTTTTTATGGATAAAGAAGAGGTTGGTTCTATGGGTAATACAGGAATGCAATCGAGATTCTTTGAAAATTGTGTAGCTGAACTTATAAACCTAGAAGGAGATTATAATGATTTAAAATTAAGAAGATCATTAGCTAATTCTAAAGTTCTATCTGCTGATGTTACAGCAATTATGGATCCAAACTATCCAGATGTTGTTGATAAGAGAAACTGTGCTTATTTATCAAAAGGTATTGTTCTTACTAAATATACAGGTGCTAGAGGAAAAGGTGGCTGTAATGATGCAAATGCTGAATTTGTAAGTCATGTTAAGAATGTATTTAATGAAAATAACATAGTATGGCAAACTGGTGAACTTGGAAAGGTTGACCAAGGTGGCGGTGGAACAATCGCATACATCTTAGCTAACTATGGTGCAGAAGTAATCGACTGTGGAGTTGGAGTTATGAGTATGCATGCTCCTTTAGAACTTGTTAGTAAGGTAGATTGTTTTATGGCTTATAGAGGATATAAAGCATTTTTAAATAATTAATATAATAAATAATAATTAAAATTTAAAGGTAGTGTAAAAATTAATTTTTACACTACCTTTTTGTTAATATTTTTATTGTTTAATTTACTTTACCATCTTGAATAGAGATTTTTTTATTGGGTATATAGATATATTGATAATATAAGGATTATAAATATATTTAATATATGCAAGGAGTGGTTAAAATGTCTAAAGTTAATGCTTTTTTACAATTTGATTCAAACGAAACCAATTTAATTGAAGTAGAAAAAGAAATAAAAAGGATTTGGAGAGAAGATAAAGGTTATTTGATTAAAGATATCAAAAAACTAAATATGTACTTAAAACCAGAAGAAGGCAGATGTTATTATGTAATAAATAATAAACATAAAGGCATAGTAAATTTATAAATAGACTAAATTCTAATCCTATTTTAATAATTATAGTTTATAATATATTTATTATATAAAACTATGTTTTTAAAGAGGTGTTAGATTGAAAGAATTTATAATTGATGAAAATTTAAAAATTGAAAAAGCTCTATATAAGTATTCCAAATTAAAAAAAGATAAGAGTTTTTTTAAGAATAAAATTAAAATCAAAGATAATAAAATTATAGAGGAATTTACTAATGTTTTTGCAAGCTCTTTTTATAGTATATTTATAGAAGAAAAATTTAAGATAAATGAAATTAAATTAGAAGAAATCAAAAGAAGATATAAAAGTTATGAAGTTGATAAAAATTTTTCTTTGATAAAATATAAAAATATTACAAATGATTCTAAAAAACTTAGAAATTCTAAAAATCTAATTTGTACATGTGAAGGAATTTTTGTTGGATTTATGGGGATAACTACTGTGATTGCTGATATTCCTGTATTTTTAAAAATCATAAATGATTTGATTTTACAAATCAAAAATTCTTATGGATTTTCTTATGATGATGAGTTTGAAAAATATATCAAAATTAAATTTTTGCAGTTTTATTTTATCAAAGATATTAAAATTTTAAATGAAATATTTTATATCCTAGAAAATAGGGATTATATTAAGAAATTTGATTTGAAAGAAGAAGTCTTTTCTTGTGCAAAACTAATAGCAAATAGTATATTTGTGGCAAGAAGTATTCAAAGTATACCAGTTGCAGGTTCTTTAGTTGGAGGCGTTTATAATTTAAAGACAATAAAGGATATTGGAACAATTGCAGATTTGATTTATAAAAAACGATTTATAAATGATGTTTATTATAATGAATATAAAAAATATATCAAAATAATTTAATTATTTTGATATATTTTTTTATTTGTTTTTTATTAAATTTCGCAAGCATCCGGCATTTTTCTTTTGTGCATAGATCTTTTATGAAGATTATCTATAATATCTTTATCTTTTTTAGGAATTTCTTTACCATTTAAATAATCATCAATCATATTGTATGTAGTGCCCATTTCATTTTCATCTGTTTGACCTTCCCAAAGACCAGCACTTGGTTGTCTTTCTAAGACGCTACTAGGAACTCCAAGATACTCAGACCATTCATAAACTTCTCTTTTTGAAAGATTAGCAATTGGAAGTATATCAACACCACCATCACCATATTTAGTAAAATAACCAGTATGAACTTCAGCTTTATTATCTGTACCAACTACTAAATAATTCAAATTATTTGCAACGCTATATATTGTAGACATTCTAAGTCTTGCTCTTAAGTTAGCATCTGTAAGCTTTAAATTATCTTGATTAAATAGTGATGAACTATTTAACTCTTTTGTTACTGTATCTAATAGATTCATTTTTATATCAGATAAGTCTAATGTTATATTTTTAATATCGCATTTTTTTGCAACTTCTAATGCATCTTTTTCATCATCTGGATTGCTGTTTATTGGTAAAATAACACCTAATGAGTTATTTGGAAATGCTTTTTTTATAAGAAATGAAACTAAAGCTGAATCAATTCCACCAGATATTCCAACTACCAATCCATTAGTATGAGATTCCTTTACTTTTTCTTGTAACCATGTAACAACTTTTTCAATTTTGATATCTAAATCTTTTGACATTTTAATCTTCCTTTCATAGTAGAATGATATAAAAATCTCTAATCATTATAGCACATATTATAGCATACAAGGTTTATAATTAAAACGAAAAATAATTAGATATTTCTTTGATATATTCAGAATCTATATCTCTATCAAGTAAAGGTATTTTTATTAAATTGATATTTTTAAAGGTAACTTCTATTTCATCTAAATATTTATCTTGAATTTCTCTTCTTTTATTTAAAAAATCACTATTTGAATCCTTTGGAAGTATTTTGTTTATTACTATATTTTCAATATTCATATTATATTTTTTCATAATTTCTATTGATTTTTTTGTTTCTAATATAGGTAATTTTTCTGGATTTAATACGAATACAAAAGAAGCCAAGTTATTATCTATTAATATAGTTCGAGCTTTTATAAGTTTATCTTTTCTTTTTTGTAAGATATTTATTATTGGATCATCAATATCTTTTTTTTCTAAATTACTAGCCATATTATTGAGTTTTAAAGCTTTTTTACGTTTTTTTATAAGTGTTTCTAGCCAAGATTCCAAAAGCTCAGGTAAAGACATCAACCTTAGTGTATGACCTGTTGGAGCAGTATCAAATACTATTCTATCAAAATTATTTGATTCTTCTATTATAATTTCTATTAATTTATCAAATATTGCAGATTCTTCAGAACCAGGAGATATAGAAGCGGCATCTAATTGCCTTTGTATTTCTTTTAATATAACAGGACTTATTGTTTTTGAGATATTTGACTTTATACGATTTATATATTTATCTCTTTCTGTTTGAGGATCAATTTCTAAACCATATAGATTTTCTTTGATTTTTTTTATAGAAGAATCTAATTTAACATTCAATAAATCACCAACGGAATGTGCTGGATCGGTTGATATTAAAAGTGTTTTTAAATTATTATTAGAAAAATAATAAGCACAAGAACAAGATGATGTTGTTTTTCCAACACCACCTTTACCACCGAAGAATAGAATTTTTTTCACAGATAATCCCCCTTTGAATAATTATAGTTTTACAATAATTTTAACTGCATTAAAAATATTGTAAATCATTATATATCGATGACTTTAGCAACAAAAATCACCCCATCTATCTCCAATTACACTCTTTCTATTAAGTATTCTTATTTCAAAACCTTCTAAATCAGAAGCTATATAAGGAAGAAGTTCTAAAGAATAATATTCTATTGGATTTGGGATTCCAAGTAAGTCAGAAAAACAAATAAGTATGAAATTATCCATCTCATCAATTGCTTCTTTTTTCAAAAATGAATCAGATTTTTCTTTAAAATCTAAACTTGCTTTAATAAAATCTAAAAAATCTTTAAATAGTTTTTTATCCATAAAATCACATCCTTTGCGTATTAATACCCAATATCAAAAATCATATATATTTTTTTTATTTTTGGGTATCAATAAAATATAATGGAGGTGGATTTTATGAAAAAAAAATTATGTCCTTCATGCAAAGAAGAAATAATGTTGATGGGTGAAGGTGGATATGGTATTTGTAAAAATGATGAATGTGATATTTTTAATGTGAAACTAGAATATAAGGATTTGATTTCTTGTGAACAAGAAAAATTAAAAGAAGAAGATCATGAGTATTCTATGGAAGATTAAAGTTTATAAGAGGTGATAAAATGATTGAGACTAGAGAAAAAGTATTTAAACTTGTAAAGGAATTTATTTCTTCTTATGAAAATGTAAATGAACACAAAGATATTAAAGATGATGAAGATTTAAACAAAATGTATTGGCAAGGAGTATTTATATGTGATTTATTAGAGGAATTAGAAGAGACTAAGACATATGAATATGAAAGAATTTGTGAGATGTTAGATATAATAATGTTTAAAAAATAATAATTTCTATTTATTTTTAGCTTTATAAAATTTTTGTTATAATAAGAATAAGAGCAATAGCTCTTATTTTTTGTGCTTAAGGTATTAATAAACAGCATTTAGGGGGAAAAAATGAATAGCTTAAAAATAAATATATTACAGGAAAGAGAAATTTATTTAAATGATAAGAAAATAGAATTCAAATATGAAAAATTAAAAGGAATATTATACATAGTCGCAATAAAGAAAAAGATTTCTAAAAATGAAGTAGCTAAAATACTTTGGGGAAATTTAAAAGATCCTAGAAAAAATCTTAGGAATGCAATTTATGAAATCAATAGAATGCATATGGAGCCAATAATCAAAAGAAATAAAGATTATTTATTATTTGATGATGGAATGAATGTTGAATTTGATTTTGATATTTTAATCAATGATATACATTTGATATTTTCTATGCTAAAAAAACGAAATTTTTCTGATTATAAAATTCCAAATGAAGATGTTTTTAATGATTATTTTTTGGAAATGTTTAATGATCTGAAGAAAAAGTTAATTAATTTGATATTGAAAAATTTGGATATTTATAGTTTGAACCAAGTTGAATTTTTAAAACAAATTTTGCTTGAATTGGATGATTTAAATGAATACATATATGAAGAACTTGAAGATTATTATAAAAAAAATGATTATACAAAAAATGAATTAGAGATAAAATCACTAAAAAATAGGATTTTTAAGAAAGAAGAATCCAAAGATGAGTTTGAAAAAATTTATAAGGAAAATTTATTCAAATTATATTCTAGAGACGATTTATTTTCAGATATATTAAATGAATATTATTCATTTAAAAATGATAATCTATTTAATAATATTATTATCAAATCAGAATTTGGTTCTGGAAAAACTAAGTTTTTAAATTCATTTTATCAATATATAAAAAAAGAAGAGACAAATATATTTAAATTGAATTTATTAAATGATGATAGTGAATACTATATTTTTGAGTATATAATATATAAATTAAATAAGGCCAAAAGCTATAAGATAAATAGCAGAATAGATAGGCTTTTATTAGAGTATAATGTTAGATTTTTGGATGTAAAATTTAATGGACTTCATAAAATGTTTACCAAAAATAGGTTAAGATCATTTATAACGGAATTCTTTTGTCAATTTTTGAAGGATGAAAAAATAGTTATATTAATTGATAATTTGGAGTTTGTAAGTAAAGAGTCTTTAGATCTTTTAAATGAATTGATATTAAAATTTGAAGATAATATATTTTTGGTATCAACAACATCTGCTTATTATTTACAGCATATTAATTATTTTATCAAAAAATCATCATCTCTAGATAATTTCAAAGAATTATATATGGATAAGTTTGATGAGTCACAAGTATTTAATTTGCTTGATTTTTTGAATATACAAGCAAATGAAGATGAGTTAAGAATTTTATACAAAGAATATGATGGAAACTTAAATTTTATAATAAAAAGTTTAAACAATAAAAATCATATAAATGAATATATGAATTATTTGTTTTATTTTAATGATAAAGAAGAAAATGAATTTTTAAAAAAGTTATCTGTTTTTGATAAAAATATAAATATAAATGTATTAAATAAATATTTGGATTTTAAAAAAGAAGATAAGATAAGTGTTCTTATATCAAAATTTCATAAATTGAGAATTTTGAAAGTTGAAAGTAATTTTTGTGAACTTAATTTTATCAATGATAAGATTAAAAATATAATATATGAGACAATACCTCAAGAAGATAGAAAATTATACCATAATAATTTGGCTCAAATCCTATCAGAAGAAAAAAATATATCTAATCATGAAAAAATAATATTTCATTATAAAAAGGGAGAGGAATATAAAAAGGAATTAGAAGAAAAATTAGATTATTTAAAAAAATATTTGGATTTTTATAATGAAGTATATCCTATTTTTAACAATGATAAAATAATAACAACAGAACCTCTAAAAAAAAGAAAGATATTAAAGATATTAAACGATATTAAAAATCTATTTTTACTTAAAAAAAATTCGAATGAAGATGATTTAAAAAAAGAATATTATCATATATTATCAAGATTTTATATAAATGAAGGAGAGTATATAGTTGGTATTAACAATGCACAAAAACTTATAAATTTAAGTCAAGATACAAAGGATGATAGATATTTGGTAAAAGGATATAAACAATTGATTTTTAGTTATATACAGCTTCATAGGGAAGAAGAAATGGAGTTTTATATAGATATGAGTTTAAAAATTGCTATGAATAATAAATTTGAAGAGGAATTAGCATCTTTATATAGATTAAAAGGGCTTAATCTTATAATGAAAGGTGAATACAAGGAGTCAAAATCATATTTGTTAAAATCAATAAACTTATTTAAAGAACTTAATATAGATAATAAAAAATATATAGCAAATATTTCTGCTTGTTATAATTATTTAGGTGATCTAAACAAATATAATACAGATTATAAAAAGGCAATAAGTCATTATAAAAAGGCAATAGATTTATTGGGTGATTATAAAGAGTATAAAACTATGGCTCTTTTGTATAAAAATATTGGAATTTGCTATTTTGAATTAAAAGAGTACAAGCTTTCTTTAGATGCTTTTTTATTATCATTAGATAATTATGATAATACATATTTTAAATGGAATAAAGGAATATCACTTTGCTATAGTGCTTATTTAAAGATCAAATTGGATAATGATTTAAAAATAGCTAAATCATTTTTAATAGAAGCTAAAAAGATTATAGATGAAATGAAAAATCCATATGAAAAAGGTATTTTAAAGAAGATAAAAATGCAAATAAGAATTTTAATGGATAAAGATGAGAATATCAAAGATTATTTTGCAAATTATATTAAAAAAGATATAATAGAATATTGTGATGAATCATTAAATTATTTAAATGATATAAAAGAGGCTTATGAAATACCTTATTTAAAAAAAATCAAAGAAAAATATAGTTAAAGGGTGATTTAATTGAAGTTAAATTCATCAATTCAATATATAAAAGGTATTGGACCAAAGAAGAAAAAATTATTTAACAATTTGGGTATAAAAAATATATATGATTTACTTTATTATTTTCCTAGAAATTATGAAGATAATAGCAATAAAAAATATTTAAATGAAGTGAATGATAAAGAAGATATAGTTATAAAAGCTAAAATAACAAAGATTGAATTAAAAAAAATAAAATCAAATCTTTCTATAGTGAAGTTAGTTATAAAAGATGAAAGAGAAAATATAGGAACTTGTAGTTTTTTTAATCAAAATTATATAAAAAAATTATTTAAAGAAAATGAAGATGTATATATATTTGGTAAAGTAAAAGTTTTTATGAATAAAATCGATATACAAGGCAAAAAAATAGAAAAGGCTTTTAAATATGAAAATCAAGAGAATTTGGCTATAAATCCTATATATCCTTTAACTTTTGGTCTTAAAAATGAAGATATAAAATCAGGTTTAAAGCATGTGTTTGATAATAATACATATATACAGGATTATATTGATGAGGATCTAAGAAAGAAATATAAATTATGTGATTTGGATTATGCACTTAGAAATATCCATTTTCCAAAAGATAAAAATTCTCTAAAAATTGCTATGTATAGAATAGCTTTTGATGAATTTTTTATACTTCAATTAGGTTTATTTTATTTAAAAGAAGAGAATATAGAAAAAGAGTCAAATTTGATATTTCAAACTGATAGGACTAAGAACTTTATAGATAATTTGCCGTTTGAACTAACTAGAGCTCAAAATAATGTGTTAAAAGAAGTATATGAGGACTTTGAGTCTAAAAAACCAATGAATAGGCTAATACAAGGGGATGTTGGTTCAGGTAAAACAATAGTTGCTATAATAGCATTATTAGAATGTGCTTTTAATAATTATCAAGGTGCTTTTATGGCTCCGACTGAAATTTTAGCGGTTCAACATTATGAATATTTAAAAGAAATTTCGAGCATTTATGATATTAATGTGGCTATTTTAAAAGGAAATATGAAGAAGAAAGAAAGAGAAAATGTACTTTTAAAACTTAAATCAGGAGAAATATCAATTGTTGTTGGAACTCACGCTTTGTTTAATGATGATGTAGAATTTAAGAATTTATCTTTAGTTGTTACAGATGAACAACATAGATTTGGTGTTAATCAAAGAAAAAAACTTAATTTAAAAGGTGATTTTACAAATGTTCTTGTAATGAGTGCAACACCAATTCCAAGGACTTTAGCACTTATGGTTTATGGTGATTTGGATGTTTCTATAATTGATGAACTTCCTCCAGGACGAAAGAAAATAGAAACAATGGCTATAAAAAAAGTAAAAAACGATTTAGCTTATAAAAAGGCTGTAGAAGAAATCAAAAAGGGTAGACAAGTATATATTGTATGTCCTCTTATAGATGATAATGAAGAAAATGAGTTAACATCGGTATATCAATTATATGAGGATTTAAAATCTAAGTATTTTAAAGATGAAAAAATAGAAATTTTGCATGGAAAATTAAAAAATAAAGAAAAAGATTTTATAATGAATGAATTTAAAGATGATAAAATAAAAATTTTAATAGCAACTACTGTAATTGAAGTTGGAATAAATGTACCTAATGCGAGTATAATGATAATAGAAAATTCTGAGAGATTTGGACTTGCACAATTACATCAATTAAGAGGTAGAGTTGGTAGAGGTAGTTATGAATCTTTTTGTATACTTATTTATGATTCAAAAAATGAAGTGACAAAAAAAAGAATGGATGTCATGGAAGAAACAAATGATGGTTTTATAATAGCCAAAAAAGATTTGGAACTTAGAGGGCCAGGACAATTTTTTGGCCTAAAACAACATGGTGTTCCAGAACTTAAAGTAGGAAATATTTTTAAGCATATAAAAATATTAAATAAAGCTCAAAATGAAGCAAAAAATATAATAAAAGAAGATTCTAATTTAAAATCAAATAAGGATTTGAAAATAGAAATAAAAAGAAGATTTGATTTAGATAAAGAAAATATGATTGTATCATAGAAAGGAAGAATTAGATGAGAGTTATATCAGGAAAAGCAAGAGGAACAAAGTTAGAATGTCCAACTGGAGATAATGTAAGGCCTACAACAGATAGGATAAAAGAATCTTTATTTAATATAATAAATATGGATATAATAGATACTAATGTACTTGATTTATTTTGTGGTACAGGAGCACTTGGTATAGAATCTTTATCAAGAGGTGCTAATAAATGTGTATTTGTAGACAAAGATAAAAGAAGTATTGAAATGACAAAAAGAAATATTTTAAAAACAAAATTGATGGATTATAGTATAATAGAAAATATAGATGTTAAAACTGCAATATCTAAGCATAGTAAGGAAAAATTTGACTATATATTTTTAGATCCTCCTTATAATAGAAACTTTTGCATGGAAGTTTTAAATCTCATAAATGAAAGTGAAATTTTAAATGAGGATGGAACTATTGTAATAGAGCATAATCCAGATGAAGTATTAGAAGAAGTTGTAGGACATCTAAATAGAGT
This sequence comes from Peptostreptococcaceae bacterium, assembly GCA_025210335.1. Taxonomy (GTDB): domain Bacteria; phylum Bacillota; class Clostridia; order Peptostreptococcales; family Peptostreptococcaceae; genus JAOARY01. Next base: position 85,888 of record JAOARY010000053.1, on the reverse strand, counting down.
AAAAGAAAAGAAATACAATAAAACAACTATGATATCTTTTTACAAATTGGAGGAATAGTAATGACAAATATAGCAATTTATCCTGGAAGTTTTGATCCAATTACAAATGGACATTTAGATATAATAAGGAGGGCTTCTAAATTATGTGACAAATTAATTGTTGCAGTTTTAGTAAATTCCAGTAAAAAAAATCTATTTACATTTGATGAAAGAATTCATATGATAGAAGATGCTATTTCAGATTTAGATAATGTATGTGTAAAAACTTTTAGTGGTTTATTAGTAGATTATTGTACACAAAATAATGTAAGTGCTATTATAAGAGGACTTAGAGCTGTTTCTGATTTCGAATATGAATTACAAATGGCTCAAATGAATAGAAAATTAGAAGACAATGTTGAAACTATATTTTTAACAGCTAGCACAAAGTATTCATTTTTAAGTTCTAGTATAGTAAAAGAAATTGCAAGATACAAAGGCAATATAGAAGAGTTAGTTCCTAAAAAAGCATGTGAGTATTTAGTAGAAAAATTTTGAAAGGGGATAGGTCATGGAACTTATAAAATTATTAGAAGAACTTGAGGATATTGTTGAGGATAGTTCAACAATGCCTTTTAGTAGTAAAATAATAGTTGATAAAACTGATATCTTAGATGTTATAAAAGATATAAGACTTCAAATTCCAAAGCAGATAAAACAAGCACAGATGATAAATACAGATAAAGAAAGAATAATTGAACAAGCAAATATTGAAGCTAAAGAGATTATAGACAAGGCTGATTTATATGCAAAAGAGCGTATTAATGATAATGAAATAGTAAGAAGAGCTAAAAAAGAAAGTGAAGAGATTATAAATAGAGCTAATGAAGTATCTAATCAGATAAGACAAGGTTCTAATGAGTATGCAGATGAAATATTAAAGCAAGTACAAAGTAGTTTAGAAGGAAGCTTAAAGATAATTATGAGCAACAGAGAAGAACTACAAAAGATGAATTAAAGTTTTACTTTAATTCATCTTTTTTTATTATAGATTTATTTTTATTTATCTATTTTATTATCAATAAATAAAGGAGATGTTAAAAGGTCTTTATAAGAATAATCATTTTGATTGTAAATTAAATTATAGATATTTGTAGATTTAAAATCTAAATTTAAAGAAGTATTTGTATTTATCAAATCTTTTTTGAATTTATTTATAATTTTAATATCTGAAGATTTTTTTAGTTTCTTTAATATCTTTCGACCATTATTATTAAATGCAAGAACCCTGCAATAATTTGAATCATTCATAATTTTTCGTACATCTGATCTTTGTATATTTAGTAATATATTCATAAGGATTCTTTTTAATGTGTTATAGGTATATCGTTTACTCTTTATATTGGAAAGAAGTTCTTTTAGGTTTTTAGAGTTTTTTATTTCTTTTAAAATTTTATTTTCAATTCCTTCTTTTACTTCAAATATATTTTCAATATTTTTATCTTGAGATATTATTTCATATATAATAAAATCATAAAAATTATCATCGAAAACAGGTTTTTTTGTTTTTAGAATTTCTAAAATATTTTCATATGTTTTTTTAGGTATGAAGTCTTTTAATTTTTCTATATTATTATCTATTTTTAGAGATTCTCTAATAGCAGTTGCACTACAGATATCTCCTTGTAATTTTGAGGAATTATAATCACTTTTTTCTCTAGTTATTGTAAAGGGTTTAATATCACTTTTTAGTTTATTTAAAGCTTTTATATATTCTATACCTAAAATATTATTAGGGTTAGAAACTAGATTCAAAACAACATCCTTTTTATATTTATTTTTATATTTTTCATGATTAAAAATATATTCAATTAATGCATTTTGTCTAGCTTTAGGATAGGAATTATTTTGGTTAACATGGGTTTTTAAAATAGATTTGAAATCATCATTTTCTTCAAATAGTATTTTAGATACTAATTTTAGTAATTCTATATCACCATCTTCACTTCCAAAACATATACTGTCTATTATATTTAAAGAATTTAAAATTTTTATAGCACCATAAGAAAAATATTCTGCACTTTGAGATGCATAAATTGATGGAAGTTCTATTACTAAATCAACACCGTTTTCAACAGCTATTTTTGCTCTAGTCCATTTATCAAATAATGCTGGTTCTCCTCTTTGTAAAAAATGTCCACTCATTATAGCGACTGAGTAATCTGCATTTGTTAATTCTTTTGATTTTTCTAAATGTAATTTATGTCCATTATGAAACGGATTGTATTCAACTATTAGTCCAACTATTTTCATATATTTGGCAAAATTATAATTAATATATAAATAAATATAATTCTATATAGTATAATTTGCCAGTTGACACCTCGCTTTCTTTTTTTATTTTTTATAGAAATAAAAAAAATTCTAGCATAAGCTAGAATTTTAATAACATAGATAATAAGATTATACCACTAAGTATTATTCTATAAAAACCAAAAATTTTAAAATCTTTTTTCTTTACATATCCCATAAATAATTTTATTACAATAAGGGCAAAAACAAAAGATAAAAAAGTACCAAGAGCTAAAAGACTCCATTCATAAGATGATAGGCTTATACCACTTTTTAATAGCTTATAAGTTGTTGCGCCTGCCATAGTAGGGATGGCTAAGAAAAATGAAAATTCAGCAGCGATAACTCTTGAACAACCAAGTAACATAGCACCAATTATTGTTGCTGCAGATCTTGAAGTACCTGGAATCATAGCCATACATTGAAAAAATCCTATTGCGATAGCCATTTTATAACTAAGATCACCAAAGTTTTTTATTTTTATATCTTTGGATTTATTTTCCATTATAATTATTACTATACCACCTATAAATAACATTATACATACTGTCAATCGATTAAAGAATTTTTCTTCTATTATATCTCCAAATAAAAGGCCAAGTACGACTGCTGGTAAAACACCTACAACTACTTTTTTCCATAAATCTAAAGTTTCTTTATTATGTATCTTATCTTTTGTGAATATGTTTAATTTATTAAAATACAAAACTATAACAGAAAGTATTGCTCCAAATTGTATTACTATATCAAATGTGTTTTTGAAATTTTGATTGAATTCAATATAGGGATTTAATAATATTAAATGTCCTGTACTGCTTACTGGGAGGAATTCTGTTAATCCCTCAACTAATGATAGAATTATGACTTTTATTATATCCATTATATAATCTCCTTTTTGTTTATTTGCTACTTGAAAAGTATAACATAATTAAATCTTTTTTATAATAAAAAATAATAAAATTAAATTTATTGTAAATATTTAAAAGGATGATTTATTAGATTTATGATATTGAGCACAAAAATGAGGCTGTCATATAAAGAAATATACTGTGACATACTTTGTATTGTAAATTTTAAATAAATACAATATATCTTAATATTTTCTTTTGGTGCGACAGCCCCATTAACAAATTTGGTTTATTTAATTTTGTTATCTATTATTGTAAGCCTTTAATCCAGCTTCTAAAATTTCTACAGATCTAATTAAATCTTTTTCATTTAATATATATGCAAGTCTTGCTTCATCTCTACCAAGACCTTTAGTTTTATAGAATCCTTCTGCTGGAGCCATCATAACTGTTTCTCCATCTAAATCAAATTCTTCAAGCATCCACTTAACGAATACTTCAGCATCGTCAACTGGTAATTTAGCGATTATATAAAATGCACCTGTTGGCTTTTGACAGCTAACTCCTTCAATTTTTATTAATTTTGAATAAAGAGTATCTCTTCTATTTTTATATTCTAAATTAACTTCTTCAAAATAAGATTTGTCAGTTTCATATAATTTTGTAGCTCCAATTTGTTCTAATGTAGGAACACATAATCTTCCTTGACAAAGTTTTAATATATTTCTCATTAAATCTTTATTTTTAGAGGCAATAGAACCTATTCTAGCTCCACATGCACTATATCTTTTTGATACACTATCAACTATGATAACTCTATCTTCAATTTCTTTTATATTACCAAAGCTTATGTATTCAAGGCCATCATAAACAAACTCTCTATAAACTTCATCAGCGATTATAAATAAATTATATTCTTTAGCTAAAGAAGCTAACATCATAACTTCATCTTTTGTATAAACAGCACCAGTTGGGTTTCCTGGGTTTGAAATTAATATAGCTTTAGTTTTTGTTGAAATAGTTTTTTCTATATCTTCTTTTGAAGGTAAACGGAAACCGTTATCCCCCGATGTAGTTATTGGTTTTACTGTTACATTAATAGCATCTGAAAATCCACTATAATTAGTGTAGAATGGTTCTGGAATTAAAACTTCTTCACCTGGATCACATACAGCTATAAGAGCAAATAATAATGCTTCACTACCACCGTTTGTAACAAATATATCATCTAATTCAAAATCAATATTGTAATTTTTATAATAATTAATCATTGCGTTTCTTAATTCTTCGCTTCCTTGAGATGTTGAATACTCTAATACTTCTTGGTCAAAATCTCTAATAGATTGTAAAAAAGATTTTGGAGTCTTTATGTCTGGCTGACCTATATTTAGGTGATAAACCTTCTTTCCATTTTTTTTCGCCTTTTGAGCGTATGGTACAAGTCTTCTTATTGGAGAAGATTGCATAGATAAAATACGAGAAGATAAATTCATTTAAACGCCTCCTAAAATTATTAACTTAAATTTAGTATTATGATAACATACTGTGGCTTAAAAATCATCAAAAAAATATTTTTTATATACAAAAAATACTATTAATCCCAGTAAAAAAGTCGGATTTAGAACTTTAATGCGGTGAAAAAAACATTTTCTTATTTTTAATAAAAAAATTTAGAAAATACATAAAATTTAGATAAAGTTAATCTAAAAATTCTATGAATTTAGATACGATTTCTTTAGTTTTTAAAAGAGAATCAATTGTATCTTTTTCTATAGTCTTATAATAATTAAGACCATCATCTGTGATTCGATAATACCTAGTTGAACGATTTTTGGTGCTTGAAGCACCTTCATCCCAATGACTTATAACAAAATTTTCTTCTTCCATCTTGTGAAGTGTATTATATATTGTACTATATGATATAGACACAGGATAACCTCTAAAAAATTCTTTTACATTATCATAAATCATTTTTCCATAAATTTTCTTTCCCATAGATAATTCTTTTAATATATATAATGTATATAATTTTTTCATATTAAAAGCATTTCTTGGCAGTGCAAAGTGATTTCTTTCTTTTGGCATACAATCACATCCTTTGAAATTTTTAATCTATATCTATATTATAAATGATATTAACTTAAATGATAACAATTTTTTAATAAAAAAATAACAAAAAATAATATAAAGCTATTATATTAAGAAAATTTGTAGTATATCTAAATTATTTTAAAACATACTATCTTAAGTAAATTTTTTAATATAATAGCTCCTATGATTATAATGATGCAAATTAATCTATAAAAGTAACAACTTCATTTAGTGGTTTTCTTTTTGGACTTTTTAAATCTCCTTGTGGAACACCAATAGGAACTAAACAAGCAAGTGTATAATCGTTTTTATCTATATTGATATAATCCTCAATTTCTTTTGCAGCAAAATTAGGACCTGTCATCCAACAAGCACCATAACCCATAGCAGTGGCAGCTAGTTGAATATTTTGAACAGCAGCACCAATGTTTTGAATTCCAGGAGCTTTATTTAATATAGAATTTATTTCTTGGTCAGATATATTGGCTTTTTGTAAAACTTCTAAACCAGAAGCACCATAAGGCCCTGCAAATACCATTACTAAAACAGGTGCGTTTTTAAATAAAGTAAAATATCTAAGGAATTTTGAAAAATTTGCATTTAATTCTTCATCATCACAATTATTTATTAAATAGTCATGTTTATTTTCTATAATTTTTACAATCTCATTTATTTTTTCTTTGCTTTGAATGACAACAAAATGCCAATTTTGAATATTCTTTCCTGATGGAGCATATGTTGCTGCTTTTAAAATTTCTTTAATATCTTCTTTTGGTATTTCTTGATCCTTAAATTTTCTAACACTGTGTCTGTTGTATATAAAATCTAATTTCATTTTAAAACCTCCTAGTATAATTAAGCTTAAATAGTTGATAATAATACATTTTGTTATATATCAAATAATTTTAACAAAATATTAACAACTTTTAAGTCATTATAATAAAATTATAAATTATACATAAATTTTATGCAATTATTAGAAAGTAATATTAAATAAATTATTTTAGAATATAAATAAATTTTATAATTTATATTGACTTTTGAAAAAAATAATATTATAATTAGTTCCAAATCTTAATATTTAGTGGCTATGATAAGAAGAGTAGATAAAGATAATTTATACAAGCGACTTGGTGATGGTGAAAGACCAAGATAAACCTTTATTGAAGAACATCTTTGAGCTTTCTTCTGAAAAGTCTAAGAACTTATTAGGAAGAACGTGTCAAGCGTTAATTGACTGAGTGTTATATAGGTTCTATATAGAATTAGGGTGGCACCGCGGTTTAATTCCGTCCCTAGAAAATACTTTTTAGTAATTTCTTTGGATTAGGAATTTTTTTATTGCAAAAAATTATTAAAAAGTAAATTTATATGAAATTATTTAATTGATATATTTTATTAAAAATAAAAATTATAGGAAGGTGAAAAGTATGCAGACGGTTTTAATTAAAGAAATTTACAGAGATAAAGAACAATTTGCAGGCAAAGAAGTTAAATTAGAAGGTTGGGTTAGAACATTAAGAGCATCTAACAAATTTGGATTTATAGAGTTAAACGATGGATCATTTTTCAAAAATATTCAAGTAGTTTTTGAAACAGAAACATTATCAAATTATGATGATATTAAAAAGCTTCCAATATCAACATCATTAGAGATTGTTGGAGTATTAGAAATTACACCAGATTCAAAGCAACCATTTGAAATAAAAGCAAAAGAAATAAAAATTGTTGGTAGTTCAAACTCAGATTATCCATTACAAAAGAAAAGACATACATTAGAATATTTAAGAACAATAGCACATTTAAGACCTAGAAGTAATACTTTTTCAGCTGTATTTAGAGTAAGATCTATAGCAGCACATGCTATACATGAGTTTTTCCAAAATAAAAACTTTGTATATTCACATACTCCAATAATAACAGCTTCAGATTGCGAAGGTGCAGGAGAAATGTTTAGAGTTACAACTATGGATTTAGAAAATCCATCTAGAAATGATGAAGGAAAAATTGATTCTTCAAAAGATTTCTTTGGGAAAGATTCATTTTTAACAGTTAGTGGACAATTAAATGCAGAGATAATGGCACTTTCATTTAGAAATGTATATACTTTTGGACCTACATTTAGATCTGAAAATTCAAATACAGCAAGACATGCTGCTGAGTTTTGGATGATAGAACCAGAGATGGCGTTTGCAAATTTAAAAGATAATATGGATATTGCTGAAGAGATGATTAAATATGTAATTAATTATGTATTAGAAAAAGCACCAGAAGAGATTGATTTCTTCAATAGTTTTATAGATAAGGGTCTTAAAGATAGACTTTTAAACATTGTGAATTCTGATTTTGAAAGAATAACATATACAAAAGCAATAGAAATATTAAAAGAAGCAAAAGTTGATTTTGAATATGATGTTGAGTGGGGAATTGATTTACAAACTGAACATGAAAGATATATAACAGAGGAAGTATTTAATAAGCCTGTATTTGTTACAGATTATCCAAAAGAAATAAAAGCATTCTATATGAGATTAAATGAAGACCAAAAAACAGTTGCTGCTATGGATTTATTAGTTCCTGGTATAGGAGAAATTATTGGTGGATCTCAAAGAGAAGAGAGATATGAAGTATTAAAATCTAAAATTAAAGAAAATGGTATGGAAGAAGAAGATTACTGGTGGTATTTAGAGCTTAGAAAATATGGAGAAACTATACATTCAGGATATGGTCTTGGTTTTGAAAGACTAATTATGTATTTAACAGGAATGAAAAACATAAGAGATGTTATACCATTCCCAAGAACTGTTGGTAGTGCAGATTTCTAAGATAAGTATATAGATATATTATAAAATAAAATACTAATAAATAAGAACTATATCAATATGATTTTATAATCATTTTGATATAGTTTTTTTTATGACTTTATAACTAAATTTAATTTTTGCTTTAAAAATATTAAAAAAATTAAACTTAGTATCCGATTAATAGAAGTACGAGGATATATTCATTTCCTTATTAAGGGCTTTTAGGAAAGACATAACAAAGAGGAGAGGATGAAATGAAAAAAATTAAAGGTTTTATATTATTGTCAATGCTTTTTGTACTATTAAGTTTTTTTAGTACATATGCAGCAGGCAATCTAGCTGATAATCAAGAAGCTTATGATTTAATGCATGAAGCATTAGTTAATCTAGAAGATTCTGTTGATTTATCAGCATATACAAAAAATACAGATGATATGTTTGATTTGATGAAAAAGGTAATTGAGGATAATCCAAAAATATTTTACTTAAGTTTCCCTGATACTTTGGCTTATTCAAATGGTATATTAAATTTAGGATATACTAATACTAAAGATGAGATAAGAACTATGATTGATGAAGTCGATCAAAAAGTTAATGAAATAATAACAGAACATATAAGCCCTGATATGAGTGAATTTGAAAAGGAATTAGCAATACATGATTACTTGGTATTAAATATAGAATATGACCAAGAAAATCTTGAAAAAGGAACAATACCAGCAGATTCATACAATCTATATGGAGCTTTAATAAATAGAATATGTGTGTGTGAAGGTTATGCAGAAGCTTTTCAATTATTATTAAGTGAAGTTGGAATAGAAGCAATGGTTGTAAGATCAAATGATATGCATCATGCATGGAGTATTGTAAATATTGATGGAGAATATTATCATGTAGATGTTACATGGGATGATCCGACACCTGATAGAAAATTAAAAACAAGATATAATTATTTGAATTTAAGTGATGCACAAATAAAAAAAGATCACAATTGGGAAAAACCAGAAAGATATCCTGCTTGTAATAATCAATTTTACAAACCATTTTGGGATATAGATTCACCTATCAAAAAAGGTGATAATATATATTATAAAGGTAGCGATTTTAAATTATACAAATTAGACAAAAATACATTAGATAAATCAAAAGTTATGGATGTTAATATTCAATCATTTGTTATAACTTCTGATTCAATTTATTTTAGTAATTATTCAAATGGAGGTTATCTATACAAGGCAGATTTAGGTGGTCTTAATATGACTAAATTAAATGATAATCATTCAAAAGATTTATATTTAGAAGATAATAGACTATACTATACAAATGATGATACTGGAAGTAAAGAATATATAGAAGTAAATGTTGACGACCAAGGAGCTGGAGACGACCAAGGAGCTGGAGACGACCAAGGAGCTGGAGATGACCAAGGAGCTGGAGATGACCAAGGAGCTGGAGATGACCAGGGAGCTGGAGATGACCAAGGAGCTGGAGATGACGATAAGGACGATGATAAAATAATAGTAAAACCTGAAAAACCAGTTATAAGAGGAAATATTCTTATTAGATACATAGATACTGAGGGAAATGAAATATGTACGAAGGATTTATACAGAGATAGAACTGGTCGTGTAAAGTACAATGCAAAATATATTGAAGGATATAAACTAGTAGAGTATTTAGATGATACAGTGACTTTTGATATAACTAATTATAATAGATATTTCAAACATACCTTTGTATATGAATTTGTTGGAACTTATATTGATTTAAAGATAACAAATGATCAAAATAAAATTTGGAATGTTAATTTTAGTGAAGAAATAGATGAAACATCAGTAACTATGGATTGTGTTTATTTATTGGACGACGAAGGTAAACACATACAAATTCAAAGACCAAGATTAAGTGAAGATAAAAAAACACTTATAATAGAAGCTACAAGACCATATGAAAATGGAAAAAGATATTATTTGCATATACTTAATAATATAGAATCTAAAAATGGCATGAAATTAAAAAATGCTATAAAAATGCCATTTGAATATTATAAAAACTAAAATAAAAAGCAATCTCAAAACATTTATGTTTTGAGATTGTTTTTTTTATTGAAAAGATTTAATCATTATTTACAAAAAAATGCTTAAGTATATATTATTTTAGAAGAAAGGTGGTGAGCTTATTTTTAGACATATGATTTATAGGATTTATGTAGATCAAAATAGATATTTTTTTATATTTAAATCATTAAAGACTGTATTTTGTATATTTTTAAATTTGATGATTATGTTAACTGTATTTAATATATTTTTTCCATTTATAAAAATAAAATTAATAAAATTATTGATAACGATAAATTTTATTTTTATTTACATTATTATTTATATTTTTGGAGAATTAAATATACCAAAGAAATCGTCAAATTGTTCAAGGATGAATATAGGAATTTTTATAAAAAGAATTATAACAAAGAAGTTAAAAGAAAAACGTATATATATAAGGAGGTATTAAAATAAATTACTATATAAAATTATTATCAGATTTTTTAAATATTATAATAGTTATTTCTTTAATAGTACTAATGATATTCATTTTATTAAAAAAAAATAAAATAATAATGAAGTATTTAGGTTCAAAAAAGAATAAAAAAATAGACTATAAAAATAGTTTGGAATTTATTTGTAATATAGATGATATAGATTCTGATATGATCATATTAAATGATTACACTAAATTTGTAATGGGTTTGAAAATACAGGGAACAAATAATGAAATTTTGACTGAAAATGAAATACTTTTAAATCAGGAAATGATGATAGAGTTTATGGGTTCATTGGAGTCAAATATAATGATGTTAGATTATCCTATAGAGAATAAAAATGCTTATCAGATTGCTAAAATAGAAAATTATATTAAAAAAAATAAGAAGTCAAAGGAAAAATTAGATCCATATGATTTGAAAATGAGAGAAAAAATAAGCATAATAAATCGAAAAATATATATTTTTGAAAATATATTAAAAGAATTAAAATATGAACTTAAAAATTCTAAAAAGAAAATATATGAATCATTTATATTTGTTGAATATGATATAAAAAATGAAAATCTAAAAAAAGATGATTATTTGAACAAGGCTAAGTTAAAATTAACAGCAGAGATAAACAGCATAAAAAATTTTTTTAGTTCAAGAAAATTAATCACTACAAATTTAAACACAATTAAATTAGAAGAAATATATTTTAAACTATTAAATCCAATAAAATCGAAAGATTTAAATTATATCAAACATAAAGAATTAAAAGATAAAAAAATTATATTAAGATGAGGTCTTTTATGAAAAATGAAAATTTTATAATTTTGAAAAATAAAAAAGAATATTATGATGAAATATTAATGCCAAAGCATATAGATACAAGTTCGTTTGATTTTTTTAAAACTATAGATAAGGAAAACACATATTTTAAAATGATATATATATCATATATGCCAAGATTCACAAACTTCATAAATACTTTTGAGAAATTTTTTTCTTATGAAAATATAATAACATCTACCTATTTTAAACCAATAGAAAATGATGATGCTATTAAGAAATTAAATAAAAATATAAGTGATATAAATTCAGAAATAATATTAGCAAAAGATGAAAATAGAATTGAAATGCTCGAAAATAAAAAAATAGAAGTACAAAAATTAAGAGATGAAATAGATATGGGGTTTAATAATTTAATAAACGTATATTTAATATCATGTATATATTCAGACAATGTAGATGATATAGAACGAATTTTTAATAAATTTTACAAAGAATGCTCTAAAAGAGGAATTGAAATAACATCTTCATATGCAAATCATGAAGATGTTTTTAAACTTATGTTACCGATGAATATAGACAGAAATAAAGATTATTTTGATGGATTTATAATGGACAAAAAAGCATCTGCTTCTTTTTACCATTATACAAAAACATCAATAAACCATGAAAAAGGTATGCCTCTTGGAATTAATATAGCTACAAATGAGAGTTTTAATTTTGATTTATTTCATAAAGAAAATAAAAATTTTGGAATTTCGATAGTAGGTTCATCTGGTTCAGGAAAATCAACTTTGATTAAGGAAATTGTGTTAAAAAATATAGAAGAAATAAAATTTTTGATAATAGATGCAGAAGGAGAATATAATTGCATAACAAGAAAGTTGGGAGGAAAAAATATTAGCTTTAAAAATGAATCAAATAATTGTATAAATTTTTTTGATATAGATAATGAAATTGTAATAGAAGATAATTTGGAAAAAAAACAATTGAATTTAAATCAAAAAATTTCAGATATATCTTATATAATTTCAATGATGGCTGGTGGGCAAAAGGGAAATGTATCACAAGTTGTTAAAGATATAATATTAGAAATTACAAAAGATTGTTATGATGAATGTAAAATATATCATAATGATATAGATTCTTTATATAAAAATGGAGTAAAAAAAAATATGCCTACAATATCTTTATGGTATGAAAAATTGCAAGAAGCTTTTTTATCAGATGATAAAAAAGTGGATTTAATTCCTTATATGGATGAATATTATTATTTAAATAGAGTGATGAGAAAATTTTGTAAAAGTAAAAATGGAAATATATCTTATTTTGATGGAAAGTCTAATTTGCAAATAAATGATGACATACCTATTTATAATATGGATATATCAAATTTAAATGAAAAATTTGAAAAACCTTTAGCTATGAATATAATTCTAAATTTTTTTTGGGAAAATATAATAAAGAAAAATTCAAACAAAAAAGACATAAAAAGAATATGTATTATTTTTGATGAATTTTATTTAATTCTACCATATAAGGAATGTAGAGAATATATAAATATAATATATAGAAGAGCTAGAAAGAGAAATTGTGCTCCTGTTGTTGCAACCCAGAGAATTAATGATTTTTTGGAATTTGAAGATGCAAAATCTGTTTTAGTAAATTCAAATACAAAATTTATAGGAGTTCATGATGAATCAGAAAGAGAAGGATTAAAGCAAGTACTGAATATAAATGATAAATTAGCAAATAAAACGACAAGCTTCAATAAAGGTGTATTTTATATCAAATCAGGAAATCAAGAAAGTTTAGTCAATATAAAAGTTTTGGAAGCTGAAAAACTTTTAATAGAATCGAATCCTGAAAAATTAAGATCTTTAGAAGAAAAATATTTAAGGGATGATTTGTTATGCTAAATATAGCAAGCTTAGGTTTTGGTCAAAAGACAATATCTTTATTATTAGGATATATAATAGCAGTTATAGCAGATGTTATATATTATATATTAGAAAGTTTAGGGTTTGAAAGTATTGTAGAATTAATTTTTTATAAAAACAAATTATTTGAATTAAACTTTTGTTCAACAAATTCAACTTATATTATAATTTCACCACTTTATGAACTTTTAAAATCAATTTCTTGTATTTTGGTTTTTTTTAATATATTATATATAGCTTTTAATATATTATTTAAAAATGATAGTAGTAATTTTTTAGTAAGATTAAAAGTGGATTTAATAAAGATAAGTATATTGTTTTTATTATTAAATGAGTTTCCAAGTTTTTGTAATCAATTAATCAATATAAGACAGGAGATATTAAATGCATTTTTTAATGATGTAAATTTATCAATAGATTTAATTGAAATTTCAAAACAAGGATTTGAAGTATCAAATACAATAACGAATGCTTTGATGTATCTTATAGCTGTTTTTATAAATATTTATTATGTTTATATCTATACATTTTATTATATTTCTTTTATTTGGGGTTTTGTATTATCTCCATTGGTTTTTTATTTTGCATTATCAAATAAGTTTAAATATATTTTTGATAAATGGCTAATAAATATATCAATTCCTTTCTTTATGCCAATAATAGATGGTTTTATATTATATGTTATATCAGAAATTTCATTTAAAGAAAATGGTTTTGAGATTATATTTAGACTATTATTTTTGATTACAATAATACCAACTAGAAATAAAATAAAAGATATTATATTTTTTTCTAAATATGAAAATAATAATATTACAGGATTAAAATTAGGTAAGGTATTTTTAAATAGAATATGTAAAACAATAAGTAATAATATAGCCAGTAGTATAAAATGTAGATCTAAAAAAGTCTTAGGTAAAGAAAATATTAAAACATTTAAAAATATAGATTATCAAAAACAAAATCCAAATATTAAACAAAGGTTATTAGATGATGAACATATTTAAAAAATGTATAATTTTATTTTGTTCATTTGTTGTTTTTACAATATTTCTTAGTTTTTTGATAATCTTTAATATTTTTAATTTAGATAATGTTTTAAAATCAACAAAAAATATTCAAATATCACTTAAAGATTTAGAATCAGACTATTACTCTACAAAAGAAAAAATAACATGCTTAGATAAGTTAATAAATTTAACAGATGCTGAAGTTTTAGAATATAAACAAGCGATATTGATGAATTTGGATTTAAGAAAGATTCCATATTACTATGAACTTATGGACAATATATATAACCCCTATTATTTTAATAAAAAGGAGAGTTATAAAACAATAGATAAAAAAAACAAATATAAAAGAATAAAAAGAGAAGCTTTAAAAACTGTAGAATTTGCAAGTTTTAACGAGTTTAAAGAAATACTATACAAAGAAGATGGAGAAATAAATAAAGAGAGTGAAAAATTTAATATAAAAAAAGAATTTTTGAATATGAAAAAATATATGGATGAATTTAATGTTGATTATATAATTATTATGTGTCTAGATATATTAAACGATAGTTGTTATGATTATAAAAAAAATACGTATATATTGGATATTGTAAATAATTATTTAAAACCTCAGATAAAATTTGCATATAGTATAAATAATATTAAAGGAAAAGATTATAGAGTTAGTGATTATTATAATGTTACCTATATTGAGAAAAAATATTATACATCATATATTAAAGAAAATTTATTTGATGATGAAAAAGATTATTTTTATAAATCAAATAAATATAAATATACAAAGGAAACTATAAAAATACCAATAATATATCCTAAATATATAAAAGATATATTTGGAAAAATAACTAAATATAAAATCAAAAAAAACATAAAAGATCAAAATCTTAGTTATGATTATAAAAAACATAAAATATATAAGAAAAATAAAATAAGAAAAGTAAATAAAGAAGGGAAAGAACAGTTATATTACAAAATTATATATGTAAAAGAAAAAAAGACAGTATTAGAAGATTTAATAGAATATAAACTCTTTGAACAGTTGCAAAATTTTAATAAACAAAAAAATATAAATTTAGATTCTGATATTTATAATTATAATCAAATGTCTATAATTGCAAAGAAAAATGGATTTAATTATGAAGATTTTTTTATTGATTTGTATAATTACTATTATTCATTTTGTGCAGAAAATAAATTAAGTAAATATTTAAGGTCTTTGTTTGATGACAAAATGGAGGAAAAAATATTAAGAAGTTCAGTTGAATTTAGTGATGTAAAATCTGTTAATTTTAATAATTTATTTTTGAATTTAAAAAATAATGAATATAATAGTGATGATAGTACTAATGATTTAAATATTATAAAAAATGAAATTATAATAGATAAAGATATAGGAGCATATACTCGTTTTGATTTAGCTAAAATTGCATTGACATTAAACAAAAATCCACATATAGAATATTTCTGGGGAGGAAAATATCCACATATAGGGAAGAATCCTAATTGGGGAAAATTAAAAAAGATACGCTCAAAAGG
This sequence comes from Peptostreptococcaceae bacterium, assembly GCA_025210335.1. Classification (GTDB taxonomy): domain Bacteria; phylum Bacillota; class Clostridia; order Peptostreptococcales; family Peptostreptococcaceae; genus JAOARY01. Next base: position 70,015 of record JAOARY010000053.1, on the reverse strand, counting down.
ATCAAATTCTTATAAAATAAATAGCTATCATCCTTATGGTTTGGACTGTTCTGGTTTTGTATATTGGGTATATATGCAAATTATAAAAGATTCAAAATATCTAAATAAAATACTTGGAGATGGAACTATAAATCAAGCGAGGACATTAAATGAAACAGGAGTTTATCTAGGAGAAGGAAAGAATGCTCTAAAAAATTTAAAAACAGGTGATATAGGCTTTTATAACAAATTTGGAGGGAGACATGTAGGAATATATATAGGAACAGATAAGAAAAATAATAGAGCGGTATTCATTCATTGTAAAGGCAAAGAAGGTGTTGTTTTAAGCTATAATATATGTAAAGACTCAAAGCCTGCAACATTAGATGATGTTTATTTATGCGTTGGAAAAAAAGGTGTTTTAAAAAAAATATATCCCTCGAATTTTAATTATTTTTACAGAGTTGATTATAAATTTTTTGAAGAATAAGATTTAGAGATTAAATATAAATAAATTTTTTATTCAAATAGATATTTTTTAATGGAGCTGTTTCATTTTTTAATGTTACAGCTCCGAGTTCATATAGTTTTTATTTTTTATAATTTTAAAATAATTTCTTCTAATTTATGAGCACCAATTGAATAATGTTCCAAATAAAATTTTGTATCAATATATTTTAAATACTTAGATAGATATTTTAATAATTTATCATTATTCTTTTCTAATATATTTTTTAATTTATTGATATTTTTAATATAATTAGTTTTAAATATATAGATTTTATCAACTTTAATATCGTAAATAATATTTAGATAATTATAATCATTATTATTTATATTATTATTAAATTTATTTTCAAATATTGATTTTGATAAAGCTATGTAATTATCAATAGTTTTATTTTTTTTTATTTTTATACTTTCATTAAGCTCTGTGTCTATATAATCAGGAATTATAAATTGATTATCATGATAAATACAACCAGGAAAATAGCCATCATTTTCTTTGGATTCTAATTTGTTTTTTATTTTAAACTCACAACTCATATGAAGTCCTTGCCAAAAAAACTTCCTAAATAGATATAAATCATCATTAATTTCTAAAATTACTTCATCAGTAAAAATCTTTTTTTCTTTATTAATTTTCATTTCACAACCTCCTAAAATTATTATAAATTAAATGCATTTTAAGTATATATTGTAAAGATATAATATATAAGTCTGATAATAAGAAAAAAATTCCATTAAATATCATCGAAATATATTTCATTCAAGTCATTTGTAGTATTTTTTAATTTAATATATCTATTCTTTATATATCTGAATTTATTATTTATTATATTTAATTTGTTTAGATTATATTTAGAAGAATAATTAGGTTTAAAGACTAAACGCCAATTAATATTACTTTTTAATAGTTTTTTATAATTATTTTTACTTAGAAAAAATACAAGACCTTTTATTGGTTTTCTTAGACTATTATTTTTTACTGTATAAAATATAATTTCTTGAAATTTTGAATTTCTTATATTTTCATAATTAAATTCATTTTCTAAACTTATCTCGATTTTTTTTGCTATTTTCAAGCTAGGGTCATAATTTAATATAGAATCCTTTGAGATTTGAGTTGATTCAATTTTATTTTTTTTCATAAAACTCATTTTTGAATACAAACTACTATCATCAATAGTCCCTCTTCCAAATACGATGTGGTGAGAACAATTACTCAATATTATATTTTTTAAATAAGTCATATTTTTTGTTTTTTCCATTTGAGATAAATTTTGCATTGCTATTGTTATAGCACAATTAAATTTTCGATAAAGAGTAAATCCTTTTGTAGAATTTTCATTACATAAAAGAGGAAACTCATCAATTATTTGATGATGTGGAAATTGATTTTTTTTATTTATATCTCTACTTAAAATACTTTGATCTAAACTATTTAAAAAAAACATACCGAGCATTGTAGAATTTATTGCACCTAAATCACCAAGTTCAAAATTAAAAAGAGTTATTTTACCTTGATCAATATTATCATCTAAGTTTATCGATTTTAGTATATTAGAATTTCCGCACAAAACTCTTTGAATATTTGTATCTAATAAGAAATTATTTAATTGGTTTTTAAGCCCTTGTGAGTGTTTTTCTAATTCAGATTCTATAATTTGATTATTTTTATCTTTTTTTATTTTAAATTTATTTTCTAAAATATCAAAAATAGATTCAAATATACCTTTAATTTTAATATTATTAATATTGATATCTTTTAAATTTTCAATTTTGGAATCATCATAAGTATATAGATCAAAAAGTTTAGAAAAATTGGTTTTTAAAATACTCTCTTTTATTATTATTTTTTTAAAGTCAATAAAATACTCATTTATTTTGCTAAAATCATTTATTAAATTTCTTATAATCAATATATTGGCTTTTTTAATAGAGTATTTTTTTTTATAATATTTATTTAATTTTGCTTGAGCTAACATAACTAAAATACTTATATTAGTTATCAATAGTCTGTTTACACTTGAAAAATAAGGATCAATTTGTCCATTTGACTCAAAAGAAAATAACATTATGTCTGCAAATAAATTGCTTGTTTTTATTATTTTATCTTTATAACTCTTTATATCATCAAGTTTAATATCAAATGGATTATAATAATACTCATATCTAGAATCTAAGTTTATATCTTTAGCATTTAATATTTGAATATCTAGATCTAAGTCCATACAAATTTTGTAAACATCATTGATAAGAGACATATCGGGTGCAATTATTGTCATGCCCATAAATTTTAGGTTTTTTATTTTACTCTTATATTCATTTTTAAATTCATTCTTTACTTTTATATTTTTTATATTAAATTTTTTTATATCAAAATTTTTGTTGAAAGTGATTTTGTTTTCCTTAGCCATTTTAAATACTATAGTCTCCAATTTTATAAGATTATTTTTATAGCTTAAAAGGTCTTGATAAATAATTGGAATTATTAAAGAAGAAGTCTTACCTGTTCCAGTAGCACCTATTATATTGGTATGTAAAAATCTATCATTATATCGTATGTATTCCCAAGATGAATTTTTTTTATTTTTGCATATTTTTATATCATAATCATTCTTTATTATTAATGGCAAATCAAAAGACATACCAATCAATAAATTATATAATTTATTCTTATTTTTAATTATTTTAATTGTAGAAAAATATAAGAAAATAAAATAAATATAAAAGGATAAAAATTTTATTATATTTATTTCTCTATATTCAATTAGAAAACAATAGATACTACTTTCGAATAAAAAAATATATATAAGAGAATATAGATATTTGTAGATTAGTATTAAAGCTGATAAATAAATTAATAAAGAAAGATTTATCTTATTGTAATCACTTAATTTTTTATGAGTTATTTTTAGGTAGATATAATAATTCAATGTAAATAATAATAATTTCAAATTCATATAAAAAGACCACCTTTAAAAATCTATATTTTACTTTTTTTATAATAAAGTCTTATTATATATTTTTACAATAATAATTTTTTAGAATAACTGTTATTGTAAAAATTATTATTAAGATATTAGTATATTTATAGAATTGTGGTGCCATAAAATAATTTTAAGGGAGATGATATGAATAAGAAGATATGTAAAAATATTTTTAATAATATTTCTTTTTATAAATTTTTTTTCTATATTTACTATTTTTATAAATACCTTTAAATCTGAATTTGATTTATTATTTAAAATAGTAAGAAATAATAATGATTACAATTTTTTAATAAAAAAACATAGAAAAATTTCCAATTTAGAAAATAATTATGTTAAACTAGAAAAAGAGAATATTTTTCAAAAAAAATATTTGAAAAAAGAAGATAGTATTGGTGATCAATTTTTTTTAGATGAAAAGTATGTAAAATTTTTTGAGTATAATATTAAATCAAAGTTTTTTTATTATATAAATACAATAAAGATAAAATTTTATATATATTTTTTCCTTATATTTTATACAATGCATTTGATTTATTTTTATGTTCCAAGAAAAAGAAAGCTATATTTATTTGTTTCGCTTATAACACCTTTGATTTGGATTATAAATTTACTATCACCATTATTATTTAGAATTTAAAATTTATAAAAAGCAGGAGGTTTTTATGGAAGCTAAATTAAAATTAGAAGAACTTGTTGAGAAATACACTAATGAGATAGTATCATTAGAAGAATTTTTTGTAACTATATATACGGAGTTTGGTAAAAATAATATTGTTTTAAAGGGATATATTTTGGACAAAAGACATAACAATGTTTCTGAAAAATTTGATTATGTAATTTTTGATAATAAGAATTTAAAAATAATATGTAATGTTCAAAATGAATATAATTGTATTATTGAAAATAAAATTTACTTTACATTAGATGATTGTAATATAAGTGGAAATACAATAGTTTTAAATGCAATTGATGCTTCTAAACATAAAGAATTTAGAAAAAAAGGACATTATGTAGATTTAACAGATATAAAAGATATATATCCTAGATGTCAAGACACTAAAAATCAAAGAGAAAATTCACTTCAAAAATTATATGAAAAATATAATAATAATGAATTTTTTAATACGACTATAACAAGCGTAAAAAAAGATTTTACTATGGTTAGTTTATTTCCTGGTGGGATAGAAGGAATAATAACAAAGAAAGAAGGTTTTAGCAAAACTCCAGAAATATCATCAATGTTAAATAATATAGGAAAAGAATTTTTGGTTAAGATTGTTGAATTTGATGAAGAAAATGATAGAGTTTATTTATCTATGCAAGAAGCAAGAGAGACATATTTAGAAGAAAGGTACTTACTGAAATTAGATGAACTTAAAAATAAGATAGGTTATGAAATTGAAGCAAATATAATAGGATATAATAATATGGATTCTTCAATTTCTTTAGATTTAGGAAATGGAGTAAAAGGATATATTCCAGCGGAACATTGGATAATAGGAAAAAGAGTTCCATCAATACTTTATGATATGAACTCATATATCAAAAAAAATGGTAGAAAAGTTAACATAAGAATTTTAGAATATAAAGAATCAAATGAAAAGTTTAGAGATATATTTATATGTTCAAGAGCTGCAACTATGATTGAAAAATTAAATGCATTGGATAAGATTGATACGGGGGATTATTTTAAGATTAAAGTTATTGATTATTATAGAAAGCCAGATAGTACAAATGCAAAAGGTGTGTTTGGAAATGTATTAGGATTAGATGTGGATATATTATGCTTTTTCCCTGACAAAGATGATAATGTTACAGTTAGAATGGGTGGTAATTATATTGTTGAGATAATAAGAAAAAATAATCGCTCGAGTATAATTGGACAGATAAAGAAATATGCATAATGCAAAAAAATTTAAAATAGAAGAATTTAAAAAAGGAAAAAGTCCATTATTAGGAAAGGATATGAAATTTAACGTAAATAAACTTCATAAATACTTATTTGTTAAAACTCCAGATGAAATAAATGGGAGTCTAAGAAATGGGCAAATAAACATGAAAGAGCTTGTTGTTTTGTATTTAATATGCAAATATAAGGCTCTTTCTTCATTTCAAATAAGACAGGTGCTTAAAAAGATTAAGGTTGAAAGTAAATTTATAAAATTTTATTCATTAAATCCAAATTTGAGTGATTTTGAGGATGAAATAAAGTTTATATTAAATAAGTTAGTTAAAAACGGGCTTTTATGTAATTATACTTTTTGCTCATTTGATAGTCCCTCAATATATTCTTTTTATGTACCTACATTTATAGCATCTATAGTTGTAAAAAAATATTTTGATTTTCCTTATAAAATGGATCCTTATATTCACATGTCTCCTGAATGGTTTTTTTATAATATATTAATCTGTAATCAAACACTCCTAAATATATTTTCAAATATAGATGAATTTAGACTTTTAGATATGCAAAAATATCTTGAACAAAATAATTTTTTTAATATTGATAAACAAGAATCCTATAATCCTAAGAACTACTATCATATATTTGAGTACAATGATAATAATTTTTTAGTAAATACCTTTTATAATGAAATTTTTAATAAAATAGATGAAACGATAGAAAGTAAAAGATTATTTCCTTTTTATGATGAAAAGGAAAAATATTTATATTTAAGAAATAAGGCAATGGCTTTTAAGAATTATTTATTATTAAGTGATAAGAATTACATCATATTATCTAGTGACAATCCTAAAAATTTAAAAAAATCAGCATTAAAATTAAAAGAATTTTTATCAGATGAATATTTAAAAAAAATTATATTTACTGTAGATTATACAAGTGATTTTTATATGGAATATAGATATTCTAAAGAAAAGGAAGAAAATATATTTAAAATTGTTCAAAATATTTTTTGATTTAAATATTGTATTTTGAATGCAGTATAATTAAAAGTTGACATAATAATTATATGATGTTATTATTTTATTGACATAATAATTTAAAAGTTAATTTTAGACAAAAATCTTTTTTGATAGAATAAAAGCTTGTACAGGTATGAAGGATAATGTGCTATACTACAAAAGTCATGGTATAAAATAAAGTTGAAAAAACTTAAGCACTCTAACTCTTGAGCGAGTTAGAGTGTGTTTTTTTGAAAAAGATATTTTGAAATATGATATCGAAAAATTAATATGATGTAATTTTTTATGAAATGAAACTTATAAGAGGATTAAATAATCATTATATATGGTTAAAAAAATTTACCTATAGATTTATTTGAAGTGATAAAGTATTTAAATATCCCCTTGATTAAGAGACTCTTACAAACTATACTGTCATTATTGGGAACTTTGCCTGCGATTTAATAAAAATTATTTTGAGGATATGATTAAGGAATTGGATATTGAAATTGATAATTCTTTATAACGAAAGGAATGCGTTTTAGAATGCGAACAGAAAAAAAATATATACAAAAGAAAAGAAAAATGAAATATTTTATAGATGCAACAATTGAATTATTAGAAAGTGATATAAATAAGCCAATTACTATAAGAAATATTGCTAGTATAGCAGGGTTTAATAGTGCAACTCTTTATAATTATTTTGATAATTTAGACCATTTGTTATATTATTCAAATTTAAGACATATTTTTTCTTTTGTAAATGAACTAAAACAAAAAGATTTATCAAATGAAAATATTAAAGTTAAAATAAAGACTTCATGGACTAACTTATCGAAATTATGTTATTTTAAAAGTGAAATAATATATAATCTTATTTTTTCGAATTATGCAAAAGATTTTGAACGTATATTGAATAATTATGTGCAGATATATGAAGAGGATTATGATAAAGATATAATAGAAGATGTAAAAAATATCTTTAAAGATTCTTTTTTAAATATAGTGTTTGAACCTATTGATTTGTTTTCAATAGAAAAAAACTTATCTGAAAATGAACAAAAGGAAATAAAAGATTTAATACTCACATATTTGCAAGGTGCACTGGCTAGACAGGAAAATGATAATTATAAAATGGAATATGATTCATTTATAAATCATATGAATATATATATGGACTATATGTTATCGGTATATGATTATTCAATGGATAGAAAATAAAAAAGAAGAATCAAAATAATTTGAAATTATTTTGATTCTTCTTCTTTTTGTAAAAAGCCTCTGTAACAAACTTTTATATATTTCATTGTTTGAAATACTATTTCATCTAATGATTTATCTATTTCTTTATTAAGCACTCGATTTAAAGTTCCTTTATAGATATATAATATCATTTCATTTAAATCATCTAAGTCCTCATCTTTTAAAAATCCTTCATCTACACATTGTTCAAGTATAACATGAGCTCTTTCATATATACTCTGTTTAGATAACATACTAGATATATTTCTATCATCAACAACTATTTCTTCTGGATATAATTCATAATAAGAAATTATATAATTATCTAAAGGTTTATTTAGTTTTGCAAAAAAGATTGCATGATATATATGAGGATATTTAAAAGAATGTAAACAGTAATACTCCCATATCCTATAATTTCTTTCAAGTGCATTATAATCACCTTTTACATATTTACCTACACCAGATGTATATGGCTTTATAAATTTTAATGCAGCCAAAAACACCAAATGATCTAAATTTTCAAAGTAATTATATATAGTAGCACTATTATAGCCAGACAAATCTGCGACTTTTCTTATTGTTATTTTATCTATGCCTTCAGTTTCGATTATTTTAACCGCAGCTTCAATAAAATATTTTTTCACCCTATTTTTCTTTAATTCTTTCTTCATAATTTTTTACCACCGTATTCTTTTATTTAAATTAAAAACCAGTAATATTATATCAGAAAATTAAAAAATTAATATAAGTATTTTTTTAACTAACTCAAAAAAAATAGTTTTTATGTATTTTTTATATATTAAATTAAAATAAATACCAAGTAATTTAAAACTAAAATTTACTTTTAAATACTTAAAACTAAAATTTTGTTTTAAATTCTGAAAAAGTTTTCCTGGGTTAAAGCGTTGAAAAATGCGAAAAAGCGTAACAATAATCTGAATAATTTTAAAAAAGTTTTATAATTATGATTGAAAAATAATCGTGATTATGATAAACTAAAGTTGCTTGAGGAAAAAATAACAAACGAGCACGAGTTAAATGTTCGTTTAATTATTCCTCAACTAACAACGAGTATATATCAGTTACATTAGTTGAAAGATTTAGAGTTGTATTTTAGTTAAATTTATGGAAGGGGTGTCATGATGAAATTAGAAATAGGTAATTTTTTTGTTAAAGATATAGTTTTTGGAGCGCAACATTCTTACAAAGATGGTATCTTAACAATAAACAAGCAAGCTGCTTTAGATTTTGTTATGGAAGATGAGCATATAACAAAAGCTGACTTAGTTATAGTAAAGCCTGGTGATAGCGTTCGTTTAGTACCTGTTAAGGAAGCTATAGAGCCAAGAGTAAAATTAGATGGAAAACCTTTATTCCCTGGAGTAACAGGAGATGTAGTAAGTGCTGGAGACGGAAGAACGCATGCGTTAAAAGGATGTAGTATCTTAGTTGTTGGACAACACTGGGGTGGATTCCAAGATGGATTAATAGATATGGGTGGAGAAGGAGCTAAATATACTTACTTCTCACAACTTAAGAATATAGTTCTTGTTGGAGCTACAGATGAAGAGTTTGAAGCAAGAGAACAACAAAAGAAAAACAAAGCATTAAGAATGGCTGGACATAAATTAGCTGAATACATTGGTTCAATAGTTAAGGATTTAGAGCCAGAAGAAATTGAAACTTTTGAATTAGCACCAATAACTAATAGAGATGCTAAGACTAATGAATTACCAAAGGTAGTTATGGTAATGCAACCACAATCACAAATGGAAGAGTTAGGATACAATGACTTAGTTTATGGTTGGGATATGAATAAATTTGTTCCTACTTTTATGAATCCAAATGAAGTATTAGATGGAGCATTAATATCAGGAAGTTTCATGCCTTGTTCTTCTAAGTGGTCTACATATGACTTCCAAAACAATCCTACAATAAAGAGACTTTATAAAGAACATGGGAAAACGCTTAATTTCTTAGGTGTTATAATGTCAAACTTAAATGTTGCATTAGAACAAAAAGAAAGAGCTGCATTATTTGTTGCTCAAATGGCAAAATCTTTAGGAGCAGATGGAGCTATAGTTGCTGAAGAAGGTTACGGAAACCCAGATGCTGACTTTATAGCTTGTATAGTAGCTTTAGAAGATGCTGGAGTTAAGACAGTTGGTATAACAAATGAATGTACTGGTAGAGATGGTAAATCACAACCACTTGTTACATTAGATGAAAAAGCAGACGCTATCGTATCTTGTGGTAACGTTTCTGAATTAATAGAATTACCTCCAATGGAGACTGTTATAGGAGAATTACAAGCATTAGCTAGAGATGGTCTTTCAGGTGGATGGTCAAATGATGAAGTTTTAGGAGCATCTGTAAAAGAAGATGGATCTATAATAATGGAAAACAATGCAATGTTCTGTGGAGATCAAGTTTCAGGTTGGTCAACTAAGACAATGAAAGAATTTTAGGAGGTGAATATATAATGAAAGCAATTTTATACGTAAACCAATTCTTCGGACAAATTGGTGGAGAGGATAAAGCAGATTTTGAACCAGAAATAAGAGAAGGTCTTGTAGGACCAGCAATGGAACTAGATAAGAGATTACAAAATGCAGAAGTTACACACACTATAATATGTGGAGATAACTTTATAGGTTCTAATGAAGATGAAGCTAAAAAGAGAATCTTAGAATTTTTAGAAGGTAAAGAGTTTGATATATTCTTTGCAGGACCAGCATTCCAAGCAGGTAGATACGGTAATGCTTGTGGAGTTGTAGCTAAAGCTGTTAAAGAAAAATTCAATGTACCAGTAATATCTTCAATGCATATAGAAAATCCTGGAGTAGAAATGTTTAAAAAAGACATGGTTATATTCCCTGGAGGTAAGAGTGCAGCTGCAATGAGAAAAGATATCAAAAAAATGGCAGCTTATGGAGATAAAGTATTAGCAGGAGAAAAATTAGGAACTGCTGAAGAAGAAGGATATTATGTAAGAGGAATAAGACATCAAGTTTGGTTAGAAGATAAGACTCCAGCAGCTGATAGAGTTGTTGATATGCTTATAAAGAAATTAAGTGGAGAAGAATTCAAAACTGAACTTCCAATACCAAAATTAGATAGAGTTGAAATTGCAGCTCCAATAAAAGATTTAAGCAAAGCTAATATAGCGTTTGTAACTACAAGTGGTATTGTACCAGTTGATAATCCAGATAGAATTCAATCGGCTTCTGCAACTAGATGGGGAAGATACAGCATTGAAGATGGATTAAAGCCAGGTGTATTTAAAACTATACATGCAGGTTTTGACCCAGCAGCAGCAGATGCTGATCCTAATGTTTGTGTTCCAGTAGATGCATTAAAAGCGTTTGAAAAAGAAGGAAAAATAGGAAAAGCTCATGAATATTTCTATACTACAGTAGGAACAGGTACTACTCAAGGTGAAGCTGCAAGAATGGCTAAAGAAATAGTAGAATACCTAAAAGAAGGAAATGTTGACGGAGTTATAATGACTTCTACGTGAGGTACGTGTACTCGTTGCGGTGCAACGATGGTTAAAGAAATTGAAAAAGCTGGTTTCCCAATAGTTCAAATGGCGAACTTAATACCAGTTGCTAAAACTGTTGGTGCTAACAAAATGGTTCCAACAATATCAATACCATACCCACTAGGAGATCCTGCAACTTCAAAAGAAGAACAATGGAAGTTAAGATACCATAGATTAGAAGTTGCTTTAGATGCTTTAACTGCAGATGTTAAAGAACAAACTGTATTTAAAGTTAAATTCTAGATAATAGTTAAATTATATAGAAAGAAGTGATAGAATGTTTGTATTAGATAAGAAGAACTTTGAAGATGAAGTATTAAAAGCTGAAGGTTATGTATTTGTAGACTTTTGGAGTGAAAGTTGTGAACCTTGTAAAGCTTTAATGCCAGATGTTGAAAGATTAGAAGAACAATATAAAGGAAGCATGAAATTTGCTAAATTAGATGCTTCAAAAGCTAGAAGAGTTGCTATAAAGCAAAAAGTTCTAGGACTTCCAACTTTAGCAGTATTTAAAGATGGAGAAAAAATAGATGAGCTTACAAAAGATGATGCTACTGTTGAAAATATAGAAGCAATGATTAAAAAGTACGCTTAATATTCAAAGTAAAATAATAAAAAGCTAAAAATACTTTATGTATTTATATAAATTAAAAAATTGAAAGGAAGTGCTATGATGAGTAGATTAAATGGTAAAAAACTAGTTATCATCGGTGACAGAGACGGTGTTCCAGGTCCTGCTATCGAAGAGTGTGTAAAATCTACTGGCGCAGAAGTTGTTTTTTCATCAACTGAATGTTTTGTCTGAACGGCTGCTGGTGCTATGGATTTAGAGAATCAAAAGAGAGTAAAGGATTTCGCAGACCAATATGGAGCTGAAAATGTTCTTGTTATCGTTGGAGCTGCTGAAGGTGAAGCTGCTGGACTTGCAGCTGAAACTGTAACTGCGGGAGATCCTACTTTTGCTGGTCCATTAGCAGGAGTCCAGTTAGGACTTGGAGTATATCATGTAGTAGAGCCAGAAATCAAAGATGAATTAGATGCTGACGTTTATGAAGAACAAGTTGGTATGATGGAAATGGTTCTAGATGTTGATGATATTATAAGTGAAATGACAGAAATTCGTGATGAATTCTGTAAATATAAACTTTAATTGCAAATAGAACAATAAAATTATTTAAAGGAGTGAATTTTTCACTCCTTTAAATTTAAAATTAAAAAAATTAAAACAATTCAGATATTAATATAGATAGCTTAAATTAAGAGGAGGTTTTTTTATGTCTTACGGAGTAATAAAAGGAGCTGGTTATGTTTTAGTTCATACACCAGACATGATCATGCACAATGGTACAACACAAACAACTGAAAAAATAGTAAATCCTGAATCGGAGTATTTAAAGGAATTACATAAGCATATAAGACCATTTGAGGATGTAGTTAGTTATTATCCAAATCAAGCATATATAGGAAATGTTACACCAGAAGAATTAAGAGGGATAGATATGCCTTGGCATGATAAAAAAATGCCAAACTCAACTCGTGATGGTAAATTTGGTGAAATCATGCCTCAAGACGAATTTATAGCATTATTAAAAATAGTAGATGTATTTGACTTAGTATTATTAGAAGCAGATTTTACAACTAAATGTAAAGAAACATTAGTAAACCATAAACTTATAACAGACGAAATGATCGCTAAATTAAAAGAAGGCGTTAACATAGATGAAATAAAGCATGCAGTAGAAAAAGAACATGCTGAACCAATATATCATAATGATGTACTTATTGGTTGTGTAAAAAGAGCACATGATGTAGATGCTAACTTAACATCACATATAATATATGAAAACTTAGTAGTTAAAGCATCAGGAGTAATAGCAATGCTTAATTTACTTGCTAAAAATGACATAAACCCAAATGATATAGATTATATAATAGAGTGTTCAGAAGAAGCTTGTGGAGATATGAACCAAAGAGGTGGAGGAAACTTTGCAAAAGCAATTGGAGAAGTTTGTGGATGCCAAAATGCAACAGGTTCAGATACAAGAGGATTCTGTGCTGCACCAACACATGCATTAATAGAAGCAGCAAGTTTTGTTAAAGCAGGAACACATAAAAATGTAGTAATAGTAGCAGGTGGAGCAACAGCGAAGCTTGGTATGAATGGTAAAGACCATGTTAAAAAAGGTTTACCAATATTAGAAGACGTATTAGGTGGATTTGCAATATTAGTAAGTGAAAATGATGGAGTAAGCCCAATAGTAAGAACTGATATGATAGGAAAGCATACAGTAGGAACAGGATCATCACCTCAAGCTGTAATAACATCATTAATAACTGCACCATTAGATAAAGCAGGACTTAAAATAACTGATATAGATAAATACTCAGTAGAAATGCAAAATCCAGATGTAACAAAACCAGCAGGAGCTGGAGATGTGCCAACATCAAACTACAAAATGATAGGTGCCCTTGGAGTAAAAAGAGGAGACTTAGAAAGAAAAGAAATGGCAGCATTTGTTGAAAAGCATGGTATGCCAGGATGGGCTCCAACACAAGGACATATACCATCAGGAGTACCATATTTAGGATTTGCTAAAGATGATTTAACTACAGGTGAATTTAACAGAGCAATGATAGTAGGAAAAGGAAGTTTATTCTTAGGAAGAATGACAAATCTTTTTGATGGAGTATCTGTAATTCTAGAAAGAAATAGCGGAAAAGTAGAATCAAACGAAGGTGTATCAGAAGAAAAAATAAAATCTTTAATAGCGGAAGCTATAAGAGAAATGGCTAAAAATCTAGAAGCGTAAAAGCTAAAAAGAGGTGATAAAATGAGCGATCAAAATATCAAGAATATGATTGGAAAAACTCTATATAATATAGCAGATGCGATAGAAAGTGGAGAATTTGGTGATAAAACAAGAGTTGCAATAACACTTTTAGGAAGCGAACATGGAGTAGAAAATGTATTAAAAGGAGCAGAGGATGCTCAAGCAGAAAATACAGACTTAGAAGTAGTTTTAATAGGACCAAAAGTTGAAACTGACTTAAAAGTTTATGAAGTAAATACAGAAGACGAACAACATAAGAAAATGGAAGAATTATTAGATTCAAAAGAAATAGATGCATGTGTAACAATGCATTATAATTTCCCAATAGGAGTATCAACAGTAGGAAGAGTAGTAACTCCAGGATTAGGAAAAGAAATGATAATAGCAACAACAACAGGAACATCATCTACAAAAAGAGTAGAAGCAATGATAAAAAATGGACTATATGGAGTAATAACAGCAAAAGCATTAGGAAATAAAAGTCCAAAAGTAGGAATACTTAATGTAGATGGAGCAAGACAAGTAGAAACAGCATTAAAAGAACTAAAAGAAAACGGATATGAAATAGAATTTAGTGAATCAAAAAGAGCAGATGGTGGAGTAGTAATGAGAGGAAATGACTTATTAACAGGAACACCAGATGTAATGATAACAGATACACTAACAGGAAACTTATTGATGAAAATATTCTCGTCATTTACAACAGGCGGAAGTTTTGAATCATTAGGATATGGATATGGACCAGGAGTAGCAGAAGATTATGATAGAAAGATACTAATAATCTCAAGAGCATCAGGAAGTCCAGTAATAAAAAATGCAATAAAATATGCAAAAGAAGTATCACAAGGAAAAATAACAAAAATAGCAAAAGAAGAATTTGCGAAAGTAAAAAAAGCAAAATATGAAGAAGTAATAGGAAAATTAACAAAAGAGAAAAAAGAAGATACTCAAGAAGTAAAAATGCCTGAAAAAGAAGTAGTAACAGGATCAATAGCAGGTATAGACATAATGGATTTAGAAGATGCAGTAAAAGAACTATGGAAAGAAAATATATATGCAGAAAGTGGAATGGGTTGTACAGGACCAATGGTAATGGTAAGTGAAGCTAATGTAGAAAAATCCATAGAAATTTTAAAATCTAAAAATTATGTAAGTTAAAAAATATCCTTATTATTAATCAATTGAGAAATTTATACAAAAAAATATAATATCTTTCAATCGTCAGAAAATTAAGAAGTTCAAGACTTTTTCTAAATAAAAAAATTGCGAATTTCTATAAAAAGATAAAAAAAGACTTGAAATTTAGTAGTAAAATAGTGATAATTTAAATGAGGGCGATATTCGTCTTATAAAGAGTCGACTTAAGAAAAGGTTTTTCTTTTCTGATTCGATTGTATAAATATAAAGGGAGGAATAGTCAAAATGAAAAAGAAATTACTTGCTTTAGTTATGGCTGGAGCATTATCACTAACAGGATTAGTGGGATGTGGAGGTTCTCAACAAGATGCAAACAATGCTGAAAACAATGATGCAAAGGATGCTAGTAAAAAAATAGCGATGGTTACTGATGTTGGTGGAATATCAGATCAATCATTTAACCAATCAGCTTGGGAAGGATTTCAAAAGCTAGAAAAAGACTTCCAAATTAAAAAATCGTATCAAGAATCAACTCAAGATGCTGACTATGCACCAAACCTACAAACGCTAATAGATGCTGAAAATGATTTAGTATGGGGAATTGGATTTAAGATGGCAGATGCTGTTGCTGAAGCAGCAGAAAACTATCCAGAAAATAAATTTGCTATAATAGATTTTTCTTATGGAGAAAATACACCAGAAAATGTTATAGGTGTAACATTTAAAGAACATGAAGCATCGTACTTAGTTGGAGTTATAGCTGCTAAAATGACTAAAACTAATAAAGTTGGATTTATAGGTGGAATGGATGTTCCAGTTATAAACAGATTCAAATATGGATTTAAAGCTGGTGTTGAATCAGTAAATAAAGATATAGAAATAATAGATCAATACGCAAATGCTTTTGATAAGCCAGCAGTTGGTAAAGCAATAGCTAATCAAATGTACAGTTCAGGTTGTGATATAATATTCCATGCTGCGGGAGATACTGGAAATGGAATGATAGAAGCTGCAAAAGAACTAAACAAGTTTGCAATAGGTGTTGATAGAGATCAAAATTCTCAAGCTCCAGAAAATGTTATAACATCAGCTGTTAAGAGAGTTGACAATGCAATTTATGATATTGGTAAGAAGCTTATAGAAGGAGAATTTGATGGTGGTTCTACTGTAACTTATGGTTTAAAAGAAGGTGGAGTTGATATAGCACCTACTACATCTAAGAATGTACCAGAAGATATAATCAAATTAGTTGACGATGTAAAAGCTAAGATTGTTGCTGGTGAAATAGTAGTACCAGGAACAAAAGAAGAATATGATAGTGCTAAGTAATAAAATATAAAAAAAGACCTTTTGAGGTCTTTTTTTTTATGTTTTAATTGATTATTATAATCTAAGATAGGAAATAATTAAAAAGGCGAGAGTTTTATTTAAATTTAAAAGACTAAGTAAAAGTTTATTCGCTTTAAGACTGTTTATTGCTTTTTGAGGTTGTTTAAATTAAATTTTAAATAACTTATATTAAAATATTAAAATTATCTGAAAAAAGAAAAAAAAAAGAAAATTTAAAAAGCAAACGCATTCAAAAAAATAAAAAGTATAACATATATATTGTTTAAAGAAACAAAAAACATGTTATTTTTACCTCAAATAGGGTACAATATTAAGATGTTTAAGCTTATTTATTTGTATAATAAATTTTTTATCGTTTCAAATATTAAAAAAAAATAGCTATAAGGTTATTCTTTATCAATTATTTAAAATAGTTGTAAATACAATGTTTTTTTAGTATAATAAAAACTATCTTAATAAAAGAATAATCAATAGCTTATAAAAAAATAAACATATGTTTAATTATATATTAGAAAATGTTTTCAATAACCCCTTATAAAATAAAAAAATAAAAAACAAAATAAGATATTGAATATTATAATTTTTACAAGGCTTATAGCCTTTTAATTCCCAATAATATAATCAAGGAGGGATAGTAGTTGAGTAATTTAGAAAAGGAAAGCAATATTAATTTTGATATTAAAGCTGTTGAA
Organism: Peptostreptococcaceae bacterium; assembly: GCA_025210335.1. GTDB lineage: Bacteria > Bacillota > Clostridia > Peptostreptococcales > Peptostreptococcaceae > JAOARY01. Next base: position 52,836 of record JAOARY010000053.1, on the reverse strand, counting down.
ATGATTAATATAACTAAAAAATTTGGTGATTTTACAGCTAATGATAATATTAATTTGACAGTTCATGAAAGTGAAGTACATGCTATATTGGGTGAGAATGGTGCGGGTAAATCAACACTTATGAATATTTTATATGGATTATATCAACCAACTTCAGGTAGCATAAGAATAAATGGAAAAGAAATAGAAATAACAGATCCAAATATTGCAATAGAACATGGAATAGGAATGGTACATCAGCATTTTATGCTTGTTGAGCCGTTTACTGTTGCTGAAAATATAATATTAGGTATGGAACCAACTAAATCTGGTGGATACTTAGATTTAAATACAGCTATAGAAGATGTTAAAAAGATTTCACAAAGATATGGTCTTTATGTTGACCCTAATGCAAAGATACAAGATATTAGTGTTGGGATGCAACAAAGAGTTGAAATATTAAAAGCTTTGTATAGAGGTGCAGAAATACTTATATTGGATGAACCAACAGCAGTATTAACTCCACAAGAAATTCAAGAATTGATGCAAATTATAAGAAATTTAACAAAAGAAGGTAAATCGATTATAATAATCACGCATAAATTAAAGGAAATAAAGCAAGCAGCAGATTATTGTTCAATAATAAGACGAGGTAAGTATATAGATACTGTTGATGTTTCTAAAGTTACTGAAAACGATTTAGCATCTATGATGGTTGGTAGAGAAGTTAATTTTAAGGTTGAAAAAGAAGATGTAAAAGCTTTAGATACAGTTTTAGAGATAAAAGGTTTAACTGCTTTAGATTCAAGAAATTTAAAGGCTCTAGATAATTTTGATTTGGAACTTAAAAAGGGTGAAATACTTGGTATTGCAGGTATAGATGGTAATGGTCAATCGGAACTTGTAGAAGTATTAACTGGGCTTAAAAAATCAACTTCAGGTAAAGTTTTAATAAATGGACAAGATATAACAAATAAAACTCCTAGAGATATATTTGATTCGGGACTATGTAATATTCCTGAAGATAGACATAAGCATGGTTTAGTGCTAGATTTTACTGTAGCAGAGAATATGGTTTTAGAAAACTATAGAAAAAAAGAATTTTCAAAAGGTTTTAGACTATTAGAAGAAAATATCAAAAATTTTGCAGATAAGTTAGTTGAAAAATTTGATGTTAGACCAACTAATATAAATCTAAAAGCTAGAGCTTTATCTGGTGGAAATCAACAAAAGGTTATAATAGCTAGAGAAGTTACTAATGATCCTGAAGTTTTAATTGCAACTCAGCCAACAAGAGGTCTTGATGTAGGTGCAATAGAATATGTTCACAAATCTTTAGTAGAACAAAGAAATAAAGGAAAAGCGGTACTTTTAGTATCATTTGAATTAGATGAAGTTATGAGTGTTTCAGATAGGATTGCAGTTATTTATGAAGGTAGAATAGTTGGAATTGTAGATGCTAAAGATGCTGATGAAAACACTTTAGGCCTTATGATGGCAGGGGGTGGCGAAAATGAATAAATTAAAGAACTTATTTAATGATACTTTTAAATTTACTATGATTGCGATTTTACTAGGATTTTTAGTAGGATCTATAATACTTATGTTTGCAGGGATTAACCCAATAGAAGCATATTCAGTTGTTTTTGTAGGTATATTTGGTAAACCATCTTCTGTAGCTTGGAGTGTTGTTACAGCAACACCTATAATTTTAACTGGTCTTTCTGTTGCTTTTGCATTTAGAACGGGACTATTTAATATAGGTGCTGAAGGACAATTTATGGTAGGTGCATTAGCAGCTGCTGTAGTTGGTTATTTTGTAAAAGCTCCAGCAATAGTTCATATACCACTTACTATAATGGCTGGTATGTTAGCTGGTGCAATTTGGGGTGGTTGTGCAGGATTTTTAAAAGCTAAATATGGTGTAAATGAAGTTATAACAACAATAATGCTTAACTGGATTGCACTTTATTTATCTAATTATGTAACTATGCTAGAAGGTTTTAGAAAACCTCATACAGAAGCGTCTTATAAGATACAAGAAACAGCAATGATAAAAATAGATTGGCTTAGAAGTTTTATAGGACCAGTTAAAGTAAACTGGGGGATTGTATTTGCTATAATTGCAATATTAATAATTGCGTATGTACTAAACAAAACGACATTAGGATTTGAACTTAGAGCTGTTGGATTTAATAAATTTGCAGCAGAATATGGTGGAATAAATGTAAATTCATCAATGATAAAATCTATGGCAATAGCAGGACTTTTAGCAGGACTTGCAGGTACATTACATGTTATGGGTTATGCACAAAAGATAACGGTTTTAGCAGCATCTGAAGGTTATGGTTTTGATGGAATATCAGTGTCCTTAATTGGTAATAATACACCTCTTGGTTGTTTATTTGCAGGATTATTCTTTGGAGCTTTAAAATATGGTGGTAGAAAGATGAACTCTATAGGTGCTCCAACAGAAGTTGTAAATATAGTTATGGGTTCAATAATATACTTTATAGCAGCAATAAATCTTATAAAGATGACTATGTTTAAATTTAAGACTGTTAAAAGAGGTGAAAACTAATGGATATAAAAGATTTAGCGATAATTTTAAGTACAACTCTTATGTATTCAACACCTTTAATATTTGCTTCTTTAGGTGGAGTTTTTTCTGAAAACTCTGGTGTTGTAAACATTGGTTTAGAAGGTATGATGACTATAGGTGCTTTTGCAGGAGCGGCAGCAGCTGTTTATACGGGAAACCCTTGGTTAGCATTTTTAATAGCAGGACTTGCTGGTGGTCTATTTGCATTTTTACATGGGATAGCTACTATAAAATATAATGCAGATCATGTTGTTTCAGGAATAGCAATAAACTTAGCAGCACCTGGCTTTGCATTGTTTATGTGTAGAAGATTATTTAATGGTTCAGCAATGACTACACCATTAGATTTAGATAATAAATTACCTAAATTATTTGATATGATAATTGGTAAAGAAGCAGCACAAGCATATAATGATTCATTTTTTGGAATAGTATTTAATTCATATGTTTCTGTTTATATAGCTTTTGCACTTGTTTTAATTGGTTGGTATGTATTATATAAAACAAAATTGGGTATTAGAATAAGAGCAGTTGGAGAACATCCTAGGGCAGCAGATACTTTAGGTATCAATGTATATAATATAAAATATATATGTGTTATACTATCAGGTGTTTTAGCTGGTTTTGGTGGAGCTTCAATGAGTTTAGCAGTTGTATCGTCATTTAGACCAACACTTATATCTGGTCAAGGTTTCATCGCTCTTGCTGCGATGATATTTGGTAAATGGACTCCTCAAGGGGCTATGTTAGCATCATTATTATTTGGTGCTTCAACAGGACTTTCAATATTCCTTGGAAATCCAGAAATTGGACTTAATGTTTCGGAAAATATACTTTCGATGGCACCATATATAATAACACTTGTAGTACTGATTTTATTTGTAGGTAATGCAAATGGACCAGCTGCAAATGGAAAACCTTATGAAAAGGGAGAAAGATAAAAATAAATCAATGCCTTATAGAATCTAAAAGTTCTATAAGGTATTTTTATTTATATAAATTTTTATGGGTATAAAAATAATATATAAAACTGTATAATATTTTTATTTGTATAATTGATATATATATTTAAAATTTGAATCTTTTAAAAGGTGTGATTATTATGTATGAGTATAAACTTCATAAAACTTTTTATGTTAATACGAGCTTGAATATAAGAAATAGAATAAAGGGAATAGATGATATAAAATTTGAAAAAGGAAAATATATATTTTTAAAAGAAGATTACTATAATTCAAAAACAATATCAGATGAGATTAGAAAAATAATATTAGAAGAGATAATAGAATATTTAGAACAAAATTTTTCTTTAGATTATATAAAATTGATTGATAAGAGAGAAAATATATCAAATAAAAAGGAATTGCAAGTTTTTTTAAGTCAAGCATTTTACGAAAATGAACATTTGATAAAAGAAATATTGAATGAAGTAATATTTGATTTTTTTAATTATAATAAAGAAATATCTATTAAAGGTTTTTTATATTTTAGAATGAAAGATGTATATGAACTTATTGAAAAAATAGCTTTAAAAGCATTAAATGATTATAAACTGATAAAAGCATATGATGAATTTATTGAAATAATGAGAAGCTTTTTATTAGAAAAAGATCCAAAAAAAAATCATCTTAAAATATTTATAAAAGATAATGATATTAAACAAATATTTGATGATGAAAATAAAAATAGAAAAAAAGAATATTTATCATTAGAGCATATATATATAAAGGAAGAGATGACATTTGAAGATGAAATAATAAATATATTATTAAATGTATATCCAACTAAGGTTACTATAGTCCATAATATAAATGAAGAAAGAATCAGTATATTTTTGAGTTTATTAAAGGATATATTTGAAGAAAATATAAGAGTATACTTAAAAAAAGATGAAAGCTTGTAAAAATGACTTTTTCTAAAAATTAAATTGTATTATAATAAAATCAAACAATAATTTGGAGTTGGAATATGGATAGTATTATAAATTACTCAAATGAAAATTGTATAAATTGTAAAAAATGTTTAAGAGCATGTCCAGTGGATGCGATAAAAGTAATCGATAAAAAGACATATATAATCGACGAAAAATGCATTGGCTGTTTAGAATGTGTAAAAGCATGTGAATTTGATGCTAAGGTTTTAAAATCAGATGTGGGTGAGATAAAAGAGTATTTAAAATTATCAAAACTAGGTGAGGAAAATGTAATAGCTCTTTTGAACCCTCTTATTTTTTTGGATAAAAATATAAATGAAAAGAATTTTGATTTAATAATATCCAAAGTGTTAAAAAAACTTAAATTTATAGGTTTTGATAAAATTTATATTGAAAATAAAGGTTTTTTCATTCTGAATAAGTTAAAGTATAAAAATTCTAAAATAAGTTCTTTTTGTCCTATTTCTAATGAATATATAATAAAATATAAAGAAAATCAAAAGAAAAATTTATTAAATATGGATCCTCCATTTATAATAGATGCAAAAGAAATTAAAAAAAATAATAAAGATAGCAAAATAGTTTATATAAATCACTGTGATGCGAGCAAATGGTTTGTAAAAAAATATAATTATACAGATTATATAGACAAAGTTATTAGTTTTTATGAATTAGAAGAAATTTTTAATGATTTAAATTTGAATATTAATATGGATGATAGTTTAGTTGATGGATTTAAATTAAGTTATGATTTTTATGATGATAAGGATATTGTAATATATAAAGAGTGTATAATAAAAGAAAATTTTGATTTATTTAATAAAGATATAAAGGCTTATTGGTGTGAAAATGGATGTTTAAATGGAACGGGATTTTTTAAAGAGAGTTATTTAAATAGAAAGATAAATTTTTTAAATATTAAAGAAAAATTAAATAAAACAGATTATAAAGTAGAAAACTATAATTTAAATGATTATGAATTTGATTTTAGTAAAATAAAATACACTGAAAGTGAAATTGATTTAGAATATAAAAAATCATTATTAAATAAAATTGATAATAATTTTATAAAAAATCATATTGATTGTAGGGCCTGTGGATATGAAACTTGTGAATCCTTTTTTGATGCTCACATTAATAATTATATTGATTTGGATTCTTGCCTTTTAAATCTATATAATAATAAGAAAAATTTAAATAATAAAATTTTTGATTTGACTTCAAATTATATATTTATAGTAAGTTTTGATTTTAAGATAATTAATTTAAATCAGGCAGCTATAAATATAATAGACAAAGATAAGAAAGATTTAATAGGAGAATATATAGGACATTATATTGAAATGGATGATTTTATAGATGTTTTATATGAAAAAAATCAAATAATATCTAGTAAATTAAAATCTAAAAAATTAAATAGATACCTTGTTGGCGATGTTTTTTATCTTAAAAAGGAAGGTGCTATAATAGCTATATATAAAGATATTAGTGAATTAGAAAATGAAAGAGATATACTTCTTAAGATGAAAGAAGATACGCTTCAAACTTCTCAGACACTTATAAATAAACAAATGGAAATAACAAAAGAAATAACATCTTTATTGGCTGAAAGTACAGCAGAGACTAAAATTATATTGAGTAGATTAAAAGATATAGGTAGAGGAAATTAAGATGACTAAAAACTTTATTGATTATGGAAAATGCCAAATAATAAAATATGGAGAAGAACTTTGTGGTGATTCTATAGATTTTTTACAAAAAGATAATAAAAAAGTAATATCTTTATGTGATGGACTTGGTTCAGGCGTTAAAGGTTCTATTGCTTCAACTTTGACTTCAAAAATAGGTTCAAAAATGTTTTTATATGACCAAAGTATAGAGGAGGTTGTAAAAACTATAATAAACGCATTACCAAGTTGTAAAATAAGAGGAATATCCTATTCTACATTTACATTTATAAAGATAATAGATGATTATTATTTTGAGATAATTAATTTTGATAATCCTAATATAATTATAAAAACAAAATTTGATTATAAAAAAGAAGAAATTTATATTGAAGATTATAAAATAGATTATTATAGAGGGTTTTTGGAAGAAAATGATTATATATGTGCATTTTCTGATGGGGTTATTCATGCTGGAGCTAAAAACTTAATGAATTTTTCGTGGTCATTAGAGAAGATACATAGTTTTATAGAAAAGCATATAAAGTTATCTTGTAATAGTATTTGTAAAAAAGTAATATCAACTTCTAATCATATATATCAATCTAAGCCTTTTGATGATGCAAGTTTTATAATGCTAAAAAAGAAAAAAGAACAGGTGTTAAATATTTTAACAGGACCTCCATTAGAAAAGACTAAAGATGAGGAATTTGTAAATGAATTTTTAAATAAAAGTGGATATAAAATTATTTGTGGGGGGACAAGTAGTAAAATAGTGGCTAGAGTTTTAAATGAAGATATAAAAATTTTGAATTTGAATTCAAAATTACCACCTACATATGAATTAAAAGGAATTAATCTTGTTACGGAAGGTGCTATAACTTTACAAAAGGTTGATGATTTTTTAGATAAATATATAAAGGGCATATATGATTTGCAAGATTTATATATGGGCAGGTCAAAAGATGAAGCTGATTATAAAATTTTAGAATATATGATTGAAAAATCATCCAAAATAAATATTTTTTTAGGAAGAAAGACAAATAAAGCACATGAAAATATAATTAAAAATATTAAATTACGAGAAAATATTATAGAAAATATTAGTTTAAAATTAAAAAAAATAGGTAAAAAAATAGAAATTAGATATTTTTAATAATTAATAAAAAATTTTTTTAATAAATATAGTTTATAATATATTGACAATTGAGTAGATTAATATTATAATTTAAAAAAATGAAAAAAAGGCGTTCATTAGAGAAAAGTAATTTAGAAACAGATTAAAGAGAAAGTCTATCACCGGCTGTAAGTAGACTTATTATGACTAAATGAAAAACTACTCTAAAGCATGATTTTAGTAAATTTATTTTGAAATAATCACGTTTGGGTTGCGTTAAAGACCCTTAAAAGTTGAAATTAGTTTAAGCTAAGCTAATTTAATTTAGGTGGAACCGCGATAACTCGTCCTATCAATGATAGGAGGAGTTTTTTTATTTTATAAAAAAGTATAAATACTTAAGGAGGATAAAAAAATGGAGAATATAAAAATAACTCTTAAAGATGGAAGTATAAAAGAGTATGAACAAGGAATATCTGTAATGGATATAGCAAAATCAATAAGTGAAGGTTTAGCAAGAGTGATACTTGCTGCAAAGGTAAATGATGAAGTTGTTGATTTATATCATCAAGTGAATGAAGATTCTTCTTTAGAATTATTAAAATTTGAAGATGAAGAAGGAAAAGATGCATTTAGACATACAAGTTCTCATATATTAGCACAAGCAATAAAAAGATTATATCCAGCTGCAAAATTAGCTATAGGACCTGCAATAGATAATGGTTTTTATTATGATATAGATTTAGATCAAAAATTAAATAATGAAGATTTAGAAAAAATAGAAAAAGAAATGAAAAAAATTGTAAAAGAAGATTTAAAGATTGAAAAATTTGTTTTAAGCAGAGAAGAAGCTTTAGAATTAATGAAAGAAAAAAATGAAGATTATAAAGTAGAACTTATAAATGATTTAGATAAAGAAGCTGTAATTTCTTTTTATAAGCAAGGTGAATTTGTTGACCTATGTGCAGGACCACATGTTCCTACTACTAAAAAAGTTAAAGCATTTAAACTTATGAGTGTAGCTGGTGCATACTGGAGAGGTGATGAAAAGAATAAAATGCTTCAAAGAATATATGGAACTTCTTTTGAAAAGAAAAAAGCATTAGATGAGCATCTAGAAATGCTAGAAGAAGCGAAAAAGAGAGATCATAGAAAATTAGGTAAAGAATTAGGTTTATTTACTATCTCAGAATTTGGTCCAGGCTTCCCATTTTTTATGCCTAAGGGGATGCAACTTAAAAATGAATTATTAAACTATTGGAGAGAAATCCATAAAAAAGCTGGTTATGTTGAGATAGAAACACCTATTATATTAAATAGAGAGTTATGGGAAACTTCAGGTCACTGGTATCACTATAAAGAAAATATGTATAGTTTAAAAATTGATGAGCAAGATTTTGCTATAAAACCAATGAACTGTCCTGGTGGAATGTTGTATTACAAATCAAATATGCATTCTTACAAAGAATTCCCAATGAGAGTTGGAGAAATTGGTAGAGTTCATAGACATGAGCTTTCGGGTGCATTACATGGACTTATGAGAGTTAGAGCATTTACACAAGATGATGCACATATATTTATGTTACCAGAACAAATAAAGGATGAAATTAAAGGTGTTATAAAGCTTATTGATGAAGTTTATAGTACTTTTGGTTTTAAATATCATTTAGAATTATCTACTAGACCAGAAGATTCTATGGGTAGTGATGAAGAATGGGAAGTTGCTGAAACTGGTCTTAGAGAAGCTTTAGAAGAACTTAATTTAGATTATAAATTAAATGAAGGTGATGGAGCTTTTTATGGTCCTAAGATAGATTTCCACTTACAAGATTGCTTAGGAAGAACTTGGCAATGTGGTACAATCCAATTAGATATGCAATTACCTCAAAGATTTGAACTTGAGTATATAGGTAAGGATGGAGAAAAACATAGACCTATAATGATTCATAGAGTTGCATTTGGAAGTATTGAAAGATTTATAGGTATATTAATAGAACATTATGCAGGTAAATTCCCAACATGGATAGCACCAACACAAGTAAAAATATTACCTATATCAGATAAATACATGGATTATGCAAATGAAGTTAAAAAAGAATTATTTGCTAATGATATAAGAGTAGAAATAGATGATAGAGCTGAAAAAATAGGATATAAAATAAGAGAAGCTCAATTAGAAAAGATACCATATATGCTTATAGTTGGAGAAAAAGAAGCAAGTGAAAAAACTTTATCAGTAAGATCTAGAGATAAAGGTGAACTTGGAAACATAGATATAAAAGAATTTATTTCAAATATAGAGCAAGAAGTAAATGATAAAATAAATTCTTTATAAAAACTATTGACAATTAATTTTTAGCTGTTATAATTAATAGAGTAAAACAAAGCAGAAGCTTTCTCGTTTCTCACCCCAAACATAGGTAAAGGGGTTAATACTAAGAAAATCAATATCATTATCATGGTGTTGGAATTATCTTTTTATTTTTGAGTATTAGTGCGAGTAGCTTAGGCTATTCGCATTTTTTATATATTAAGCTTAAAGGCTGGTATAAAAATTTAGGAGGTGTAGGGTATTAAAGATCTACAAATTAATGAACAAATAAGAGATAAAGAAGTAAGACTTATTTCTAGTACAGGTGAACAATTAGGAGTTGTTAGTGGAAGAGAAGCTTACAATATGGCAAGAGAAAAAAATCTTGACTTAGTAAAGATTGCTCCTAAAGGAAAGCCGCCAGTTTGCAAAATAATGGATTATGGAAAATACAAGTATGAACAAGCTAAGATAGAAAAAGAATCAAGAAAAAAACAAAAGGTTATAACTGTAAAAGAAATCAGACTAAGACCTAGAATAGAAGAACATGATATGCTAACAAAATCTAAGCAAGCTAGAAAGTTTTTGGAAAAAGGTGACAAAGTTAAAGTTACCGTTAGATTCAGAGGTAGAGAGCTTGGTCATAAAGAGCTTGGATTTGATGTTATAAATAATTTCTTAGGTAGAATTGAAGATATAAGTGTTCCTGAAAAGAAACCTAAATTTGAGGGAAATAGCTTAGTAGTTATTTTATCACCAAAGAAAGACTAAAGATTTATAGTTTGGAAGGAGGAATTTACAATGCCTAAAATGAAAAGTCATAGAGGTGCAGCTAAAAGATTCAAGAGAACAGGAAGTGGAAAACTTAAAAGAAATAAAGCTTTTAGAAGACATATACTTACTAAAAAATCGTCTAAGAGAAAGAGACAATTAAGAAAATCTGGTATGATGAGTGCTGGAGATTTCTCAAGAATTTCACCAATGCTACCATATCTTTAAGAAATAATTAATGTAAGGAGGGAAATTAAAGATGGCTAGAGTAAAAAAAGGAGTTACGGCTCGTAGAAGACATAAAAAAATATTAAAACTTGCAAAAGGATTTAGAGGAGCTAGAAGTAAATTATTTAGACCTGCAAATCAATTTGTTATGAAGGCTCTTAAGAATGCTTACATAGGCAGAAAGCTTAAGAAGAGAGATTTTAGAAGACTTTGGATAAGCAGAATAAATGCAGCTACAAGAATAAATGGATTATCTTATTCTAAATTCATGAACGGACTTAAGAATGCAGGTATTCAAATGAATAGAAAAATGCTTTCTGAAATGGCTATACATGACCCAGAAGGATTTAAGCAATTAGTAGAAACTGCAAAGTCTAAGTTAAACGCGTAGAAATACTTAAAAGATAGGCTTATGCCTATCTTTTTTTATTTATAAAAGAATCCTTTAGGATTTTTTTTTATAAATAAAAATTAGGTTTTATTTATAAAAAATAGCGTATAAAAAGAAAAGAAGGTGATTTAATTGACCAAGAGAGTTTTATCACCTGTTCAAACCATAGTTTTAGGGTTTGCAGGAGTTATTTTATTAGGTGCAATTTTGTTATCTTTACCAATTGCATCTAATAACTTAAAATCGGTAGGGTTTTTAAATGCTTTATTTACTTCAACTTCAGCTGTTTGTGTAACTGGATTATCTGTTGTTGATACGGGAACCTATTGGTCCTTATTTGGTAAAATAGTGATACTTTTATTAATACAAATAGGTGGACTTGGATTTATGTCAATGGCAACTTTATTTGCTATGCTAATAGGAAAAAAAATATCTCTAAGAGAAAGACTAGTTATACAAGAAGCATTAAATGAATATAATTTATCAGGTCTTGTAAGACTTACAAGACATATTTTATTTGGTACTTTACTTATCGAATTTATAGCAGCTTTTATAATGGCTGTTTTTGTTTTTATTCCAGAACATGGATTGATAAAAGGCTCATGGTATGGAATTTTTCATTCTATCTCGGCATTTTGTAATGCTGGATTTGATATAGTTGGAAATGGAAGGTCATTAACACCGTATGTAGATAATATTATAATTAATATTGTTATAATGTCTCTTATAATACTTGGTGGTATTGGATTTACCGTTATATTAGATTTTTTAAATAAGAAAAGCTTTAAGAAGTTGTTTTTGCATTCAAAAATAGTAATAATTATGACTTCATTTTTAATATTGAGTAGTTTTTTCTTATTTTTTATATTAGAATATAATAATCCAAAAACTATAGGTGAATTTTCATTATTTAATAAATTATTGGCATCATTATTTCAAGCTGTTACTCCAAGAACTGCGGGATTTAATACTTTAGATTTAGCTAGTCTAACAGATGGTTCAAAATTTTTGACTATCATACTGATGTTTATAGGTGGATCTCCAGCTTCAACAGCAGGTGGAATAAAAACTTCAACCTTAGCTGTTTTGATTCTTACAATATTTGCACTTATAAAAGGTCGAGAAGATGTAAGTGTTTTTAAAAGAAGAATTTCTTATAAAGTTGTAAATAAGGCTTTAGCAGTTGTTGGTATAGGTCTTAGTATAGTTATAATTGTAACTATGGTTTTATTAATAAGTGATAATTTTACTTTTTTAGATATCTTTTTTGAATCAGTATCAGCTTTTGGAACAGTAGGTCTTAGTCTTGGTATAACACCAGCACTATCTATTATTGGTAAGATATTTATTATTTTATCGATGTTTGCTGGTAGAGTTGGTGCACTTACGATATTATTGGCTTTAGCTAGTAAAGAAAAGAAAGCTTTATTTAGATATCCGGTAGATAAAGTAGTTGTTGGTTAAATCTAAATAAATTAAGAAATGCAGAAAGGAAGATAATATGAAAAGACAATTTGTTATAATTGGATGTGGTCGTTTTGGATCTTCAATAGCAAAAACACTGTATAGTATGGATCATGACGTTATGATTTTAGATAGAAGTGAAGAAAGAATATTAGAAATAGCAGATTTTGTTACTCATAGTGCACAAGTTGATGCAACTGATGAAAAGGCATTAAGAGCTTTAGGTATTAGAAATTTTGATACAGCTGTTATAAGTATTGGTTCAGATATTCAAGCTTCAATAATGGCAACACTAATAGCAAAGGAACTTGGAATTTCTAATGTTGTTTGTAAAGCACAAACAGAATTACAAGCAAAAGTTTTATATAAAATTGGTGCTGATAAAGTAGTATTTCCAGAAAGAGATATGGGTGTTAGAGTTGCTCATAACTTAGTTTCTAAAAATGTCCTTGAGTATATAGAATTAGATCCAAATTATTCGATAGTTGAAATTATAGTACCAAAAAAATGGTCAAATAAAAGTATTAAAGACTTAGATTTAAGAGCTAAATATGGAATAAATGTAATGGCTGTAAAAAGCCTTCAAGGTATAAATATTTCTCCTTCAGCTAATGTTGTTTTACAAGAAGGAGAAAATCTAGTTGTAATAGGAAAAAATGATGTTATAAAGAAGATTGAAGAAGAGGATAAAAAATAATGAGTATTTTTATAGAAAGTGCCTCTAATTCTAAGTTTAAATTTATAAAAAATTTAACTAAGAAAAAATATAGATTGAAAGAAGAAAAATTTTTGGTAGAAGGTTATAGAATTATAAAACAAATCTTTGAAAAAAATTTACTAAATACTATAATTATAGATGCGTCTTTAGCGCAGGAAAAAATAAATGAGCTTAAAGATGAATTTTCTAAAATTGACATGATATTTTTAGATAAAAAACTATTTGGTCAAATAAGTGATACGAAAAATTCTCAAGGAATCATGGGTATTTGTAAAATGAATTTGGATTTAGATATGAATTTAGATGAAGAATTTATTTTAGTATTAGATAGAGTTCAAGACCCTGGAAATATGGGAACTATTATAAGAACTGCTGATGCTGTTGGAATAAAAAACATAATATTATTAAAGGGTTGTGTTGATCCATTTAATGAAAAGGCATTAAGATCTAGTATGGGATCTATTTGTAATCTAAGATTATTTAATCTTGAAGAAGAAGAAACGTTAAATTTATTAAAAGACAATGGTTATAGCATTGTTAGTACTTTTTTGAGAACAAATAATTATTATGATAAAGTTAAATACCCAAATAAAGTAGCGCTTGTAATAGGAAATGAAGCAAATGGGATAAGTGATAATCTTATGCAAAACTCAGATATATTAGTTAAGATACCTATTTTTGGAGAAGTTGAATCTTTAAATGCTTCAATAGCAAGTGCAATTATGATGTATAAGATAAAAGAAACTAAATAAACTTGTACTTTTAATTTAAATATGCTATAATTAGCTGCAATTAAATAATAATAAACTGTGAAAGAGCATAAAAATCTTTAAAAAAAAGAGATAAATGTCATGGCTGAAAGCATTTTGATAAAGATTATATTCACTCTGGAGTTTAGATACTGAATTTAGTAGGTATTTACGTTTTATAAGCGTTAATTATAATAAAGTGATAGATTATAATTTGACTTACTGTAATCTATTATTAGAGTGGTACCGCGGAAGTTTTTCGTCTCTATTTTGAGATGAAAAACTTTTTTTTATATAAAAGAAAGGGTGAAAATAATGAAAGAACAATTACAATCTATGAAAATAAAAGCAATAGATGAAATCAATTCTTCTATGGATTTAAAATCATTAGACGAAATAAGGGTAGCTTATTTAGGAAAAAAGGGAGAACTTACAAAGATATCTAAAGGAATGAAAGATTTAACTACAGAAGAAAGACCTGTTGTTGGTAAATTAGTTAATGAAGTTAGAACTGAAATTGAAACTACTTTGGCAAATAAATTAGAAGAGCTTAAATTAAAAAAGAAAATGATGAAATTAGAATCTGAAAAAATAGATGTTACTATGCCATCTAAAAAAGTTATTGTAGGAAAGAAACATCCGATTACAAAGGTTTACGATAGAATAAAGGATATTTTTATGGGTCTAGGCTTTTGTGTTGCTAGTGGACCTGAAATAGATACAGTTTTTAATAATTTTGATGCACTTAATGCACCTAAAAACCATCCATCAAGAGATAAAAGTGATACATTTTATATAAATGATAATTTAGTACTTAGAACACAAACATCTACAGTGCAAATAAGAACTATGATGAATGAAAAACCACCTATAAAGATTATAGCACCAGGAAGATGCTTTAGATTTGATGAAGTTGATGCAACTCATTCACCAATGTTCCATCAAATAGAAGGTCTTGTTGTAGGTGAAAATGTTACTATGAGTGAACTTAAAGGAACATTAGAATTATTTGCAAAAGAGTTTTTTGGAGAAAACACAAAGACTAAGTTTAGACCTCATAATTTCCCATTTACAGAACCTAGTGTAGAAGTAGATGTTACATGCTTTAAATGTAATGGAGAAGGTTGTTCAATGTGTAAAGGAGAAGGTTTTATAGAAATATTAGGTGCTGGTATGGTTCATCCTAATGTTTTAAGAAATTGTGGAATAGACCCAGAAAAATATAGTGGATTTGCATTTGGTATGGGAGTAGATAGAATAACAATGCTTAAATATGAAATAGATGATATAAGACTATTATTTGAAAATGATATGAGATTTTTAAATCAATTTTAATAGAAATTAGGAGGAATTAGAATGTTAGTACCAGTTAAATGGCTTAAAGATTATATAAATATAAATGAAGATGTAAAAGAATTTGCAGATAAAATGACTATGACAGGTTCTAAGGTTGAAAAAGTTGAATATCTTGGAGAAGGTGTAGATAAAATAGTATTAGGAAAGATAAAAGAAATAGAAAAACATCCTGATGCAGATAAATTAGTTATAACTAAAATAGATATAAATGAAGAAGAATGTTTACAAATTGTTACAGGTGCGAACAATATAAATATCGGAGATTTTATACCTGTTGCAACTATTGGTGCAAAACTTCCAAATGGAATGAAAATAAAAAAAGGTAAATTAAGAGGAGTACCATCATTTGGTATGCTTTGCTCATCGGAAGAATTAGGAATTCCTTTTTCTATGGTAGATAAAAAGAGTAAAGACGGTATTTATATACTTGATTTTTGTGAAAAAGCTACAGATTCAAATTTAGGAAAAGATATAAAAGACATATTAGATTTAAATGACTATGTAATAGAGTTTGAAATAACTTCAAATAGACCAGATTGTTTATCTGTTATGGGTCTTGTTAAAGAAGCAAGTGCTACGATAGATGAAGATTATAAAATGCCAAATATGGAATTTAAGGAATATGAAAGTGATTTAGATGTTGATATTCAAATAGATGATAAAGATCTTTGTAATAGATATTATGCAAGACTTATTGAAGACGTTAAGATAGAACCATCACCATATTGGTTACAAAGAAGGCTTATAGAAGCAGGAATTAGACCTATAAATAATATTGTTGATATTACTAATTTTGTAATGCATGAAATGGGTCAACCTTTACATGCATTTGATTTAGATAAATTAGCATCAAATAAAATAATTGTAAAAAGAGCATCAGATAATCAAGTATTTACTACTTTGGATTCAGAGGAAAGAAAATTATCAAAAGATGATTTGATGATAAATGATGAAAATGGTGCAATTGCAATAGCAGGTGTAATGGGTGGACAAAACACAGAAGTTAGCGATGATACAACTAAAATATTATTAGAATCAGCTAATTTTAGTGATGATAGCGTAAGAAGGACTTCTAAAAAATTAGGTTTAAGAACAGAAGCTTCTGCTAAGTTTGAAAAAGGAATAGATTCAAATACTGTAGAGCTTGCTATAAATAGAGCTTGTCATTTAATAGAAAAATTAAATGCAGGAAAAGTTTTAAAAGTTAAAAAAGATGTGTATATAAATGAAAGAGAATGTGAATTTTTAAAAGTTAAACCAAGTAGAATTAATAAACTTTTAGGCGAAGATATAAATACAGATACTATGATAGAATTACTTGCTAAGGTGGAAATTAAGGCAAATAAATTAGAATCTGATTTATTAGAATTAAAAATTCCTACATTTAGATTAGATATATCACAAGAAGCAGATATTTTAGAAGAGGTTGCTAGAATTTATGGTTATGATAAAATAAAATCAAGTAGAATAAATGGTGTAGTTACATTAGGAATAAAAACGAAAGATCAAGAATTAGAAGAAAATATGAAAAATCTCTTAACTTCAATGGGATTAAATGAAATATTAACATATTCTTTTGTTAGTCCGAAAATCGCAGATAAAATAGCAATGCCTAAAGATGATGTAAGAAGAGATTTTATAAAACTTCAAAATCCATTAGGGGAAGAAACTAGCGTGATGAGAACAACTTTAATGCCTAATTTACTTGAAGTTGCATCTTCAAATAATTCAAAATCTATAAAAGAATTTAGAGGTTTTGAAATAGGAAATACTTTCTTTAAAGGCGAAGAAGAGCCTTTAGAGATTAAAAACCTTTGTTTTGGTTTTTATTCCAAAGATGCAGATTTCTTCGTACTAAAAGGAATTTTAGAAGAGTTATATGCACATATTAATTTTAATAATTATGAAATACTTCCAGAAACAAACAATACTTCATTCCATACAGGTAGATGTGCAAAAATTGTAATGGATGATCAAATCATAGGATATTTGGGAGAAATTCATCCAGATGTAATGGAAAATTATAATTTAGATAAGAGAGTTTATGTTTGTGAATTTGATTTTGAGAAAGTATTTAATAATTTAGAGCATACTATTAAGTATAAGCCACTTCCAAAATACCCATCTAGTAGTAGAGACTTGGCTATTACATTAAAAGATGATATAGTAGTAAAGGATGTAGAAGATATAATAATTAAAAATAAGTCAAACATAATCGAGAGTTTTGAATTATTTGATTTATATAAAGGAGATCAAATTGAAAAAGGCTATAAATCGGTAGCTTATTCAATTGTTTACAGAAACAAAGAAAGAACTCTAACAGATGAAGAAGTTACAAAGGTACATGACAAAATAGTAAAAGATATAGAAGAAAAATTAGGTGGAAAACTTAGATAATAATATTATAAAATATTAAGGGGTTGAGCCGGATGAATAAAATAGCAGTCAAAATAAATAATAACGAATATATCATGACAGGTGAGGAAAGCATAGAATACCTTGTAAAAGTCTCTGAATATGTAGATCAAAAAATGAAAGAAATAATAGATGTAAATCCAAAGCTCAGCACTAGTATGGCAGCTGTTTTAACTGCTTTAAATGTTGCAGATGACTATTTTAAATGCAATGAAGGTAAAAATAAAGAAGAAAGTGAACAGCTTGAAGAAGCAAAAATTTTACTTGAAAGATTTGATAATGAATTAAAAAAATTAAGAGAAGAGAATACTGATCTTAAAGAGGAAAGTGAAACATTAAAAGAAGAAAATGAATTATTAAAAAATGAAGAAAATGAAATGCAAAAGAGCGATTTAGAAGAAGAAATGATTAAATTAAAAGAAGATATGAATATGATATTAAAAGAAAAAGATGCAAAATTATCTGAAGCAGAGGATATGATTAGTAGTTTTCAAAATAAGATATATGAACTTCAGATGAAAATTGTAGAATTGGAAAAATAAATTTTTATTAAAAAAATAGTCTCTAGTTTACTAGAGGCTATTTTTAAGTAAGGGAGAAATGAATATGGAAATTCTAGCCCCAGCTGGTTCGATAGAAAGCTTAAAAGCAGGAATTTTAAATAATGCAAATGCAGTATATTTATCAGGTGAAAAATTTGGTGCAAGATCTTATGCTATAAATTTTTCGAATGAAGAATTAGAAGAAGCTATAGTTTATGCACATGAAAGAAATGTAAAGATTTATGTTACTATAAATACTCTTATTAAAGAAAAAGAAATAAATGATTTAAAAGATTATATAAAATTTTTATATGATATACAAGTTGATGCTCTTATAGTTCAAGATATTGGTGTATTTAAAATTATAAAAGACTTATATCCTGATTTTGAAGTTCATGCAAGTACTCAAATGCATAACCATAGTTTTTATGATTTTAAATATTTAAATGAGTTAGGATTTAAAAGAGCTGTTGCAGCAAGAGAGATGTCGTATAAAGAGATTAAAAGAATAAAAGAAGAATTAGATATTGAGGTTGAAGTATTTGTTCATGGAGCCCTTTGTATGTCTTACTCTGGACAATGCTTAATGAGTTCTTTTTTAGGAGATAGATCAGGAAATAGAGGAAAGTGTGCTCAGCCATGTAGAAGAAAATATATATTAAAAGACGAGGAAAATATAATTGATAAGGGATATTTACTTAGTTTGAAAGATTTAAATACTGTAGAGTATGTACAAAAATTAAAAGAAATAAATGTAGATTCCTTGAAAATAGAAGGTAGAATGAAAAAAAGTGAATATGTTTCTAACTCAGTTAGGACTTATTATGATGCTTTGAATTCTAAAGTATCAAATATGGATTTAGCCATATATAATATGAAATCTATATTCAATAGAGATTTTACAAAAGGTTTTTTGTTTGAAGATAAGAAAAAAGATGTAATAAATAAAGAAAAACCTTCTAATAAAGGTGTTTATATAGGACAAGTAATGTCTTTTAATAAAAAGACAAAGAAATTAAAAATAAAATTAGAGTCTACTTTGAAGAAAAATGATTCACTAAATATAAGCACTACAGTTGGAAGAATATTAATAGGCAAAGAAATTAAAAATATAGCTAAAAAAGGTGAAATAATTGAAATTGATTATTTAAAAGAGGTAAGCAGAGGTTTTAAACTATACAAAACAAAAGATCAAGATCTTTTAGATTATGAAAAATCAACATTTGAAAGTGAAAATATCAAAATACCACTTAAGTTCTTTATAAAAGTACAAATTGGTAAAAAAGCGGTGTTAAAAGTTGTAGATGAAAGAAATAATGAGGTGGAAGTAGAGTCTAGTTTTGAGGTTGAAAAAGCACTGAAGGTTAGCATAACAAAGGAAAAAATAGAAACCCAATTGTCAAAATTAAATGACACATGTTATTTTATTAAAGATTTAGATATTTTATTGGATGATAATGCTTCAATTAGAATTAAAGAATTGAATGAACTTAGAAGAAATGCAATATCAAAATTGAAGGAAAAAAGAACAAAAGTTAATAGGACTATAGATAAATTTAATGTAGATATAAATAAAGAGTCGAATAAACAAATAATAAAAAGAGATAATAAAATAAGAATAAAACTTATGAATTTAGAGCAATTAAATAATTTATTAAAAAATATAAATAAAGAATTTATAAAATATATAGATCTTATTTATTTTATGAATTTAAAAGAATATAAAGAGGCTTCTAATTTAGCAAAAGAATATAATCTTAGATTAATATATACACCTTATAATGTGATATTAGATTATGATAAGATATTTAATATCATAAAAGAAGATGATATTAATATAACTACTATGGGTTTGTTATCTAGAGCAAACAATAATAAATTAAATATTGATAAATCAATACAAACTTTTAATAAAGAGGGTCTAAAAGCACTTAAGAATTTAGGGGCAAACACAATATGCCTTTCTAGTGAATTAAACAGAAATGAAATAGAAGATTTAACAAAAGATGATTTTGATATGAACTTTGAATATACAATATATTCAAATGAACAGATGATGATATTAAAATATTGTTTGCTTTCTTCTGTTTATGATTGTAAAAATTGTAAAAAACAAATTTATAGATTAGAAAATGAAGATAGAAAAGATTTTTATTTATATATAAATGAAAATTGTAATAATATTATTTATAATTCCAATAAAACATTTTTGGTTGAAGAAATACAAGATCTTATGGATTTAAATATAAATACATTTAGATTAGAATTTTTGTATGAAAGGGAAATAGGAAAGATAGTAAATAATATTATAGATTATATATATTACAATAAAGATGAGAAGTTATTAAAAGAATTAAAAAATAAATATATAGAAGATGATATTATAAAGGGTCATTTCTATAAAGGTGTAAAATAAAAAAAGTTGAGCATTTGCTCAACTTTTTTTATTATTTTATGAGAAGAATCCTACAAAGGCATTTATTATAAATGCATTGAAGAAATCTATAAATAAACTTCCTATAAGAGGTAATATGAAGAATGCTCTTGGAGCAGGAACATATTTACCAGTTAAAGCTTCCATATTTGCCATTGCATTTGGTGTAGCTCCCATTCCAAATCCACAATGTCCACATGCCATAACAGCAGCTTCGTAATCTCTACCCATAACATTAAATGTTACAAAGTAAGCAAATAGACCCATAAGTAGAGCTTGAGATGCTAACATGATAAATAATGGACCACCTAAATCAGATAATTGCCATAACTTAAGACCCATAAGAGCCATTGCTAAGAATATAGAAAGTGAGATTCCACCTAATATATCAATTTCTTTTTCTTTTATTTCATAAGCATTAGTAAAGTCTGCAATATTTCTCATTATAGCTGCAACGAACATTGCACCTAAATAAGGAGGGAAAGTCATAAACTTACCTAAAAACATTGATACTATAGAACCAACACCCATTGCTATTATTATTTGAGAAGATGCAATAGAGAAATTTTGAGGATTTAATAAATCCTTAATAGAATTTTCTTTTTTATCATCATCATTTAAAGTGGATTTACCAGCTGTTTTTAATAAATCATGTTTTTCTATAAGATTTTTACCAATTGGTCCACCAATCATACTACCCATTATAAGACCAAATGTAGCTGATGCCATTGCTACAGTCGTTGCTCCAGTTGCGCCCATTAATTCAAAATCAGGTGCAAAAGCTCCAGATGTTCCATGTCCACCAGTCATTGGTACAGAACCTGTAGATAAACCTATAAGTGGATTAAGATTAAATACCTTAGCTAATAATACTCCAACAACATCTTGCATAGTAACAAGAACAACTGCAAGTCCTAGGAATATAAAAACTTGAACTCCACCTTTTTTAAGCATTTTGAAACTTGCTGTAAACCCTACAGTAGTAAAGAATGCTATCATAAAGATTGGTTTTAACATTGCATCCATATTGAAACTAAAAGTATTAGTTACATGTCCTATTAATATACCTACTGCAAAGATGATTCCACCGATAACTGGTGCAGGTATACAAAACTTTTCTAATATAGATACTTTCTTTCTTAAAAATTTACCTAAAGATAAAACTACAATTGCAAGTGCAAGTGTTTGAATACTATCTAAAGTTATTTCCATAAATATTCGCCCCCAAGATTAATATTTTAAAAAAGGATTTCTTATAATATGTATAGATGATTTCGAAAAAAAATTCGTGAAATCCTTTTCTGTAATAATTATAGAGGAGAAACTACAAAAACCTACAAAAAACTACGAAAAAAAATAAAAAAATAATTCTTTTTGTTATAAATTATCAATTTTCTAAAAAATGAAGCTTATCAATAACACCTTCTGCAAATTTTTTGATATTTACTTTCCCTTTATCTTTAGATTTTCCTTGAATATAAAGCATTTCTTTTCTTATTTGCTTGAAATCAAACAAAGAGGAGTATTCGCAAAATATAGGATCATAATAATCTTCTAAAGCTCTTTCGGCTATATTACTTAAAGATTTTGAAATTATTCTTCTTATTCTTTGTTCTAGACTTTTTATGTTTAAATTTGAATCTAAATCTTTTTGAATATCTTGATACATTGCTTGAAGTTTATATGAAGATGATTTAGAATTTGCTTTTTCATTCATTATGTTAATTATTAAACTAAATAATTCTTTGCTTCCTAGTTCGGAGTTAATACCAAGATCTAAGAAGAATTTTGATATTTCAGCATGCAAAGGTTGACTTTTATGAAATTTTTCTTGCATTTCTTCTTTTGAACCCTCATTGTTCAATAATGTAGACTTTATTATTGTTATTGATTTTTCTAACTCTATATTTTGTTTAACTGAATTTATAACACTAATAACTTCAATATTATTTATTGGTTTGCCAATAAAGAATACAACTCCAGATTCATAAGATTTAGTTATGAGATTTTTATCTTCAACTTGAGAAATCATTATAAATTTTCCGTTAAAATCACTTTTTTTTGTATTATTTATTATACTAATACCATCTTCAATAGGCAAAAGAAGATCAATAAGAACTATATCTGGAGATAATGCGTTTATCTTTTGTACAGCATTTTCTCCAGATTCTAATTCGCCTATTACATTTCCTAAATTATTTTCTTTAATTATAAATTTTAATATTTTTCTTATATTTATGTCATCATCTATTATTAAAAAGTTACATTTCAATAAAATCACCTTCTAGATATTTTTTTTGTAATACAATTTTAAATTTTGTACCTTTTTTTAATTTTGAATCTACAAAAATTTGTCCGTTATATTCATTTACTATATTTTTTACATGACAAAGTCCTATTCCTGTTGAAGGTTTGCCTGTTATTTTATCAAATTTTGTTGTAAATCCTGGGTTGAATATGCATTCTAAGAAATCTGCATCTACTCCTTTTCCATTATCTTTTACTATAAATTCTATATAATCATCTTTGTTTAAAATAAATACTGTTATTTTTGAAAAATTAGAACAAGCATCAATAGCGTTTATTATTAAATTATTTAAAATAGTAAAAATATTATAATAAGATTTGATTTTAAAATCCTTATCCATATAATACTTTATATTTATATCTTTTTTGCTTTCTTTTAGATATTTTAAAGTATTTGCTTTAATAATATCTATTGTTTTTGACAGGTACATAAATTCTTTATTCTCAAAACTACTTAAAAAATTTTCAAAACCTTTAACAACTCTTGAATAATCTTTTTTTATTTCATGAATTTCTCTTGATATATCAAGTATTTCTTCTTTTAATTCTTTGTTTTCTTTATTTTTTTCATAAAGCGAATAAGATTTACTCATAACTGATTCAATATCGTCCATTGATTTTTTTAGATAGAATAATTCAGATTCAATATTTGAAACCATGATATTTAATTGTAAATATCTTTTTTCATGTTCTTCACTTAATATCAATATCTCTCGCTTTTTATATATATAGTAGATAAAAAATCCTATAAATGCACGTATGAAAGCTACTAAAACTATAAATCTAACCATTTTAGGACTAAGTGTATTTCTTGAAGAAGCTTCGATTATATTGCTAAACATATCAATAAATGATAGTGAAAATATCATAGGTAAAAACTTATATTTTTGAAATTTGTCTTTATCTCTAAGGTCAAAAACATAAAGCAGCAATGCAAAAAATAAATAATAATAAAAAGATGGAAAATTAGAAGCGAGACTTTCTAAAATTGGTTTGCCAAATAATATATTTAAAAAACTTCGAAAAATAAATGCAAAACTTCCTGATAATAAAGTTAAAACACTATAATTTATATTATCTTTTAATAGGATTATCGCATTTAAAGTTATAATACCAGCAGAAAATCTTAAATTAAAACTAAATGGATAAAAATAAATTTCTCCAGTTAAAGCAATTAAAGAAGCATATAAAAAATACTTTTTCAAAAATACACCTCCACATATGAATAATTATACTTGTATTCTCATTTAATAATATTATATACTATTTGCTTAATTATTGAAATAATCTTAAATTACAGCTTTATTACAGAGTCTAAAAATTCATTTTATTATATATTTTTTATGTTAAAATTATTATTGTGAAAAAAGAATAAAGGAGTTATTTATATGAATGAAAAATCTCTTAAAGTATTAGAGTATAATAAAATAATAAAATTATTAAATGATAATATAAAATCAGAATTAGGTAAACGAATATTGGATGAATTAAGACCACAAACGAATATAGATGATGTAAAACAAATGTTAAAAGAAACAAGTGAGGCACAGTCTATATTATATAAAAGAGGTTATGTACCATTTGATGGAATTTCTGATATAGAAGTTTATCTAAAAAAAGCTAAAATAGGGTCTTGTTTAGATCCAAAAGGATTAATAAAAGTAAAAGATAATCTAAGAGGTGCTAGAGTTTTAAGAAATTTCATAAGAAGTAAGGAAGAAAATGAACCTTTTTATGAAATAATAGAAGGTCTTAGTGAATCTTTAAATGTATATAAAGATATAGAAGAAAGAATAGATGAATGTATAATTAGTGAAAGTGAAGTTAGTGATAATGCTAGTACCAAATTAAAGCAAATTAGAAGAGGAATTGTTAATAAAAAAGATAGCATAAAAAATAAGTTAAATTCAATAATTAGTTCATCGTCAAATGAAAAGATGCTTCAAGATGCTATTGTTACAATAAGACAAGATAGATTTGTTGTACCTATAAAGAGCGAATACAAATCAAATTTTAAAGGAATTATTCATGATCAATCTGCTTCAGGAGCAACTTTGTTTGTAGAACCTATTTCAATAGTAAATATGAATAATGAACTTAGACAATTAAAAGTGGATGAGAAAGAAGAGATTGAAAGAATTTTGATGGAATTAACACTTATTATTGGTGAAGTAAGTGACTATATAATATCGAATTTATCAATACTTGCAAAATTAGATTTTATATTTGCAAAAGGTAAATTATCGATTAATTTAAGAGCATTAGAGCCAGAAATATTAGAAGAAAAAAAGATGTATATTAAAAATGGAAGACATCCATTAATACCAAAAAATGAAATTGTTTCAAATGATTTTTATATAGGAGAAAGCTTTAGTACTTTGGTTATAACAGGACCTAATACTGGAGGTAAAACAGTAACATTAAAAACAATTGGGTTATTTTCACTGATGGTACAAAGTGGACTTCATATACCTTGCGATTATGGTTCGAAAATATGTGTATTTGACAATATATTTGCAGATATTGGAGATGAACAAAGTATAGAACAAAGTTTATCTACATTTTCTTCGCATATGACTAATATAGTAGATATAATGAATAATTTTACACAAGATTCGTTAGTATTATTTGATGAACTAGGAGCTGGTACAGATCCAGTTGAAGGGGCAGCTCTTGCAATGTCTATACTGGATAATTTGTATACATTTAAAACAACAACTATTGCAACAACTCATTATAGCGAACTTAAAAATTATGCACTTTCTAAGTCTGGAGTTGAAAATGCATCTGTTGAATTTGATGTAAAAACATTGAGTCCAACTTACAGACTTATGATTGGGGTTCCTGGAAAATCAAATGCATTTGAGATATCAAAGAAAATTGGACTTTCTGATTTTGTAATAAGTAAGGCAAAAGAATTTATTGATAGTGAAAATATTGCTTTTGAAGATTTGATGATTGATATAGAAAGAAAGAGAATTAAGGCAAAAGAAAATGAAGAGTTATCATTAGAGCTTAAAAAGGAAGCTCAGGCATTGAAAGAAAAATATCTGATTAAAAAAGAAAAAATAGAAAATAAAAAAGAAAAAATGGTTAAAAAAGCAAAAGAAGAGGCTTTAGAAATTGTAAAAGAAGCAAAAGAAAAAAGTGAAGAACTTATAAAAATGTTAAGAAAATTAGAATCTGAAAAAGCGAGTAAAGATAAGAATAAAAAAATAGAAGATATAAGAAAAGAAATAACAAAATCAATAGAAGGTCTTTCTGATAATGCTAAAGATATATTGATTCCTAAAAATAGAGAAAAGAAATTAGAAAATTTGAAAAAAGATGATTATGTTAGAGTTATCACTTTAAACCAAGAAGGGATTGTACTTTCTTGTGATGATTCTAAGAAAAAAGCAATTGTTCAAATAGGTATAATGAAAATGAATCTACCTTATGCTTCATTAGAAAAAATAAAAAGAAAAAAAGAGGATACAATAACAAAAACAACAGCTAATATAATTAAGAAAAAGACAAAAACAACAAAGATGGAAGTTGATTTAAGAGGTCTTAATATAGAAGAAGCTAGAATTGAATTAGATAAATATTTAGATGATGCATGTATATCTAATTTAGAAAATGTAACAATTATACATGGAGTTGGAACAGGTGCACTAAAAAAAGGTGTATTAGGAATATTAAGAACACATAAACATGTAAAAGAGTTTAGAGGTGGTTCTTATGGTGAAGGTGGTATAGGAGTTACAATAGTAACTATAAAATAAAAATTATCTTAAAAAATATACTACTAGGGGAGGCTCTCATGAAAAAAACTTTAGTATCAGCATGTTTATTAGGTATTGATTGTAAATATAGTGGAGAAAATAATAAAAACGAAGAACTTTTAGAGTTTTTGAAAGGAAAAGACATAATTCCAATTTGTCCAGAGCAATTGGGTGGTTTAAAAACACCAAGACAAATGGCCGAATTAAAGTCTACAGCTAAAGATATAGTTGAAAATGAAGGAATTGTTATAACTAAGGATAATGTGGATGTAACAAAAGAGTTTTTAAAAGGTGGATATGAAATTTTAAAATATCTTAAATTGTTTGATATTGAAAAAGCAATATTAAAAGAAGGAAGTCCTTCTTGTGGAAGTAATTTTGTATATGATGGAAGCTTTAGTTCTAAAAAGATAAAAGGGCAAGGAATAACTGCATACTTATTACAAAAAGAGGGTGTGAAGTTATTTAGCGAAAATAATTTTATGGAGGCTTAGGATGGAATTAAAAGAAGTTTTAAAAAATGCAAAAGATAGATTATATAGCACTTGTAAAATATGTAAAGAATGTAATGGTGTATATTGTGCTGGTAGTGTTCCTGGAATGGGGGGTGCTGGAACTGGTGAAGCTTTTAAACATAGCTATAATACACTTAAAAATATAAAATTAAATTTAAAAACTATTCATGATGCGAAAGATCCAAATTTAAAGACTAATTTTTTAGGAGTAGATTTAGATTTACCATTTATATCTGCTCCTGTTACAGGTAGTAAAGTTAATTTTGGTGGATATTTAACTGAAGAAGAATATGTAAATAGTGTTGTTAGTGGATCTTTAAAATCAGGAACTATTGCGATGATTGGTGATAGTGGGGATCCGTCTTTTTACATAGATGGACTAAAAGCAATAAAAGATAAAAATGGAATTGCTATTATAAAGCCTAGAGAAAATGATGAAATAATAAAAAGAATTAAAATGGCAGAAGACGTAAATGCTTTAGCTGTTGGAATTGATTTAGATGGTGCAGGTTTGGTTACTATGAGACTTTTTAATCAATATGTTGGTCCAAAAACAAAAGAAGATTTAATAGAAATTATTAATTCTACTAAATTACCAGTTATATTAAAAGGGATAATGAGTGTAGAAGAGGCATTAATAGCAAAAGAAGTAGGTGCAAAAGCTATAGTTGTATCAAATCATGGTGGAAGAGTATTAAATCATACAAAAGCACCTTGTGAAGTTTTACCTAAGATAAAAGAAGCATTAAAAGATGATGATATTATAATTATTGCAGATGGAAATGTAAGAGAAGGTTGCGATATGTTGAAATATTTAGCATTAGGTGCCGATATTGTTTTAGCTGCACGTCCAATTATTTGGGGAGCTGTTGGTGGACAGGATGAAGGTGTTAGCCTTATAATAGATAATATGAGAAATGAACTTTATAAATCTATGATATTAACAGGTTGTAAAAATCTAAAAAGTATAAATTCATCTGTTATATCTTGATAAATCACAAGTATTTATATATAATCTTAAAGTATGTGTTTTATATGCGTACCAATATAGGAGGATGACAATGAGAGATTTTAAATTAGATTTAGCAAATATATTAAAAGAAAATATAGAGGATATGACTATAGAGGAAATCCTAGAATTAATAGAAATACCACCAAATAAGGATATGGGTGATTATGCATTCCCTTGTTTTAAATTAGCTAAGGTATTTAGAAAAGCACCAAATATGATAGCACAAGATCTTAGCCAAAATATAGATAAAAAAGATTTAATAAAAGAAATAAAACCACTTGGTGGATATTTGAATTTCTTTGTTAATAAAGAATTATTAGTTAAAGAAGTATTAAATGATGTATTTTCTAAAAAAGAAAAATATGGTCATAATACCATAGGTGAAGGAAAAAATGTTGTTGTAGAATTTTCTTCTCCTAACATTGCAAAACCATTCCATATAGGACATATAAGAACTACTGTTATTGGAAATGTTATAAATAATATATATAAAGCAAATGGGTTTAATACTATAGCTATAAATCATTTAGGAGACTATGGTACTCAATTTGGAAAGCTTATAGTGGCTATAAAAAGATGGGGAGATTTGGATGTAATTAAACAAAACCCAATTCCAGAACTTTTGAAACTATATATAAAATTCCATGAAGTTGCAGAAAATGAACCAAGTTTAGAAGATGAAGCTAGAAATTGGTTCTTAAAATTAGAGCAAAATGATAAAGAAGCATATGAATTATGGTCTTATATAAAAGATGTAAGTCTATTAGAATTTAATAAAGTATATGATTTACTTGGAATAAAATTTGATTCATTTGCAGGAGAAAGTTTCTACTCAGACAAAATGCCTGCTGTAATAGATGAAATGAACGAAAAGAATATATTAAAAGATTCACAAGGTGCAAGAATTGTAGATTTAGAAGAATTTAATATGCCTCCAGCACTTATACAAAAGAAAGATGGTTCTACTTTATATATAACAAGAGATATTGCAGCAGCTATATATAGAAAACAAACTTATGATTTTTATAAGAATATATATGTTGTTGGGTCTCAACAAAAACTTCATTTTGAACAATGGATGAAAGTAGTTGAACTTATGGGACATGATTGGGCAAAAGATTGCTTACATGTACAATTTGGTATGGTAGCATTAGAAGAAGGAACCCTATCAACAAGAAAAGGAAAAGTAGTTTTCTTAGAGGATGTACTTAACAAGGCTATTGAAAAGACAAAAGAAATAATAAATGTAAAAAATCCAAATTTAGAAAACATAGAAGAAGTATCAAAGCAAGTTGGAGTTGGTGCAGTATTATTCCAAGAACTATATAATAATAGAATAAAAGATTATGTATTTTCATGGGAGAAGACATTATCATTTGAAGGTGAAACAGGTCCTTACGTTCAATATGCTCATGCTAGAGCTTGTTCTGTTTTAGAAAAAGCAGGAGATTTTGACGCTTCGAATATAGATTATACATGTATTTCAAATGAAGATAGTATTAATATAATTAAAGAAATACAAAGATTACCAGAAATTGTTGAGCTTTCAATGAAAAAATGTGAGCCTCATCATATATCAAGATTAGCTGTAGATTTAGCAAAAGCATTTAATAAATTCTATCATGATAATCATATAAATGTTGAAGATCAGAATTTAAAAAATGCTAGACTTGCGTTAGTAAAAGCATTTAAAGATACATTAAAAAATACATTAAATTTATTAGGAATAGAAGCTCCACAAAAAATGTAAATTTTAAGTTTAAAGAGATAGATATAGGGATATAATAATAAAGACAGATTTTTAGACAGAGTAGTAGCAGTATTTTCTATTGCTACCACCCCCTATATTATGGCAGCTTCGGCTGCATTTTTTTTTGAGGTGATTTATGGAAAATTTATTATTCAATGCCTTTAAGGGGTTTTTTTCGAATTTAGACAAGACTAATAAAGATTTTTTTATTATAAATTCTAAGATTATATATTATAATAATTCTTATAATATTGATGAGCAACGTTTTAAAAATGAGATTTATTATTATAAATTTTATTTTGAAGAAAAATTTAAATCTCTTGATTTAAATTCATTTTTCCCGATATATTTTTGTGTAAGAGAATTAGATGAATCTAAAATTTTGATAAAAGATTTATATGATATGTATGTTAAGGAAATTGGTCTTAATTATACATACTCTTATTTAATATATCTATATTCATATAATTATATATTTAAAGAAATTATTAAAAACAAGGATTTAGATAAAAAGGAATATCTAAAAAGTTTACTTGAGTATGTCAAAAATCTTAAAAATGAAGAAGATAAAAAAGAAAATCAAATATCTTTTGAAAAAGCAAAGATAAAATTTATAAATGATTTAATCAAGGTAGATTTTAATATGTATAATGGTGAAGATGTGTTTTTTATAGGCCTTAAAAATTTTAAGGAAGAAAAAGCAAATTGTAATATATCAAAAGCATTATTAGCAACATTAAATCAGTATGAAATTAAAGATATTTCATATAGAGATTCCAATGATGAATTTTTTATAAATTTTTATAAATATTTTTACAAAATAAGAATAAAAAAAATAAATCCAACCAAAATAGATACAAAAATAGATATAAAAAAAATAAAAAACTCAAAAATAAATGATGAATTTGTAGATTCAATTTTAAACAAAGTTTTGATTTTGGATATAAAGAAAGAAAATAAATTAAATGTTTATTTAAAAGCTAAAACCGGGTATTATAAATTTAGGTTCAAAATATAAGAATATAGTTTTTATTTGAATTTAACAATAAATTTAAGGAAGGAGATACTATGGAGAATTTTAATAAAGTTTCCTTGGAAGAAATATCTCGAAAAGATTTACTATTAATATTAAAATCCTTAGAGTTTACATATGAACAAACTGGGGATGCTGAATATATAAATTTAAGAAAAAGTATAGTAAGTGAGCTTTCAATACTTGCAGATAGTGATGAAAGAGAGCTTATTAAAAGATTGGAAAGCTAAAATAAAAATATAATTTTTATATAAAAATCCTCATTTTTAAGAGGATTTTTATATTTTAAGAAAGGAAGAGAGTTTAATGAAAGCTTTAATAACAACATTAAATTCAAAATATGTTCATACTAATTTAGCAATAAGATATTTAAAAGCACAAGTTGAAGATATTATTGATATAGAATTGAAAGAATTTACAATAAACACTAATTTAAACTACATATTAAATAAAATATATGAACAAAAATCTGATTTGATTATTTTTTCAACATATATTTGGAATTTAGAAGAGACATTAAAAATCTCAAGAAGTTTAAAAAAAATAAAAAAAGATATAAAGATTTTGCTTGGAGGTCCAGAAGTTTCATTTGAGGAAAAAGAGTTACTTTTAGAAAATGATTGTATAGACTATATTATTAGAGGTGAGGGAGAATTTACATTCAAAGAATTTATAAGAGCATATTCTAATGATGAACCTTTAAGTGAAATAAAGGGTTTAACTTATAGGTTGAATGATAAAATAATAAAGAATGAAGATAGAGAATTTATTAAGGATTTAGATTTAATAAAAAGCCCTTATTCTAATATTAATAAAGATGAATATAAAAATAAAATAATATATTATGAAACATCCAGAGGTTGTCCTTTTAATTGTGAATATTGCTTGTCATCTACATTAGATGGCATTAGATTTTTTTCTTTAAATAGAGTTAAATCGGATATCAAAAATCTGATTAATAGTGGAGTAAAACAAATAAAATTTATAGATAGAACTTTTAATATTGAAAAAAATAGAGTATTAGAATTATTAGATTTTTTAATTGAAAAAGATGATGGAAATATAAATTATCATTTAGAGATTGCAGCACATGTTTTATCAAAGGAAATAATAGATAAATTAAAATATGCAAGAAAAGGGCTATTTCAATTTGAAATAGGTGTGCAATCAACAAATGAAAAGACATTAAGAGAAATTGGAAGATATCAGGATTTTAATAAATTAAAAGAAAATGTTTTGAAAATAAAATCTTATGAAAATATACATCAGCATTTAGATTTGATAGCAGGTCTTCCATATGAGAATTATGAATCATTTAAAAAATCTTTTAATGATGTTTTTAATTTAGATGTTGGTCATGTTCAATTAGGATTTTTAAAAGTTTTAAAAGGCACTAAAATTAAAGCAAAAGAAGAAATACATGGTTTTTTATATAGAGATTATCCTACTTATGAAATATTACAAACAAAATATATTAAGTATGAAGAATTAGAAAAACTAAAAGAAGTGGAAGAAATAGTAGAGATATATTGGAATTCTAAAAATTTTAACACTTCTTTAAGATTTATTATAAATAATCTATATGAAAATAATCCGTTTTTATTCTTTGATGAATTTAGCTTGTATTTTAAAAATAAGGATTATTTTGATATATCATTAGGAATAAATAAACTGTATGAAATACTATTAGATTATTTTGAATCTGATTTATTAAATAGATTTGATAAAAAAATTGATTATATAGATTTATTTAAAGACTTGCTTAAATTTGATTATATGACTCTTGGCAAAAAAAATAAAATACCAAAGATTTTTAATAAAATAGATATAGCAGATTATAAGGATTTATGTCATAAATTTTTAAAAGAGATAAGTAATTTGGAGAAATATTTAAAAGATAAGGTGAATGTACCAGCTAAGTTTATAATAAAAGACGTTAGCTTTGAAACTTTTTCTTATGATATTTTAAGCTTAAAAGAAAGTAATTATAAAGATATTAAAAAAGATCAAAATGATATATTATTTATATATGATTTAAAAGAAGATATAATAGAAAAAGCTAGATTTTATAAAGTAGAACTTAATTATTAGGAGGTTTTTTATGGAATTTAAAATAGAAAAAATTCTTATAGACAGAACGCAAAATATATCGTTTATAACTATAAAAGAAGATGCAGAATTTAATTTAAAAGGGTATAATATACCAAAAAATGGTCTTGAAGTACCTATATTAAATGATGACCTAGTTGATTTAGTAAAAAATGATGAACAAGGAATAAAAATATCATCTATAATCAAAGGGATTTTAAATATAATTGGTATAGATTCGAAATTTAAATATAATGAAGAGTATAAAAAGATACTTTATCTATATGATGAAAAAATAGAAGATTATATAGGTTTTAAAGCTTTGGAATTTGCAAAAGATAGTAAATTTTTAAAAGGTTTAATATATCTAAAAGCATTGTTATATTTAAATCCCAATAATTTAAATGGACTTTATAATTATTGTGTTGTTTGTATTGATTTATTAAAAATGTATTCAAAAGCAAAGGATGAAGAAAAAGAAAATCTATTCTTTGAAGAAGCTTTAGAAAAATTAGAATATATAGTTTCGAAGCATCCTGATTTTGCACTTTCTTATTATAATTTAGGATTTTTGTATTTAAAAAACCAACAATATATAAAGGCAAAGTTAAATTGGGAAGATGCAGTGGCTAAAGGGCTTGATGATGATAAAAAAGTTGAAGTATTAAATGAATTAAACGATTTAGAATATAAAGTTGAATATGAAGAAGGTTATAATCTTGTTATAAACGGACATCCAAAAGAAGGTCTTGAAAAATTAGAACCATTATTAAAAGATTATTCAGATTGGTGGAATTTAATATTTTTTGTCGGTCTTGCAAAGAGACAATTAAATGAAGTTGACCAAGCTATTTATTATTTTGAAAAAATATTAACGGCAAATGAAAATCAAACTGATACTCTTTGCGAAATAGCACTTTGTTATGCTTCAAAAATGGATTTAGAGACGTCTTTAGAGTATTTTTCAAGAGCATTAGCTAATAGACCTAATAATTATGAAATACTTTGTAATATAGGAATGCTTTATTTACAGATGAATGAAGTTAAAAAAGCAAAGGAATATATAGATTATGCTTATGAATTAAATCCAAATGATCAAATAACAGTATCTTGTAAAATGGAAATAGAAAAATATATATAATTTGTTTTGATTTTTGTATTTGTGACACAAACACCTCAATTTTAGAATCGGGGTGTTTTTTTATATCCAATCAAAAGGTAGTATGAAAATGAAAAAAATTCATTTTTGTACTACCTTTATTTTGTATAGAAAAGAATAAGTGATTTTAAATATGCTAAATATTTGATAAATAAAAAAACTTAATATGATTTTTTTGAGAATTATAAGGGTATATTTTAAATGGTAATGGAAATTAAAATAAAATGATTACAAAATGGTGTTGATTTTTAAATTGATATCGTTTATAATTTATCTATATTAAATTTTATTTAAATTTAATTCATATAATATTTATTTTGGAGGCGTTAAAATGAAGATAGCAGTAATAGGGTGTACTCATGCAGGAACAGCAGCTATAAAGAATGCTGCAAATTTATATAAAGATGCAAAGATAACAGTTTATGAAAGAAATGATAATATATCATTTTTATCTTGTGGGATAGCATTATATGTAGGTGGAGTTGTAAAAGATCCACAAGGATTATTTTATAGCTCACCAGATGAATTAAAATCTTTAGGTGTAAATACTAAAATGCAACATGATGTTTTAGATGTTGATTTAGATAATAAAATTATAAAAGTTGAAAATTTGAAAACAGGAGAAATTTTAGAAGATAGTTTTGATAAACTTATAATTACGACTGGTTCTTGGCCGATAACACCAAAAATAGAAAATTCACATTTAGAAAATATCTTACTTTGTAAAAATTATGATCATTCAAAAGAGATAATAAAAAGAGCAAAAGATATAAATAAAGTTGTAGTTGTTGGAGCTGGATATATAGGTGTAGAACTTGTAGAAGCTTTTAAAGACAATGGTAAAGAGGTTGTTTTGGTAGATAGTGAAAAAAGAATACTTAAAAAATATTTAGATGAAGAATTTACAGATATTGCACAAGCTTCATTTGAAAAAAGAGGAATAAAACTAGCATTAGACCAAACTGTAATTAAGTTTGAAGGTGATGATAAAGTTAAAAAAGTTATAACTACAAAAGGTGAATATGAAGCTGATTTAGTTATAATGTGTATAGGTTTTAGACCAAATACTTCATTATTTGAAGGTAAATTAGATATGCTAGATAATAAGGCAATAATTGTTGATGAATATATGCAAACTAGCAAAAAAGATGTATATGCAGCAGGAGATGCTTGTAGTGTATATTACAATCCTACAAATACTAGAAAATATATACCTCTTGCAACAAATGCAATAAGAATGGGTACTTTAGTAGGACTTAATTTAAAAGAACCAAAATATAAATATATGGGTACTCAAGGAACATCAGGAATAAAAATATATGAAAATAATATGGCTTCAACTGGTTTAACTAAGGAAGAAGCACTATCTCTTAATTTAGATATAGATACTATAACAATCGAAGAAAATAATAGACCAGAATTTATGCCTACTTATGAGCATGTAAAATTAAAATTAGTTTATGATAAGACTTCTAAGAAAATACTTGGAGGACAAATTTGCTCAAATGCAGATTTAACTCAAACTATAAATACATTATCTGTTTGTATTCAAAATAATATGACTATAGAAGAATTGGCATTTATAGATTTCTTCTTCCAGCCACATTATAATAAGCCTTGGAATACATTAAATATAGCGGCTTTAGGAGCTCTTTAATAAAATATAAAAAAGAATGTTGTAAAAATATTTATCTAAAAATATTTTTAGACATTCTTTTTTGTTTTAATATTAAAATATTATAAAAATTTAATTTTTTAAAATAGTATTTAAAAAATTGATTAATTTAAATAAAATCGGTTAAATATTAAAAGGTGGAAATGAAAATGAAGATTTATGAAAGGGTTGTTGTAGATGAAAAAATATATAATAAAAAGAATTCTACTATTAATACCTATAATAGCTATGGTTATGATAATATCATTTTTCATAACTAGAATAATGCCAGGTGATCCGATAAGAATGATGCTTGGAGATTTTGCATCAGAAGAGCAAGTATTAGAAGCTAAAATTAAATTAGGATATGATAAATCTCTATATCAACAATTTGTAATTTGGTTAAAAAATGTATTTAAAGGTGATTTAGGAGTATCATTATTTTTACATAAGGATGTAAAAGAAATTATGATTTCAAGATTAGAACCTACTATTTTACTTGCTATATTAGGTGAAAGTATTGGTATTTTAATAGGTATACCACTTGGTATTATTGCAGCTATAAATCACAAAACTAAAATAGATCAAATGACAATAGGAATTTCTTTATTAGGAGTTTCTATGCCTAGTTTTTTTCTTTCTTTACTTCTGATATTATTTTTTGGTCAAAAATTAATGTGGTTTCCAATTTACGGATATCAATCTTTTTTTGATATAGGATTTTCTTGTTTTAAATATTTAGTTCTGCCATCAATTGCACTTGGTTTTATGCAAAGTGGAATAATAGCAAGAATGACAAGGAGCTCAATGCTTGAAGTATTAAATGAAGATTATATAAGAACTGCAAGAGCAAAAGGAATAAGTGAATTTTTTGTGATATTTTTTCATGCACTTAAAAATGCCATGATTCCAATAGCTACAATAATTGGATTTAGTATGGCTGTATTATTAGGTGGAACTTGGGTGATAGAAAGTATATTTAATATAAATGGAATAGGTGCACTTGCTATTAATTCGATAATAAATAGAGATTATCCTGTAATGCAAGCCTGTATGATATTTAGTGCTTTTATATATTTATTTATAAATCTAGTTGTTGATTTGTCTTATGTATTATTTAATCCAAGGTTAAGAGTGAAATAGTAAAAAATTATATCATAAATATAATAGTACAATTAAATTTATAATATATATTTATTGATGAAAAATAAATAAATCCTTATAAAAAGGAGTGTTTTGATGATTGGGTCTTTATTGATGAAAAAGAACGCAAAAAAAATTGATTTTAAGGAAAATTCATATATATTGGTTGGTGGATTGATAATTTGTGTAATATTTATAATTGCTTTATTGGGGCCTTATTTTTTAAGATATGATCCGCTTGAGGTTAATGGAAGTCAAAGACTTTTAAATCCTAGTTTAAATCATTTTTTTGGAACAGATCAATACGGGAGAGATGTTTTAAGTAGAATAATTTATGGTATTAGAAATTCAGTAACAATAGGAATTTTAGTTGTTTTAATATCTACTTTTTTAGGTATATTAATTGGAGTGATTGCTGGTTATTATGATTATTTAGATAATATATTAATGAGAATATTAGATGGTATAATGGCGTTTCCTGGAATAATAATAGCAATAACTCTATGTGCAGTTTGGGGTTTTGGTAAGAGGAATATAATTTTAGCACTTTCATTCTCGTATTTTCCTACGATGGCTAGGATTGTTAGAGCTAATGTTATGAGTATCAAAAAATCAGAAGCGGTAGATTCAATTAGAACTATAGGAGCAAGTGATTTTTATATAATTTATAAATATATATTGTTAAATTCATTGGCACCAATAATAGTGCAAGCAACTTTTATATTTGCAACATCTATACTTGATGAAGCTGCACTTAGTTTTTTAGGGGTTGGAATAAAATTGCCACTTCCTAGTTTGGGTGGGATGATGACGGAAGCTAAAGAATTTATGTTAGTAGCACCATTACAAATAATTATTCCTGGTGTGGTTATTATGATTATAGTGTTAGGTCTTAATTTATTAGGTGATGGACTTAGAGATTATTTAGATCCAAAAATAAAAAAGAGATAGGGAGGAGTAAAATTTGAAAAAAATACTTGTATTTATTTTGAGTTTGACACTAATAATAACAGGTTGTCAAACCAAAGAAGTTAAAGAAAGTAAAAAAACAAGTAAATATGGAGGAAAATTAGTTGTAGCACAAAAGATGTCTTTACCACATTTAGATACAGATAAATCTACTGATTGGGCTATTGCTGCTGTTATGAATCATGTATATGAAGGTCTATTTGAATTTAGTGATGAATTTGAGGCTAAACCTCATTTAGCTAAGGATTACAAGGTATTGGAAGGTGGAAAGATATACGAAGTTTATTTAAGAGATGATGTATTATTTCATAATAATGAAAATATGAAAGCAAAAGATGTATTAGCATCATTTAATAGATGGTTAAATAATAATGATGCTGGAAATATGATAAAACCATATTTAAAAGAAGTAAAAGTAAATAATGATTATAAGCTTACATTTGAATTTAAAAAGCCTTATGCACCGTTTATAAATATATTGGCATCTCATGTTTCTAATCAAAAGCTTGTTATAAGACCAAAAAAAATAATAGATAAATATAAAAATGATATTATAACAGAGCATATAGGAACAGGGCCATATATGTTAGATGATTATATATTAGATCAATATGTTAGAATGAAAAGATTTGATAATTATGTTCCAAATGAAAATGAGACTTCTGGGCTTTATGGGAAAAGAATTGCATATATAGATGAAATTGAATTTAGAGTAATAAAGGAAGAAGCTATAAGAATGGCAGGGGTTAAAACAGGTGAGTTTTTATTTGCAGAAGAAGGGTCAAAGGATGAGTATGAAATGCTTTTAGAAAATAAAAATGTAACGCCTCTTATTGTAAAACCTGATGGAATGGAAATGCTTATAATAAATTGTGCAAATAAACCATTTGATAATAAGTTTGCTAGAATGGCATTAGCATATGGTATAAATTTAGATGATTTAGGTTATTCTATGATTGGAAATAAAGAATTTTGGGATTTGCAAGGATGTTTATATCCTAAATCAAGTATATGGTATGACGAAAATGCAGGAAAAGGAATATACAATGAATATGATTTACAAAAAGCCAAAGATTTATTAAAAAAATCTAATTACAATGGACAAAAGATTATTATACTAAGTGGTCAAGATGATAAGGTTGAAAAAAGAGGTGCGATTACACTCAAGAGTCAACTTGAAAAAATAGGTTTTAATGTAGAATTAAATTTATTTGATAGACCTACAGTGGTAGAAAAAAGATCTAAAAAAGATACTTGGCATTTACATTTATCTTATTTTTACAAAGCGGTATCAGATCCACAAGTACAACATGCATGGACAGGAACAAATAAATGGATATCGAATTGGGATGATGAGGATTCAAAAAGTATGGATGAAATATTTGCAAGGATGATTGAAGAAACAGATTTTGATAAAAGATTTGAAATTGTAAAGGAATTTTATAATAAAACTTGGGAAACCGTTCCTTATATGAATTTATTAGATTATAGCAGAATGCATGTTAAAAATAATAAATTAAAAGGTTATAGAAATATATTTAAACCTTGTTTTTGGAATACTTGGATTGAAAATTAGATAAAAATAATAAATAAAAAAGATATTTAAAGATAAATATAAATTTATTTTTAGATATCTTTTTTTATGTACAATTTTAGAAATTATGTTTACTAAATATATTTTTGGAAATAATTCATGGATGAAAGGAGGTTTTTTTTATAAAGAATTTTAAGGAATTTGTATTTGAAAATAAGATATTAAAGAATGAAGAGTTTTATAGCAAAAAATTCATGAATAATCATTTTACTTATTATGATTTTTTTGATTATCTGATAAAAAATGAAGATATCAATTGGAATTTATATAATCAAAAACTTTTAAATTTAGGTTATCAAAATATAGAATATAAAAATTTTAAGATAGAAGATGATTTAAAAGAATTATTTTCTTTAGAATTGATGAAAATATATTATTTTATACCTGTAAACATAAAAGATAGAGTATTAAATATTATTATGCTCAATCCCTTTTTAGATTGGTTAATAGACTATATAAAATATGAATTGAATTTAAATATAAATATTATGATTGCTAAAAAATCTGATTTTGATAATTATTTTAAAGAAGTAGAATTAAAAAAACAAAATAAAAATTATTTATATCTTTCTGATTTTAATTATATGGATGAAAAAAATCAATTAAATACAGTAAAACTCTTAGATAATATATTAAAAACTGCAATTGATTTAAATGTAAGTGATATACATTTTAATCCTTATGAAGAATTTGTAGAAATCAAATTTAGAATTAATGGATTTATAACCAATATAATAAATAAAAATAAAAACACTTATGATCTTTTAAAAAGTAGAATGAAATTAATATCTAATTTGAAAATTACAGAAAAAAGATTGCCTCAAGATGGTAAATTTTTATATAAAAATTATGAATTTAGAGTTTCTTTTATACCTGTGCTTTCAGATGAAAGTATTGCAATTAGAGTATTAAATAAAAATGATATTGATTTTTCTTTTGAATCTATAAATATGGATGAAAGAACAAAAGAAAAGATAATGAAAATGACTAATTTAAGTTCTGGGCTTATTGTATTTGTAGGGCCTACGGGTAGTGGTAAAACAACTACATTATACACTATATTAAAAAATATTTCGAAAGAAGATAAAAGAATTTTGACAGTTGAAGATCCAATTGAATGTAAATTTGATGATATTATGCAAATTCAAATAAATGAAAATATAGGTGTAGAATTTGATAATATTATTAAAAGTGTTTTAAGACAAGATCCTGATATATTGATGGTTGGTGAAATTAGAGACCAAAAATCTTTAAATTTAGCTTTTAAAGCTTCTATAACAGGACATCTAGTACTAACAAGTATACATTCAAAAGATTCAATTTCCTCAATAATTAGGTTTTTAGAAATGGGTGTAGATAGATATTTAATTAAGGAATCTATAAAAGGAATAGTTTCACAAAGATTATTTAAATCTTTATGCCATTGTAAAAATGCATATAAAATAACAGATTATGAAAAAAAAGAATTAAATATTAAAGAAGATATATTTTTATATAAGAAAAATGGATGTAAAGATTGTAATTTTACAGGAGTTAATGGTTATTTAGCTTTATATGAAATATTTTATTTTGATGAATTTATAAAAAATATATTAGATAGAAATGAAAATATTGAAAATATCAAAGCTATGTTAAATAAAAAAGGTTTTGTAAGCATTAATGAAAAAGCAAAGACATATGTTTTAAAAGGAAAAATATCATTTAAAGAGTATTTAAAAACACTATATTATATAGGTGATTAAGATGAAGAGATATTTGGTATTTTATTATTTGAATTTAAAATTAAAATGTATATATATTGATATAGAAAATGAAATAGAAATTTTTAATAATAAAAATTTTTTTGATAAAAAAGTAGTATTTATTATTAGAAATTATTTTTATAAAGAAAAAAAGATAAAAGAAGATAAATTTATAAATATTTTAGAAGATATAAATTTTTTTTTGAAAAAAGGAATATCATTAAATAAGATACTAAATATACTAGATGATGAAGATATCAATATATTAAAAATATACTTAGAAAAAGGACTGTCATTATCAGATTTTGCAAAAGAAAAAACAAAATTAAATAGTTATTATTTAAATATATTGAAACTAAATGAATTTGTTGATTCTAAAGAAGTTATTATTGATTATCTTATTAAATTTTATAAAAAAATGAAAAAACATAAGAAAAAATTAAATTCAAAATTATTTTATCCCAAAATACTTCTATCTACATCATTTTTAGTTTTTTTATTTATATTTGCATTTTTAATACCTAATATTAAATTACTTATAGATGGGTTTTATGTAGATATAAATATTTTTTTAAAACTTATATTTGCTATTTCAAAATTTATAAAAAATAATATAATTTTATTCTTATTTTTTAATTTTTTATTTATATTCATGATATTTAATGATAAAAAACTATCTTTTTTAGATAATATATTTTTTTGTAAACTAAATAAATTAATTTATAATTATAAGATTGTAAAATTGATAAGTTTTTTAAAAAAAGCGAATTTGAATAGTTTGCAAATCATAGAATTTTTAGCTGAAAATACAAAAAATAAAAAACTAATTCTTCTAAAAGAAGAGTTATATAAGGGGAATGATTTAAGTTCTTTATTAAAAAAATATAAGATATTAGATAAAAAATATATAAATTATTTTAAAATATCTTTTGAAACTGGAGATAAGAATAAAGTGTTTGAAATACTAGAACAAGAATATGAAGAAAATTTGGATTATATATTAGAAAATATTGAAGAAAAAATATTACCAATATCAATAATGATTATAAGTTTATTTATAACTTTAATAATTTTATCAGTATTAATACCTGTTTATACAATGATTTCTAATTTGGATTTTTAAAAGGTGGGATTTTGTTGAATAAATTAAAATTATTCCTAAAGAAATTTGATGAAGATAATGATGGTTTTACTCTTATGGAAATGCTTGCGAGTATAACTATAATTACTTTTATAATAGCTATTGCAAGTCCTAATATATTTGGACTTATTGAAAAATCAAAAGATAAAAGTGATTTAGCAACAGCTAAGATTATAGCAAAATCAGCAGAGCTTTATATAAGTGAAAATGAAAATAATCTAAACTCTAATCCTAATAAAATAAAAGATAAAGGTTATTGTGAAAATATAGAAATTTTAATAAAAAATAATTATCTTTTAGAGGTATTAAAACCCCAAGATAAAAAATTTGATTATTTTTCATTGGAAGTTGATGAGGATAAAATTGAAGTATTAAAAACAAATGATGAAAAAGAAGAAAGTCTATTTAAAATAGAAAAGGAAAGTAAAGATGATGAATAAATTAAATATATATTTAATTGAAAATGAAATATATATAAAGGAAAAAAATATAAGTTTTATAGATTTACCTATTGATAAAAAAGGTTATATTTTAGATGAAAATACAATAAAACTGGCTTTAGAGCCATTTTTAAACAATAGTATAATAAATTTTTATTTTTTTACATCAAAGATGAAAATAAAAAAATTGAGTAAAGAAAATAAATTTGTTGATTTTTTATATATAAAAAATTATAAAAAATACTCTATTGATAGTAAGAAATATTATGTTTATAAAAAAACATACAAAAATATTGATTATAGCCTATTGCTTTGTGTGCCAAAAGATTATATAAG
The DNA here is from genome assembly GCA_025210335.1 of Peptostreptococcaceae bacterium. Taxonomy (GTDB): domain Bacteria; phylum Bacillota; class Clostridia; order Peptostreptococcales; family Peptostreptococcaceae; genus JAOARY01. The sequence continues at coordinate 9,509 of JAOARY010000053.1, read as the reverse complement.
TATATGGATAGATTTGTTTGAAAATATGAACTTAAAAATAAATATTATAACTGATTTATTATCTAGTTTTGAAGAATATAAGGAATTTTATATAAAAACTTATTTTTTTGAATATATTTTTGATAAATCACATATATATAAATTAAAATTGAATAAAAAAATAAATGATAATTTAGAACATAATCTATTTTTGGAGGAAATACTTTGAAAGATTTATACAAGGAATTTAAAATTCAAAGAAATATAAATAAATTAAATATAAATTATTTTATTATTATTTTATTATTATTAATCTGTATATCGATGTATTTTAATATAAAATCCTTAAAACAAAGAACTAATATAGAGGATAAAATAAAAAGTCTTAATCTTAAAAATATAAAGTCACAAGAATTAAAAACTAGATATGATATTAAAAATAAAAATTTAAATATGGATGATCAAATAAAAGTATTAGGAGAAATGATAAACCTAAAAAAGGATATATTAGAGATTAATTATAGTCAAAAAAAATATTATTTGAAAATAAAAACTACAAATTTAAATGAAAAGATAGATTTAAAAAATAAAAAAATAAATATAGATGAGATTGAAAAGAAAAAAGATTATTTTGAAATCAATTATGAGGTTAATCTATGAAGAAAAAATTTAAGTTAATAATTTTAGTATTTTTATGTGTATTTTTAATTTATAGTTTAAAAATGCTTCTTTTTAATGAAGGTCGAAATAAATATTTATCAAAAGAATGTGAAAAGATATTAAATACAGTAAATGAAAATAAAATAGAAATTGAAAATAAAGATTTGATGGAGGAATTAAAGCAGATAAATAATTATTTCAATCAAAAAAATATAGCTATAAATAATTTGAATTATATTAAAGAATCAAAGGATAAAAAATATATTGTATTAAAAATTGAATTTGATTGTAATTTAAATCAATTTTTAAATATAATGATATTTTTTAAGAATAAAGATTATAATGTTTTTGATTTTATGGCTAAAAAAAATGTAAGTGATTTCAATTTTATTTTGGAGGCAAAAACAGATTATGAAAAAATTAAATAATAATGGTTTTGTTACTTTAGAACTTTTATTTTCTATTTCAATGTTTTTTTTAATATTATTTTTTTTGTTAAATTTTATAAATATAAAAAATATAAATAAAAAAAGTGATCTAGCTAAAGTGGAATTTTTAAATGAGGCTATAAATAAAATAAATATAATAAATTCTTGTGATGAAGAAGAATTCTTAAATTTGGTGAATCATGAATATGATAGTATGGAAATTATCTATTCTAAGCAAGGAGTTAAATTTTATGAAATATATATTTCTTTTAAAGAAAAAACAAAGGAAAATTATGAATTTAAAATCTATAAAGACTTTAAATGATAAAGGAAATATTTCATTAATTTTTGTGATTATTTTTAATATGATATTTTTAATATTTGCTTTTTCTTTTATAAATTTAGAATTTAATAAAAAAATAATAAATAATTATTATATTTTAAAAAAAGAAGAATATCTAACAAAAAGTTTGACTGACTATTCTTATAATTTACTATATGAAAAAATTTTAAGTATAAATAAAGATTTTTTGGAATATATAAATAATTTAGAAGAAGAAAAAGAGAAAATAGCAGAACCAAAAGATTGTATTGATTTAAATAAAGAATATAGAATTTTTTTGAAATCAAAAGAAAAAGATATTAAAAAGACTTTAAAAGATAGTGAATATAAAATTTATTTAGAAAAGCAAAATATATCAATACTAAAAGAAAATCTAGATATAAATATAATATGTGAATATAAAAGAAAGCATAAATACAAAATTATTCTTACTATTTTTGATGAAAATATTAAATTGAAAAATTTTGAAGAGGAGAAAAATATTTTGACTAAAGGATATTTAATTAAATTAAAATGAAAAAGAATTACTGGGATTGCGGTTTTGTGATGATTGAAGTTCTTATTGCTATATTTATTTTATCTTTAATATTTATATTTTTTATGTTTTCAAATAGATTAAGAGATATTAAAGTAGATTTTTTTATAAAGGAATTTATAACGAATATAGAAATTATAAAATCTGAAAATATGAAAGGAAATAATAATGCTTTGATTGTTATAAATAATAATGAATCTTATATCAATTATGATTTTATTATTGATAAAGATTATAGTAAATCTATAAATTCAATTTCTAATATAAACTTTTTAAAAGCACCAAAATATATTAAGTTTTCAAAAAATGGAGGATATTTAAATAGAGGTGAGACAATAATAATCAAGGATAAAAAAGAAAATAAATTATATAAAATCACTATAGTTCCTATGAGTGGAAGAATTTCATATAAGGGTGTTTTTTATGAATGATAAAGGATTTATTTCTTTTGAGATACTTATGATGTTTAATGTGATTTTGATTTGCCTTATATTAGCATATAATATATTTACATTTGAAAATAAAGATATTAAAAACAATTATTACAATACTGTTATTTTAAATAATTTTATAAACACTAAAAATTTTATTGATAAAAAGTTAATCTATACTAAAAATATATTAAAAATAAAAACAAAAGAAAATGAATTTAAAATTTATAATAATTTTAAAGAAGATGTAGTAAAAGAAATTTATTTTTACAATCATTTAGATGTAGTTTCTATTGCTATAAAAGGAAACAAACTTGTATATAAAGGTAATGCTTTATATGATAATAGATATTATGAAATAAGTGAGTTTATAGATAATATGGAGATAAAAAAGCTAAAAGAGAATTTATTACAAATTACATTTTATTATAAATATAAAAATATCAAAAAAGATTATGATATGATTATATATCTTCATAATATAAACATATAAAATCTTTATTAATATCAATTATATAGTAGCTTTAGACCCTATTATTTTAAAAAGATTTGTGGTATTATAAATAGTGACTGTTTAAAAAAGAAACTATTTATAGTTTTATAAATACAATTAAATATGGAGGGATTTTTTAATGATTTCAGCAGGAGATTTTAGAAAAGGTGTTACTTTTGAAATAAAGGGAGAACCTTATTTAATAGTTGATTTTCAACATGTTAAACCAGGAAAAGGTGCTGCGTTTGTAAGAACTAAGTATAAGAACTTAAAAACAGGAGCTATAAGAGAGGAAACATTCAATCCTAATGATAAGTATCCTAAGGCACATATAGAAACTAAGGAAATGGAATATCTATATAACGATGGAGAATTATACTACTTCATGGATTCAGAAACTTATGATCAAATTCCATTAGAACATTCACAAGTTGAAGAAGCTATTAAATTCTTAAAGGAAAATGATAAAGTTGTAATTAGATTCTATCAAGGAAAAGCATTCCAAGTTATGGCAGCTAACTTTGTTGAGCTTGTTGTTACTGAAACTGAACCTGGTGTAAAAGGTGATACAGCAAGTAATGTAACTAAAGCAGCAACAGTTGAAACTGGTGCAGTAGTTCAAGTTCCATTATTCATAAACGAAGGTGACAAGATAAAAATTGACACAAGAACTTGTGAATATTTATCAAGAGTATAAGAGGATAATATGGAATATTTAGAAGAAAAACTAAATAATTTAAAATTATTATCCAAATCTTTAGATGAGTCTGAAGATAAAGCACAAAACAAAGTTATTTTAAATATAGTAGATATTTTAGATGATTTTTATGATGTTTTATCAAATCTTAAATCTGAAAATGAATTTTTGAAAGAAAATTTTTTAGAATATGAAGACGAAGATGAAGACTATGAAGAAGATGATTTTAATTTTATTTCTATAAACTGCGATTGTGGAGAAATTATAAATTTAGATGAAGATATATTATTGGATTCAAATATAGATATAGTTTGTCCAAGTTGTAAAAAGAATATAGATATGAATTAGTATTAAAAACTGTTTTATAATGATAAATTCGTTATAAAACAGTTTTTTTTATTACAAAAATTAATGAAACTAAAGAAGAAAAAAATAAATATAAATGTTATAATTTAAAAGGCGGTATTTATTAAAGAAGAAAAAAGACATAAAGAATATGGAGGTTTAATTTGGAAAGTCAAATGAAATTTAAAGTAGATAATAAAGAATTTGAAAGAGAATTATTTGGAAAATTTGATGAAAATATAAAGCTAATAGAGCAAAAGCTTAATATACATATTGTTTTAAGAGAATCTAATATAGTTTTGATAGGTAAAGAAAATAATATAAAAAAAGCTTTTGAAGTTTTAAATATATTAAAAAAAGAGGTAGAAAATAAAAATAAATTAAATAAACAAAATATATCTTATATATTATCTAAATTTAAAGTGGAAGATAATTTAAATGAACAATTAGACTATATAATATGTATGAATACAAAGGGAATACCTGTAAAACCAAAAACTATAAATCAAAAACAATATATAGATAATATAAATAATAATACTTTAACTTTTGGAATTGGACCTGCTGGAACAGGAAAGACTTATTTAGCTGTTGCTATGGCTGTTAAATCTTTTAAAAAAGGCGAAGTTAACAGAATTATACTAACAAGACCTGCTGTTGAAGCTGGAGAAGCTTTGGGCTTTTTACCAGGGGATTTAAAAGATAAAGTAGATCCTTATTTGAGACCTTTATATGATGCGTTATTTGAATTTTTAGGTGCCGAAAAATTTGATAAATATATGGAAAGAGGTTTGATTGAAGTAGCACCTCTTGCTTTTATGAGAGGGAGAACTTTAGATAATGCATTTATAATATTAGATGAAGGACAAAATACTAGTAAAGCTCAGATGAAGATGTTTTTAACTAGAATTGGTTTTGGGTCTAAAGTAGTTGTAACTGGTGATATAACTCAAATAGATTTACCTTCAAATAAAAACTCAGGATTAGTACATTCATTAAAAATATTAAATAAAGTTGAAGGAATTAAAGTTAATTATTTTGAAAAAGTGGATGTTATAAGACATAAATTAGTTCAAAGAATAATAAATGCATACGAAGAATTTGAAAACAAAAAGGAGAAATAAGATGGAGCTTTTTATAGATGACAGACAAAATAAGATAAAAGTAGAAAATGATTTGATAGAAGATATAAAAAAAGTAATAATAGAATCTATGAATGAAGAAGAAATTGATTTAAATTATGAAATAAGTTTATCTTTTGTTGATAATGAAGAAATAAGAATATTAAATAGAGATTTTAGAAATAAAGATCAAGCTACTGATGTTTTATCTTTTCCAATGGAAGATGAAGAGTTTATAGAAGAAAAGACTTTAGGTGATATTGTAATATCATTAGAGCGTGCTTTGGAACAAAGTAAGGAATATAACCATAGTTTTAAAAGAGAAATGTTATTTTTGGTTTGTCATAGTATGTTTCATCTAATGGGTTATGATCATGATACAGATGAAAATACAAAAGAAATGAGAGAAAAAGAAAAGAGTGTTTTAAATAAATTGGGTATAAAAAGAGAATAAAAGCATAAAGGATGTGATTTTATTTGCAAAAAAGAAATAAGCAATATAAAAATAACAATTTTATAGCCAGTTTAAATCACGCCATAGCAGGAGTATTTACAGCAGTAAAACAAGAGCGAAATATGAAAATACATTTTATTATAGCCACATTAGTATTAATATTGGGTTATTTATTTGATATTTCAAAATTTGAATTTTTACTTTTGTTTATGTCTATATCTTTTGTTCTTATAACAGAGATGATAAATACTGCAATGGAAATTATGGTTGATTTAATAAAACAAGAATTTTCTATTTTAGCAAAGATGATTAAAGACATATCAGCGGGTATAGTCTTAATAGCGTCATTAAACGCTTTAATCGTAGGTTTTTTAGTATTTTTCAAAAAAGTAGAGTTAAAAGCAGAAATGCTTGTGCTTAAGGCAGTCCCAGATATTAACTTTATAATATTTTTAACTGCAATTGCAGTTGTTATATTTGTAGTTATTTTAAAAAATAAGAATAATGCAAAAAACTATTTAAAGGGTGGACTTCCTAGTGGGCATAGTGCTATTGCTTTTGCACTTGCTACAAGCGTACTTTTTTTAACAAAAGAAATAGGGATAATAGTAATTAGTTATTTTTTAGCCTTATTAGTGGCACAAAGTAGAATTGAAGGTAAGATACACTCTGTAGTAGAAGTAATACTTGGAAGTATAATTGGCATTGTTTTAATGTTAGTGTTTTATATATCTTTTTTTTAAATAAGCATTGGATGATTGACTATAATTTGATATAATCTAAAATGCACCCATTTTTTTGGGAGGGTTTTTGTATGAGAAAACATATAAATAAGAAAACAAAAAGTATAAGAAAAATTTTTATAACAGGTTTTATAACAATTTTGCCTGCATCAGTTACAATATCACTTATATTTTGGTTATTGAATAAAATTGATGTGGTGTTTAGAGAACCATTAGAAAGTTTGATAGGTTTTCCAATTTACGGAATTGGATTTTTGATAACGGTTGTTTTAATATTTATAACAGGTCTTTTTGCTATGAATGTTTTGGGTAAAGAAATATTTCATTTATTTGATCATTTTATGCATAAAATGCCACTTGTAAACATTGTATATGCATCTATAAAACAGCTTTTAGAGGCTATTAGAATAAATCAAAAAAATAGTTTTAAAAGTGCAATTTTAGTTCAGTACCCAAAAGAGGGTATATATACAATCGGTTTTGTAACAGCAGATGCTCCTGAATTTATCTCAAAAAAATTAAATAAGGTGTGTATCTCGATATTTATACCAACAACACCAAACCCTACTTCAGGAATGTTTGTAATGGTACCAAAGGAAGATATAATATATTTAGATTTATCAGTAGAAGAAGCTATAAAATTAGTCGTATCAGGCGGAATGCTAGATATAACAAAAAATAGGAGATGATATAAATGGATTATAAAGAATTACTTATATTAGCGGAAAAAGCAAAAGAAAACGCATATGTACCTTATTCTAAATTTCATGTTGGTGCAGCTTTATTAACAGATGAAGGCAAAATATTTACTGGATGCAATGTTGAATGTGCATCTTATGGTGGAACTAATTGTGCAGAAAGAACGGCAATATTTAAAGCAGTATCAGAAGGATATAAAAATTTTAAAGCAATTGCAATTGCGAGTGATTTAAATGATTATACTTATCCTTGTGGAATATGTAGACAAGTAATAATTGAATTTGGATTAGATATAGATATAATTGTTGGAGATTCAAATAAGGAATATAAAGTATATAAGGCTAGTGAAATGATGCCTTATAGCTTTACAAAGGAAGATTTAGATTCTTAAGGAGGAATAAATGGCTTTTAAATCAGGATTTATAAGTATTATAGGAAGACCAAATGTAGGAAAATCAACTCTTATGAACAATTTAATAGGTGAAAAAATTGCAATAATGAGTGATAAACCACAAACGACAAGAAATAAAATACACGCAGTTTATACAAATGAAGAAGAAGAAGTTCAAATGGTATTTTTGGATACACCAGGAATTCATAAACCTAAAAATAAATTAGGTGAATTTATGGTTAAGGAAGCAAAATCTTCATTTAGAGATGTTGATGTTATACTATATGTTGTAGATGAATCAAAATCAATAGGAAAAGGAGATTCATTTATAATAGAAAGTTTAAGATCTGCTAAGGTTGATATAATTCTTATAATAAATAAAATAGACAAATTAAATGATGAAGAATTATTTAAACTTATAAAAAAATATGATAACCTTGATTTATTTAAAGAGATAATACCAATATCAGCACTTAATGGGAAGAATACAACTAGAGTGTTACAAGTTTTAAAGAGTTATTTAAAACAAGGACCTATGTATTTTCCATCTAATATGATTACTGATCAACCAGAAAGAGTGTTGATATCGGAACTTATAAGAGAGAAAGTTTTAAGATATACAGAAAAAGAAGTTCCTCATGGCATTGCTGTTGAAATAGAAAAAATCAAAAAAAGACAAGAAAAAGATATAATAGATGTATCAGCGGTTATTTATTGTGAAAGAAATTCGCATAAAGGAATAATTATAGGTAAGAATGGTAGAAAACTAAAAGGTATTGGTAAGGCAGCTAGAGAAGATATTGAAGCATTATTTAATACGAAAGTTAATTTACAAGTATGGGTAAAAGTAAAAGAAAATTGGAGAGATAAATCTAATTTTATTAAGAATTTTGGATACGAAAGTAAATAAGATAGATAAATGATTTAGGGGGTGCTTTTATGAGCGAAGGAATAAACAAAAGTGATTTATTAAATGAGATAAACGCTCTAGTAGAAAGTGATAAAATAATAGAATTAAATGAATATATGCAAGAACTCCACCCCCGAGATATAGCAGAGATTTTAATTGAATTAGAAGATCTAAAAAAGACAAAAGTTTTTGAAGTACTTTCTTGGGATTTGGCAGGTAAAGTACTTGATGAACTTGATTTTGAAACATTTAGCTATATATTTGAAAAAATTGATATAGAGCAAAAGAAAAGACTTTTAGATTTAATGTCTCAAGATGACATGGTTGATCTTCTTAGTGAGATGAAAGAAAAGGAACAATTAGAAATAATAAATCTTTTAGATGAAGATGACAAAGAAGATATAAAAGAGTTATTAGTTTATGATGAAGATACTGCCGGTGGTATTATGACAACTGATTATATATCTGTTAAGGATAATGTATCGGTATATCAAGCTATCGAAGAATTAAGGGAAAATGCTCCTGAAGCGGAAACAATTTATTATGTTTATGTACTTGATAAAAATGATAAATTAGTAGGAGTATTATCACTAAGAGAACTAATTGTTTCTAAGCCTAATGTTTTAATAGAGGATATAATGTCAGAAAGTCTTATAACAGCGAGTGTAAGTGATGACCAAGAAGAAGTTGCAAGAAAGGTTTCTAAATACGATTTGCTTGCAATACCGGTTGTAGATTCTCAAGAAAGATTAAGAGGTATTATAACAGTTGATGATATCATAGATGTTATAGAAGAAGAAGCGACTGAAGATATTTATAAATTTGCAGGTACTTCTGAGTCTGAAACTGAGTATTTAGAAGAAGATGATGTACTTTTAAGAATAAAAAGTTCAGTAAAAGCAAGATTACCTTGGCTTATAGTAACTTTATTTGGAGGCCTTTTGTCTGCAAATATATTAAGAAATTATGAAGGTACATTAGCTCAGCTTCCAACAATTGCATTTTTCATGCCGATGCTTACTGGTATGGGAGGTAATGTAGGAACACAATCTTCAACTCTTACAGTTAGAGGTTTTGCAACAGGACATGTGGATTCAAAAAACACATTAAAAACAATATTTCAAGAAATGAGTGTTGGTGCTACAGTTGGAATTATTTGTAGTGTTATAATATGCTTAGTTTCATTTATATGGTTAAAAGATTTTAAATTAGGTGCAGTTGTTGGTGTTGCTATGGCAGCCAATATGTTTACAGCGGCAAGTGTTGGAACTATAGTACCT
>JAOARY010000052.1 GCA_025210335.1 Peptostreptococcaceae bacterium | reverse complement strand
ATATCTCTAAGAAAATTCTTGTGCTTTTTATTTATCATTTTTGATATTTCTAAACTATTTAAATAATGATTAATTTTATTATTTGATATTTGATTCATATTCATTCAAATCCTTTTTTATTTGCCAAGCTCAAAGTTGAGCTTGGCTTAATTTAACATTTTTTAAACAACTTAATTTAGATCACTTCTTTCAAAAGTTCTATTTAAATAATTACTAGCATATCTATATTGTTGTTTTATATATGAATCTTCTAAAGTTCCACCTGTTGCTAACCAATCTGTAATCCTCTTATCAATATCTTGTGTTATTACCAGAGGTAAATAACATAAATATTTTTGTAAATCATCAAAAGTATTAATTTCTATCAATTAAAACACCTCTTTAATCTTTTATTTTTAGCAGATCCCAAAAATGGGGTTTGCTAAAGTTAAATATAGTAATTCTTATTTATCTTTCTCTATTTCAACTTTTATTTCTTCTACATCTTGAATTACAAAACATCCTGGATCTAAGTTATTATTATCAATCCAATTTTTAAATATATGATTTATATCAGCTTCTAACTCTTTTTCTTGTTCTTTTGTTACACTACTTAAAAAATCTTCAGCAAGCTCTGTACGTTCATACATTTTATCTATTACAGTATCAACTATTTCATCATAATCTATAGTTGGAATATCTACTTTGTGCATAGTTCCTATTCTAAAAATTCTATAATCACTATCATCATCTTCTTCTATTTCTAATTCTTTTATATATTCAGTACCTTTTTTTATTATTTCCTCTTTGCTATTAGCTTCTACTTCTATATCCCATAGTTCATTATCTGACTTTGAAAAATCTGCTACCCATAATTCTGTTTTATTAAGATTAGTATTTTTCATGAAAAACATCTCCTTTTTCTTTTTAATTTTTAATAATTGATAATTGATTATTTAAAGTGGCTATTTCTTTTCTTAAAAATAAAGGTGGTTTGTAATCACTTAAGATCTCTTTTACTTGATTTATTTGATTTCTTTTTATAGCTTCATACCTATTAACATTAAATTCTCTACGAATTTGTTTATGAATATCTGAATATATAGAACTTCTAACAGAATTATTGTTATAAGCAGGTGTTTTATAACCACCTAACGCTCTAGTTCCAACTTTTTTAACAGTTGATTGTATTTCTTTACAATCGACTGCGAAAAGTGGTAAATTGTTCTCAAGTTTATTTATTTTATTTTCAAAATCATCAAATCTTTGTTCATGATTTTTTAAAGCTTTATATTGTAAATCTAACAACTGCATTGCACTCATTGGTTTCATTTGTTTTTTTAAATGTTCTTCAATATCATTGAATCTTTTTACATATTCACTAGTAAATAAGACTCCTTTTTTACCTGTTAATTTATTTGCTATTAGTTCGCATCCTAATTTAGTCAATTTATAACAAGGCTGTATTTTGTTTTGAATGTCATTATAAGTTGTTTCAATAAAGAAATCGGTCGGCTCAATTTTGCTCTCACCTAAATAATCTATATATTTTCTAATATCTCTAAGTAAATCTTTATGCTTTTTCCCAATCATATTTGCTACTTCAAAACTTTCTAAATACATCTTTTCATTTTGATTTAATAATTCATTCATGTTTGTTAACCCCTCTCTTTTTGTTTTTATATTAGAGGGGATAAAACCCCTCTTTATTTTGATTTTTAAACTATACGACTTAATCTTTTTTCTTTAAATCTCTCTAATTCCTTATAATATTTAGATGCTTTTATCTCTTGAAATCCTTTTGGTGGTTTTACTAATATATTTGAACTTTCAAATTTGAGATATAAATTATCATTAGCTATAAAACTTGATGTAGTAAATTCACCTCTTAGTGATCTTATTTTAAATTCTGATTCTGATCTAAATAAAATCTCTGGTGGCATCTCTAAATCATTTAAACCAAATTCCTCTATAATATTTTTTATTGGTTTATTATATTTGCTATTACTTCTTAATTTTTTTAAAGTATCAAAGTATACTCTTTTATTTAAAGCTTTTAAAAACTCTTTATTTTTTATTTGTTTATCTTCAAATAAGATTTCTACTTTACAGAAATTAAAATTTAAAACAATACTACTACTTGGTAAATCTAATTCTTTTGATATCTTTGTTAATACCTTTTGAGCTTGTGTAGTGGTTTGTATCTTTCTTTTTTCACTCTTATTAAAGAATTCCTCATTATGATATTTATTTAGTTTAAAATACATACAATCAACCCCTTATTATGATTTAATGTTTTACTTCTGAATAAAAATTATTTATTTGATTTTTATTATTAATAATCGTTTTTAATACTCTGGTTCAGCTTCCACTTCTATATCTAAAGTTTCATATTCTGAATCTATATGAATTTTTACATTGTTTTGAGCTAGTTTTAATAATAATATTTGAAACTCATTTAAATGTCTTAATGATGGAATGTTATAAAAATAGTTGGATTCAATAGAGTAATAATCATTATTAGAAAATGTATAAAGATTAAAGCTAAAATCTAAATCTTCATCTTCTTCACATTTAAAATCAATAGAGGCATATTTCATAGTTCCATGACTGCTTTTATCTTCATTGAATTCATAAGAAACATTTATATTTTTATAAGATTCATGATCTTCAATATCTAATTTATCTGTATCTACTTCTTTAGATGCATACTCACACCATTTCTCAAATATCTCTGTTATTTCATATTCTTTTTTATCTACATCTTCTACACTAACAAGTGTTTTAAAATTCTCTAATATCTTGTTGTTATCAAAAGTTGATTCTTTTACTATTTGTGTAGCCAAGCTATCTAATTTGACTATATGATCTTTGAAATCCATATTTTCAATAATTTGATTCATAATCTCTTTTATTTTCTTTTCAAGCATTTCAGATACTTCGCTATATCTGCCAAACAAACTATTTAATGCATTTTGAATCCCTTTTTCTAATTCCTTTTCAATAAGCATTTCAATAGTTCCATCCTCTAATTTTTTGCTTATAACATCTTTTACACTACTTTCTAAATTCAACATTCTTTATTCCTCCTCTTTATTTTGTTTTTCAATTTTTAAATCTAAATCTCTAAGTCTTTTATTAACTCCTATTAGTAACTTTTTAAATCTCTTTTCTCCAATACCATACTGTTCATGTAATTCCTCTTTAAAAGCAATTGCTACTTCATCACCTGCATTAGTAAATATATTAAAAACAAAACGTTCTACTTGATTTAAGCTCATTTTCTTTAGCTTCTTTTTTAATTTTCTTGATTGTTCTCTAATTGCATTTTGATTCAAGATCATCACCTTCTAATTTTTTATATTCAATTTCCGTTTCATAGTCATTATCTAAATATTTAATTTTTGCATAACTTAAATTTTCAACTATAGTTTGGCTATCTTCATGAATGTTTCCGTGATGCTCCCAGTAAGAACCTATTTTTATTTTTGCACCTGGATTAGTTTCTATAATTT
>JAOARY010000051.1 GCA_025210335.1 Peptostreptococcaceae bacterium | reverse complement strand
GATATACCTATAACTATATCAGGACTCATAACCGGCAAATACACTGTATTCATATAAATATTTTTATATTTTTTATTCATAGAATCTATAGCTATAGCTGTTATAGTTCCCAAAATGGTAGCAATTATCGAACCTATAATCGCAATCATAAAAGTATAATATACAGCGTCCATTATACTACTATCTCTAAGCAATTCCTTATACCATCTTAGCGTAAATCCTTCCCAAGATCCTTTATATTTAGAATCATTAAATGAAAATACAATAAGAAGAATAATCGGTAAATATAAAAATAAATAAATTAAAGATGTGTAGATATTTTTTAAAACTTTTTTTACCATAGATTTCCGCCCCCTTCTTCATCTTGATATTTAGATGTTAGTTTTATAGAAAGGAGTATCAAAATTATCATTATCATAGATATACTAGATCCAAACTGCCAATTCCTAGCCATCAAAAATTGATTTTGAATTAGATTTCCAAGTAAAACAGTTTGACCTCCACCTAAAAGATCTGATATAACAAATGTACTGACCGCAGGCATAAAAACCATCAATATTCCTGATACTACTCCAGGTATACTTAATGGAAATATTATTTTTGTAAAAGTTTCAAAATCAGTTGCCCCTAAATCTTTTGCTGCTTCTATTAATTTATCATCTATTTTTATAAGAACTGAATATATCGGTAAAACCATAAATGGCAAAAAGTTATATACCATTCCAAGTAATACTGCTCCCGTTGTATATAGCATTTTTATAGGTTTATCTATAATATTTAATGTTATTAAAATATTATTTATTATTCCACCCTCTCTTAATATACCCATCCAAGAATATGTTCTTAATAAAAAATTAGTCCAAAGAGGTAAAACAAATAACATAACCATTAAATTCCTTCTATTCTTATTAGCCTTCGATATTATATAAGCCATTGGATATCCAAGTGCTATACATAAAAGTGTACTAACAAAAGCTAATAATAATGATTTTTTTAAAACATTTAAATAAATTGGCTCTAAAAACAGTTTATAATTATCTAAAGTAAATTTATATATTATATCTCCGTAAGTTCCTGTTGAACAAAAACTATATACTAATATAACTATCAATGGAACTATAGTAAAGAAAAAACCCCATAGACCATAAGGAATTGCTAATAATTTTTTTTTCATATCTAGCCCTCCTTTTTCATTACATGAATTGCATCTTCTACTATTTTTAATTTTACTTTATCACCCTTATTCCAATGATGTATTGTATGAATCATCCACTCAATATCCTCATCGTCTTTTACAATAATTTCGTAATGGACTCCTTTAAATAAAATCGACTGTATAGTTCCTTCAATAAGCCCCTCTTCTTTTGATATTTCTATATCTTCAGGTCTAATACAAATATCTACTTTTTCATTTTTTAAAAAGCCAGTATCTAAACATTTAAATTTTTTATTTTCAATTGAAACTAAATAATCATCTATCATTATACCCTCTAAAATATTACTTTCTCCTATAAATTTAGCTACAAATTTATTTATAGGTTCATTGTATATATCTTCAGGACTTCCTATTTGCTCTATATTCCCATCATTCATTATAACTATTCTATCTGACATAGTAAGAGCTTCTTCTTGGTCGTGAGTCACATATATAAACGTAATTCCAAGTTCTCTTTGCATAGTTTTAAGCTCTAATTGCATTTCTTGTCTTAATTTTAAATCAAGTGCTCCAAGTGGCTCATCTAATAAAAGTACTTTTGGTTCACAAACTAAAGCTCTAGCTATTGCAATTCTTTGTTGTTGTCCTCCACTTAGTGAGTTGATATCTCTTTTTTCAAACCCTTTTAAATTAACAAGCTTAAGCATTCTTCTAACTTTTTCATCTATTATTTTTTTATCAATTTTCTTTATTTTAAGTCCAAATGCTATATTTTCATATACATTAAGATGTGGAAATAGTGCATACTTTTGAAATACAGTATTTATTTGTCTTTTATGTGCTGGAATTTTAGATATTTCCTCATCTTCAAAATAAAGATTTCCTTCATCCAAAACTTCAAAACCAGCTATAACTCTTAAAGTTGTCGTTTTCCCACAACCACTAGGCCCTAAAATCGTCATAAACTCTTTTTGCTTTATCTCTAAATTTATATTATCTATAACTTTTTTATCATCAAAACTTTTATTTATATCTTTTAAAACTATTATATTTTTAGATATTTCTACATCATTCAAAATGACACCCACTTTCATACAAAAATTTATATTTAAAATACTTTATTTTTAGTAAACTTTAAGTTTCATTTAGTTAAACTCAATTTAATATTTTAAGTTTTCATAAGCCTTTTGTCAATATGTTTTAGATATTTTTATTAATTAATTTATTAAGCCCAAAGCATAATTTATTTAATATTTAAAATCAATTCAATATTTAAAATATACTGTTTTCTTTTCAAATAAAAAAATATCTAAAAACATAATATTTTTAGATATTTTTATCGATCTATCTACTTATAGAAGCTATATTTATTAGCTGCATTCCAAAGCATATATTCTTCTATTCCTAAATCATTTAAAGCCTTTATTTGAGCTTTTACTTCCTTTTGTCCATATCTAATATGTCCTTTAACCCAAGAAGCCGTAAAATCTTGAATCCAAGGTCTTATTATCGCAGGAGTTTCTAAGTTTTCATTTCTTTTTATAGAATCATAAGTTGATTTATAAACAGTTTCATATGGCATTGCATCTGGTGTTTTTAAGTTATATACTCCACTACCATAATGACTAGGATACATCATAGGACATATTATATCTGAAGCATTACTCATAGCTTCCCAATACTGTCCAATTCCCATATGATCTGTTACTGATCCAACTAAACCAAAAACATCTGAGCCTATATAAACATTATAGTCTTTTAGTTCTTCTCTTGCATATTTTAAATATTTTTGTATAGTTTCAGGCTTACTTTCATTTAATGGATTTCTATAATCTAATGAAGCATCTAATTTTCCACCATTTGAAGCTGGGAACCTAACATAATCAAATTGAATTTCATTAAATCCTGCTTTGGCTGCTTCTTTTGCAACTCCTATATTATAATCCCATAAATCTCTATCATGAGGAGACGCCCATCTTAGACCATCTGAACTTTTAAATGGTGTATTAGTACCTTTTTTAAGGATTGCTTTATCTAAATGTGCATTTGTGTACAGTGGATCTTTAAACGATACTATTCTTGCAATTGTATAAACATTTTTTTCTTTTAATTTCGTCATTAGTTTTTCTATATCTTTTGTTATAGCTTTTTTATTAGCTATAGGATTATATTTTTCTGCTGCTTTTGTTTCAAAAAGCATTGCACCATAATCGTCTTTTACATCAATAACAAAAGCATTTATCTCAGTTTTTTCTACAAGTTCTAATAGATAATCTAAATTTTTACCAACAGCAGAATTTCTAGTAACATAAACACCTTTTACTTTAATTCTTTCGTTTCCTTCTATGTTTAAATTCTTTTCAATTGGTTCTAAATCGATATTTTTTAAATCTGCACTTAATATTTCTTTTAAATCTGTGACCGTATATTTAGCAAAAATCCAACCAGTTTTACTTGGTTCATATTCAACTTTATACCACAGATTTCCTTCTTCATCAGACTTTTCTTCTAGTATTTCTACTTTCTTACCTTTTAATATATCACCTACAACCTCAGATGTAGTTGTTATATCTTCTCTTACTCTTAATTTACTAGCACTTATATAAACAACATTCGTCTCTTTAGCACTCTTTGTTTCTTCTGATTTTACTTGTTTTTCTTCTTCTTTTGCTACTTCACTAGATTCTTGCTTTTCTTCACTTTTTTCTTGAACTACTTTTGTTTCTTCATTAACCTCAGTAGAATTATTACTACAAGCTACAGATGAGATTATAAGAAACACACTCATTAAGAATACTAAAATTTTTTTCTTCATCAAATTCCCTCCACCAAAAATTACAATTTCTATTATAGTATAATCTACTTATTTAGTTTTTACAATAGCTTTAAATAATTTGTAACTATAAAAAAGAGAAATAGTAAATACTATTTCTCTTCATATATTTTATATTCTTTCCAAACACTTTCAAGTTCGTCAAAGTATCTTTTTATTTTATCCTTTTCTCTCATACCAATCGCAACTATAAGTGCATTAACTAAACTCAAAGGAGCAACTAATGAATCAACAAAAGAAGCCATGTTACTCTTTATTATAAGCGTTCTACTAGACAAGCTTGCAATTGGTGCTAAATGACTATCTGTTAAAGATACCACCTTTGCACCTTTTTTGCTAGCAAAGTCTAAAAGCTCATGTGTTTTTGTTGAATATCTTGGAAAACTAATTCCTATAACCAAATCGTCTTTAGTAACTTTTACAATTTGTTCAAAAACATCACTAATACCATAGCTTACAACCACAACATTATCCAGTATCAAGTTCAGGTAAAATCCTAAATACTCTGCTATTGCAGTCGAACTTCTAAGACCTACTATATATATCCTCTTAGCCGTTTTTATATCGTCTATTACCTCTTCAAAAACTTTTGGATTAAGATCTTCAAGTGTTCCTTTTATATTTTCTATATCTGATTTTAAAACCTTATTTAAGATATTAAAATCGTCTGAGTAATCTGTAGCCATCTCTACTCTTTGAACTGTTGTAAGTTTTGTTTTAATAAGCTCTTGTAAAGATTTTTGTAATCTTGGATAACCGTCAAAACCAAGTGCATTTGCAAACCTAACAACTGTAGATTCACTAACTCCAACCATTCTACCTAATTTCGCAGCTGTCATAAAAGCAGCTTTATCATAATTTGATAAAATAAATTGTGCTATTAATTTTTGTCCTTTACTAAGTTTAGGAAAACTTTGCTTTATTAAAACAATCAAATCTTTATTTTCATTATCCATTAGCAACGCCTCTTTCAAGTTATTTTCTAACTAGTAGCGCTCCTTCTTCTAGTGCTCTTGCATTTAAATCTTCCGTCCCAGCAGGAACTCTGTTTAAAACAGCTTCTTTTAAAGCTTCTTGGCTAACTACATTAGTTATTTCTCTTATAGCTCCTAGAGCAACTATATTAGCAACCATGGAACGCCCTATTTTTTCTGCAGCCGTCTTTAATATAGGTACAGAATAAATATTCTTTGTAACTACATTATCACCTATATTTACACTAGAGTCAACCATTAAAATGGCATCATCTGCTAAATCTATTGAATATTTATCAAATGACTTTTGAGTTAAGCAAAGTAAAAAAGCAGGTTTTCTAACTTTTGGGAAATGTATTTCTTCATCACTTATAATAACTTCCGCTTTACTTGCTCCACCTCTTGCCTCAGGTCCATAAGATTGACTTTGTACAGCATTCATATCTGAATTTATAGCTGCTTCAGCTAATATTATTCCACCTAAGATAAGTCCTTGTCCACCTGAACCACTTAATCTTAATTCTTTTTTCATTATCGTTCTCTCCTTCCTACTTTGGGAGTTTATTTTTTTAATCTATCTATTATCTTTTGGTATTCATCTGTATATTCTGGTAAAATAGTTTCTTTAAATTCACCCATAAACATTTTACCTTCTAATTTTTCAGCTGGTAATTTATCTTTTAATTTAAGATCAACAAATGTATCTTTTAAAGATGTTAGTATATCTACAGAAGTTCCTTTTTTATTCTTTCTACCATAGTAAGTAGGACAAGAACTGATACCTTCTACAAAAGAAAATCCTTTATGAGCTAATCCTTTTTTAACATAATTAATCATTTGATTTGCGTGGTAAGCAGTAGCTCTAGCAACATAAGTTGCTCCAGCAGCGCAAGCTAATTCGCACATATCAAAAGGTCTATCTATATTACCATATGGTGCAGTAGTTCCTTTGTCACCATTTGGAGTTGTAGGCGAGTATTGTCCACCAGTCATACCATATATATTATTATTAAATATAATAGCAGTTATATCTATATTTCTTCTACAAGCATGAATTAAATGATTTCCTCCGATTGCAGAAGCATCTCCATCTCCACTTATTACAATAACATGTAAATCTGGATTCGCTAATTTAACACCAGTCGCAAAAGCTAAAGCTCTACCATGAGTAGTGTGTAATGTATTAAAATCCATATAACCTGCTGCTCTAGAAGAACATCCAATACCTGAAACTATACAAACCTTATCTTTGTCTAATCCCAAATCTTCAATAGCAACTGTAATAGCTCTCATAAGTATTCCATGACCACATCCTGGACACCAAATATGTGGAAGTTTATCTATTCTAAAATTATTTTTTATTAATTGACTAGGCATTTATTCCACCTCCAAATTTAGCTAAAATATCATCTGGTGTTATCATTTCACCATTCGCTTTATTAATACCTTCTAATTCACATTCACCTTGTGAAACTTTTTTAACTTCTTCTAAAACTTGACCTAAGTTCATTTCAACAACATATAATTTATTCATTTTCTTAGCTAAATCTTCTATTTGTTTCTCTGGGAACGGCCAAATCGTCTTTAATGTAAATAAACCAACTTTAACACCTTTTTCTCTTAAAGCAACAACTACTTCTTTTGAAGTTCTAGCCATTGAACCATAAGAAACAAAAGCAAACTCTGCATCTTCTAACATATATTCATCATATATTACTATATCATCTAAATTATTTTCAATTTTAGACATAAGTCTATCCAATTGTTTTCCTGCAACCTCTGTACTATTTACAGGGAATCCAACTTCATCATGGAATAAACCAGTAATATTATATTTATAACCTGTTCCAAAATCAGCCATAGGAGGTACTAAATCATCAGTATATCCATAAGGTTCATATTCACTTGGATTACAAGTTGGTCTTTTTCTATCTATAACTTCAAGTTCTCCTTCTTTAGGAATAACTATTTTTTCTCTTAAATGTCCTATACCTTCATCTAATAATAAAATTACAGGAGTTCTATATTTTTCAGCAAAATTAAATGCTTTTACTGCAAACTCAAAACATTCCTTTACTGAAGTTGGTGATATAGCTATCATTGGATGATCACCATGAGTCCCCCACTTAGCTTGCATAACATCTCCTTGAGATGGTGATGTAGGTAATCCAGTACTAGGTCCACATCTTTGAACGTTTGCAATAACACATGGAATTTCTGCAATTGCAGCATATCCTATATTTTCTTGTTTTAATGAGAATCCAGGTCCACTAGTAGCTGTTAACGCTTTTTTACCAGCTATAGCTCCACCTATAGTTGCAGCCATTCCTGCAATTTCATCTTCCATTTGTATGAATTTCCCACCAACCTTAGGTAATTCAACAGATGAAACTTCTGCTATTTCAGTAGAAGGAGTTATTGGATATCCTGCAAAAAATCTCATACCTGCATATATCGCTCCATGAACACAAGCTTCATTTCCTTGAAGTAACTTTACATTTTTAGCCATTTTAACTTCCTCCCTTATTATTTATTTTCTAAGTAAATAGCAAAATCTGGACATCTTAATTCACATTGCCCGCAGTATATACATTCATCATAATTTGTAACTTGCACTTTTTCGTCTTTTATTTCTAATATCTTCTTCGGACAAAAAGCTGCACATATTCCACAACCCTTGCACCAATCTCTTTCAACTACAAGTTTTTTACTCATTTTTCTTTCCCTCCTTAATCAAATGGTATTAACTTTTTAAATCACTCAAAACCATAGATTAATAATAAATTTAAAATATGTCTTACTTATTAAACTCTTTATTTCTTATTACTTATTAAACTTTTTTATTTTTTATGTTATGTATTGAAATAAGTTTTCATTTGTTTTAAAAATAACACACTTTCAAAATTTAATTTGATTGTATCAAAAAATTTTCAAAAATGCAATTTAAATTTCATTTTTAATTTTAAACATGTTTTTTTGAAATAAAAAATTCATTACAGGGTTTAATCTAGCTATATCAGAGGCATAATTTTAGATTTGTATTTTGGGTAAAAACAAAAAAAATAAGAATCCAAAAAAACATTCCATTTTTTTGAATCCAAATCTTTCTTTTGCATGTATACACATACTTTTATTCAATTGTTAAACCTTTTCCTTGTAAAAAGTTTTCTAAAATTTTAACATTCTTTGAATCATTAAAATCATATTTTATAGGAGTAATTGTCATATAACCCTTCTTTATATAATACAAATCACTACCCTCTATTTCTTCATCCATAGGTTCACCATACATCCAATAATAATTATTTCCTCTAGGATCTTTTCTTTTTACAAAAGCATTTTCATATTTTCTTTCTCCTAAGAAGCATGATTTGAAGCCTTTGAACTCTTGTTCTTTTAAATTAGGAATATTAATATTTAAAACTATATTCTTAAACTTATCCATATCTTCTTCGTACATTTTCATAAAATCTTT
This sequence comes from Peptostreptococcaceae bacterium, assembly GCA_025210335.1. GTDB lineage: Bacteria > Bacillota > Clostridia > Peptostreptococcales > Peptostreptococcaceae > JAOARY01. The sequence goes on along the minus strand of JAOARY010000051.1, from coordinate 251,427 downwards.
TATATATTCTCTAGCTTCCATATATTTTTTAGAGTCATATTCATGCGAATTATAAGAAAATGCAATAGCAGGAACACCTATAATTGATGCCTCTATCGCTGCTGAAACAGTTCCAGAATAAATAACATCCGTTCCTAAATTAGGTCCTATATTTATTCCACTTAAAACTAAATCTATATTTATATCCTTCAAAATCTCCTCATAACCTATTTTTACACAATCAGCAGGTGTTCCTGAAACTGAATAAGCTTCGGGAAAATTTTCTATTTTAACTTTTTTAACCATAATAGGATTGTTAATACTTATACCATGACTGATAGCACTTTTTTGAGAATCAGGTGCAACAATATATACATTTCCAAAATTTGAAGCTATTTTTGCAAGTTCTAAAATTCCTTTTGCAAAAATCCCATCATCATTAGTTACCAAAATATTCATCATCTACCTCCTTTTTTATTTCTAAAAAAAAATATTTTTATATATTTTTATTTCTTTTCTATTAAAAACAATATAGGCGGACTATTTTTTTTATTTAAAAAATCAAATTTTATAATATTATATTCAAGATAATTTAATTTTTCTAAAAAATCAATCAAAGAATTTTTTTCATCCATACCACCTTCATGCCCATAATAAGACATTATACATATAATCCCCTTTTTCTTCAATAATTTTAAAGATTCATCAATTGCTTTTATTGTAGTTTCTTTTTTGGTTATAAGATTTTTATCTCCTTTAGGTAAATACCCTAAATTAAATATTATAAAATCTATAGTCTCTTTTATATATTCATTCATATTTTCGTGTCCATCATTAATTAAATGTACATTATTATATAATTTTGCTTCTTCTAATACTTTCTTTGTATTTTCTAACGCTTGTTTTTGAATATCAAAAGCATATACCTTACCATTCATACCAATACATTGTTTTAAAAATAAAGTATCATTACCATTTCCCATAGTTGCATCTATACAAATATCATTTTCTTTAATTTTGCTTTTTAATATAAATTTATAAAACACATTAAAATCATCAAACAATCTATTTAAATTCATATTAACACTTTCCTTTGCAACAATTACAAGAAGAACTAAAAAATTCTACAGCATTTATATAGCTATAATTTTTATAATCATTTATTTCATATAAATTATTATCCATAAGATTTTTAAAATTTAAGTTTTTTATAAGATCTTCATTGTTATGTTTTTTGATTATTAAAGTCAAAACACCATTTAAATCTATATAATTAATCATAGATTTTACAAGTCCATCTTTCAATAAATAATCATCATTTTTAGTTTCAATGTCTTTTATCATATAATATAGAGTATTTTTTTCAAATTCTAAATATCCAACTATATCGTTCTTTTCTAATATAAACATTGTATTTTCTAAATCATAATCTTTATTGAATAAATCTTTTTTATTTAAAAACTCTTCATTAGACAAAACTTTTATCTCTAACATAAAAAAACCTCCACAAATATAAATTACAAACTATATAAATATTTTATTTCCTGATTTGTTAATGGTCTATATTTACCTTCTTTTAAATTATTTAGCTTTATATTTCCAATACTCACCCTCTTTAATTTTATCACAGGGTGATTTATTTTATCACACATTTTTCTTACTTGCCTATTTTTACCTTCATGTATTGTTATTCTAACTACGGAGTTTTTACCTTTTATATCTATAATGTCTATTTTAGCTTTACTCGTTTTATAATCTTCTATATTAAGTCCTTTTTCAAAAGAATAAATTTCATCTTTTGTTGGAATTCCTTCTACATATGCTTCATATACTTTATTTATATTATGTTTTGGATGAGTTATCTTATAAGTTAAGTCTCCATCATTAGTAAGCAATAAAAGACCAGATGTATCATAATCTAATCTTCCAATTGGATATATTCTTTCTTTTACTTCTTTTAATAAATCTATTACCGTCTTTCTTCCTCTTTCATCTTTTGCACTACTTATATATCCTATAGGTTTATTTAGAAGATAATATACAAGCTCTTCTTTAATAGATATAATTTTTCCTTTAACTTTTACTATATCCTTTTTTTCATCTACTTTAAAAGCAAGTTCTTTAATCAAAACATCATTCACACTTACTTCATTGTTAATTATCAGTTCTTCTGCCTTACGTCTTGAACAAAGTCCAGATTTGGCAATATATTTGTTAATTCTCATAAAACTTCTCCTTTTTTCTTGATTTCACTTGACTTTTTTTCATTATTCGTTATATTAGTAATATGAAAGAAAAAATTTCATATATTAATATTTGTTATTTTTATAATTTATTGGAGTGGTAAGTTTGCAAATTGGAGCAAAATTAAAGAGGTTAAGAATATTAAATGGCTTAACTCAAGAAGAAATAGCATCAAGATGCGATTTAACAAAAGGTTTTATCTCAAAGATAGAAAGGGATCTTACATCACCTTCTATAGCAACTTTGATGGATATATTAGAAGCATTAGGAACTGATTTAAAATCCTTTTTTAATGAATCTGAAGATGAAAAAATAGTATATAAAAAAGATGATATTTATGAATCTATAAATTCAGAACTAAATCACAAAATTCATTGGTTGATTCCAAATTCACAAAAAAATGAAATGGAACCAATTTTAATGGAATTAAAACCATTTGGTAAAACTGATTTAGATTTACCTCACAACGGTGAAGAATTTGGTTATGTAATAAAAGGTTCTATTACTTTATATGTTGGTAGTAAAAAATATAAAGTAAAAAAAGGAGAAAGTTTTTATTTTAAACCTGATAGGGAACATAAAATAGAAAACAATTCTAATAAAGAAACTATCTTAATATGGGTTTCTACCCCACCGTCTTTTTAATTGATATTAAAAGAAATTAATTTATTAATTTCTTTTTTTATTTTTTATCAAATATACTTTGTTGTATTTCCCCTTTAATATCTAGACTAGGCAAATCTTTTATACTTTCAAAACTAAATATTCTTAAAAATTCATCTGTCGTTTTATAAATTATAGGATTTCCTATTTTTTTTAATCTCCCCGCATCAAAAATTAAATTATTTTCAATCAAAGTCGAAATTGATTTATCGCATTTAACACCTCTAATTTCTTCTATTTCCACCTTAGTTACTGGTTGCTTATATGCAATTATAGCCAAAGTTTCTAATGAAGCTTGAGTTAAATTTTTCTTCTTTTGAGGATTCAATAAAGCTTTTAAATACTTATAATTGTTTTCATTTGTTACAAATTGATATTTTTTATTTAGCTTAATTATATTTATCCCTTTGTTTTCATACTCTTTTATAAGTTCTTTCATGCTCTCTTTTATTTCTTCATTATCTAAATCTAAATCTATCATAGTTTTTATTTCTTTTATCGATATTGGTTCTGAATATACATATAATATAGACTCTATTATTGATTTTAATTTTTCCCTATTCATAATCAAACCTGCACTTTCATTATTTTTATATTTGAAAACAAATCATCTTGAATGACTTTTATTTCCCTTGATTTGACCAATTCTAAAATAGAAATAAATGTTGCTATAATTTCTTCTTTTAAATCCTCTGTTATTAAATCTTTAAACGATATTATATTTTCCATATGCAAAATATCTTTAACTTGCTCCATTTTTTCTTCTATCGATATAAATTTTGTTTTATATATTATATCTAATTTTTGTTCATCATCCGTTTTACTTTTTGTTAAATTTTCTTTTTTAAGCATATAGCTTATCATATTTTCTATTTTTATCGATTCCAAATCCAAAACAGTTTCAAAAAATATTTCTTCCTTTTTTTTTGTAAGCGGAATTTTTTGCAAAACTATTTTTTCTTTAAATTTATCCGCAATATTCTTATATTTTTTATAATCTAAAATTTTGTCAAAAAATTCTTTAGTTATTTCTTCTTCTTCCTCACTATCTTTTTTAAGAAGATATTTTGACTTTATCTCCAAAAGCTTACTTGCAAAAAATACAAATTCTCCAGCTAAATCCAAATCTATTTCATTTAAATTATTTATATACTTTAAAAATTGATTTATAATATCAATCAAAGACACTTCATATATATCTATTTTTTTCTTTATAACCATATCATAAAGTATATCAAGGGGACCTTCATAATTATCTAAAGCTATTTTATAAATCAAAATTTTTCCTCCTCTAAATTAAAATTTTGAATATTAAAGATTGAAAAAAATCAACCAAAGGATTTAGTATTTTTGAAATACCTCCAGTAATAAGAAGTGCTATTAGTATCAAATTTAAATATTTTTCATTTTCCATGATTTTAAAACCTAAATCTCTAGGTAAAATTGAATATAAAATCTTTGATCCATCTAATGGTGGTAGTGGTATTAAATTAAAAACACCAAGACCAATATTAAAAAAGAATAAATAAGCTATAAATGTATTTATAATATAATTATTTATATTAAAATTCATCAAATAAAATTTATAAATAAAGCCAATTAATATCGCTGTTAAAAAATTGAACAAAGGTCCACATAAAGAAACCAAAAAAAGTCCTAATCTTTTGTTTTTAAAATTATTAGAATTTATAGGAACAGGCTTTGCCCATCCAAATTTAACAACTAAAAGCATTATAAATCCTACTAGATCAATATGTTTTAAGGGATTTAAACTCAAACGATTTTGATCTTTTGCAGTAGTATCGCCAAACAAAAAAGCAGTTAATGCATGCCCATATTCATGTACAGTCAAAGCTATTAAAATTGCAGGTACACTTATTAACATATCAAAAATATCCATTTTAATCTCCTTTTTATATAATAGTTTCATATGAAAACTATCTTTAATTACTAATTTAAAAATTTATTAAAACTAATTAAATTAAAATTTAAAAAGCTTTTAGCATAAGATTATACTAAAAGCTAAAATTATTAAACTTCCATTATTATTGGTAAAATCATAGGATTTCTTTTAGTTCTTTCATATAAGAATGATTTTAAATCTTCTTTTATAGTATTCTTTAAATAAGCCCATTCTCTAATATTTTTTGTCATACAATCATCTAATGATTTTTTAACCAATTTTTTAGCACTAGACATTAAATCTTCAGATTCTCTTACATATACAAAACCTCTTGAGATAATATCAGGTCCTGCTAAAACCATTCCATCTTCTTTATTGATAGTTACAACAACCACCATAAGTCCATCTTCACTTAGATGTTTTCTATCTCTTAAAACTATATTTCCAACATCTCCAACACCAAGTCCATCAACTAAAATATTACCACTTGGTATAGTTCCTGTTATGCTTCCACCTTCTCTGTCTATTTCAAAAACAGAACCATTTGAAAGTATATTAACTCTATCTTCACTCATCCCAAGGTTAATAGCCAATTCTTTATGTTGTTTTAAATGTCTATATTCACCATGAACAGGTATAAAATACTTTGGTTTTATAAGTCTATGAAGTAATTTTAATTCATCCTTACAAGCATGACCTGAAACATGAACATCTTCATATATAACATCTGCTCCTCTTTCAAATAACTGATTGATAACTCTTGATACTAGTTTTTCATTACCTGGAATTGGATGCGCTGATATTACTACTAAATCGCCTTCTCTTATGTCTAATTTTCTATGTTCATTTGTTGCCATTCTTGAAAGCGCTGACATAGGTTCTCCTTGCGAACCAGTAGTTATAATTACCACTTCTTCTTTTTTATAATCATCAATTTCATTTATATCTATTACTGTATCTTCCTTTACATTCAAATAACCAAGGCTACTTGCAACACCAAATACATTAACCATAGATCTTCCTGAAACAGATACTTTTCTATTATATTTTTCTGCTGAATTTATAATTTGCTGAATTCTATGAACATTTGATGCAAATGAAGCCACTATTATTCTTCCTTTTGCTGTTGAAAAAATTTCATCAAGTGTATTTCCAACACTTTTTTCAGACATTGTACTGCCTTCTCTTTCAACATTTGTACTTTCTGCAAACATAAGAAGAACACCTTTTTTACCTATTTCTGCTATTCTTTGCAAATCCATTATATCAGAGTCTATTGGTGTATAATCAACCTTAAAATCTCCAGAGTGAAAAAGAGCACCTAGTTCTGTATGAATAGCAAGCGCACATGCATCTGGTATACTATGATTTACTCTTATAAATTCTATTTTCATATTTCCAGCATTAATTATATCTCTAGGCTTTACAACATTTAATTTTACATTCTTTATTCTGTGCTCATTTAATTTAAATTCTAATAAACCTAAAGTTAATTTAGTTCCATAAATAGGTACATTTATTCTCTTTAAAACATAAGGTAATGCTCCAATATGGTCTTCATGCCCATGAGTTAAAAATATCCCCTTAACCTTCTCTTTATTCTTTAAAACATAAGAAATATCCGGTATAACTATGTCTACCCCTAACATCTCTTCTTCTGGAAAACTAAGACCACAATCGATTATAATAATCTCATCTTTATACTCGATTAAAGTCATATTCTTTCCAATTTCATTCATTCCTCCCAGAGGCATGACTTTTATTTTTGTATTTTTCTTTTGCAAAAAACTCAACTCCTTCTCTCTATATATGCACGATTTTTCCCAATACTTCTCAGTACAAAAAAACATTAAAGATAAATCCGCCCTAATAAACATTTTCAAATAGTAATAGTTTCTCTCCGACCAACCATTACTTAATACCTTTTCATTTTAACATATATTATAGCTTTATACAAAACAAATAGTGCTTTAAACCTTTCTATAAGCTATATTAATATATTTAAAGCTTCAATTTTTAAACCTAAAATTGAAAATTTAAATATATTAATATAGTATTATCAAGAGAATCAAAAAATTCCTTTGATAATACTATTTAATATAAATACTATTTACAATCTTTACATCTACCAAATATTTTAACATCATGGTTTAATATTTCAAAATTAAATTCAGATTCTATCTTCTGTTCTAATTCATCTAGTAAGTCATCTTCTACTTCTATAACTTTACCACACTCTTTACATATAAGATGATGATGTGAATGGCTGTCTTGGTCTAAATTTATCTCATATCTACAGCAACCATCATCCAAATTAAGTTTCGATACAATTTTGACTTCATCTAACAACTGTAATGTTCTATAAACTGTTGCTAAGCCTATTTCTGGACAAGGTATTTTTACTATATTATAAACTTCTTCACTACTAAGATGTTCCCCTTTAGAATTCATCATTGCATCTATTATGCATCTTCTTTGAGGCGTCAACTTAAAACCCTTAGCTTTTAATTTTTCTTTTATTTCTTCTATTTTATCGTTCACTATACCACCTACAACTTTTCAATTAATAATTCTTTTCAATTAAATTTTAATCTAACTATTTTTTTTTGTCAAGTTTATTATCACAATTCTTATTTAATTTACATTTTTGACAACTACCTTTACAACTAAAATCTCTTATTAAAGAATTACATCTAACACATCTTATATTTTTTTCATCATTTGGCATGTTGCAATTTTGACATTTAATTTTCAAAATTTCCTCCTAAATAAAAATCATCAAATTTGATAATATAGCCCCAACTACAAATGATATAATAAAACTTCCAAACCAAATTATAGCCGATTCCTTTATACTTCTTTCTTTAAATATTACTAAAATAGCTGCAATACAAGGTACAAATAAAGTTATTATAACCAGAGAAACCATAATTTGCGCTGAATTTAAAAGACCTTGATTTGCTAAATTATTAAGACCTGCCGCACCAAAATCTCTTCTTATTATACCCATTATAAATGTTTGTGTAGTCTTTGGATGTAATTTTAAAACACCCTGTGTAAATGGTTCAAAATAAGCAATTATCGCATCTAATGAACCAGTATAATCAAGTACTGTTATTATAACTCCACCAAGAACAAATAATGGTCCTGCTTCTAGCATAAACTGCCATGTTTTTTGATAAGTCTTTTTAAATACATTACTCATCTTTGGTAGTCTAAGTGGTGGTAAATCTATTAATAAATCAGTTGATTTTCCTGGCAAAAATTTATTTAATAAAACTCCAGTAAGACCAAACACTAAAATCATTGTAACTATATAAATAAATATATATTTAAATTCTAACCTTGCAATAAGACCTGCAATTACACCAAGCTGTGCAGAACAAGGAATTGATAGTCCAAGTAATAACGTTGCTATAAATCGTTCTCTCTTTGAACCAAGTAATCTAGTTGTTATTGTTGCCATAGTAACACATCCAAAGCCTAAAATCATTGGAATTATAGCTCTACCATTAAGCCCTATATACATTAAAGATCTATCAACCAAAGCTGCTATTCTAGGTAAATAACCTGAATCTTCAAGTATTGATAATATAAAATAAAAACCTATAACTAATGGTGTTAATAAACCAAGTAAATATATAGGCGCCATTGTTAAAACACCAAATTCACCAAATAAAAGGAATCCCAAAAAACTATTTTGGTCAAATTTATACCCAAGTACTCCCATTATAAAATCATGATAATAAGTTCCCATCAAAACTTCTTCCGTATATCCTACAACCGTTTGTGCTATAAAAACTCCAATTAGTTGATATACTAAATATAGCACAAATAAAAGTATTGGTATTCCTGTAATTGGTCTTAGCATCATACGTCCTAATTTTGTTTTAAAATCAATTCCATCATTTGATTCTTTTATGACTTCTTCAATTATATTATCTATATGAACTCTTCTTTCCTTATATATTTCTTCTCTATGATTATCATCTTTATCATAATCAGTTCTTTTTCTTATATTTTCATCTTCCTCTAAAATCATCAATCTATTAGAATCTATTTTTGAATATGTTTTTACCTTTTCAATTAAATTTTCGACTATATTTAATCTATTTCCTACTTTTGCATCTTTTAATCTATTTTCTACTTCCAACAGACCTTCTTTTTTTATCGCAGTAGTCGGTACAATTGGAACACCTAGTCTTTCTTCTAATTTTTCTATATCTATTTCTATTCCATTTCTTTTTATATCATCCATCATATTAAGTGCAATTATAATCGGTTTATTCATATCTATTATTTGTTGTGTCAAAAATAAATCTCTTTCTAAATGAAGGGCATCTACAACATTTAAAATTATATCAGCTTCAAGAATTACATCTCTTGCAACTCTTTCTTCATCATTAAAAGAAGATACACCATAAACACCAGGTGTATCCATCACTATATAATCTTTATACTTTCCTTGACTTATATCAACTGTAGTTCCAGGAAAATTAGAAACATCTACATATATTCCTGTTAAGTGATTAAAAAAAACAGATTTACCCACGTTTGGATTTCCAACTAAAACTAATTTATTTTTTTTAGATTTATCATTTGCTGTCATTACTCTTATTCCTCCTAAACTGCCTCTATCATTATGCTATTTGCTAAATTTCTACCTATTGCAATCTCTTGAAATCTATTTTTTAATATAACTGGACCTGAAGGTATTTTTTCAAAACATACTAATTTAGCTCCTTCATAAAGACCAATTCTTATAGCTTGTACTCTTATATTTTCATCTGGTATCGACATTATTTTTACCTTTTCACCTTTTTTTATATTAGATAATTTCATGGCAATTTCTCCTTAAAATATATTTAAAATCATTCTCAACTACAATAAGATTATATTCCAATTGATAATAAAAGTCAATATTTTTATTTCTTTAGACCTATTCAAAATATCTTCTTAAATGAAATTTAAATGTTTTCAATTGATATTTAAAAATTAAAAATTAATTTTCAATTAACAATATCTTTTAAGTCAATTTCTAAATAAAAAAAATATTCTAAAAAAATAATAAGCAATATAAGAATAATACATTATCCCTATACTGCTTATTGTTTTAAAAAAATATAATATTAATTTTCTTTCATTATTTCCTCATACTCTTTTAACACAGCTTCATATTCTTCATCAGTCTCAATAGGCATAAGCTTTGGATCTTCTTCTTCACCTTCAATTCTAAATATATAAGCTTGTTCATCATCATCTTCAATAGGAAGTAGTATTGCATAATCCATATCATTTGCAGTTAAAGTCATAACTACTTCAAATCTAGTTTCCTCACCATTTTCATCTACTAATGCTACTATATTTTCATTTTCATTCATAAAAACACCTTCTTCTTATAATTTATTTTTATATATAAAATCATCTTTAAAACATATTCTTAAGTCTATCAAGATATCCTTGCAAAATCAAACTTGCCGCTAACATATCTACTACTTTTTTTCTTTTTTTTCTACTCACATCACCCTCTATAAGCGATTTTGTTGCAGCCACAGTAGTCAGTCTTTCATCCCAAAATTCAATTTTTATACCTTCTATTTTATTTGAGACTTTCTTAGAAAAAGCTATTACTTTTTCACCTTGAGGTCCTACTGTTCCATTCATATTTTTAGGAAGACCAAAAACTATGGTATCTACATCTTTCTCCTCAACTAGCTTTTTTAACTCATCAATATCTTTTTTATTACTTTCTCTAATAAGAGTTTTATAACCTTGAGCAGTAATCTTCATTAAATCACTAAATGCTATTCCAATTGTTCTATCTCCTACATCAAGACCCATTATTCTTTTCATAAATCCTCCTAAATTATCTTTATACAAAAATCTTCACACTCTTTCATGCAATAACCACATAAAACACATTTATCCATATCAACTTTAGCCTTATTATCTTCTATATACAACGCATTTTGTTTGCATCTTTTAATGCATTTTTGACAACCTGTACACCAAGATGCGATATTTAACCTTCTTTTATTTTTCGTTAATTTATTTCTTAAATCTAAGCTTATTTCTAAATCATTAAATTTTAAAATATTCATCTCTAATTCTAAACTATTTTGCATACCAATAGCAATAGAATCTAACTCAGAAATATTTAAAACAAAATCAAGAGCTTTTTCATAATCACTTATATGCCTTCCTCCTCCAAGAGGTTTCATAGCATATATCCCAAAGTTTTTTTCTTTTGCTAATTTGATTGCATTTAACATTTGATTTATATCTCCGTCATTAATACCAATTCCAGAAATATTTACAATCGGGTGTATTATATCTAATATATCACTATATTTTATAGCACCTTTTACTCCTTGTACAAAATGAGTTGATATCCCTAGAGATTTTATATATCCTTTTTCTTTCATTTTAAACAAATATTCCAAAGCTTTATAATGACCTCTTATAGTATGTTCACTTTCTTGTTCGTGAAGCAAAAATCCATCAATATAATCAGTATCCAACTCTTTTAAAGCTTTTTCTAAGCTTAATTTTGCGGTTTTCTCATCATAGCAATAATCTTTTGTTATTATATGAAATTTCTCTCTCTTTATAGACTTTAACGCCTCTTTTATATGAGGGTAGTTCTCATACAAATTTGCAGTATCTAGTATATTAACACCTTTTTCATAAGCTTCTACTATTAACTTTGCCCCCTCATTAACTGGCATATTTTTTTGAAGAGGACTGATTGTAAGACTTCCAAATGATAATTTAGATACTTCAAACTTTGATTTTCCAAGTATATTATATTTCAATTCACTCACCACTAATTATTTTAATTTTTTAAAATCAAAAAATATTATTAAAAATGGAACAATTATATAACACATACTAGTCGCAGCTGCAACTACACCTGAATCATTTACAAAAAAACCAACAAAACTTCCAACAACTATACTTTCAAAACCAAAATATATATTTTTATTTTCTAATTTTAATTCTTTTAAAAATTTCGAAGGTTTAAAGAAGTAATAACCAAAAATAGCCATAGCACACATAAAAACCTTACTCCAAACAGAAACTTTTATTAAATGTATATTCATTGATATCTTTCTTGTAATGATTTGAATTACGCTAACCATTCCATTGTCTTTTATTTCTAAAACTGCCTTTCCTAAATGTGATTTGCTTTCTAATATAAATATATCAATACACGCAAATACAAATACAACAAAAAATACACTAAGACCTATGTATATAATCTTTTTTAAATCTATTTTCAACCTAAAAATTCTAAGTGATAAAAATATAAATGCACAAATTGCTGTTATTGTTCCTCCTACATTAGCACCCATCTTAGGAAAACCTAAAATAAGAATTGATATTCCAAGATATATAACCATAAACAATTTATTTATTTTCTTATCCTTAAAAGTCATAGAAATAAAAAGTATTGTAGCACCTATTAGTATTCCCATATATTCATTTCCCACACCATAATATCTTGCACCTATCATAGCATCATATCCAAGTATTGACCTTTTAATTAAATACTGACCACATAAAGTGTCTATTAAAATTGATATTGACATTGTAAAACTCAATATTTTTATGATTTTCATATTGTCCGAAGTCAAAAATCTTAATATAAGTAAAATTATAAGAGATATTATAATTGAAGTTGATATTAATGCTACATCTGTTTTAAACTTAATTAAAGGTAAAAATAATAAAGTTATTGGCATGACTAAAGTTAAAATTAATGAAAATGAAATTCCATTTTTTATAATTTTATTTTTTTTCTTTAATTTAAAAAATAAAATCAAAGAGAATACCCAAATAAACATCTCTAAAAATGCATAATTATAAAGTATTGCACTTCTAGATTTATACACTGTAGCAATTTGAAGATATTCATTTTTTAAAAATTCATGGTTATCTTCATATTCTATAAAATCAAATTTTCTTCCGTATAACTTTTCTTTTGCTATTTCAAAATAATCAAGTATACCTTCACTAATATCAATATTTGCTATTATCCCATTTCTTCTAGTTGTACTTGTTTTAATAAGTCCTTTTTTATCATCTTTAAACACAGATAAAAATGACAATCTACGAAAATTTCTATAATCTTCAATTTTAGGATAAGGACTTAAAATCATAATTTGACTATCATCTTCAAACTCTTTAAATATTTCTTGCAAAAAAACCGATAGGTCTTTATCTATTTGCTCTTTTAATTCTTCGTATTTCGCATCACTTAAATTTTCCTTATATTGTTCTAATCTATATGTGTCACCTAAAACAATATAAGATAAATCTTTTTGATCTTCTTTTAAATTTTTTAATATAAAATCATAATTATCTTTAATTGAATATGGTTTATTTTTATCCATTAAATTTATATCATCTATATAACCGTCTTCAATTTGACCATTTTCATCCATTAAAAAAAGATGAGCTAATTTATTTTCCTCATCTGTATTTTCATTTCCATAAACCCTAAATTCTATATTATTAGATTTTAAAGTTTCTGCTAAATACCCAATTTGATAAGAATATTCACTTCTTTTCATCTCTTTTTTTAATGCTTCTATTTTTAAGTTATTAATCTTTTTTCCTTCTATTCCTGTTCTTCTTAAGTAAATATCTTTATTTTGATCTGTTATTGTTTGTATATTTACATTGTCTTCATTTACATAAACTCTCCCACCATAGGACATGGATGCATAGTTTCTCATATCTGAAGTTCCAAGAGAACCTCTTATATTCATTAATGCTATATATCCTTTTTCCTTTAATTTTTCTTTCAAAAAAGAATTTTGATAAAAATCATCAAAAGAAAATCTATTTAGAGATATTACTATCATCTTTTTATCATTATTTTCTAAAGCATATGTATTAAATGTAAAATTGAACAAGAAAAGAAAGGAAAATAGAACTAAAAAGCCTATCTTCCTTTTCATTTTAATCACTACTTTCCTTTTAAATATTCTTTTAGTATTTCTTCTAAAAGCTCATCTCTTTCAACTTTTGTTATTATAGCTCTAGCATTATTATGACTTGTTATATAAGTTGGATCACCAGATAAAAAATACCCTATAAATTGGTTTATTGGATTATATCCTTTTTCCTTTAATGCATCATATACCTTTTGTAATACTTCTGAAGCTGTAATTTTTTCATCAACCATAGTTTCAAACTTCATAGTATAATTAAGATTTTTATCCATAGTATCACCTCTTCTTTAAAGGATAATTATATAATATCTACCCTTTTATTTGAGCTTTTAAAACCTCTTTACCTTTATTTATAGCTTCATTTACTTTACTAGCATCTTTTCCACCAGCTTGAGCCATATCCGGTCTTCCACCACCGCCTCCGCCAGCTACTTTTGCAATTTCTCTTATCATATTACCTGCATGAACTTTTTTAGATAGTGCATCTTTTGTTACACTAACTATAAAATTAACTTTATCATTAGAAACATTCGCAAGTACTATAACTGAATTAGAAACCTTGTCTTTTAATTTATCACATAAATTTCTTAAACTATCCATATCCATATTGTTTAATACTTCAGAGATAAAATAAACCCCTTCGATTTCTTCTTTTTTATTTAGTATATCATCTAATGAAGATGATGCAAGTTCATTTTTTAAAGAAGTTAATTCTTTATTTAAATCTTTGTTTTCTTTTAATAAATTTTCTACTCTATTTATTAAAACATCTTCTTTTGTTTTTAATAATGTCATAACTTCATTTAATAAATCTTCTTTTTCATTCATATAATCATATATACCAAGCCCAGTTATAGCTTCTATTCTTCTAACACCAGATGCAATTCCTGATTCAGACACAATTTTAAACATTCCAATTTCACTTGTATTGTTTATATGCGTTCCTCCACAAAGTTCAATAGAATAATCACCCATCATTACAACTCTAACTTCATTTGAATATTTTTCACCAAATAAAGCAGTTGCACCTATTTGCTTAGCATCATCCATAGACATAGTATTTTTTACTACCTCTAAAGAATTTGAAATTTGTTCGTTAACTAATTTCTCAATCTTTTTTAATTCATCTTTTGTTATAGCTTCAAAATGAGTAAAATCAAATCTAAGTCTATTTTCATTAACTAAAGATCCTGATTGTTTAACATGAGATCCTAAAACCTCTTGTAATGCTTTATGCAGTAAATGTGTAGCAGAGTGATTTTTCATACAAGCTCTTCTTCTTTTTTCATCTACAAAAGTCTTAACTTCAGTATTTAATTTAAAATTACCTCTTAATACTTCAACTGTTAATACAATTTTATCATTAGTTCCTTTTTTAGTATCTAAAACCTTAGCCTTATTATCACCATCTATTAAAATACCTTGATCTCCAATTTGACCTCCACCTTCTGGGTAGAATGGTGATTTATCTAATACAATTAAAGCCTTTTCATTCATAGAAATTTCATCTACAATTTCATCAGCCTTAGCCATTGCTAATATATTAGAACTTGAATAATAATTATCATAACCAACAAATTCAGATCTTATAGATTTATCTAAAGATGCAAATACATCTTCTTTCCAACCTTCACCTTCCATGCCTTTTCTTGCATTTCTAGCTCTATTTCTTTGTTCTTCCATTTGTTTATTGAACTGTTCTTCATCTAATGTAAGGTTTTCTTCTTCTAGAATTTCCTTAGTTAAATCAACAGGGAATCCATAAGTATCATATAGTTTAAACGCATCAGAACCATCCAATACATTTTTATCATTTTTCTTTAAATTTTCTATAGCATTATTTAGAATTTCAATTCCTTGATCTATTGTTTCTTGGAATCTTTCTTCTTCTAATCTAAGAATTTTTTGTATATAATCTTTTCTTTCTATAAGTTCCTTATATGAATTTTTATTTATCTCAAATACTAAGTTCGAAAGTTCAGCTAAGAAGTTTCCTTTTACTCCAAGAAGCTTTCCATGTCTTAAAGCTCTTCTTAAAAGCCTTCTTAATACATATCCTCTACCTTCATTTGATGGTAAAACTCCATCAGATATTAAAAACACACCAGCTCTTATATGATCAGTTATTATTCTTATCGATGTATCATTTTTATCGTTTTTACCATATTCTTTATTAGATAATTTAAGTACTCCATCTAATATATACTTTATTGTATCTATTTCAAATATAGTATCAACATTTTGCATTATACACGCAAGTCTTTCAAGACCCATACCAGTATCTATATTTGGATTTGGAAGTGGATTATAATTTCCTTGTTCATCCTTATCATATTGAGTAAATACATGATTCCAAAACTCAACATATCTATCACATTCACAACCAGGCTTACAATTAGGAGAACCACAACCATATTTTTCTCCTCTATCAAAATAAAGTTCAGAACAAGGGCCACAAGGACCAGTTCCTATTTCCCAGAAATTATCTTCTTTACCCAGTCTAACCATTCTATCTTCTCTTATTCCAATTTCCTTAGTCCATATATCATATGATTCATCATCATTTTCATATACTGAAACCCAAACCTTGTCAATTGGCATATTTAAAACTTCTGTTACAAATTCATATCCCCAAGAAATAGATTCTCTTTTAAAATAATCTCCAAAAGAAAAGTTTCCAAGCATTTCAAAAAATGTTGCATGTCTTGCTGTTACTCCAACATTTTCGATATCACCAGTTCTTATACATTTTTGACATGTTGTCATTCTTTTACTTGGTGGTTCTTCTTTTCCCATAAAATATGGTTTTAATGGTGCCATACCAGCATTTATAAGTAATAAACTCTTATCATTTTGAGGTACTAAAGGAAAACTTTCATGTTTTAAATGTTTTTTTGATTCAAAAAAATTAAGAAATAAATCTCTTAATTCATTAAGACTTCTGCTTTGCATATATATCCTCCTCTTACAAATAAAAATCCTTACACTCTTAGGTTTAACCCCAAGGGCGAAGGATTTTTTCTTCTATTTTATATTAGTTTTAACTGCCCCAATTTAATTAATCACTAATTAAATTTTATAAAAAAGAAAATCCTATGTCAATCGTTTATATTATATATTATAAAGCCTTTATTATTATTCCGCCACCTAAAACATAGTTTTGCTTATATAATACTAAAGATTGTCCTGGAGTTATAGCTCTTTGTTCTTCTTCAAATACCACTTTTAATATATCATTTTCTAAATTATATACTCTTGCTTTTTCAGGTTTTCCATTGTATCTGATCTTTGCCATAACTTCCATACCATCTTCTAATTTTTCTTTATATATATAATTTAAATCTTTTGCTATAAGTTCTTTTTTAAATAAATCCTTATTATCACCTATAACAACTTTATTATTATTTGCATCTATATTAACAACATATGCTGGTCTTCCAAGAGCAAGTCCAAGCCCTTTTCTTTGACCTATTGTATAATTTACAATACCACTATGTTTTCCTATTTTATTTGCATCTTTATCTACAAAATCACCTGATTTTATCTTTTTATTTGTATAACCTTCTATAAATTCAAAATATTTACCATCTTCCACAAAACAAATTTCTTGACTATCTGGCTTATTTGCAGTTATAAGATTTTGTTCTTCTGCTATTTTTCTAATTTCATCTTTTTCATATTCTCCAAGAGGTAGCAAAGTATGTTTTAACTGCTCTTGAGTCAGATTATAAAGTGCATAAGTTTGATCTTTTTTATCTGTTTTTGACTTTAATAGTCTATATCTATTAGATTCTTCATCAAATTCAATTTTTGCATAATGCCCTGTAGCTACATAGTCATATTCTAACATCAATGCTTTTTTTAAAAGTTCATCAAATTTTATATATTTATTACAAGCTATACATGGATTAGGTGTCTTTCCTTGTAAATATTCTTCTACAAAATAATCCACAACCTTATCTTTAAAACTCTTTTTAAAATTTAAAACATAAAAAGGAATCCCTATTTTATTAGCAACTAACCTAGCATCCTCCGCTGCGGATAAAGAACAACAAGCTTTTTCTACTTCCTTGTCTTCATCACCTTCCCAAAGCTTCATAAACACTCCTATAACATCATAACCTTGTTCTTTTAATAAATATGCTGCAACAGAAGAATCTACTCCACCGCTCATACCTATCATTACTTTTTTCTTTTTCATACAATCACCTTTCTTTTTTTGTGCAAAAGTGTTAAAGGCACTTTCTTGAATTTAATCAAACACATTTTTTAATAAATTTTTCAATAAAAACTCTAAGTTTCATTTTAACATAAAATAAAAAACATATAAATTATTAATTTTATTTTTTATATTTATTAATTTGTTCTCTTCTAAAAACAAAGAAGGCCATCTTAAGCACATATAAAAAGTGCTAAGATGCCTTCTTTTAAAAAAGTTTTACTTAAGTCTATTCTTCATGACATGAGATTTCATCATGATGATGATCATCATCTATCTCTAAATCCTTTAATTCATCTATTTCTAAATTATTCTTTTTTGCATAATCTAAAAGAGCTGATTTAATAGCTTGTTCTGCCAAAACTGAACAATGCATCTTAACTGGAGGTAATCCATCTAAAGCCTCTGCAACAGCTTTATTTGTAAGTTCTAAAGCTTCTTTTATACTTTTTCCTTTTATAAGCTCCGTAGCCATACTTGAACTTGCTATTGCTGAACCACAACCAAAAGTCTTAAACTTTACATCTTTGATTATTTGATTTTCATCTATATCAAGATAAATTTTCATTATATCTCCACATTTTGCATTACCAACTTCTCCAACTCCACTTGGATTATCTATTTCTCCAACATTTCTTGGATTCATAAAATGTTCCATAACTTTATCACTGTATTGCATTATAATTCCTCCCTATTTAACATTTTCATATAATGGTGACATACTTCTTAACTTCTCTATTATTGGTGGTAATTTTTCTATAACAAAATCAATATCTTCTTCTTTTGTCATATCTCCAATTGTAAGTCTTAATGAGCCATGTGCTTTTTCATGTGGCAATCCAATAGCCATCAGTACATGTGACGGATCTAATGATCCTGATGTACATGCCGATCCACTAGAAGCTGCAACTTTTACATGATCTAGTAATAAAAGTATTCCTTCACCTTCTATAAATTCAAATGATATATTAACATTGTTTGGAAGTCTTTTTGTTCTGTGACCATTAAGTTTTGAATAAGGTATATTCTCAAGTATACCATTCATTAATTTATCTCTTAAAGTAGTTAATCTTTTCTTACTTTCTTCTAAATCACTCATAGCTAATTCACAAGCTTTTGCAAAACCAACTATACCAACTATATTTTCAGTACCAGCTCTTCTTCTCTTTTCTTGAGCTCCACCATGAATTAAATTATGAAGCTTAATTCCTTGTCTTATATACAAAGCTCCAATTCCTTTTGGTCCATATAGTTTATGTGCTGTTATACTCATTAAATCTATATTCATTTCTTTAACATCTATCTCTAAATGCCCCAATGCTTGAACAGCATCAGTATGGAATAATACATTATTTTCTTTTGCGATTTTACCTATTTCTTCAATTGGTTCAACAGTTCCAATTTCATTATTAGCAAACATTATACTTATAAGTATTGTTTCTTTTTTTATTGCATTTTTTAATTCATCTAAGCTAATCATTCCATCTTCATCAACATCTAAGTAAGTTACTTCAAAACCATGGAATTTTTCTAAATATTCACAAGTATGAAGTACTGCATGATGTTCTATTTTAGATGTTATTATATGATTACCTTTTTTTCTATTTGAAAATGCAACACCTTTTATTGCCCAGTTATCAGCCTCTGAACCGCCACCAGTAAAATAAATTTCTTTTTGTGATGCATTTATTGCATTTGCTATTATTTCTCTTGATTCATCTATAACTTTTTTAGTATCTCTACCGAAACTATGGAAACTAGATGGATTTCCAAATCCACCTTCTAAAAATGGCATCATAGCTTCTAATACTTCTTTTTTCATTGGAGTTGTTGCAGCATAATCCATATATATACCATCATTAATTTGCATCTTCTTCATCTCCTTTTAATATTAATTTTATCGTTTTATCAGACATCTTATTTTCATAATCTTTAACCATATCATCTAAAGATATCGAATCTATAACATCTTCTATACTTTTCTTTATTTTTTCCCATATGACCTTTGTCACACAAGTATTCATTAAATCACAATCCAAATCAGAATATAAGACACATTCAGATGGTGCAATAGGGCCTTCTAAAACTCTTAGAATATCACCCACAGTTATATCTTTAGCAGCCTTTGATAAAAGATATCCGCCATGAGCACCTCTTACACTCTTAACTAAATTTGCTTTTCTCAAATTCAAAAAAAGCTGTTCTAAATATTGATCTGAAATATTTTGTCTAAGCCCTATTTTCTTAAGAGGTATAGGACCTTTCCCTTCATTTAGGGCTAATTCAAACATAGCTTTAAGGCCATATCTTCCTTTAGTGGAAAGCTTCAAAACATCACCTCTTTTTTTATAATTTAATTCCTAGCAAGTTGATAGGAATTAAATTTTCTAAACTTAGTATATTATACCCAAGTATTTTTGTCAAGATTAGAAATACGGTTTTATTCTAACATTTTTTTTTATAAAATAATACAATTTTGATAAAGTTTTAATCGAATATTATTAAACAACAATGAAATCATTTTTTAATAAAAAAACTTCTCTTCTAATATAAATTTTCATTTATATAGATGAGAAGTTTTTACTTACTATCATATTATTTTAAAGCTATTAATAATTGATTATCTGAAACCATATCATTTTCCTTAATATGAACTTCATCCACAACACCATTAGTTCTAGCTACAATTGTAGTTTCCATTTTCATAGCCTCTACTATAACTAAAGGTTGATTTTCTTTTACAACTTCACCTTGCTTTACTAATACCTTAACAATCTTACCTGGTATACTCGCACCTACTTGCATCTTATCTTTTAAATCTGCTTTTAATATATGATCTTTTGTACTCTTTGAATTTTTATCTTCTATTCTTATTTCTCGTCTTGTTCCATTAAGCTCAAATACTAAAGTTTTATATCCTTCATCATCTGTATCATAAATATCTGCTAATTTAATATTTAATACCTTACCATCTTCAATTTCAACTTCGCATTCTTCACCTTCTTTTAATCCATAGAAGAATACATCACTTTCAAGTCTTGATATATCAGTATAATCATTTAAGAAATGATCTAAATAATCTTGATATACTTTTTCATATAAACAATAACTAAGTATATTTCTCTTATTAGCATTTAAATTATACTTTTCATCAAGTATTTTTTTGATTTCATCAAAATCAACATCTTCCATCAATTCTCCTGGTCTTTTTGTTATAGGAGTTTCTCCTTTTAATACATTTTCTTGTAATGTTTTTGGGAACCCACCTAAAGGTTGACCAATCATTCCTTTAAAATAATCTTTAACTGAGTCTGGGAAAGATAATTCTTTTGACTTTTGATCTATATTGTCTTTATTTAAATCATTTTTAACCATGAATATAGCTAAATCTCCAACTACTTTAGAAGATGGTGTAACTTTAACTATATCACCAAGTATATTATTAGCTTCTTTATATTTATCCTTAACTTCCTTAAATCTATCTTTAAGTCCCAAGCTTTCAACCTGTGGTTTTAAGTTTGAATACTGACCACCTGGTATTTCATATTTATAAATTTCAGCAGATGAAGTTTTTAGATCACTTTCAAACTTAGAATATCTAGTTCTTAAAGTTTTGTAATAATCGTTTATTCCTTGAATTTTATCTAAGTTTATCTTAGTATCTCTTTCATCTCCTTTTAACATTTCCACAAGTGAATTTAATGATGGTTGAGATGTAAGTCCTGACATTGATTCTATTGCAGTATCAACAATATCAACACCAGCCTTTGATGCCATCATTAAAGTCGATAATCCATTTCCACTTGTATCATGTGTATGAAGATGTATTGGCATTTTAACTTCTTCTTTTAATGTCTTTATAAGCTCATATGCTGCAAAAGGTTTTAAAAGTCCTGCCATATCTTTTATTGCTAATATATGAACACCCATAGCTTCTAATTCTTTAGCCATTTTAACATAATAATTTAAATCATATTTTGTTTTTGTCTTATCTGAAATATCTCCAGTATAACACATTGTACCTTCTACTAATTTATCAGTTTTTAAAGCTTCTTCAATAGGCATTTTCATATTTTCAGTCCAGTTTAAACTGTCAAATATTCTAAATATATCAATACCTTTATTTGCTGATTCTTTTATAAATTCTTTTATAACATTATCTGGGTAATTGCTATATCCAACACCATTTGATGCTCTTAAAAGCATTTGAAATAATACATTAGGTATTTTTTTTCTTAATGTTTCAAGTCTTCTCCATGGAGATTCTTTTAAGAATCTATATGCCACATCAAAAGTAGCTCCTCCCCACATTTCAAAAGAAAACATATCAGCCATATTTACACTTTTAGCTTTAGATATTTTATAAAAATCATTAGTTCTAAATCTAGTAGCCATAAGAGATTGATGAGCATCTCTCATTGTAGTATCAGTTATAAGAAGTTTCTTTTCATTCTTAATAAAATCTAATACACCTTCTACACCCTTTTCATCTAATAAATTCTTAGTACCGTAAGGTCTTTTTAAACCTCTAGTTTCAGGTACTATTATCTCTTCAAAATCAGGTTTTTGTTGATTGGATTCATTTACAACAACATTCCCTATAAATTTTAATATTTTTGTAGCTCTATCTTTACCTTCTTCAATTTCAAATAATTCTTTAGTTTCATCAACAAATTTAGTATGAGCTTTACCACTTAAAAATAATTCATTGCTTAAAACATTAACTAAAAAACCTATATTAGTTTTTACCCCTCTAATTCTTATTTCCTTTATTGCTCTTAAAGCCTTCTTAGCTGCTTTATCAAAAGTTCTATCCCAAGAAATATTTTTAACAAGTAAACTATCATAATAAGGAGTAATATTTGAACCTGTAAATCCATTTCCTCCATCTAGTCTTATTCCACAACCAGAACCAGTTCTATATACATCTATCTTACCATTATCAGGCATAAAATTATTATTTGGATCTTCTGTAGTAACTCTACATTGAATAGAAAAACCATTAACTTTTATATTTTCTTGATTTATATCAATTTCTTCATCTTCTAATTTATAACCTTGAGCCACAAGAATTTGACTTTGAACTATATCTATACCAGTTATAGCTTCTGTTATTGTATGTTCTACTTGTATTCTAGGGTTCATCTCTATAAAATAATAATTTCCTTTTGCGTCAACTAAAAATTCCATAGTTCCTGCATTGTTATAGTTAACATGTTTAGCTAGTTTAACGGCACAATTACATATATCTTCTCTTAATTTTTTATCCAAAGAAAATGCTGGTGCATATTCTATTATCTTTTGATGTCTTCTTTGAACAGAACAATCTCTTTCATAAAGATGAACTATATTCCCATGATTATCTCCTAATATTTGAACTTCTATATGTTTTGGACTTTCTAAATACTTTTCAACAAATATACAAGCACTACCAAAAGCTTTTTTAGATTCACTTACAGCTCTTTCAAATTCATTTTTTAAATCCTCTTCTTTATGGATGACTCTCATACCTCTTCCGCCACCACCATTTGAAGCTTTAAGCATTATAGGATAGCCTACTTCTTTTGCTACTTTTTTAGCTTCTTCATAATCTTTCATAGCATATTCCACACCTGGAATTGTAGGAACATTAACTTCATTAGCTACTTTTTTAGAGCTAATTTTATCTCCCATTTTCTCCATTATATTATATGAAGGCCCTATAAATATTATTCCAGCTTCTTCACATTTTCTTGCAAACTCAGGATTTTCAGATAAAAATCCATAGCCTGGATGTATTGCATCAACTTTTTTCTTCTTTGCAAGTCTTATAATTCCATCTATATCTAAATACGCTTCTATAGGTCCTTTATTCTCGCCTATCATATACGATTCATCCGCTTTAGTTCTAAAAAGTGAATATTTATCCTCTTTTGAATAAATACATACGGTTCTTATACCTAGTTCTGCACATGCTCTAAACACTCTAATTGCAATTTCTCCTCTATTTGCAACTAGAACTTTCTTAATCTTTTTTTCCACACTCATCACCTCTAAAGTTCAGTTTTCTTTAGTTTTCACTACATTTGTATTATTTTTTGTAGTAAAAACTTTATTTTTTTTGTTTTTTTATTTTTCAAACTACATAAAACGTATATTCATTATGTATTTTTTTGATTTTGTTTGTTTTTTTAAATTTATTTAACATTTTAACAGATTTAAAGATTTAAATCAATGCCTTTTGATATAATTCTCATAATAAAAAAACTGTATTTTATAATAAAAATACAGTTTCACTTTATCTTATTTAAATAATCTATCATATTTTTCTCAAATTTATTATTAGAACCTTCATAATATCTACTACCCAAAATTTCATCCGGTAAATATTGTTGTTTTATATAATTATGTTTATAATCATGTGGATATTTATAACTAACACCTCTATTTAAGCTACTAGCACCACTATAATGAGCATCTTTTAGATGTAGTGGTATATCCACTATAGATTTTTGATTAGACTCATCTAAAGCTCTTTGTATCGCTTTATAAGATGAATTTGATTTAGGTGAACCACTTAAAAGTATAGTAGCTTGCGAAAGAGGTATCTTAGCTTCAGGAAAACCAAGCATTAAAGCTGAATCAACACAGGACTTAACTATTGTTATTGCATTTGGATAAGCAAGACCAATATCTTCACTAGCAATAACTAAAAGTCTTCTACATATAATATTTAAATCTCCACCTTGTATCAATCTAGCTAAATAATAAAGAGAAGCATCAATATCACTACCTCTTATAGATTTTTGAAATGCACTTAAAAGATCATAATAATAATCTCCACCTCGATCAAAATCATTATATTTAAAAATATCATATTCTTTCAATAATTTTTTTTCTAATATAATTTTACCTTCTTTATCTTGGGGCTTTGAATATATTAAAAGTTCCAAAATATTTAAAGCTCTTCTTAAATCTCCATTAGAAATAATCGATATTTCATCTATTATTTCATCTTTCAAAATAATATCAAAAGTATTTTCATCATTATTTAGTTTCTTTATTATATTAAAAATACCTTCCTTTATATCCTCTTTAGTTAGTTTTTTAAACTCAAATATATTAGATCTACTTAAAAGTGCTTTATATATATAATGATAGGGATTTTCTGTAGTACTAGCTATCATAGTAATAGAACCATCTTCAATAAATTCAAGCATAATCTGTTGTTGCTTTTTATTAAAACTTTGAAGTTCATCTATATAAAGTATTATCCCATTTTGATTATTTAAAGTATTTAAATTATCTATTATCTCTTTTATATCCTTTGTTGACGAATTACTTGCATTTATCTTATAAAAACTTTTATCTGTTGTTTTTGCCAAAATATTTGCTAATGTAGTTTTTCCTACACCACTAGGACCAAAAAATATCATATTACTTATATAATTTGCCTTTACCATTCTGGTTATTATTTTATTTTTCCCAACAATATGACTTTGACCAATAAATTCATCTAAATTTGATGGTCTATATTTATCTGCTAAAGGTTTCATTTTAATCCTCCAATACAAAATAGGCATAAGTTTATAAACTTATGCCTATTAATTCTATATTTAAATATAATTAAATTACTTTTTTAATTTTTTAAGTTCTAACATTAGTTTCTCATTTAATATTCTTATATGAGTACCTTTCATTCCTAATGATCTTGATTCTATAACACCAGCACTTTCAAACTTTCTTAGAGCATTTACTATAACAGATCTTGTTATACCCACTCTATCAGCAATCTTACTAGCAACTAATAGACCTTCTTCTCTTCCATCAAGTTCATTAAATATATGCTCAACTGCCTCTAATTCAGAATAAGAAAGTGTTCCTATTGCCATTTGAACAACCGCTTTCTTTCTCATTTCTTCTTCTAATTCTTCAGATTTAGCTCTTAATATCTCAAGACCAACAACAGTTGCACTATATTCAGTTAATACTAAATCATCATCTGTAAATTCATTTTCATATCTTGAAAGTATTAAACTTCCAAGTCTTTTTCCGCTACCTATTATAGGTACTACAGTAACATATTTATTATAACTTTCAACATCATATTTGAAGATTTCTAAAAGCTTATCTTCTGTAATATTAGCTAAAGTTTCATTGATTCTTGTTATATTATCATTATATTCTTCAGGTAATTTTTCTTCACCAGTTTCTTCATCAACAATTGTTGGACTATCTGCCACATGAGTTAAATCTAAACCTAAAACCTTACCTTTTGCACTTATTATATATACATTAGAATTCAAAACTTCACTTAAAATCTTGCAAAGTTCTGAAAACGAAACAGGACTATTTCCTGAATTTTGTAATATTTTATTTATCTTTCTTGTTTTATTTAATAGCTCTCTTGCCATTTGTATCCTCCTCAAAGATTATTATACTCAAATTTTTCCAAATAACTCAACAAAAATTTATTTTCTTTTCCCTTTTAATATAACATATTTTTTTTAAAGTTTTCTGCTTTTTTTTGAATTTTTTAAATATTTTATACCATATACAATGCACAAATGACATGATAACATATAAAACTCATTTTAGTCAATATAATTTATATTAAATTTATTCGACTTCTCTTTCATATTTACATTCTTTATTAGAACACACTATTTTATTGCCTTTTTTAAGGTTTTTTTCGACTAAAAACGAACTACAATCTGGACATTTTTCGCCTGTTGGTTTGCCCCATGATATAAACTTACATTTAGGAAACTCTGAACAACCATAAAAAAGTCTACCTTTTTTACTTCTTCTTGCTATTACATCTCCATCTTCGCAAATAGGACACGAAACTCCAATTTTATTTAAAATAGGCTTTGTAGTTTTGCAATCAGGATAATTTTTACAAGCCATAAACTTTCCATAACGACCATATTTTATAACCATATTTTCGCCACAATTTTCACAAATTTCGTCTGTTTCTTCCTCAATATTGATTTTTTCTAATTTTTCCTCTGCAATTTCTAAATCTTTTTTCAAAGGCTCATAGAATTTTGCAACTATATTCTTCCACTGAACACTACCTTCTTCAACCTCATCAAGTAAATGTTCCATATTTGCAGTGAATTTTACATCTACAAATTGAGAAAAATTTTCTTCCATTATTTCGTTTATTATTTCGCCAAGTTCTGTTGGAACTAAAGCACTCTTTTCTCTTTTTACATAATCTCTTGCTATTATTGTTGAGATAGTTGGAGAATAAGTACTAGGTCTTCCTATTTCTAATTCTTCTAATTTCTTTACTAAAGAAGCTTCTGTATATCTTGCTGGCGGTTGTGTAAAATGTTGTTTTGGATCGATTTTTTTAACCTTTAACATCTCATTTTCACTAACATCAGGTAATATAGTATCTTCATTTTTAGTAAAGCTATATATCTTTAAATAACCATCAAACTTAAGCTTTGAACCGTTAGCTCTAAAGTATTCATCATTTGAATGTGCTGTAATCGTTAAATTCTCATATACAGCTTCTTTCATCATACAAGATATGAATCTTTCCCATATCAATTTATATAATTTCATCTGATCTTTTGATAAATATTTTTCAAGTTCTTCTGGTGTTTTATCTATTAAAGATGGTCTTATTGCTTCATGGGCATCTTGAATTTTCTTAGATTTTTTAGATGCTTTTACCACATAAGCTTTGTAATAATTTTCACCTAAATTTTCTTCTATAAATTCCTTACCTCTATTTAAAGCCTCATCAGAAAGTCTTATTGAATCTGTTCTAATATAAGTTATTAAACCTACAGAACCACCTTTACCAATATCTATTCCTTCGTAAAGCTGTTGAGCTACCATCATTGTTTTCTTAGTTGAAAATCTAAGTTTATTTGAAGCTTCTTGTTGTAAAGAACTTGTTGTAAATGGCTTCTTTGGTGATTTTTTTCTTTCCTTTGTTTCAATTTTTTCTATTAAAAAATTCTTTTTATCAATATTTTTTAATATTTCATTTACTTGCTTTTCATCTTTTATTTCTACAGTTTTATTATTTTTTCCTATATATTTAAAAGCTATTTTCTTCTTATCTTTATTTTCTGCTGTTAAGTCAATTGTCCAATATTCTTGTGGGTCAAACTCTTTAATTTCTTTTTCCCTATCGCAAATTATTTTAGTTGCAACAGATTGAACTCTACCTGCACTAAGTCCAGTTCTAACCTTTCTCCAAAGTAATGGACTTATACTATATCCAACTAATCTGTCTAAAACTCTTCTAGCTTGTTGTGCATCTACCAAACTTTTGTCTATTTGTCTTGGAGTTTTTATAGCTTTTTTAATTGCATCTTTTGTAATTTCATTGAATTCTATTCTATGCGCACCATCTTCTTCTAACTTAAGTATTGTTGATAAATGCCAAGAAATAGCTTCACCTTCTCTATCGGGGTCAGTTGCCAAATATATTTTATCAGCTTTTTTAGCTGCTTTTTTTATATCATTTATAACTGGACCTTTTCCTCTTATTGTAATATATTGTGGTTCAAAATTATCTTCTATATCCACACCCAATTTACTCTTTGGTAAATCCCTAACATGCCCAACCGATGCCTCGACCTTGTAATTTTTTCCCAAAAATTTCCCTATAGTCTTTGCTTTTGCTGGAGATTCTACTATAACTAAATTCTTTGCCATTTTTTCACCTCCATAATCTTAAATGGCATTTTGTTTTATAAATTTAAAGAATATATTTTATTCCTCAATTCCAATACTATACCTTTAATCTCTAAAATATTCAATACCCCAATTACATCTTTTATTGGAATATTAGATTTTAAGGATAGCATTTCAATATTAACTTCTCCACTCTTTTCAATAATTTCAATCAAACGTTTTTCAATTTTTGATAAATCACTAAAATTATTTTTTTCTTCATTATTATATATACCATGTTTTTTTAAAATGTCAAATTCCATTTGAAAATCTTCTAGTATATCGTCTATGTTAGAAACTAGTTTAGCACCTTGTTTTATCAAGTTATTTGTTCCCATACCCATTTTTGAATATATACTTGAAGGAATAGCATAAACATTTCTGCCTTGTTCTAAAGCAAAATCCGCAGTTATTAACGATCCACTTCTTTTTGAAGCTTCAACAACTAAAACACCTCTTGAAATACCACTTATAATCCTATTTCTCATAGGAAAATTCCCCTTTACTGGAGGTGTGTATAAGGGATATTCTGATATTACAAGACCATTATTATTAATTATTTCATTAAAAAGTATTTTATTTTGCTTAGGATATATATAATCAAGTGCTGAACCTAATACTGCAATTGTTCTTCCAACTTCATCATATGAATTCCTATGACTTACAGAATCAATACCCAATGCTAAACCACTTATAATAGTAATATCATTTTTTGAAAGTTCTTTTGCAAACTTTTTCGCACATTCAAAACCATAATTACTTGCCTTTCTTGAACCAACTATTGCTATTGAAAATTTTTTTAAAAGATTTATATTTCCTCTATAAGTAAGAACATAGGGTTTATTATATATCTCTTTTAAATATTTTGGATATAAGCTACTAGATATTGTTATTATTTTGATATTATTTTTATCATACTCTTCATATAATTCATCCATATATAATTTAGAATTTTTTATTTTTTTTAATTCATTATAAGTTTTTTTATTCTTTATTAACAATCTTAATTTTTCATCATCAATATCCTTAAAATACTCGATTTCTCCATCTAAATATTTATCTATATTTGATATTGTTTTATTTCCTACCCCTTTTATCGACCATAGATAAATATAAGCATCTTCTTTAGTCATATTTTTCTCCTTTTATAAAATAATTTACAAAAGGTTTATAGCCATTATACTTATATTCTAAACTTAAGAATTTAAACTTCTCTATAAGAAACCCTTACACTAAGAAGATAAAAAATAACTATATATAGTAGTAGAAAAAATATATTTTTAAATAAAATTTTGTCAAAAACAGCAATATTTCTAAGTGCTTGAGTTGTAAAACTAAGTGGTAAAAAAGATATTATATTTTTTATAACAATTGGCATTTTATCTAGTGAAAAAAAAGTACCACATAAAAAGCTCATTGGTGTTATAACAAAGCTTGTAAATCTGTTCATTTCATAATGCGATTCTATTACCATCGCTGCTAAATAGCCCAAAGATGCAAACAAAACACTATTTAAAAATACAATAATCCAAAAATATATATTTACATTTAAATTTTGGTTAAACAATAAAGTAATAATATAGATTAAAATACTTGCATAAAAACCTCTTAAAGCACCAGCTAAAATTTGCCCTAATGTTAACAAATATAAATTAATAGGTGCTGTTAAATAATATTCAAAACTTTTTTCTGTAAATCTTGAAACAGTTATTCTAATAGAAACAGCATTAAAACTAGTCCTCATACTGCTTAAAGCTATAATACCAGGAATCAAAAAAGATATGTATGAATATCCTTCTATTGTTATATTACCTTTTAATCCCCACCCAAAAGCTATTAGATATAATATAGGTGTTATTATTGTTGCTGTAGTTATTTTTAAAGCACGTTTTTTAAAAAATATAAACTCTCTCCATAAAATTGTAAAAACTTCCATCAAAAAACCTTCCTATTTGTAAAATTATAAAATACATCCTCTAAATGTGTTTTTCTTATTGAATATTCATTATTTAAACTTAAACTATAGTTTTTAGCCTCTTCAATTGTTTTAAAATGCTTATATTTCGTTTTACTATCCAAGAAATATTCAACTGTATATTCCCCCAAATTTTCTCTTAAATTTTTAGGAGTATCAACATTAAAAACTTTACCTTTATCCATAAGACCTATGTCATCACATAAATATTCCGCCTCTTCTATATAATGAGTTGTAAGTATTATTGTTTTATCCTTCATAGATTTTAATATATCCCAAATTTTTCTCCTTGAGTTTAAATCAATCCCCACAGTAGGTTCATCTAAAAATAATACTTTTGGATCATTTATAAGACCTTTAGCTATCATTAATTTTCTTTTCATTCCACCAGATAGACCTCTAGCCTTTTTATCTTTATGCTCCATTAAATCAACTTTAGTTAAAAGCTCATTTATTCTTTTATCTCTTATTTTTTTATCTATTTTATAAAGTCTTGATACAAACTCCATATTCTCATAAACCGTTAACTCTCTATCCAAATTTGCATTTTGACTTACTACATTTAATATTGATTTTATTTTCATATTATTTCTATGCATAAGCTCTCCATTTATATACACTTCACCTAAATCCGGTTTTATAAGACCTGTTAATATTTTTATCAATGTTGTTTTTCCTGCTCCATTAGGCCCTAATAGACCAAAAAAACTATTATTTTTTATCTCTAAATTAAGCTTTGTTAATGCTTTTGTTTTTTTATATGATTTTGATACATTTTTAATTTTTATCTTATAGTCCATACAATCATCCTTCATATATTACTCTTTATATAAAAGCTCTTTTATAAATTCAATTCCTTCTATATATCTAAATGTAGGTCTTGAAATTATAGCTTCATCTATTATATATACATCTTTATTCTTTATTGCTTTTATATTCTTAAATTCATCACGATTTAATACATCTTCTTTTTTTATCGATGGATTCATTCTTCCTTTTTGACATAGATAATAATCTATTTTATCCCCACGAGAAATCAAATCTTCAATATCAATAATTCCAATTGTACTTCCTTCTTTTACAGGTTTAGCATCAGAAGCTATGTTTATTCCTCCTGCTAATTTAATCGCTTTAGAAGCCATAGAATCATTTGTAACAGTCTTATAATTCTTTTTAGAAGCTTCGAAATATATTGCTTTTTTATTTTCTTGTGGCATATTGTCACTAAATACTTTAAATTCATCTATTTTTTTATGAAAATCTTCTAATAATTCCTTTGACTTTTCTTCTTTAAATGTTATTTTACCTAATTTCTCTATATATGAATCAAATTCATCAAAATTATTTGGATAAAGTGATACAACATTTATATTTGCATCTTTTAATATTTTTACAAATTCAGGTTTTGATCTATTTATAAATGGTCTTATTAAAACCAAATCCGGATTTTTAGCAATAATATCTTCAGGATCTGATTTATAACTAAATTTTTCTTTATCTAATATATCCTTTGGGTATTCATCACTAGTTGAAATACCCACTATATTATCTTTAAGTCCTAAATCGTATAAATTTTGAGTATGTGCAGAATATAATGATATTATTCTTTTTGGTTCATCCTTAACGATAATTTCTTCTTGCATATCATCAATTATCGTTATCTCTTTTATATCCATTTTTTGTTCTTCTTTGCAACCAAAAAATATAAAACTATTTAACAAAATTAATAGTAATAGTAATTTTTTCATATTTATAACTCCTTTTTCAAATTTAAATGGAGCTATTGCATTAAGAATATTTAATATAATATATTACTCATCCTTCTTACAACAGCCCCATATATTTACTTATTTATTTACTTACTTTCTTCTTCATCCTTAGAATTAGCTATATTAGCTTTCATTTTAGCAACATCTTCTTCTTCATTTATTAAAGCTTCTTTTGCATGTGAAACAAATATTTTTTGAATCATTTCATTTTCACCAAGACCATGTAAATATATTTCAACTTCAAATCCTTCTTTTTCTAACATAGACTTCCAAGAATCTTCCTCATCTGAAGCCATATCATTCTTAGCATGATCTCCTGCAACTAACATAAACGGCATTAATGTTACTTTCTTTTTACCATCTGCTTTTAAATTTTTTACAACATCTTCAAATTCAGGATATCCTTCAACAGTTCCTAAATAAACATTTTTCATATCCATATTATTAAATACATAATTCATCATAGCATAAGCTGAATTTCCTGGATGATGCGTTCCATGACCCATTAAAACAACTGCTTCATCTTCTTTTAATTCCTTATTAATTTGACTCTTTATAGCTTTTGCTGTTTCTTTATAATCATTTGGCATTGTAAGTAAAGATGAACCTAATTTTAAAGTTTCAAAATCATTTTTAAATGCAGAAATTTCTTCTTCTAAATACTCTGCTTCTAAACCATTTATTATATGCGTAGGTTGAACTACAACATGCTTAAATCCATCTTCCTTTAATTTAGTTAAAGCTTCACTAGGATTTAAAACAATTATATTATCTCTATTTTTTAATATTTTCATAATCATTCTTGAAGTATAAGCTTTTCTAACTTCAAATCCTTCAAATTCATTCTTTAAAATATTCATCATTGCATCAATTGTTACTTTTGTTGTATCCTTATGTGTAGTTCCAAAACTAACTAGTAAAACTGCCTTCTTTCCTTCTAAAACCATTGGTTTTACTTCCTCCTTTTCATTTGCAAAAGAAATGCTTGTAAATAGCATTACAAATGCGATAAGTAATGATAATTTTTTCATTAAAATCCTCTCCTTTTATGTATCTGATTTATATAAAAATATAAAATTTTTATCAATTTAGAAAAAAGCCTTTATCTTCATAAAAATTCAAATTTGTATTAAAAATATAATTTATATTTTTCTCACTCATAACATCTTTGGTTCGACCAAATTTATAAATTTGACCATCTTTCATTAATAAAACTTCATCACTATATTTATACGCAAAATTAATATCATGCATTATAGAAATAACGCTAAGATTTTCTTCTATTATTAATTTTTTAAGCAATTTAAAACATTTTATTTTATAAGCTATATCCATAGCTGAAAAAGATTCATCCAAAAATAAAATTTTAGTTTTTTGAACCAAACTTCTTGCAAATAATACTCTTTGATATTCTCCACCACTAAGATCTGTTATTAATCTATCACAAAATTCATAACAATCAGTCATTTGCATATATTTTTTACAAATTTCAAAATCCTCTTTTGAATAAGATTCAAACAAAGTTTTATGTGGAGTTCTACCCATAAGGACAAGTTCTAATGCTGTATAAGGAAATTTTATATTATTCTTTTGACCAATATATGCACTTACCTTAGAGAACTCTTTAACTGTATATTTATTTATATTTTTTTCAAAATAAAATAAATCGCCTTTATATCCTTTGATATTGTTTGTCAATATCTTTATCAATGTAGATTTTCCAGAACCATTTGGCCCAATTATAGATATAAATTTTTTATCATTTATATCTATATTTAAATCATCTATAAATTTATTTCCATCATAGGAAAATGAAATATTATTAAGCTTTAACATAATATCACCAATTACTTTCTCATAAAAATATATATAAAAAATGGTCCCCCCAGTAAAGTTGTTATAACTCCAACAGGTATCTCACTAGCAAATAAAACTCTAGTAAATGTATCTGCACATAATAGCAGTATCCCTCCCATAATAGCACTTAATGGAACTACATACTTATTATTAGATGTAACAGAAAATCTAATCATATGAGGAACAACAAGACCAATAAAACCTATTATTCCACTTACAGACACGCATGCTGCTGTTATTATAGATCCTATTATTAAAAATTTCTTTCTTGTATTCTTAGGACAAACTCCCAAAGACATACTATCCTCTTCACCTAAAGAAATTATATTTAATTCATTAGAAAAAAACATAGTAAGCATTATTCCAATTGTTACTACAGGTACACATAAATATACATAAGACCAAGACTTTGCACTAAAACTTCCCATAAGCCAATAAACAATAACCGAAACCTCTTCTCCTGCTATATTTTTTATGAAACTAATTGCAGATGAAAGTATCGAGCTCACAATTATTCCCGCAATAACTAAATTAGAAGAAGAAAAATCCCCTTTTTTATTTGCAATTGCACACACTATTGCCAGGGTAATAAGTCCAAATACTATTGACAAAAACATTATATGCAAATTAATACCAAATACCATATTTATAAATAAAGATAATACAGCCCCAAAAGCACAACCAGTCGAAACTCCTATAGTATACGAATCAGCTAGAGGATTTGATAATATAGACTGAAAAATAACCCCACTCACACAAAGTCCCATGCCTA
Source organism: Peptostreptococcaceae bacterium (assembly GCA_025210335.1). Classification (GTDB taxonomy): domain Bacteria; phylum Bacillota; class Clostridia; order Peptostreptococcales; family Peptostreptococcaceae; genus JAOARY01. The sequence goes on along the minus strand of JAOARY010000051.1, from coordinate 216,403 downwards.
CAAATATACTTATTATGATTCTAGGAAATCTTATATTAAACATTATCACTTCTTTTGATAATAAATTACTATCAAGATTTTCGATTAAATTTAATTTATATAAAATTATTGTCTTAATATCCATAAAACTAATCTTAACTTTGCCCATTGAAGCAAATAAAAAAAATAATATTATTAATAATAAAACAAAAACCAGTAAAAATAATTTAATTTTTCTTTCTTTTAATATATAATTTGAAAATAAATCTTTCTTATAATTCATAAAAACCTCTTAATATTTTTATTAGTGAAAAAACGAGAAAACGCTTTATAAAGGAGAGTATTTATTACAATAAAAAAAGAACTCAAAAGAGTCCTTTTATCGCTTAATTAAATACATATCTAAAGAATTTATACTTTAAATTAATATAAAAAAGCTTTAAAATCTCCCTCCGAAATTTATAGCATACTTAAATAGGCAGGTATCCTGACTTGATTTCTTCCTACTAATCCAAACCTTCCCGTCAAAAACAGTGGCAATAGGATTTTCGTCAATCTTACAGTAGCGGGGGCTGTTTGGGATTCTCACCCAATTCCCTTTATCTTCTAAAAGACCTATATAAAATAATATTCACTTACTAAAGCTATTGTAGCAAATTAAATTCATTTTAGCAAAAGGTTTTTCTTATTTTATTAAAAATTTAAATGACTAAAATAGTAATTTGTTAATAGAAATAGTTTAATATATTAATTTTTATTTTTACAAAAAATTTTACACTGCTATCTTTCTATGGTATTTTAACATAAATTACGACCTATCTCATAACACGATTCCAAATACTCTGGATGAACGTTCATTGAATCACTTGCAACAAATACTGTAACTTCTTCAAAACCAACATGCTTAAATTTAGTAACTAATGATTCTGCATATTTTTTGTATATATTCTTATCATGATTTCCATATGATATTATCAATATGCATTTTTTCCCTTTTTTCATAGTGCTTGAAAAATTAAAATCATTATCCATGCGAGAATACAAATAAAATCTATCAAAAACAGTTTTTAGTTGAGCACTCATTTCATGAGTATATATAGGAACACCAAATACAACTACATCAGATTGATCTATAGCCATATATATTTCTGCCATATCATCTTTTACAATACAACCTTTATTTTGTTTACAAAACATACACGCTTGACATCCCTTTATATTCATTCTATTTACTATAAAACTTATCGTTTCTATACCACTATCTCTTGCACCTTCCCTAACTTTGCTAAGCAACTTTTCTGAGCAACCATTCTTTCTTGGACTTCCATTAATAGTTGTAATTTTCATAATAAACACTCCTTTTATAATTTATAATTATCACTTAACTAAAGTATATATAAAATCAAAATTACAAACTTCTGAATTTGTGCTCTATAATATGTTTATTGAATTAACTATTACTTCTAATTTTATGCTTCAGCAATAAGGTATATGTACATCAAATATATAAAAATCATTACTAACATCTACGAACTCAAACATATTAAATATTTTTCTGTTTTTTAAATCAAATTTTAATTTAGATTGTGGTATCCATATTCCCATTATTCCTTGAAACATTTCAAATATATCATTATAGCTACCTTCAAAATGATAGACCATATATTTTCCACCTTTTATTATTTGTTTATTATAATTGTCATCTATAGATTTTGATGTAGTTATGCAAATGTCAGTTATGCATTTATCTGGATCTGTTATAAATGGATCATTATATGAAATTTCAATCCTTAAGCTATTTTCATCATAATATACTCCATTTCTTTCAAAGAATATTTTCCAATAATCTTGTAATTTTCTATAATCTCCAATAAATCTTTCATAAATAACTTCAATATCATTTAAAACTTTAGGCTCCATAAAGTCATCAAAAAAATCAAAGTCAATATTGGATAAATCTGCAAATAATCCTTTTCTGGACTTAATTTTACTTTCAACAAAATATTTTTTATACTTAGATGGAGATTTACTATAATGTTTTGCAAAAACAGCACTGTAATTAGAAGAGCTATATCCATAATTTGCACTTATTTCTGTAATAGATTTCTTATCTTGCACTATTAAATCTAAAATACTTTTTTCTATTTTCATTCTTTTTATAAATTTATAAACACTTTCTCCAACTTTTAATTTAAATATCCTGCTAAAATAATATTTAGAATAATTGCAATGTTTAGCTACATCATCTACTGTTAGATTTTCTTCTATATGCTCTTTTATATAATTTATAGCATCAATAATTATTTTTTCATGCAATTTAATTTTCACCCCGCTCTTTTTTATTTTTCTAATTATACTATATTTATTTTACCCATAAATAAATATAGTATAATTTGAAAATGAATTATTTTCATAATTTTAATAATACAATATGTTTACCATTTTTGATTTTATATATAAAAAATATTTGTATATATTCAATAATTTTATCTATAAATAAAATAAAGGTAGTATGAAAATGAATTATTTTCATACTACCTTAAAAAATCATATTATATTAAATTCTTATGCAGCTTTTTTTGAATCACCTAAAGCTTTTAATTCATCAACAGTCTTTATCTTAAAGTTCTTAAATACTATTGATCCTAAAAATCCAGCAGTAGCTCCTGCTAAAGCACAAAGTATAGCAGCTATTGTAGTTGTTTTAAAATCATTAAATCCATACATAACCATAAGTCCAGCTATCGGTGTAGCAGTTCCTGGAGCATTATTAGTAAGATTAAATAAAGCAACTATAATACCAGCAAGTCCTCCTCCAACAAAGTTAGTACAGTAAACTGGAATAGGATTAGCTGAAATAACATCTGCCTGAGTTAAAGGCTCTATTGCAACTGATATAGTTGTACTTCTATCTCCAAACTTCATTCTATCAAAGAATACAAAGTTCATAAATGAAGATCCCATTACAGAAAGTGCTCCTATAGCCATTGGTAAACCAGTAAGTCCAAGCATTGCAGTTAATGCCATTGAACTAAGTGGTGCAGTAGCAACAACAGTGATAACTCCACCTAATATGAATCCCATAAGTATAGGACTCTTATCAGCAGCTATAGTTATAATTCCTCCAATATTAAGTAATGTTGCATCAACAACTGGAGAAGCTAAGTTTCCTATAAGTCTTGCAAGCGGTGCTGCAAACATTATGCAAACAATAAGATCTAAACCATCTGGAACATGCTTTTCAATCTTTGGTATTATAAACGAAAGTACATAACCAGCTATAAACCCTGGTAATATTCCTAAACCTGCACATGCACAACCTATTAATACAGCATATACAGGAGTTACACCTAATGCTAATGGAACTAAAGTAGCCGCAGCTGCTCCACCCATTCCACCTGAAGCTAAACCAACTTCTTTTAATAGAGGAATATTTAATATATCTCCACCAACATAACTTTGGAATGCTTCAACTAAGAAACTTGCAACAGCAGCATCTGCTAATGCTCCCATAGCCTTCATTCCTTTTGGAGCTTTTAAACTAAATACAGTAAAACAAGATAAACATAATAATAACAGTAAAACACCTTTTATTAAAACCATTTTTGCCTCCTAAATTTCATTTCAATTTATTTTTTTAAGTTTTTTTAGAAATAATTATAAAGTATCTTTCTTTCCAAAAACTTTTTCTTCTAATAATTTTCCAGCCTTAGTTATTGCAACTCCACCTAAAGCAGTTTCTCTAAGTGCACATGGTAAACTTTTTCCAACTTCAAACATTGCTTCAACAGTATCATCAAATGGTATATGACTTGTAATTCCAGCCATAACTATATCCGCAGTAGTAAGAGCTGAAACTGTACCAGCTACATTTCTTTTAGCACATGGAATTTCAACAAGTCCAGCTACTGGATCACATACTAAACCTAATATATTTTTAATAACAATAGCAGCACCATCTAAAGCTTGTTCAACGCTACCACCCATCATTTCAACAATACCAGCACAAGCCATGGCAGCAGCCGAACCACATTCAGCCTGACATCCACCTTCTGCACCTGAAACTGTTGCATTTGTAGAAATTATATTTCCAATAGTTGATGCACTTAAAAGAGCTCTTACCATATCATCTTCATTTTTATTTAATTTTTCAGCAGCAGATATTATAACAGCAGGCATAATACCACAAGAACCAGCTGTTGGTGCAGCAACTATTTTACCCATAGCAGCATTAACTTCTGAAGAAGAAAGCGCTCTTGCCATAGCCTTATTCATAAAAGAACCCGTTAGACTTTCTTTTTTTGAATACTCATTTAATTTATATGCATCTCCACCGATTAAGGAACTAACTGATATTACTTTTTCATTCAATCCTTTTTTAGCTGAAGCCTTCATAACTTCTAAAACAGCTTTCATTTTATTAAATACTTCTTCTTCACTAATCTTTGATTTTTTTGCCTCTGCTTTTAAAGTATATTCCCAAATTGAAATACCTTCTTTTAAACATATATCTTTTAATTCTTGACCATTATTTGCAATCATATTAACCTCTCCTTATATAGGATTTACAACCATAATATTTTCAATAGCATCTATTTGATTTAACTTATTTACAAAATCATCTGTTAAACTTGCTTCTATTTCTATAAACATATTTGCCTTTTGTCCTTTTTCTTTTTGAACAACCTTCATATTAGCTATATTTATATTTTCACTTGATATAAGTTTAGTAATTTCAAATATAACTCCAGGCACATCCTTATGGCTTGTTATTATATTTGTCTTATCTAATGATAACTCTATTTCATTACCATCAATGCTTAATATCTCTATATTTCCTCCACCAATTGAAGATCCTACAACTTCTTTTTGATTTCCTGATACAGTTGTAACTTCAAATTTAACGGTATTAGGATGTACATCTCCTAAAGAAGTTTCTATAAATTCATATTCTAAATTATTTTCCTTCGCATATGTAAAAGCATCTCTTAATCTTTCATCATCAGGTTCAAAACCTAATATACCCGCTATTAAAGCTCTATCTGTTCCATGACCCTTATATGTTTGTGCAAACGAACCATGTAATAAAAATTTTACTGATTTTATTTCCTCATCACATAAAATTCTAGTAACTTTAGCCATTTTAGCTGCTCCAGCTGTATGAGAACTTGAAGGACCAACCATTATAGGACCTATTACATCAAAAATACTATATTTACTCAAAACTTCACACCCTTTTAATTCACAAAAATGAATATTCATTTTTATGATGATTTTTATTAAAAAAAATATCTTTAATTTATTATTTTTGCCTTAAAAGTATAATTTACATCATTTTTCTTTATGAAAATGATTTTTTGTTCATTTTTATGACTTTTTGATTATATATAAAATTTTAACACATGTCTACGCATGTATATAATGTATACAATATACTTTATTTTTTATTTTTGTTTTTTTTAATATATACATTGAAAAAACTTAATTTTAGTTTGATTTAAAATTTTTATATTTTTTTTAAGAATAAAAAAATCACTATTCTTTTTAGCGATTTAAAATAGTGATTTTTCTGAAAATATTAAATTTTATATTTTTATTCAGTATTATATATATCTTTTACATAATAGTATTTCTCCAAAACTTAAAATATGCTTTTCTATAAGAAAACGCTTCACTTATATGATTTAGTTTTATATCTTTTTCCTCATCCAAATCAGCTATTGTTCTTGCTGTTTTTAATATTTTAAAATAAGTTCTTGTAGAAAGATTATATTTATCATATATAAGTTTTAAAAAACTTAAAGATTCTTTATCTAATTTACAATATAAATTAATATCCTTTTGATTCATAAGTGTATTTAATTTATTATCTTTATATCTTTTCTTTTGATATTCTCTTCCTTTTATTACGTTTTTCTTTATTTCCTTTGATGATCTTATTCCAATACTTTTTTCTATTTTTTCAAAATCTATAGGATTAATCTCTATAAACATATCAAATCTATCTAACATAGGTCCTGATATTTTATTTAAATATTTATCGATTTGTGATTTTGTGCAGATACAATCGATATTTGTCATGTAATTCCCGCATTTACATGGATTTGCTGAAGCTATTAATAAAAAATCACAAGGATAAGTTATCTTTTCTTTGACCCTAGATATGTTTATGTATTTATCTTCAATAGGATTTCTAAGAGAATCCAATACTCTTTTATTAAATTCTAATATCTCATCTAAAAATAATATCCCTTTATGTGATAATACAATTTCTCCAGGTTTTATTTCTTTTCCACCACCTATTAATGATGTAATTGTCGAATTATAATGAGGCATTCTAAAAGGTCTTTGTTTTATAATCCCCTCATCATCTTTTAAATATCCACTTGCTGAATAAATCTTTGTTATTTGCAAAATTTCTTCTTCATTTAAATTTGGAATTATTGTATTTATTCTTTTCGCAAGCATGGTTTTACCCGAACCTGGTGGTCCTATCATAAATATATTATGCCCTCCACAAGCAGCTATTTCAAATGCTCTTTTTGCAAATTCATTTCCTATTATATCTTTAAAATCCAAATCAAAACTATCTTCTAATTTAATTACCTTAGTTCTTAATTTATTTATTTTCTTATCTTCTTTTATAAAGTCAATAAGTTCTTTAAAATTTTTTATTGGATATATATCAATACCCTTTATAAAAGAGGCTTCTAATGAATTTTCATAAGGTATAAAAACCTTTTTCATATTTTGTTTCTTTGCATTTGATATTATAGATATTATTCCATTTACTCTTTTTATCTCTCCATTTAAAGACAATTCACCAACAAAAACGGATTTAGAAAAATCATAATTAATTTCATTTTTATATAGGCTAATACCTAAAGCTATTGCCAAATCAAAATAAACTCCCTCTTTTTTAATACTAGCAGGAGATAGATTAATCACAATTCTTTTATTAGGAAAATTAAACCCACTGTTATTTATAGCAGATTTTACCCTTTCTTTTGATTCTTTTATAGCCGTATCTGCAAGTCCAACCAAATTAAAAGATGGTATTCCTTTAGATATATCTATTTCAACATCTGTAAGAACACCATCTATTCCTCTTAAAAAACTACTTTTTATTATTTTAAACATTTCAAACCTCCTATGCATTACAATGTATTGCCAAGATTTAAAGTATTAAACAAATTAAAAAGCATTTTTTATAAAATTTATTTTTTTATTTTTTATATATACTTCAGCAATATAAAACGCTATATCATAATCATTCATATTATATTGTTTTATAAAAACCATAGCACCTTTTCTTATCTTATCTTGCTTCCTTTTATCAACAGCCTCACTTGGGTATCCAAAGTTTAAATTAGTTCTTGCTTTTACTTCTATAAAATATAATCTATTTTCTTTCTTGCATATTATATCTATTTCACAAAACTTAGTTCTATAATTTCTACAAAGAATTTCTAAATTTCGTTTTTTTAAAAAATTAGCAATAACTTCTTCCCCATAATCTCCTTTTTGTTTGTTGGTCATCTAATAATTATCCACATCTATATTAGATATAAATAATAAAATCTGTGCAACTGCTTCATATAATTCTCTTGGTATTTCTTGATTTAATTCTAATCTATCAAGTTGTTTTGCTAATTTTTCATCTTCATAAACAGGAATATCATGCTCTTTTGCTTTATCTATTATTCGCTTAGCCATATTGTCATGACCCTTTGCAAGCACAACTGGAGCATTATCATTTTCTATATCATATCTTAAAGCAGAAGCAATTTTCTTTTTACTTTTATTATCTTTATTTATTTTCATAAAATCACACCCAAACATCAAAAGTCGAATAATTAGAATTTTCATCCTCATATCTAATTCTTTTTAATAAACTTTCATCTAAATTTTCATCAACTGAATAATAAGTATTTACAGATTCAAAATTTAAATTATTTAAAAATGATTTTATAATAGAATCTTTACTTTCAAAAATTCTTTTTATCTTTTCATTCTTAAACTTAAAAGCTACAGATAATGAATTTTTGTAATAACTTATTAATGAATCAACTCTATCTAAATTTTTTGTATCTATTGAAACCATTATATTTATACTTCTCTTTGTACTAAATCTAGTTCTTTCTTCAACCTTTTCTCTTATCATTATTTCAGCTAAATTCTTATAAGTTTGATTTACAAACGGAATTTGAAAATACATATAATCTTTATTAACCTGAGACAATATTTCCAATTTAGAAGATAGATTCTTTATATCTTTAGAATCCATATTATCATTTAATATTTCTTGTATAGATTTTTTTAATTCCAATAAATTTTCTCTAAACTCGTTTATATCCCAATTCTTATCTATAAATATATTCTTAACTAGATTTTTTATCGATTTTTGTAAATTATCTAATGAACTTTCTTCCTTATTTAAAATTTCAGAAATTTTTTCCTCTACATTTTCACCTTTGAAAAAATCCATAATTTTATCATCTAACGCCTGTGAATCAAATGCTGTTAATTTTGATTTTAATGTATTTAATTTTTCATGATCTATTTCTCCATTTTCATTTAAAAGTTGATTTATATCAACATTAACATCTAAATGAGTTTTTAGATTATTCATTTCATAATCAGTATTTAATACATCAAATTTCATTCCATTTGAAAGTAAAGTTTCATTTGATTTCTCTGACATAGTAAGTAAATTATCTTCATTATATAACAAGTCATTAAAAGCTTTTAAATTTTCAAAATTTATTTTAACATCATTCTTAACCAAGAAGATAATATCACTTTTATCTAATTTGAAATTCTTTATTTCACTTAATATTGATTCTAAATTCTTTCCTTGATTTTTTCCAAAGAAATTTTTTATTATATTTTTTAATTCCATATCTTCTATACTCTCTAAATCCGAAGTAATTCCTGAAAGATCCATCTGAGATAGACTTTTAATAGCATTAAAAGCTGTTATTTCTTCTCTTATCTTTACAAACTTCTCTGAAGTTATAGGAATATTTTGTCTAATCATATCAAGAAGTATTTCTCTATTTTCTTTATTATCTAAAACTCCAATTTTGCCAAGCAAGCTTTCTAATTTATAATTAGTTTCAAGCTGCGCGGCAAGACCATCTATTTTAGGTCTTAAAATTAAGCCTTCTTTAGTATTTAAAAGTAAAAATGTAAGATCTAATCCTTGAAAATTTTCTAAGGGAATATTACTTGTAGCACTAACTTCACTACCATCAGGTAATCTTATTACTATATTATTCTTAGAAACACTAAGGATTTTACCCTTTAATTCCATTTTATTTCTTATAAATTCCTTCGTGGCATTCTTTTTTCTTACATATTTGATTATATTCTCCGACTGACCAATTACTCTCATATTATCACCACTACCTTTATAATAAAACTTCTCTTTATAATTTCGATATAAAATTATAAAAACTTAAATTTTTTATAAATTTTTTAAAAAACTAAGTCTATGAATGTCTGTAATTCCGTGTTCTTTTATCGCATCATAATGATATTTAGTTCCATAGCCCTTGTGTGATAAAAAATCATATTCTTCATATTTTTCATGATACTCTTTCATTATTCTATCTCTTGTTACTTTAGCAATTATACTTGCAGCTGCTATTGATAGTGATTTTGCATCTCCTTGGAATATTGATTTTTGAAATAACTTAGTTTTTGGTAATCTAACAGCATCTAATAAAAGTGCATCTGGCTTTTTGCTCATAGAATCTATTGCATTTAACATTGATTCATATGTAGCATTTAATATATTAATCTCATCAATTCTTTTATTATCAACTATTCCAATTCCAACAGATATAGCTCTATCCATAATTATATCGTAAAGTTCTTCTCTTCTCTTTTCACTTAATTTCTTAGAATCATTAACAAATCTAATCTTATCTTCTTTTTTTAATATTACAACGCTAGAAACTACAGGTCCAGCAAGAGGACCTCTTCCAGCCTCATCTATCCCTCCAATTAATTCATACCCATTTTCATATAGTTCTCTTTCAAATTCTAGCATTCTTTCAAGTCTTTCATCTTCAATTCTTCTTTTATCTAATTCTTTTGCTAATTTTGTAGCTATATCTTTAACTGATTTTCTTTTATCTTCTTTTAATATCTCTATATATTTCATATATTCACTATGATCTATTGTAGTTATATAATCTTTTACATCTTTTACTTTCATTTGTTCAAACATAATATTATTCCTCTCCATAAAAATTAAAAGCCAAAGCAAAGCTTTGACTTTTATTATATCATATAATATTTTAAATTTTTATATGGCTTAATTCTCTTTTTTATCTACTTCTTCATCAGTTTCTTCATCTTCTTTAATATCTGATGGCCATTCTAAACTTATCTTACCTAGAAGTCCACCTCTAAATTCATTTAATATTATATTTGCAATTCTTGTGTAGTCAAAATCATTTCCTCTTATTTTACAACCTCTTTTTATACCTATTTCTTCCATAAGTTCTAAAGCAGTTTCAAAATCTTTATCTAAATCTATTTTATATCTAGTTAAGATATTTTCTTTATACTCAAACATAGTCTTTTCTAAAAATCTTAAGGCTAATGTTTCAACATCTAATATTTCATCTTTTATAGCTCCTGTAAACGCTAATTTTAAAGCTACTTCTTGATCTTCAAATTTAGGCCACAGTATACCTGGTGTATCTAAAAGTTCTAAATTTCCTTTTAATTTAACCCATTGTTTTGATTTTGTAACACCTGGTCTATCTCCAACTTTTGCACTTTTTTTACCAGAAAGTTTATTTATAAGTGAAGACTTTCCAACATTAGGTATTCCTATAATCATCATTCTTATAGGTCTTTCTTTTCTTCCTTTATTCTTTAAACTCTCTAATTTTTCTTTCATAGCTTCTCTTGCTACATCTTGAATTTTATTTGTATTAAAACCATTTAACGAATTTATTCTAAGCGTCTTTATACCTAGCTCATCGTAATATTTTTGCCATGCTGATATATTTCTCTCATCAGCTAAATCACTTTTATTAAAAAGCACTATCTTAGGCTTATTTGTAATTATATTATCTATATCAGGATTCTTACTACTTAAAGGAATTCTACTGTCTAAAAGTTCTACGACTAAGTCTACAAGTTTTAAATTAGATTGTAAAAGCTCCTTTGTTTTTTTCATATGTCCTGGATACCAGTTTATATTCATAACTATCACTCCGAAAGAATTTATTTATATAATATAAAAGGGACTGATAACAGTCCCTTTTTTGTAATCTTAGTATCTCTTAGCAGGCTTAACTTTAGCAGCTTTACCAACTCTATCACGTAGGTAGTTAATCTTAGCTCTTCTAACTCTACCTCTTTTAACTACTTCGATTTTTTCTATGCTTGGAGAATGTATAGGAAGTATCTTTTCAACTCCAACACCAAAAGATATTTTTCTAACAGTGAAAGTTTCTCTTATTCCTCCACCTTGTCTTTTGATTACAACGCCTTCAAACATTTGAACTCTTTCTCTTTTTCCTTCTTTGATTTTGATGTGTACTTTTACAGTATCTCCAGCACCAAACTCAGGAATATCATTTCTTAATTGCTTTTGCTCAATATCTCTTATAACTTGTAACATATTTCTTCCTCCTATATCGACATGTTCTTGAAATAAAATTTCAGAGGACCATTCGTATTTTCATAACCTATAATATTATACTATCATCTAAATTATTTTTCAAGCTCTTTTTGTAATTCTCTTAATATTTTTAATTCTTTCTTATCTAGCTTCTTTTTATCTATAATATCTGGTCTTTTTAATAAAGTATTTTTTATAGAATTTCTTAATTTCCATTCTTCTATTAATTTATGATTTCCACTAAGTAAAACTTGTGGAACTTCCTTTTCTTCAAAAATTCTAGGTCTTGTATATTGATCATGTTCTAATAAATTATTTGAAAAAGATTCTTCCATAAACGATTCTTCTTTACCTAAAACACCTTTTATAAGTCTTGATATACTATCTATCATAATAAGAGCTGGAAGTTCTCCACCTGTGAGTACAAAATCTCCTATTGATATTTCATCTGTTACAATTTCATCTATTACTCTTTGGTCTATTCCTTCATATCTACCACATAAAAAAACTATTTCTTCTTCTTTAGCAAATTCTTTTGCAACGCTTTGATTAAATACTCGTCCTCTTGGCGTAAGATAAACCACTTTTGGTTTTTTAGTTTTTAATTTTGATTTAATATCATAAAAACAATCCATAATAGGCTGTGGTGTCATAAGCATTCCAACTCCACCACCAAATGGATAATCATCAACTTTTTTATGTTTGTTATTTGAATAGTCCCTTATATTATAAGTATTTAAAGATATAAAATTATTTTCTACAGCATTTTTCATTATACTTTCTGACATATAAGAATTAAATATACTTTCAAATAAAGTCATAACATGAAATTTCAATTTATAACATCCCTTCTATTGGTGTTATTACTATTTTTTCATTATCTAAATCTATAAGTTTTACAAATTGCTTAACAACAGGTATCATATATTCCTTATCACTTTCTTTATCTTCTATGATATAAACATCATTTGCACCTGTTTCTAATACATCTTTAATCACACCTATTTTTTGATCATTTTCAAGATATACACCAGTACCTATAAGGTCTGAAACAAAATGAGTATCTTCATCCAAATCCCTTTTTTCATTTTTTATAAATATAGTTTTTCCTTTGAATTTTTCGATATCATTTATATGATCATAGTTTTTGAATTTTATTATTACTAAGTTCTTCTTATATCTAACTTTTTCAATAACAAATTCCTCATCATTTTTCTCCATAAAAATACTATAAAATTCTTCAAATCTTTCTTTATAGTCTGCATATGAATATACTCTCATCTCACCTCTTAGACCTTGAGTATTAACAATTTTACCTATTTTAATAAGATCTTTCATAAAATCCTCCTATGAAATATTTCATAAAACAAAAGGATTAGGCAAAAGCCCAATCCTCATTTTATCTATTGCATTATCTCAACTATTACTTTTTTATTCTCTTTAGTAGCTGCAGCCTTTACAAGAGTTCTTATAGCTTTAGCTATCCTTCCTTGCTTACCGATAACTTTACCCATATCATTCGAATCTACCTTTAGTTCTATAACTAAAGAATTCTTATTTTCTACTTCATTAACCTCAACAAGTTCAGGACTATCTACCAAAGATTTAGCTATTAACTTAACTAATTCTCCCAAAAGATTGCACCTCCTAAAAAATTTCTAGTTTTCTATAACACCGTTTTTCTTTAATAAGTACTTAACAGTTTCAGTTGGTTGAGCTCCATCACCTAACCATTTTTTCGCTCTATCTTCTTTAATCTTAACGATCTTTGGCTCTACAACTGGATTGTAGTATCCTATTTCTTCTATAAATCTTCCATCTCTTGGCGCTCTAGCATCCGCAACTACTATTCTGTAAAAAGGCTTCTTGTTAGCACCCATTCTTTTTAATCTAATCTTTACCATTTTGTTACCTCCTAAATATTCTTTTCATTATTATTTTATATTTAAATTCACAGGAAAAATATCATTTTTATATGTTTCCTACATTAAATTTATCCAAAGAAAGGAAATTTCATTTTAGATCCTTTTTTACCCATGCCTTTTTGCATGTCAGTAAATTGTTTCATCATCTTCTTCGTTTGTTCAAATTGCTTAAGAAGTCTATTTAATTGAGCAACTGTAGTACCACTACCCTTTGCTATTCTTCTCTTTCTAGAAGCATTCAATATCGAAGGTTTTCTTCTTTCCTCTTTAGTCATTGATTGTATAATAGCTTGAATTCTAACTATTTCCTTGTCATCAAAATTAATATCTTTCATCTGTTTCATACCTGAAAGACCTGGAATCATCTCCATAATTTTATTTAAAGGTCCTAATTTTTTAATTTGTTCAAGCTGAGATAAGAAATCTTCAAAAGAAAATTCTTGCTTTCTAATTCTTTCTTCCATTTCTTTTGCTTGTTTTTCATCAATTGCATCTTGAGCTTTTTCTATAAGACTTAGTACATCACCCATACCTAAAATTCTTGATGCCATTCTATCTGGATGGAATGCTTCTAAATCATCTAATTTTTCACCCATACCTAAAAACTTTATAGGCTTGTTTGTAACAGCTCTTACAGAAAGTGCTGCTCCACCTCTAGTATCACCATCTAATTTAGTAAGAATTACTCCATCAATCCCAAGAGCTTCATTAAAACTACTTGAAACATTTACAGCATCCTGACCTGTCATAGAATCTATAACTAGAAGTATTTCATTAGGTCTTACATTTGATTTTATATTCTTAAGCTCATCCATCAAATTTTCATCTATATGAAGTCTACCAGCAGTATCTATAATAACTAAATCATTATTATTTTCTTTTGCAAAATCAAGTGATTCTCTTGCTATATCTACTGGATTTTCCTTATCACCCTTAGTAAAAACAGGTATATTAAGACTCTTTCCAACAACCTGAAGTTGTTTTATAGCTGCTGGTCTATATATATCACAAGCAACTAAAAGAGGCTTTTTTGAATGTTGTTTTCTTATATAATTAGCTAATTTTCCAGCAGTTGTTGTTTTTCCTGCTCCTTGTAAACCAACTAGCATTATAACTGTAGGACTCTTTTTAGAAAAACTTATTTTACTTTGAACATCACCCATTAAAGCTGTAAGTTCTTCCCTTACAATCTTTATTACATGTTGCCCAGGAGTTAAACTTTCCATTACTTCCTGTCCTATAGATCTTTCTTTTACTTTATTTACAAAATCTTTAACTACTTTAAAGTTAACATCAGCTTCTAATAGAGCCAATTTAACTTCTCTCATAGCATCTTTAACATCTTTTTCAGTAAGCTTTCCTTTTCCTTTTAACTTACTCATAGTATTTTGAAGCTTTTCAGCTAAACCTTCAAAAATCATTTTAACAGCTCCTTACAAACATCCTTAAGGTTTTCCAATTCATCAAGAGCGTTATCTTTATCTGTTTGAATACTATTTTGGACTTTTTCTATTCCTTCAAATATTCTTCTAATATATTTATCTCTTGATTCAAATTTCTCTATCAAATTTAGTTTTTCTTCATAAGATATTAAAATCTTTTCGGCTCTTTTTACTGTGTCATAAACTGCTTGTCTTGATATTTTTAGTAATTCACTTATTTCACCAAGAGAATAATCTTCATCATAATAAAGAGATACTACTTTTTTTTGTTTTACAGTTAGAAGCTCTCCGTAAAAATCAAATAATATCCCTATCTTTACAACCTTTTCGATATCATTCATATAAACACATCCTATATATCGACTCTGTAAAGGTTAAAAACTTTACAGACCTATTTTATATTAGTAGATATGTTTTGTCAATAGTTTTATTTTTATTCCTCGAATAATGCTTTTGCAAATTCTTCTGAGTTAAAGTCCTGTAAATCCTCCATTTGTTCTCCCACACCTATAAGCTTAACAGGAACATTAAGTTGTGATTTTACAGATAATATAACCCCACCTTTTGCTGTTCCATCAAGTTTCGTAAGTGCAATACCAGTTATATCACAAGCTTCGCTAAATACTTTTGCTTGTTGAACTGCATTTTGACCTGTTGTTGCATCAACAACCAAAAGAGTTTCTCTATTTGCATTAGGAAATTCTCTTTCTACTATTTTAAATATCTTACCAAGTTCATTCATAAGATTTTTCTTATTATGAAGTCTTCCTGCTGTATCACATATTAAAACATCAGTTTTTCTTGATTTTGCTGCTTGAATTGAATCAAATATAACTGCACCTGGGTCTGAATTTTCTTTATGTTTTATAATATCAACACCAACTCTATCTGCCCAAATCTCTAATTGATCTATTGCTGCTGCTCTAAATGTATCTCCAGCTGCTAATAATACGTTCTTACCTTCGTTTTTAAATCTATTAGCCATCTTTCCTATAGTAGTAGTCTTACCTACACCATTAACACCTACAACCAATACTATTGTTGGAGAATTGTCAACATTAAGACCTTCTTGTTCAGAACTTAAAATTTCAGTTATAATAATTTTTAATTCATCTCTTACTAGCTTCGGATCTTCTATATTTTTCTTCTTTATAGTTTTTCTTAAATTCTCTATTATAAACATAGTTGTTTCTACACCAACATCAGAAGTTATAAGTACTTCTTCTAATTCTTCTAATAATTCTTCATCTACAGTTTTGTACATAGATAAAACATCATCAATTCTTGAAGTAATACCTTCTTTAGTTTTCTTAAGACCTTGTTTTAATCTTTTAAATAAATTAAAACCTTCTTTCTTATCTTCCTTTACTTCTTCAACTACATTTACAAGCTCCAAATCTTCATTTGTAGTTTCATTCTCTTCTTCCTGCTTTATTTTTACTTCAGCTTCTACTGTTTCTTCATTATCTATATTTGTTTCTTCTTTAATTTCTAACTCTTCTTTATTTTGTTCTTTTGATATAACTTCTTCTTCATTTAATTTTGTATCAATTTCTTTTTCTTCTTGATCAGTATCCAAAGTTTCTTCTTTAATATCTTCATCAATAGTTTCTTTAACTATCTCTTCATCTTCATTATTGAACTCTTCATTAACAACCTCATTATTATCCTCTTGTTGATTTTCTTCCTTATTTTCAAGTTCTTCATTTAATTCATTTTTTACTTCTTCATTTGTGTCATCACTCTTTTTTATAAATTTGTCTATAAATTTTTTAAACATATTAACCCTCCAATTATTTAATCTGTATACTCTTTTGCTTCTTCTAGTCTAAGACCTATCACTTTAGATACCCCTTTTTCTTCCATAGTTATTCCATATATAAAATCTGATACTTCCATCGTCCCTCTTCTATGAGTTATTGCTATAAATTGAGTTTCTTTTGATAATTCTTTTAGGAACTTTCCAAATCTATATATATTAGCATCATCTAGTGGTGCTTCAATTTCATCTAATATACAAAACGGTGTATCTTTTGATAATAGTATAGAAAATAATATAGATATAGCAGTAAGCGCCTTTTCTCCACCAGACATCAAACTAATATTTTTAAGTTTTTTTCCTGGTGGTTGTGCAATTATTTTTATATCACTTTCTAATATATCATTTTCATCAACTATTTGAAGTTCTCCATAGCCCCCTCCAAATAATTTTACAAATACATCCTTAAAATTATTATTAATCTCTTCAAATTTTAATTTAAATTCTTTTTTCATACTACTTTCCATACTTCTTATAATACTTTCTAATTCTTTTATAGATTTTTCAAGATCTTCTTTTTGTTCATTATAGAAAATATATCTTTCGTTAACCTCTTTAAATTGTTCTATAGAATCTAAATTAACATTTCCCAAACTGCTTATTTTTATTTTAAGTTCATCTATATCTTTTTTCTTTATATCTAATTCATCCTTGTAAAATTCATAACATTCTTCATACTCTAAATCATATTCTTCTTTTATATATGATTTTATATATATAATTCTTTCTTGATTTTTTTCTAATAATGCTTCATTTTTATACGTTTTTTCTTTTAAAGATATATAACTTTGTTCAATATCTTTTTCATCTTTTATATTCGCCTCATTATCTTCTTTGATTTTTAAAATTAAAGCATTTAAATTTTCTTCTTCTTTATTCAAATCTTCAAAATTAACATTTTCTGATTTTAATTTAATATCCAAAATATTTGTTTCTTCTATTGATTTTTTTATATTCGCTTTATTTTCTTCTATTTTATTTTTAATTTCTTGGATTTTTAAATCATTTTTAGTTTTTGATAATGAGATATTTTCAATTTCTTTATTTAATGCTATTAATTTTTCATTTATTACTGAATAATTAATATTTAAATCAGAAATTTCTTTAGTTATAATATCTATTTTTTCTTTTTTCTCTTTAACATTCTTTGTTACTTCATTTATTACATTATCTATATCATAACTTCTTTGATCATAATTACTTAAATCTAATTCTATCTTTTTTATATCTTCCTTATAGATTTCTATGGTCTTTTCATATTCTATAACATCTTTTTCTTTTCTACTTATATATACATTTATCTCTTCATCTTTAGTTTTTAATATTTCTGCTTTATTTTTGACTTCATTTATATTAGTCTTTAAATCTTCTATTTTATTTTCTAAAAATAGAATTTCTTCTTTTTTTAATGCTATCTTTTCTTTAAATTTATCCTTTTTTATCAGCGAATCATTTATTTTTATATTTATATCTTCTAAATCCGTATTTAAATCATTTATAATTCTCTTTCTTGAAAGTATATTTCTTTCATTTTTATAATGACCACCAGTAATAGCTCCACCTGCATTAAATACTTCTGCATCTAATGTAACTAATTTATATTTATAATTTAAATCCTTACTGATTTTTATAGCCTTATCAATATTTTCAACAATTATAATTCTTCCAAGCAAGTATTCTACTATATTTTTATACTTATCATCATAAGTAATTAAATCACTTGCAATTCCTATAACTCCATAAATTTTTGATAAATCCAAATTAAGTTTTCTACCTTTTATTATATTAAGAGGTAAGAATGTAACTTTCCCAAGAGAATTTCTTTTTAGATAAGATATTGATTCCTTTGCACAGATTTCATCTTTAACTATTATATTTTGTATAGTAGATGCCAAACTTGATTCTATTGCCTTTTCATATCTGGCTTTTGTATTTATAATATCCAAAACAGTCCCTTCAATTCCTTTTAAAGACTTGTTTTTCATTATATTTTTTACACCTTTATTAAATCCTTCATAATCATCTTGCATATGTTTATAAACATTTAATTTAGATTTTATATTCTCTCTTTTTATATTATCCTTATTAATTTCTTCTTCAAGATTGTATAAGCTTTCCTTATTTTCTTTTAGCTCTTTATTTTTATTTTCTAAAGACAAATCATCTTGTTTTTTTAAATCAATTGAAATTTCTAATTTTTGATTGATAATTTGTCTTTGATTTATAATATCATCAAGTTCTGCTTTTTTAATTTTAATTTCTTCTTCCAAAACATTTTTTGAATTATTTAAATTATTTGCTCTTTCACTTATCGTTGATCTATTCACATTTTTCTTATTTTTTTCATTTATTAAATTTATTATTTCTTCCTTATTTTCTTCCAAACTTTTTTGTAATTGATTTAATTTCTCTACATAAGCCTCTTTTAATTCTTCTTTTTTTATTAATTCTTCTTTCAATTTTTTGAGTTCCAAATTTAATTCTTCTGCTTTTGAATTTAACTTCTTTGTACTCTCAAAACTATCATCATTTAAATTTTTTATATCCAAAAGCTCTTTTTCATTTTCATCTTGCTTTTGAATTTCATTTTTTTCTTTGATTTTTAAAATCTCTATTTTATTTTTTATATTATCAATTTCTTCTTTTTTAAGAAGTATTGATTTATTTAATTCATCTTTTTTAAGCTGTATATTATTTATTTTCTCTTCATACTCTGATTTAAACTTAGATAAATTTTCTCTTTTTTCATTTGTAGTATCTAAATCTTTTATCAAATTAATTTTTATTTCATTTAATTTCTTATACTCATCTTCATATTTTTTATAATCTTTTATTTGTTTATTTAAATCAATTATTTTTAGTTCATCTTTTAATTTTATAAATTTTTGAGCCTTATCCTTTTGATCTTCCAGTGGCTTTAATTGACCTTGTATTTCATCATATATATCATTTATTCTTTCTAAATTTTCGAATGTATTTTTTAATTTCTTTTGACTTTCTTCTTTTTTATATCTATATTTTGAAATACCAGCAGCTTCCTCAAATATCTTTCGTCTATTACCGACACTACCACTTAGTATCTCATCTATTTTCCCTTGTTCTATAATTGAATAACCCTCTTTACCTATACCAGTATCTAAAAATAATTCTTTAACATCTTTTAATCTACATGGTTTATTGTTTATAAAAAACTGACTTTCTCCAGATCTATAAACTCTTCTTTTAATATTTACTTCACTATAGTCAATATCGATTATTCTATCTTCATTTTCAATTGTTAAAGAAGCTTCACAATAAGAAAGAGGTTTTTTATTACTTGTTCCTGCAAATATAACATCTTCAAGCTTATCACCTCTTAAGCTTTTTATACTTTGTTCCCCAAGCAACCATCTTACAGAGTCTGATATATTACTCTTTCCACTACCATTTGGTCCAACAACAGAAGTTATACCTTCTTTAAAATCTATTATTGTCTTATTATAAAAAGATTTAAATCCTTTTAATTCAAGTCTTTTAAGATACATTTGTGCCTCCTATAAATGTAATTCTTCTTTAATAGTTTTTAATATATCTTTTTCACTAAATTCATATTTCTTTTCTTCAATTACTATATTTATTTGATTTATATCTAAATTCGATTCTATAACCTTTAGTATTATATTTTTTTTATTAAAATACTCTTTATTTGATTTTTTATTTCCTATTATCTTAGACATATTTTTTTTATTACTTTCTACCATTAATAAATCTTTGACATCAAATTTCTTAATTATAATATCTAAAAACTCTCTAAAAACTCTATTTTCAACCAATTCTCCTAATGCAGCGTGATAAGGACCTGCAACAACATCCCTATCCAAGCTTATATTTTCACTAGGCTGTAAACCAAGTCTTATTATGTTTATGTCATTTAATTTAAACAATACAAATAAAGTCTTACAAACATCAATTGTATTCTCTAAATTAAATGGCTCATATGATTTTTTTATATATTCATTTTCAAGTCCAGTATTTTTAACTACTAAAGTTGGATAAATTCTTACAAAATCAGGGTTTATCTTTATAAACTCTTTGCAAGTATATATTGATTTTTCCTTAGTGTCATTAGGAAGTCCAACCATCATTTGAAGTCCTAATTTAAAATCATAAGTCCTTATTAATTTACTAGCATCTAATACATCTTTAACACTATGTCCTCTTAAACTAGCATCTAATACATCTTTAACCATTGACTGAACTCCAAGTTCAATTATAGTCACTTTATATTCCTTTAATAGATCTAATCTATATTTATCTATAGCATCTGGTCTAGTAGAAAGTCTTATATCTTTTACAATTCCTTTATTTACATATTCACAAGCAACAGACAATAATTCTCTTTGAATATCAAAATCAATAGCAGTAAAACTTCCACCAAAAAAAGCAATTTCTATATCATGTTTTTTAGGGTCTAATGTTTGCAAACATTCCTCAATTATATTTCTAACAATATCCTTAGTTATATTTGTGCTTACTCCAGTAATTTTCTTTTGATTGCAAAATATACAATCATGAGGGCAACCACTATGCGGTACAAATATAGGTATAATTTTTTTAATCAACTTTATTTAATGCCTCCTTAGCAGCCATTTGTTCTGCCTCTTTTTTTGTTCTTCCTTTTCCAAATCCTAAACTTTCTTCATCTAACAACACTTCAACTAAAAACTTCTTATTATGATCTGGGCCAACTTCTTCTACCAATCTATAATTTATTTTGCCAGTCTTTTGACTTTGTAATACCTCTTGAAGATGAGTCTTATAATCTCTAAAAATCTTACCTTCCATACTGTTTGTTATTATTTGCTTCATATATTTAAGTACAAATTTCTTTGCCTTTAAAAAACCACCATCTAAATAAATAGATGCTATAACAGCTTCCATGGCATCAGCTAATATTGAAGTTCTCTCTCTACCACCAGTTGCTTCTTCACCTTTTCCCAAAAATAAATACTCACCAAGATTTATTTCATTTGCAACTTCACTTAACGATTCTTCACAAACTATCATCGCTCTTAACTTAGTTAATTCTCCTTCTTTTACATTCTTCTTCTTTTCAAATAAATAATGACTTATTATTATTCCAAGAACTGAATCTCCTAAAAATTCTAAACGTTCATTGTAATTAACTTTGCATCTTTTGTTTTCATTTACATAAGAACTGTGCGTAAGAGCTTCTCTTAAATAATTTTCATTTTTAAATTCATAACCTATCTTTTCTTGAAAATCTTTCATTTGTTTTGGTTTCATATTTTTCACCTCTTTATATATTATAAATTAAATTGTTGATAAAATAAATCTTAACTCCAATAATTATAGCCCCTGTGACATACTCCCACCACTTAACCTATGAAAACAGCTAGAAGTGGGGGCTTCTTGGGACATAAGTACTTGTGTTAGCTACTTATTATTACCAAGCTCAACGGGTAAGCCCTACCCTGATACCTGCCTTTTGCAGGCTAATATGCTAGAAGTTTAGCACCTTCAGTTTTTATATTTATACTTGCATTAAGGTCTCTATCTATTGAGTTATTGCACTTTTCACAATGATAAGTCCTTTGTGCAAGTTTTAGAGTTGATTTTACAGTACCACAAAAAGAACAAGTTTTTGAGCTAGGGTAGAATTTATCTACCTTAAGAACTTGTTTGCCTAAAAATTGTGCTTTGTATTGAAGGAAAGTTGTAAACATTCCCCAACCATTATCAGCAACTGATTTACCAAACTTAAGTGCTTGTGACATTCCTTTCATATTAAGGTCTTCAATACAAATAGCATTGTATTTATCTACTAAATTTTTAGAAACTTTATGAAGAAAGTCTTTTCTAGAGTTCTTAACTTTTTGATGAACAATAGCAACTTTTTTCTTTTGCTTATACCAATTGTTGGAAAACTTCTTTTTTCTTGATAACTTTCTTTGTTCCTTTGCAAGTTTTGACTCTAATCTTCTAAAGAATCTAGGATAATCAGCTCTTTGGTTATCAGAACTGACAAATAGTTCTTTCATAGAAAAGTCTAAACCTACAATGTTATTATTATTAGGAACTTGTTTAATATCCTGCTCAAATTCAGTTAAAATGCTCACATAGTATGCACCATTAGGCTCTTGACTGATAGTAGCGGATTTGATTTTGTAATTAAGAGGTATTTGTCTATGAAGTTTAATAGAGACTAATCCAAGTTTAGGAAGTTTAAGTTTATTGTTTTCAATTCTAATACTACCTTTTTGATTATTTGTAGTATATTTTCTTTTAGAAGTTTTTTTAGATTTGAACTTAGGAAATTTAGCTTTTTTTCTAAAAAAATTAGTAAAAGCAGTTTTTACATTTAACTGTGCATTTGAAAGAGCTAAAGAGTCAACTTCTTTAAGAAATTCAAATTCTTTTTTTAGCGAAGCTGGAGTTATGATTACATTTTTCTTTTCAACTTCATATATTTCGCTAGCTTTTCCTAAAATTTGATTATATACAAATCTTACACAACCAAACGTTCTATGAATCAATGATTCTTGATTAGTATTTGGATATATTCTAAATTTGAATGCTTTATTATATTTCATAGTTTTCACCTCCTATTTACCTTGACTTTGGATATATTTCTTAATTATCCCCAATTGGTAACTTATACCACATGTTGAATGTGCATTAGTATCTAAATTCACTTATTTATACCCATTAAAATTATATTAACTGATAAGGTTATTATATTATTTTTTTAGAAAAAAACAACCCTCAATTCATCTCACCGCCTTTAGAGGACGGGAAAATTCTTGAGAGAAGTTTGTTAAAAATTTCAAAAAAAGCTTATAAACTAATCAATTCATTAGCTTTTTATCCTATAACCAACCCCCCAAAGAGTTTCTATATATTTTGGTTCAGAAGGATTGCTTTCTATTTTTTCTCTTATTTTTCTTATATGAACTGTTACTGTAGATATATCTCCAAGAGAATCTACACTCCATACTTTTTCAAATATTTCTTCCTTACTAAATACTTTATTTAAATTTCTTGCCATCAAAAGAAGTATTTCATATTCTTTTGATGCTAAATTAATTTCCTTATCATCAACAAAAACAGTTTTACTATAATCATCTATTTTAAGACCTCTTATATCTATTACTTCATTTGTTTTCACTCCAGATTCTTTGCTATTTGTAAGTCTATTAAATCTTTTTATATGAGATTTGACTCTTGCAACCAACTCACTTGGACTAAATGGCTTAGTTATATAATCATCTGCTCCAAGTCCAAGACCTCTTATTTTATCTATATTATCTCCTTTTGCAGATACCATCAAAATAGGTATAGCTATTTTATCTCTTATCTCCTTACAGATTTTGAATCCATCCAAATCAGGAAGCATCAAATCAAGTATTATCAAATCAAAATCTTCTTCTAATGCTCTTTGCTTACCTTTAAGTCCATTCTTTTGTATCTCAACCTCAAATCCATCTATCTCTAAATAATCTTTTTCAAGTTCTGCAATACTAAGATCATCTTCTATTATAAGTATTTTTTCCATACTCTACATCCCCTCTTTTTTTAATGTAAAACTCACCTTTGTTCCTTTATTTAATTCGCTATCTATATATATTTTACCACCATGAGAATTTATTATATTCTTACAAATAGAAAGACCAAGACCATGACCTTTTATCTCACTATTTCTTGATTCATCAGCTCTATAAAATCTATCCATGACATTTTTTAAATTTTCCTTACTAATTCCAATACCATTATCTTTTAATTGAATTTCTACATAATCCTTATGATTTTTTAGACTTATGTTTATAAACAATTCTCTATTTAAATCTCTATATTTAATAGAATTACTTGCAATATTAATTATAGCTCTTTTTAATTTTTGGATATCTGCCTTTACAAAAATATCTTTATTTATACTGTCCTCCAGATTTAAATTAATCCTTCCATTTATTTTTTCTACATCAAAGCTCAATTCTTCAACACTATATTTTAAAAACTCTATTATATTTATTTTCGAAAAATTAAATTCTTCTTTTTTCAAATCCAATCTTGAAAATAAAAATAATTCTTCAATCATAAATTCCATATCTTTAGCTTTTTCATATATTGTATTTATATATTTTTCCTTTTTTTCCTTTGAATTTGCTATTCCGTCTTTAATACCTTCCACATAACCTTTTATAGACATTATTGGAGTTCTTAAATCATGCGATATATTTGATATTAATTTCTTTCTATTTTCTTCATATTTCTTTTGAAGATCAAAAGATTTCTTTAATTTAATTCTCATTTCTTCTAATGTATCACTTACTTTTCCTATTTCATCATCATTTATTTTTTGTATCTTGTAATTTAAATTCCCTTTTTTAATTTGATTAATACCCTCTTCCAATTTATTTAATGGTCTTCTTATACTTCTATATGTTATATAAGTAAGTATTATACTTACAAAAAATAAAATAAGAAGATGTATAATCATTATTTTATTTTGCATTGCATTTATAACTTCTTTAGAACCTTTTATATCAACTATAAAATAAGCACTATAATAATCATTATCTATTATAAAATCATCTTGTAATGACAATCCATAATTTTTATTTGAATTACTCATAAATTTATAATCTAAAGAACTAAACTCTGGCAATTTTTCATATTCAAAATCATCAAATTCTTTTGGTTTATATATATATTCATCATTCTTTTTTATAGCTAAACCTAAATGCATATTATTCATATTCTTATCTACATCTTTTACTATATCTTCTTTGTACTCACCATCTATAAACATTTTATTTACTCTTCTTGCTGCCAGTCTTTGCTCTTCTAATGCATTGTGCATATACTCCCACGGATTTATATCATTTATAATATTATTCGGTCCAAATACCTCTACATATCTAAATAAATAATTCATTCCCAAAATCAAAAAACTTGGGATCAATATCATTCCTATATAAGAAATCAAAAGCCTTTGTTTTATAGATATATTCTTTTTCATCTAATCACCATCCAATTATATACTTCTATCATACAATAATAAACTTAAGTTTTTTTAAAGTCTTAATTAATTTTTTCTTAATAAAATTGCTAATATTAGTTTTTTAATAATATAAAACAATAATACCCATTTATATTCTATATCGTTAAGACTTTATTTTAAAGTACTTAAAATTAAAACTCAAAAAAATAAAATATTTTTCCAATTTATTTTGTTTTTCCTCTTGCTTTTTTTTAAATTAGATGATATTATTTAATCATTGATAATGATATTCATTATCTAAGTCCAATCCCGTTTTATTTTGTATCTTAAAAATTTATTACACAATTAGGAGGCGCTAATAATGAAAACACTTAATATTATCTATTGGAGTGGAACAGGAAATACAGAAATGATGGCAGAAGGAATCAAAAAAGGTGCAGAAGCTAAGGATATTAAAGTTAACTTAGTTAGAGCAGAAGAAGCAGAACTTAATCATGTTATAGAAGCTGATTTAGTTGCATTTGGTTGCCCATCAATGGGAGCTGAAGTACTTGAAGAATCAGCAATGGAACCATTTATCGATTCACTAAATGGTAATAATATCAATAAACCTACAGTATTATTTGGTTCATATGACTGGGGAGATGGTGAGTGGATGCGTAATTGGGAAGAAAGAATGTCTGAATACGGATCTAACATAATATGCGAACCATTAATTCTTCAAAATACTCCAGATGATACAGGTTTATCTGAGTGTGAAGCATTAGGTGCTAAAATAGCATCTTGTTAGTATTTTTTAAATAATAGCTACATAAATTTTTAAGACTTATTTTATTTTTAAAGTTTAATACCCTCCAGATATTAAACAAAGCCACGTTAAAATTTTTAACGTGGCTAATTTTTTTATTTAAAAATTTATTCGTTTTTATTTATCCATTCAATAGTTTTAATCATATCATAGATAATTTCATTAGTAGATACATCTACATTGTGTTTCTTCCCTAGATTACAAATAACTTTAGCAAACATCTCAACTTCAGTATCCCTTTTTGCCAAAATATCTTGCATCATAGAAGTCATTCCTTCATCGGACATCTTATTTAATGTCTCATACCAAAGGTCTATATCTTCATTCGTTAAATTAGCCCCTTCATATTTAGAAAGTTCTATAACTTCCATCATAGCCTTATATACTAAATTCTTTAGATTTTCACAATTTTTAAATGCCTTATAATTAGCCTTTAATATTGCTGATAACTGATTCGAGCCTACATTCATCATAAATTTTAACCACATTTTATTTAATATATTTTCTGGTATTATATATGGTATTTTCGTTTCTTCAAAAATATTTTTGACTTCAAGTAATTCTTTTGACTGCTTGTTATCTTTATTTCCAAATACAATATGACCTTCGTTTGTATAATTTATTTTGTTATTTACTCTAACAGCGTCAATACCAACAATAAATGAATATAATATGTTTTTTGTTTTTAGTTTATCCATAATGATATCTTCACTATTGATTCCATTTAATAATGACATTATAATAGTGTTTTCATCTATATAATTCTTTAAAAGCATTAGTCCATCTTCTAAATAATTATATTTAAGTGCAATTATAACCAAATCAGCCTTAAAATCAACCTTATCTTCAGCTGTAATATAAGAAAAATTATACATCTTATCATTTACATAGAACTTGTCCTTCTCATATCTTTTCTTTCTGTTTGCATCACATAAAACCTTAATATTAAATTTAGAGTCCTCTAATTTAGCTGAACAATAAGCTCCAATAGCACCATTACCAAGTACAATTACATTTTTCATCAAATCACCCCATATAAATATTTAAGCCTTTAATATATTCACCATAATAATTAATATTTCTTTCATTTATAAAAATCTATATTTAAAATATTTAATTTATTTTTATAAATTCATTATTATAAAACGAATAAATATAAGACTCTTTTACTTGTTTATTTGTAAGCCTTTCTAAAGCTTCTCTATAAAGATATATCTGTTCCTTATACAAAGAAGCAAACGCAGATAAATTATCTAATCTATCATTTTTGTAATCTATCAAAACAATATAATCATCCTCATAAAAATATAAATCAATTATACCTTGAATAAGTATAAAATCATCATCCACATCTCTTTTTAAATTAAAAGGTGCTTCTTTTTTTATGAATTTAGAATTTCTTATTCTTTTTATCATATTTGAATTAAAGAAATTAATTATATTATTTTTGTTGATATAAGGTATTTCTTCTTCCTTTATGAAATCTTTTATAAGCAACTGCTCTATATATTTATCCAAGATATTTTGATCTATATCTTCATAAAAATCTATATTTTGCATCAGCAAATGATTTATAGTACCAATTCTAGCTCCACTTATACTAAGATTATCAAATTCTAATTCTTTTTTTATCTTAGAACTATTATAGATATTTTTGATATCCTTATTTTTAATTTCTTTTAATTTTGTAACTGTTGTCTTTATAGGAATATTTATATTATTTTTATAATCCCAATTTATATTTGTTCTTACCATATCAAAGAACTTCTCATCATCATAATTTGAGTTTAATATCTTTTCTTTTAATTCCTCTTCCTTTTGACTTTCCAAATCTATATCTTTATAGATTTCTTCTTTGGAATATAAATTTATCTTCCATTTAGATTCATCCTTTAATAGATTTATTTCTTTTTCTTTTAACAAATGTTCTATGTCTTCATCCTTTAACAAAGGAAACATAAGAAAATCCAAGAAAGTCTTTGAATTTTTTAGATAATAATCATTTACTCCATTTTGCCATTTTTTTATACTTTCAGTTAAATTCCTATTAAGTCCTATTAATAGCATTTTATCTTTAGCTCTAGTCATGGCAACATAAAGGATTCTCATTTCTTCTGCTAAGTTTTCCATTTTGATTTTATTTTTTATAATTTTTTTGAACAAGGTATCTCTATAAGATCTGCTTTGTAAGTTAACATATTTAACACCAATCCCAAAATCCTTATGCATCAAAATATCATCTTTTAAATCCATATTATTAAACTGCTTTCCTATATTAGAAAGTATAACAACAGGAAATTCTAAGCCCTTACTCTTGTGTATTGACATTATCCTTACCAAATTATCCTCTTCATTTAATACTTTGGCTGGCCCAATATCACTTCTTGATTTATTGATTCTTTCTACAAATTTGATAAAATCAAATAAACCCTTATTAAAATTCTCCTTGTATTCCTTTGCATAATTTAATAATTTATCTAAATTAGCTTGTCTTAACTTACCACCTTTTAATATGCCCATATAATTATAGTAATTAGTTTCATTAAACAAATGCCATATGAATTCATCTAAATTCATAGTTCTTGAAAGGAACTCAAATTCATCTAATTTATCAAAGAAGATTTTTATTTTATTGCTAAGCTCATCATTTTTTTTATCCTTATAAATTTCTAATAATTCATAAAAACTATATTTTTTATCTTTTAGAGTTTCTTTTGATTCTTCTTGCAAATCACTTTCCAAAATATCAAAATCAATAATTTCTTTAGAATTATTATCTTCTTTTAGCTCGTCTTCAAAAATTCTAATTAGAGCTATCTCTTCTAAAGAAAAATCAAATATATTGGATTTTAGTACTGATATAAGAGGAATATCTTGATTTTTATTATCTATTAATCTTAATAAATTCAAAAATATTTTAATTTCGATATTTTCAAAATAACCTTCGTTTATATCTGCAAAAACATCAATTCCTTCTTTATATAACACTTCTACATAATCATCAATATTATTTTTGATACTTCTCATAAGTATCACTATATCTCTTTGTTCTATATATCTATAATCTTCAATTTTATCATCATATATTTTTTCTTTTAATAAATTTTTGATTTTTTTGGCAACCAAATTGGCTTCAATTTTTATATCTTCAATATCAATTTCGCTTTCATCTTCATTTTTGGATTTTGATTTTTCTATAAGATTTATTTCTATATCTTCGCTTTCAATCTCTTTAAATTCTCTACCTTCATACAAATAACTATCTTCATCGTAAGCAAAACCACAAAATTCTTCTTTCATTATATGTTTAAAAATATAATTAGTTGATTTTAATATATTTTTTCTACTTCTAAAATTGTTACTCAAATCAATATTTAAGTTTTCATTATCTGTTTTATAATTTAAATATCTTTGTACAAAAATACTTGGATCTGCAAGTCTAAATTTATATATACTTTGTTTGACATCTCCAACCATAAACAGATTATCTTCTCTTTTTATAAAGTCAATTAAAGTCTCTTGAACCAAATTACTATCTTGATATTCATCTACGAATATATAATTAAATTTGTCTTTATAATAAATAGACGGTGCTTCTTGACTTAATATCTCTATTGCCAAATGTTCTAAATCATTAAAATCCAATATATTTTTGTCTAATTTTTTTTCTTTATACAAATTATTAAATTCTACTATCAAATCATTTAGATAAAACATATCATCTTTGATAAGATTAATGTCGTTGATATATAAATCAATATCCTTTAAAAAATAATTTTCATACGTCTTTTTTATTATATCTTTGGCATCATCTCTAAGTGATTTAATCTCTTCTTTCAAATTCTCATCTGCTTCTTTTGATACTCTTTTAAGTCTTTTAAAACTATTATTTTCGATTTCTAATTTTAATTTCTTAAAATCATTTAAATTAGATATATATGAATTAATTAACTCCTCATCATCAATCAAATTCTCTTTATATGCCATAAATTCATCACCGCAAGCTAATGACTTAGCTTTTTTGATAAAATAAAGAGCATTTTGCAAATTTGATTTTATCTCATTTTCTAAGACTTCATAGAACTTACTTTCTAAGAACATATTATAATCTAGGCTATAATAATTTAAAGCTTCTTTTAGCCATTTAAAAGGATATGGTTTACTTTGAATAAATAAATACATATTAAGAATCAAATCCTTTAAATCCTCATCTGTCTTATTAGAAGAAAACATCTCGATTAAATTATAAAAATAATCATTTTCTTTTTCATATTCAATCTCAAATAAATCATCTAAAGCTTCTTTCTTTAATAGATTACATTCTAATATATCCCCTATTTTAAATGATGGATCAATATCTAAAAGATGAAAATTCTTTCTTATAACATTTATACAAAATGAATGTATAGTACTTATTTGAGCTTTTGATACCAAGGTTAATTGTTTTTTTAAAAATCTAAATAAATCCTGATTATCAGTAGTTTCTAATTCCTTTAAAATTCTATTTTGTATCCTTTCTCTCATTTCACCAGCTGCTGCATTAGTAAATGTTACAATCAAAAAACTTGTTATATCTATTTTTTTATCTATTATCAAATTTACTATTCTTTCAACCAAAACAGCTGTTTTTCCCGAGCCTGCTGCTGCTGAAATCAATAAATTTTTATCTCTTGTTTTTATAGCTTCTTCTTGTTTATTTGTCCACTTAACCATTATTATCACCTTTTTTATCTTCTTTTAAGATATCTATTATTTCTTGATTTGATTTTTTATTTATTGATTTAAATTTATTATTTTCAAATTCTTCATCAAACAAACATATACTTTTGTAATCACAATAATCACAAGAAGTTTGATTTTGAATCTTTTTAGGTTCTACATCTATATTACCATCTGTTATTTTGTCACCTATATCTCTTATTAAGTTCTTACAATGATCTATTAATATATTAAATTCATATTCACTTAAAACATTTGAAGTTTTTGATATACTATTATCCTTTTTAAGTGTTACTGGAATTATATTTGAATATCTATTTATATTCTTATCCATTGCTTTTATGATATTTATATCATTTAAAACAATACCCTTCATTTTTAATTTCTTATTTATCTCATCTTCAATAAAGTCTTTAATATCATTATCACTAGATATCAAAGGATCATCTATTTTAAAATAAAAAATTCCCCCAGCCTTATTTTTTTCGCTTGATTTAAGGATTGCATCTAAATATATAAGTAATTGTAATTGCAATCCTTCATATACCTTATACAATTCAATATCCTTTGAAGATGATTTATAATCTATTATCTTTATAAATTCATTTTCTAAATCACTAAATGAATCCAATCTATCAATCTTTCCTTGTATATAAATCTTTTGTCCATCGCTTAATTCTATTTCTATTTGAGGGTATTTTGAATTTTCATATCCAAATGAAATTTCACTTCCAAGTATCTTAAATTCAGAACTATTAACATGCATAACCAAAGTTTTTATAGCTCTTTTTGTAACTCTTTTTAATCTCTTTACCAAATATTCATTCTTCTTATTACTTTTAAACACACCCATCTTATATGATTCTATAAGTTCATTTACAGCTTGGTTTGTTATATCTTCTATATTTTGATCATTTATATCCTTCAAGTTCAAATTCTTTTTATAAATCTCCTTAGTAAATGAATTTATACTACTGTGAAAAAATTCTCCCATCTCTAACGCTCTAATTTCAAACTCCTCTTTTTTCTTAGGTTTTACACCATATCTTATAAAATGTGCAAAAGGACAATTACTAAATAGTTCTAATCTTGATACACTTGTACTTATAGGTATTTTATATAATTTTGAACTTATATTTTTACTAAGAGCATTATAATTATTATTATAATCAAGACCATCTCTTAGGAATTTAATATCATAATTTTTATTTAAATAATAATAAAGCTTAATCCATTTTTCATCCAAATCTCCATTTTTGATTCCATTTGATAAAGCTTTTACTAAATAAGCTATTGATGTTTTTTGATTTGTTAAAATTGATTCATCAAAATCTAACTCCTTAGCTTCTTCAACTTCTTTTATATTCATAAGCTTTTTGATTCTATTTACATATATCGATGATCTTAATGAATTAGAATCTTTATCTGACATACTATAGCTAAAATCAATAAATTCTTTTGAAAAAGACATGAGTTTATAAAAATTAAACATTTCAACTTCTGATTTTATCTCCTCTAATGTATTTAATTTCATATTTAAATTTTCTAAGCTCTTTTTATCTTCTTCAAGTAAAATTTTCTCATTTGAGAAATTAGAAGGTAATATCATATCATTTAGACCTATTACAAAAATCCCCTTTACTTTATCTATTTTTGTATTATTAAGATTTCCAATTAATACTTCATCTATTCTTGTTGGTATTATCTTTAATTCATATACAAAAAAGCCTGATGAAAGTATTTTTGTAAATTCATCTAAAGATACCCTATCGTCCTTTAATATCTCCATCAATTGCTTTAGATTCTCAAGCACTATATTCCAAATCATTTTATTTTCTTCTAAATACTCAAATAAATTTTTTTCTTCTAATGTATTTAATTTTTTTTCTAATTTTTCATATATATTTTCAGCTTCTAAAAATTCATATACTCCTTTTACCATATTCATTATCGAATTTTTCTTAGATACTTTATTTTGTAATATATAAATATTTTTAAACAATCTATCTCTAATTTCGTTAAAAACTTCATCTTCAAATATATTTTCATATTTTTTGCCCTTAATACCTCTTTTTATAATGAAATTTTCAAAATACTCGCCTTCTTCTTTTGTAATACTAGTATATCCAGTTTTTATGAATCTAAGTACATCATCATAATTAAAATTCTTATTTATTATATTCAAAGAAGATATTATATACAATATCAAAGGATTTGACATTATATCTCTTTTTTCATCTAAAAAATATGGAATATCATAGTTATAAAAAACTCGTCTTATAAAAGATGAATAGAGATTTATATCATTTGATATAATAGCAAAATCTTTATATTTATAATTCTTATTTCTAATAAGATAATTTATTTTTTTCGCTATTTTTTCAATTTCTCCAATAGGCTTATTTGATTTGTATAAAGATATGTTATCAACTTGTGTATTATATTTTATTTTTTTGTAAGAAAAAAATTCTTCTTTTAAAAATTCTATATCTTTATTTTTAAAATATTCTTTAATAAATTCATACTCTATATCATAAGAGTTCTTTGCTGCTAATTTTAAAAATTTATTATATAATATTCTTTCAGACTTAAGAAATTCAAATTCATCAGGATATCTTTGTTTTGCCCTTAAATTAATTGATATACTAACCATCTTTGATTTTTGAATCAAAATATCAATCATATCAATCATTTGATTGGTAAAATTATTGAATTTATAAATATATACTAATTTTTCTTTAAAAAACTCACTTTCTAAGAGTTTTTCATTTAATATATTAAGTAAATCATCTGAATTTACATAGGATTTTTCTATTTGTTTTTCAAACTCTTCATAAATTCTAGATATATCTTTTAACTTTTCTCTTAATATCAAATCATCTATATTATCAATTTCTAAAAGCAAATTCTCATATTTGATATTTTGAGTCTTAAACTCTTTTATAACATTATTTATATCTTTTAAAAAACCTTGTTTTGATGAGGCTTTTTCATAAAGAGTTAATTCCTTTGAAATCTGAGATATTACTTTTTTTAATATCATTATCTTCCCCTCATCTTTGATAAGAGGCTTATTGATTCCACCTTCCATATTTAAAACTCTACTAGCTAAGCTTTTTGGACTTAATACTTCTATATTTAAAAGACCAGCTAAATTTGCTCTATTAACTATATTTCGCTCAGCCAAAACCGTATATTGTTCTGGCACAATAAATATTATATCTTTATCCATATTATTTTTAATATCATCTATCATAAAATCTAACTTTTGGTCTTCATCTAGACCAAATATAAATCTCAAACTCATATTTACCACCTTCATATATTTTTTTGTAAAAAAAAATTGCTATATATATTATAGCAATTTTTATCATTTATAAATATTAAATCATACCTTCAAAATAAAAATAATCTTCGTCAATTATATTAAGTCTTTTGAATTTCTTCTTTGAACAAATTCTTAAGAGTTCTTCATCCTTAAGTTCGCTCTTATTTATTTTTTTTCTGGGACTTTCATGTGCTATTATGAATTTTCCATCTTTATTAAGATGTTGTTTAGCATTATCAAAGACACAATCCAAATCATTAAAATGGTCAATATTATGATATATGCATATGTAGTCAAATTTTTCATTCAAATCAATTTTCTTATTAAAATCCAAATGTAAACAAGTGTTGTTTTCTAAATTAATATTCTTGTCTTCATTTTCATTAGAAGATGTATCAATTGCAATATATTTCTTTAATTTTTTGTCCTTTAATTCATCATATAATGCATTACTAGAAATATTAACATCCAAGAATTTCTTATCTTCCTTGATATTCATTCTGTAAATTACTTGTTTAGTCTTTCTAAATTCCTTTTTTAAATCGCAATAATTCTTATTACCATTTAAAACACTGCTCATTTTTAGCCCCTCCAAAAATAAAAACCAAATTTTTTAAATTTCCTCTTACAGTGTATCAAAAAAACGTTTTTTTTTAAAGCAAAATAATATTAAATTTTTATAACTTTTTGTTTTTTTAAAAAAATATATTAAAACAAAAAAAACAATAGTTTTAAACTATTGTTTTTTTAATATTATTCTTGTATTTTTTTAGCCTTATTTTTATTTCTTATTACTGATTTAATTTTAGATATAACTATATCTATAGCAACCATATTAAGTCCACCTTCTGGAATTATTATATCTGAATATCTTTTAAATGGCTCTATAAATTGCATATGTGCAGGTCTTACTGTAGTTAAGTATTGATTTATAACACTTTCTACAGTTCTGCCTCTTTCATCTATATCTCTTTGCATTCTTCTAAGTATTCTTATATCTGCATCTGTATCAACATAGATTTTAATATCCATTAAATCTCTAAGTCTTTCATCTTCAAATAACATTATACCCTCTAATATTATTATATCTTTTGGATATACTGTTATAGTTTTTGTATTATCTCTTGTATGCTTAGCAAAATCGTATACAGGCTTTTCAATTGAATTTCCATTCATAACAGCTGATATATGTTTTATAAGTAAATCTGTATCAAAAGCAAGTGGATGGTCATAATTAGTTTTTAACCTTTCTTCAAACGGCATATGTCCTTGATCTTTGTAATATGCATCTTGTTCAATTATTGAGATGCTTTCTTCTGGTATAGTTTCTATAATACTTTTTACGACAGTACTCTTTCCTGAGCCAGTACCTCCCGTTATACCAATTATTACAGGTCTATTTTCCATCTTTTTGCTCCCTTCTTAATATATAATCTTTTTTTATTTTTTTATCAAGTTTAACCTTAACTAGTCTCTTTGGTTGAGGAACATCTTCTAAGGCTTCCCCTGATTTATAATCATATATTTCTAATACCTTAGTCATTATAAGTTCATCACTATCATAAGGCATTACCTCTAATACTTCACCTTTAAAAAATTTATTTCTTTGTTCTAATAAAACATAATCATCTTCTAATTCTTCTTTACAAAGTGAAATAAAATCATAACCTCTTAAATAAGAACTAGAACCATAGTGATGTGCTGAATCATCTGGTTTTTGATAATAAAAACCTTTTGTAAAATCTCTATGACTTACTTTTTTAAGCTCTTTTAAATGATTTTCATCAAATTTATAATTTGTAGGGTTATTTAAATAACTATCAATTGCCATTCTATATGCTCTTATTACAGTAGCTACATAATAAGCAGATTTCATTCTACCTTCTATTTTAAGACTTGTAATTCCAGCATCTAAAAGTGCAGGAATTTCATCTATCATACATAAATCTTTTGAGTTAAAGAAAAAAGTTCCTCTTTCATCTTCATACACAGGATAATATTCTCCTGGTCTTTGTTCTTCAACTAAATAATATTTCCATCTGCAAGGATGTTTACATTCTCCTTGATTTGCATTTTTTCCTGTCATGTAATTACTTATCAAGCATCTACCTGAATAAGACATACACATAGCACCATGAACAAATGCTTCTATTTCAGTTTCTTCTTTTATATTATCTTTAATTTGTCTTATCTCTCTTAAAGATAATTCTCTTGCTACAACTACTCTTTTTACACCTTGTTTTTCCCAGAATTTTGCTGATCTATAATTTGTATTATTCGCTTGAGTACTTAGATGTATTTCCATATTTGGAGTAACTTCCTTTACAACATCTAATACTCCTGGATCTGACAATATAAATGCATCTACATTTACAGATTCTAAATCTTTTAGATATTCTTCAAATCCTACAAAATCATCATTGTGAGGAATCATATTTATTGTTACAAATACTCTTTTTCCTCTTTCATGTGCAAATTCTACACCTTCTTTAATCTGTTCTATTGTAAAATTCTTTGCAGCAGCTCTAAGACCAAATCTTTCTCCTCCAAGGTATACTGCATCAGCACCATAAATTATTGCCATTTTTAATTTTTCCAAATCTCCTGCTGGTGCTAATAATTCCACCTTATTATTCATTTAATTCACCTCTTATAATTTATAACTAATAGCAAAACCATCACTAACTGGTAATAATGATGTTTGTAACCCATCATTTTGACATAAAAAATCTAGATACTTTCTCATATACTTAACTATTGTCTTTTGTCTTCTAATAACATAGTCATCACTTGCTACCATGCCTTTATGTAATATATTATCTGAAAGTATTAATCCACCCTTTTTTAAATAAGGCTCTGTAAGTTCATAAAACTCCATATACTTACTCTTTGCAGCATCTAAAAATAATAAATCAAATTCAGTATCTATCATTTTTAAATTTTCTATTGCATCGCCTTCTATAACTTCAATATGATCACTAAGACCTGCTCTTTTTATATTTTCCTTAGCTATTTTAGCCATATTAGGATTTCTTTCAAAAGTTTTGATCTTAGCTTCCTTATTACTAGCCAAACACATAAGTATTGAAGAATAACCTATTGCAGTTCCAACTTCTATTATCTGCTTTGGCTTATTCATCTTTATAAGAACTTCTATAAGTGAAGCTATATCTTTTTTTATTATAGGAACATTATTTTCATATCCATAATCTTCAATTTCTTTTAATATCCCTTGATTATCTTTTAATGTATCAATTATATAATCATTTACCTTAGGATTTGTTATATTATCCAACAAATTTCATCCTTTCCATAGAAATAGGTGGCTAAGCCACCCTATTTTATCTGTTTAAATTTTTTCTTTTCGCATTATTATGTGCTCTTAAAGTCTTTGTAAATGTATGATAACCATCTTTTTTTGCAACAAAGAACAAATAATCAACATCACTTGGATAAAGTGCTGCCTTTATTGATTTTTCTCCTGGACAACTAATTGGCCCTGGAGGTAAACCTTTATATTTATAAGTATTGTAAGGAGA
Organism: Peptostreptococcaceae bacterium; assembly: GCA_025210335.1. Lineage (GTDB taxonomy): Bacteria > Bacillota > Clostridia > Peptostreptococcales > Peptostreptococcaceae > JAOARY01. The sequence continues at coordinate 178,196 of JAOARY010000051.1, read as the reverse complement.
TTCTATCTCCAAATCCTTATTTAAAAGTCTTGGTTTTATCTCTGGCAACAAATATTGTACAGTCGCACAAGATTGTAATTTCATATTTATATCTAGTCTATTGTAAAAAACAGCTGAAATAAGAGGTCTTTCTTCATCTTTTTTTGCTTCTCTTTCAACAATTGAAGCCATAGTAATAAGCTTATTTAATGAAAGTTTCTTTTCTTTTAAAATCTCATAATATTCTTCTTTAAAAACATTATCAAATCTATTTAACATCATCTTTATTATTACTTCTTCATCTTCATCAAGAGGAAATTCATAAGTATCTGGGAATAAAAAACCTTCAAGCGAGCTTATTTCTTTCTCATCTAGGAATTTGTAATCCTTAGAGAACAAAGAAACATCTTTTGATTTTTTTAAGAATACTTCTTCATTTATAATATTTGATTTTGAAAGTTTTTTTGCAATTTGTTTTAGATTATAACCTTCTGGTATCGTTACTTTCTTTTGCTTTATATACACTTTACCTTCATTTAATACATTTAAGATTTCCTTTGCATCCATATTCCTATAAAGTCTATATTTACCTGCTTTAATATCCATAAGCTTTTCATTTTTTGCAAATATTTTTAATGTAAAAGCATTTTTTATTATATCTTTTTGCTCTAATTCTTTTGCGGCCTCGTTAAAAGATGACCCCATTTTTATATCAACTACATATTCACTAAGGTCATTTTCATCAATTGGTTTTAAAGAATTATTATAATAATTAAATAGTGAAACAGAAGATATAAAAATCACAGCACAAAGCAATAAAAAGATTTTTTTCATATATTTCAACTCTCTTTATAAAAATTTTTGTTTATCTCTATAATTATATATATTTCTTTTGAATTTTACAAGAAAAAATAAAACATCTTACAAAATAAAATATTTTATAAGATGTTTTATAATTAAAATTATAAAGTAATTAATTCTTATTATTATAAGTAAAATTACTATTAATTAAATTTATTTATTCCATTTTTATCTACTATACCATAGATAAGCTTTCTTTGTTCAGGCTTAACATCTGATATTGTATATGCATTTAATACTCTTTCATAAGCATTATCTTTTTTAGATTCATCATTTAAATAAAGTCTAGCGATAACATCGCCTTCTTTTACTTCTTCTCCTACCTTCTTAAGTAATTTAAGTCCAGCTGATAAATCAATTTCACTTTCCTTCGTTTCTCTTCCTGCACCTAATATAAGTGCTCCTATACCAACTTCTTCTGCATCTATTTTATTAATAAATCCAGCTTTAGTAGCTTTAACATCTACTTCTAAAGAAGCTTTTGGAAGTAAATCATAGTTATCAACAACTAAAGGATTTCCACCTTGAGCTTCTATAAATACTTTTAATTTTTCTAACGCTTTTTTAGAATTTATAGCTTCTTCTAACATAGTTCTAGCTTCATCAAAATCTTTTGCAACTTTTGATAATACTAGCATATAAGAACCCAAAGTTAAGCAAAGCTCTGTAAAATCTTTAGGACCATTACCTTTTAATGTTTCTATTGCTTCTATAACTTCTAAACTGTTACCAACAGCACAACCTAAAGGTTGATCCATATCTGTTATAACACCTATAGTTTCTCTATCCATACCATTACCGATATCAACCATAGCTTTTGCTAAAGCAAAAGAATCATCTTGCGTTTTCATAAAAGCACCACTACCAGTTTTAACATCTAAAACTATAGCATCTGCACCAGAAGCTAATTTCTTACTCATTATAGAACTAGCAATTAAAGACATATTATCAACTGTTGAAGTAACATCTCTTAATGCATATAATTTCTTATCTGCTGGTACTATTGCTGCTGTTTGTCCACAAACTGCAACTTTATGTGTATTTACATTGTTTATAAATTTTTCATCTTCTAAGCTGATAGAAAATCCAGGAATTGCTTCTAATTTATCTAATGTTCCTCCTGTATGACCAAGTCCTCTTCCAGACATTTTTGCAACTGGAGCATTACAAGCTGCAACAAGTGGTGCTAAAGCAATCGTTGTCTTATCACCAACACCTCCAGTTGAATGCTTATCTACTTTGATACCGTCTATTTTAGATAAATCTACTACATCACCTGAATGCATCATTTCTCTAGTTAGATTTACAGTCTCTTCATTAGTCATCTTTTGAAAATAAATCGCCATCATTAATGCTGATACTTGATAATCAGGTATCTCACCTTGTACATAACCATCTACAAAAAACTTTATTTCTTCTTTAGTAAGTTCTTTACCATCTCTTTTTTTCTTAATTAAATCATACATTCTCATAATCTATCTTCTCCTTATTCATTCTTCCCGTGTTTTTATTTTTATATTTTATATTTATATTTTGTATTTATATTCTTTTAACTACTTCTTTTACAAGTCTTATAAACTTAGGTCTTGATTTTTCAGCCATAGCCATAACTTCTTCATGTGTTGTTTCAAAATCTTTTTCTTCTCCAACAGCCATATCTGTTATGCAAGAAATTCCAAGAACATTCATATTTGAATGATTTGCAACTATAACTTCTGGAACAGTTGACATTCCTATAACATCAGCACCTAATTTTTTTAGCATCACAAGTTCGCTATTTGAGAAATAGTAAGGGCCTGTAACACTAGCATATATACCTTCTTTTACATCTATATCCAAATCTTTAGCTACATCTTTAGCTAAAGCTCTTAAATCTTTTTTATAAGCCTCAGACATATCAGGGAATCTAACTCCAAATTCACTCATATTAGGACCCATTAAAGGATTATCACCAGTAAAATTAATATGGTCTTTTATTAGCATTAAAGCACCTGGATAAAGCATATCTTTATTCATTCCACCACAAGCATTTGTAACTATTATAGTTTCTATACCTAAAAGTTTCATAACTCTTACAGGCATAGTTACCTCTTTCATAGTATATCCTTCGTAATAATGGAATCTTCCTTGCATTATCATTACTTGCTTTCCATTTAAATCCCCTATAACAAATCTTCCTGCATGTCCCTCTACTGTCGATACTGGAAAATTAGGTATATCTTTATAATCTATATATAACGGATCTTTTATTTCATCTGCTAACACACCTAAGCCTGAACCTAGGATCATTCCTATTTCTAAATCTTTTGTCAATTTAGATTTTATATATTCACAAGCTTTTTTAATTTTTTCCATGAATAATCCCCCAATCTATTTTTATTAAAAACAATTATAGATTCTTAAATAATATTATTTAAGAATCTATAACAATCATTTATATATTTCAAATTAAAATATATAGGAATTTATAAAATTACATTTTCTTTAATGTATTTTTAACAAGATTTATGAAATCTTTTTTAACTCTTTGAGTTGTTTCTATAACTTCTTCATGATTTAATGGTTGCTCTAATATACCAGCAGCCATATTAGTTATACAAGATATTCCTAAAACTCTCATTCCACCATGAACAGCAGCAGTAACTTCTGGTACTGTAGACATACCAACAGCATCTGCTCCTAAAATTCTTCCCATATTTACTTCAGCAGGAGTTTCATAAGTAGGACCACTCATAAATATATAAACCCCTTCTTTAACATCAAGATTCATTTCTTTAGCAGTTTCCTTAGCTAATGCCATATACTCTCTATCGTAAGCAGTAGACATATCTGGGAATCTAACTCCTAAATCACTATCATTTGGTCCCATTAAAGGATTGTTAAATGCAAAGTTTATATGATCATTTATTATCATTAAATCTCCTGGTACATATTCTTTATTAACTCCACCAGCAGCATTTGTAACCATTATGCTTTCTATTCCAATTTCCTTCATAACTCTTACTGGGAATGTTACTTCTTTCATCTTGTAACCTTCATAGTAGTGGAATCTTCCTTGCATAGCTACAACTTTTTTACCTTCTAAATCTCCAATTACCAATCTTCCTGCATGTCCTTCAACAGTTGATACTGGGAAATTAGGTATTTCTTTATAATCTATAAATATTGGGTTTTGGATTTCTTCACCTAAAACACCAAGTCCTGAACCTAATATCATTCCTATTTCTGGTTGTATATCTATTTTCCCTTTGATATACTCTGCTGCTTCTTTAATCATTTTTTTGTAATCCATCTTTGTACCTCCCAAGAATATTTTTGAATTTGATTCTATCTTTTATATATAAAATAAGCAGTTAAAACAATTAAGATTTTCTATTTTTTTATATTTTATTTAGTTAATAAAAATCTTTATTTACTTGCTTATTTCATTATCATAGATTTAAAGCTTTCGCCATACTTTGGTGCTTTTACATCTAATATATCTGCAACTGTAGCACCTATATCTGAAAATGTTTTTCTTATTCCTAGATTAACACCAGGCTTAACATTCTTTCCATAAACTAATAGTGGTATATACTCTCTTGTATGATCTGTTCCAACATGAGTTGGATCATTTCCATGATCAGCAGTAAGAATTAATATATCTTCATCATTTAAGTTTTCTATAATTTCAGGAATTCTAGCATCGAATTCTTCAATAGCTTCTTTGTAACCTTCTACATTTCTTCTATGTCCATACATAGCATCAAAATCAACTAAATTAGTGAATATCAAACCATTATTTTCTTCTTTAAGATATTTAATAGTTTGGTCAACACCATCCATATTGCTCTTTGTATGAATAGCTTCTGTTACACCTTTTTGATTATATATATCTTCAATCTTACCAACTGCAATCATATCAAGACCAGCAGCTTTAATATTATCTAATACTGTATCTTCAAAAGGATCTAATGAATAATCCCTTCTATTTGCAGTTCTTTTAAAGTTTCCTTCTTCACCAACAAAAGGTCTTGCAATAATTCTAGCTACTGCATTTTCCCCTTGCATAATATCTCTTGCAATTTGACACATTTCATATAATTTTTCAAGAGGTATTATTTCTTCATGCGCTGCTATTTGGAATACGCTATCAGCAGATGTATAAACTATAGGATTTTTAGTTTCCATATGCTCTTTTCCAAGCTCATCTAATATAGCAGTACCAGAAGCTGGTTTATTTCCTAAAACTTTAGAATTTGTTTTCTTTTCAAATTCTTCTATTATCTCTTTTGTAAATCCATTTGGAAAAGTCTTAAATGGTTCATCAACTCTTATTCCAGCAATTTCCCAATGACCTGTTGTAGTGTCTTTACCTTGAGAAACCTCATCTGATTTACCATATGCACCTATAGGGTTTTTTACACCTTCTATAGCATCAAAACCATCTATATTACCTACACCAAGATTTAATAAATTGGGAATTTTTATATCTTTTGTATTTTTTATTATATTCCCAAAAGTATTAGTGCCTACATCATTAAATTCCTTTGCATCTGGAAGTTCTCCAATACCTAAACTATCCATAACTACAAGAACTACTCTCTTACTCATAAGAATTCTCCTCTCCTCTTTAAGATTATAGCTATCAAAACCTTTTCTTTTTATATAATCAAAATAAAAATGAAATTCCAGAGGAAACCAGAACTTCATCACAATTCAATTAAAAAGATTTTGATTTTAATAATCAATATCTTAAACTCAAATATTATAAACCTTAATATTTTTATTAGGATTTTATTAATTAATCATATGCTTATATTTTTTTTATTAGGATATTAAAGATTTTACCACTAAACGCGATTGTTTTCAATGGTATTCGTTTTAAATATTTTTTTTAATTCTTTTAATCTCTAATTCCGGCCTTCTTAAACTCTTCTCTCATGCTTTTTTTGGAATGTTGTAAATACGTCTGTATACTCGAAATATTTAAATTTCCAAGTATTTCACTTATTATCTTTAAATCTGCACCTCTTGATAACATATGTATTGCAAATGAATGTCTTAAAAGTCTTGGTGTTACATTCTTATCCAAACCTAATTGATTCGTATATTTTTTTATGATTTTCCAAAGACCTTGTCTTGTAAATTTTTCACCTTTTTGATTCAAAAATAAATACTCTACCTCACCTTTTTTTAATAAAAATTTTCGACTTTCATCAATGTAAAGATTTAAAAACTCTTTATTTTTATTATTTAGAGGTATTGCTCTTTTATGTTTTTCATCACCCAAATTAATAAACTCATATTCAAATTTAACATCACTAACTTTAAGTTCTACAAGTTCAGTTACTCTCATTCCTGTGCCATATAAAACTTCCAATATAGCCTTATCTCTTTTACCTTTTATAGTAGATAAATCAGGTGCAGAAAGTAAAAGCTCTATTTCAGCTTCTGTTAATATTTCAATATCTATTTTTTCAAGCTTTGGCTTTTTTATATTTGAAGTCGGATTTTTGTCACATATTTTTTTTAATAATAAATACTCATGAAAAGATTTAATCGAAGAAATATTTCTTGATATGCTTGACTGAGAATTATTATTAGTCTCCAAATAAATTATAAAAGTAAAAATATCATTTTCATTTACATCTTCTATATTTTTTTCTATGCTAGTTATATAATTGTCATATTTTTTCAAATCTCTTTCATACGATAAAATTGTATTCTTAGATAAATTTTTTATATTCTTTATATATTCAATATATCCATCTATAAGTCTTTCTAACATTAAATGCTCCCCACTTATTTTCCTAGAATTTCATCTTTAACCATCATAAGGCCAAGTATTGTCTTTCCATCTTCTATTTTATTCTCTCTTATCATTTTATAAACATCTTCTATTTTATATTTGTATGATTCTAAAAACTCACCTTCATCTAGATTAACTGTTCCTTTTTTGAGGTCTTTAGCTAAATAAATATATAATTTTTCATTAGAAAAACCAGGTGAAGTATAAAAACTAGTTATAAGTTCTATATTTTCTGTTTTATACCCAGTTTCCTCTTCTAATTCTCTCTTTGCACATTCCAATGGATCTTCCTTAGCTTCTAACTTTCCTGCTGGAAGTTCTAATAATACATCTTCAATTGCTTTTCTAAATTGCTTTACCATCAAAATATTTTTTTCTTCATCCAAAGCAATAACAGCAACTCCCCCATTATGCTCAATTATTTCTCTTTTTCCATATTTCATATCAGGAAGTTCAACTGTATCTATTCTAAGATTTAAAACTCTACCATTGTAGATTCTTTCCGTACTCATAGTTTCTTCTTTCATAACCATAAAAATCTCTCCTTATCTTGAAATGTAGTAAGCACACCCTCCACAAGATTTAAAAAACTCTTCATCATCAAAGTAATTTCTTCCCATAGATCTAACTTTCATTTGATAATAATCTAAAGCTTCTTTTGTTATATCCTCTTTTAGATATATAAACTCATGTTTATCTTCTAAATTATTTTCTTTTATTTGTCTTTTTACATAATCAAGCTTATTTTCATCTTGTATATTTACAGGTATATAAGCTTTTGTAAAGGTCAAATCCTTAAGGATAGTAAGCATATGATGACTAAAACCATAATGTCTATTTCTTTTATCTGCAAAGCTGACTCTAGGAATCATAATAGCTTTTCCTTTGAACAAATTTATACAATCTATTATATTCGCTTGGTCTACTCCAGAAAATCCATACTTAGTTCCAGTTCCCGTTATACCAGGTCCCATGGAAATAAATATAACATCTGCATTTAAACATTCTTTAGCAAAAATAACAGCTGTTTTATAATTTATAGCTTCATAATCACCACCAAATGCATTTCCACAAGTAATAACACTATCTATTATGCATTTTTGTTTCAAAACTTTTATATTATTACTTAAAAATGCTGGTAAAGCACCTTCATCAGTCATTATATATACGATTTTTTTATTCTTATTTAAATATTTATAAGAACAAGCAAATGGTACTAACATACTGTGTAAAAGTCCTGTTACAACTGGCAAATCATCTAAAGTTTTAAATTTTTCTATTTTATTTTTATATTCATCAAATTCTTCTACTGATTTAACTTTTATTTGCATTGGTGTATATCTAAGTTTCATTATATGACCATCTTTTGATTGTTCTTTTAATTTATTGTTCAAATTAGAAATAACAAAATGATATCCACCTGTCCCAAGACTAAGTTCAACTGCTGTTGTATTTATAAGAACCATATTCCCAACACTTGCTTTGTTAGCCATATTCAAATAATTATAAGCTTTTTGCTCTTTATCTTCCACCAAAACCAATAATTCTTGAATATTTTGATCTTCTTTTAATATTTCTACCACTTTTGCTTCTTTTACACTTAGCATATATTATTATACCCCAATTCTTTTATTAAATTAAATATTAATTTCTTCCAAGCATGTCTATATAATTTAAAAATCTGTTATTCTTTATAATTTTACTAAAAGAATATTTCTCACTTATAATATGTAATATTATTAACAAAGTCAAACAAATTAGTTTTGAATTAAAATCTAAATAAAACACAGCTAAAAATCCAATTGTAATCCCAAGTGGATTTGCACCTGAATCTCCAAGCATAGACATAGCCTTTAAATCATCCTTAAAATATGCAACTACACAAGGCAATATTATTATAAAAATATTTATAGATTCAATATTTATAAAAGCTATTAAAAATCCCAAAAATAAAAAAGTCTTAATAGCTCTACCTGGTCTTAAATCTGTCAAATTCACAAAATTCGTAAACAAAGCCATTAAAACTGTATTTATTAAAACTAAAGTCCAGTTCGAACTTGCATAATATGCAATTGAAAATGATATCAAAAATCCAAAAATAGCTTTGAAACCACCAGTAGTTAAATTTAATTTAAACAACTCTTTGATATGACCTTTAAGTCCTTTGTGATTACTACCCATCATATCATCCATAAAACCAATAAGAGTCATCGATACAAAACACATAAAAAATAAAAATACATTGATGTCTTTAAAAAATATATAATGAATTATTAAATTAACCATAGTAAAAGGAATTAAGGAAATTCCCATTGAAACAGGTATTTCCTTATTTAAATAATTAACTCCCTTTATATTATTTTCAATTAATAATTTATTAAACATAGGAATTACTAATTTACTTCCTATATAACCAACAAAAAATAACAATAAATATATAAAGTTTAACATTTATTACACCCTTTATCCTTCTTAAAATAATACGCTATTAATACTTTTAAAATATGATAAAACTGTCTTCCTCTATGTATAAACCCTTTTAAATCTCTTTTTGTTTCTCTATGAGTCATATTAACAGGAATTTCTTTAATTTCATACCCCATATTCAATATATCAATAGTCATTCCAACTTCCATCCCATAACCAGATGGAATTTCTACAAATCTATTAATAACTTCTCTTTTAAATCCTCTTTGACCAGATAATACAGATGTTAATTCTTTATTTGTAAAATATTTAACTCCATTTTTAGCTAGATTTTTTACAAAACCAAAGCCGCCTTTAGTTTTGGCTCTTGGAAATTGTGCAATAGTAACATCAGCTTGATTTTCAATTATTGGTACTATTAACTTATATGCATCTTTTGAGCTTTCCTTAAGGTCTGCATCCAAAAATACTACAATTTCGCTTTCATTTGAAATATTTTGAATCCCAATATTAACAGCATTACCCTTACCTTTGTTTACATCTAATTTTATAGCCTTTACTTTATCCAAGTCTTTTACCTTAAAATACGTATCATCACTAGAACCATCATCAACAACAATGATTTCATCTATTAGTTTGATATCAGATAAATAATTAATTGTATCTAATATTCTACTTCCTTCATTAAATGCTGGCATTATTATAGAAACAAACATTATTTCACCTCTGGTATATATGATTGTGCAGTTTTTTTAGTTCCATAATGACCTTTATTTCCCAAAATAGCCTTCAATGCTGAATATCTTCCTACAAATTCATCCATATTATCAACCGTAGATATTTTATTTTTCTTAAAGAAATCTATATAAGAATAATCAACTATAGACTTTTCCACACCAACTATATTTGTTTTTTTCTCTTTAAAGTAATCTAAAAATATTTTATCAAACTCTTCTAAACCATTTTTATCTGATTCTAAAGACCCACCACATACAAATAAACCATCTAAGTTTTCAAACTCATTTAAAGTATTTAACGAAAGTATATTTGATTCCTTTAATTTTTGAATTATAACTTCATCTCTTTGTACAAAAATATTATCAAAAATAAACTTATAAAAATCATTTTTATCTTTCATTTTATTTTCATCGACCAAATTAAACATAGTATTTAAATCTTCTATATTAATATTTTTAAGTTCTTCCTTTAAAGATATATCAAAAGCAACACTTCCATTAGCACTTACTATTAATTCCTCTACCTCATTATAAAAATAATCCTCATTTAATCTAAGTATTCCTATATTTTTTTCTAAAAGTTCATCTTCTACTAATTTTGCAAATGTTGTTTGTATATATTTATTTAAATTTTCTTTATCATGTGTTAATTTATCAACTGTAGATTCAAAAATTTCTTTTTCAGATTTCAATGAAACAATCTTTTTTTCCAAGTCACTTATTATATTCATCTGTTCTTTTTTAAATACATCCTTATTATTTAAATTAAAACCAATTAATATTCCAATTCCTAAAGCTATGAATATAGAACTTATGGTTATAATATAATATTTTATATTAATATTCATAAAATCCTCCTCTTATTAAAAATCCATCAATAATTTCATTTTTATTTTTACAATCTTTATAAGTTGTTGTATTGGTGGTGATAAAGATGCTACTATCACAACTGGAAATAATGCCGCAATTATAAGACCTATTATATGTTTAATCTTTACATTACTATGATATAGTTGACTAACACCTTTAGCATCTACAAGCTTATCACCTATTTTTAATCTCACTAAAAACGTCGAAGCCATACCTTTTCTACCTTTTTCTAAGAAATCTATCATATGAGAATGAGTTCCTAAAGCAACAATAAGTTTTGCACCTTTTTCATATGCAACAAGCATAGCTATATCTTCACTTGTTCCAGGTGAAGGGTATACCTTACAATTCAAATTTAAATCTTCTATTCTTTTTAGACCAGGTGCTTTTCCATTTGGATAAGCATGAACCATTATTTCTTTTGATTTTTTTAAAGCCTCATCACTAACACTATCCATATCCCCAACGATCAAATCTGGAGTTAGACCAAATTCTAAAAGTGCATCAGCTCCACCATCAACACCTATAAGTACTGGATTTACTTCATTTATGTACGAAATTATAGTACTTAAATCTTCCTTATAATTTTGACCTCTTACTACAACTAAAGCTTGTCTGTTTTTAAAGTCAATATTTAAAGCTGGTATATTTGCATCACTTAAAATAAAATCTTTTTCTTTTCTTGCATAATCTAAAGTATTATCTATGAAATTATCAAGTTCAGTAGATAAATTTTCTTTACATTCTTTCTTTTTTATTTTTAAAATTTGTTTGTCTAATATATTTCCTTTTGCAACAAGAGTATCACCTTTATAGATACTTTCACCTTTTATATCTATAGAATCAAAATCATCTATAGAATCAAAAGCATTTTTATCAACTTCATCCAATATAAATATTCCATTATCCAAAAGAACTTTTGGCCCTTTATTTGGATACTTTCCACTCATCGAACTATCTATATTTATAATTCCAGCTATCTTTGCGTTTACCAACGAGTATGCTGCAACCTCATCTATATCCTTATGATTAATAAGTGCAACTTCTCCTTGCCCTATCCTCTTAGCCAAATCCTTAGTCTTTTTATCTTTTTGTATAATATATTTCATAATTTCCTCCTTTAAAAGGACTATTAAAACTTAACATAAACATTGATATTATATCATATTTTTATCTTATTTAAAGTTTACAATGAATTTTAAATATTTGATAAATTGTAATATACACTGATATAGTCAAGTATTTATAACCAGAGTAAAATCTCATTAAAGTTTACATAATTATATTTATATGATGAACACTTAACAAAAAATAAAGCCTTAAACATATATTCTAAACAAAAAAGTCAAATATATGCTTAAAGCCTTATTTTCATTTAAATTAATATCATTACACCTAATATATCAAAATATTATTTTTGTTTATCTAATAATTTATTATCAAATTTAAGTCTCTCACTCACAACTGCTATAAATTGACTATTTGTAGGTTTATTTTTCTTTCCTACAAGTATATTACCAAAGAAATGGTTTAAAGTTTTTTTATCACTTCTTTCAAATGTCACTTCAATAGCATGTCTTATAGCTCTTTCTACTCTACTTGGAGTAGTTTCAAACTCTTTAGCAACAAGTGGATATAATTTTTTAGTCACCTTCTTCATCATATCTGCATCTTCTATATTCATTTCTATTGCTCTTCTTAAATATACAAAACCTTTTATATGAGGCGGTACTCCTAATCTCGTTAAAATTTGAGTTACATCCTTTTCTATCTTCCAAAGTTTTGTTACATCTTCATTTTCTAAATTACTCTTTTCCAACGAAGAAAGTTCATTTAATGTAAATAAATCTAAAGTAAATATATCTTCTATTCTCTTTGTAAAAATATCAAAATCAAAAGGTTTTATTATATAATAATCTGCACCTTCATTTATTGCTCTTTGTGTTATCTTATCTTGTCCCACAGCTGATAATATAACAACTCTAGTTGTAGGTGAAATATCTTCTTGATTTTTTCTTTCCAAAACTCCTATACCATCTAAATGAGGCATTATAATATCTAGTACCAATAAATCAGGTTCATGTTCTTTTAAAAGCTTTAGTGTCTCTATTCCATCATTTGCTACTCCAACAACTTCTATATTTGATCTTGTCGCAAAATATTCTTTCATTATGTTACAAAAATCAATATTATCATCAGCAATTACAGTTCTTATTTTATCCATTTTTATCCCCCTGCTAATTATTATTACTAGAAATCTCTATAATCTCCTTTGCATTTTCAAGTGTCTTTTTAGTAATATTTAGACCACTCATAAGCCTAGCTACTTCTTTTACTTTTTCATCTATTGAAAGTCTTTGAATCTTAGTATGTGTTGAATCTTTTGATTCATATTTTTCAATAAGATAATGAGTATCCGAAACAACTGCTATTTGAGGAAGATGTGTTATACATATTATTTGCTTTTCTTTTGAGATTTCTTTCATTTTTTGACCTACTATTTGTGCAGTAATCCCACTTATACCTGTATCTATTTCATCAAATACCAAAGTCTTTATATCATCTAATTTAGCAATAATATTTTTAAAAGCCAACATGAATCTTGAAAGTTCTCCACCAGAAGCAATTTTTGAAAGTTCTTTTAAATCTTCACCCTTATTAAAAGAAGCTCTAAATTCAATTCTATTAAGACCATCTTTTGTAGGCATTTCTATTCTTTTAAAAACTACATCAAAGCTAGCACTTTTAATATTTAAATCTTTTAATTCTTTAATCACCAACTCTTTTAACTCATTTGATGCTTTTTTTCTTGCTTCTTCTAATAAAAGTCCTCTTTTATATAGTTCTTCTTGTAATTTTATCTTTTTAAGATTCAATTCTTCTATAAATTTATCTTTATTTAATATCTCTTCTAACCTAGACTCTATCTTATTTTTATAATCAAATATCTCTTCTATTGTTTTTCCATATTTTCTTTTCATTTTATTTATAGTATCAATTCTTAATTCTATGGAATCTATAGAATTTTGCTCAAATTCCATATTATTTTTATATAAATTGATATCCTTTGATACATCATCTAATTCATAAAATAAATTATTTAATTTATCATAAATATTTTCAAGATTTTCATTTATTGATGATATATAAGACATATCCCTTAATGCATTATTTAATAAATCAATAGAATTAATCGACCCACTATTTAATTTTTCATAAGCATTATCTAGGCTCTTAAATATCTTTTCTTTATTTCTATAAAAATCCTTTTCTTCTTCTAAACTTTCTATTTCACCTTCTTTTAGATTTGCATCTTCAATTTCATTGATTTGAAATTTTATAAGATCTATCTCTCGTTCTATTTGAGTTTGATCTTTATTATCTAAAAGAGAATTTATCTTTTTTATCAAATTACTATATTCATAGTAAATATCTTTATAATTTCTCACACATTCATCTATGTATTTAAAACCATATAAATCTAAATATTTTATATGATTATCCTTATTCATAATACTTTGAGTATCGTGTTGAGAATGTATATCTATTAAATATTTTGATATTTCCTTTAAAAAGCTCAGTCTTACACTTCTTCCATTTACCCTTGATATGCTCTTTCCATCAATGAAGATTTCTCTTGTTATAACTAAATTCTCACCAATTTCAAAATCAATTCCCATATCTAAAAGTAAATCGACTATGTTTTTATTGTCAATAAAATAGGTTGCTTCAATTATAGTTTTTTCCTTATTTTTTCTTATAAATGCTTTATCTGACCTTGCTCCAAGAGTTTGATTTAGAGCATCTATTATAATGGATTTCCCTGATCCTGTTTCTCCAGTTATTATATTTAAACCATCTTTAAACACTACATTTTCTTCATCAATTAGAGCAAAATTTTTAATATATAATTCTAAAAGCATCCTTCTAAGCCTCCAACTTCTACAAAAGCTTTCTAAATCTTTCTAATATTTTTTGTACATCTTCTTCATATCTTACCAGTACAAAAACAGTATCAAGCCCACCAACAGAACCAACTATTTCTTTCAATTCTAGTGAATCTATTGCACGAGATACAATTTGAGCAGAACCTTCAACAGTTCTTAAACAAATAGTGTTGCCAGCATAATCCATAGATATCAAAACATCTTTAGTAAATCTTATTAATTTATCTGGAGAAGTCTTATCTTCCTTTTCAAAATAAGTATATTTATATTTTCCAGTAGGACTTAGTACTTTCACCAATTTCAATTCTTTTATATCTCTTGAAACTGTTGCTTGAGTAACATTTATTCCCATACTTCTAAGTTCTTTAGATAAATCTTCTTGAGTTTCAACTTCCTTTTCATTTATTAACTCTAAAATTTTAGTGTGCCTCGTTATTTTCAAAAAAACCCCTCCCACAAAAATAAATTATAAAGTAGTATGTGATCTATCAACCACATCTTCTATCTTTTCATAATCAAAATCTAGATGTTTTTTTATGTCTTTTTTTATATATATAAGGTATTCTATATTTCCATTAGGCCCTTTAATTGGTGAATAATCAAGTCCTAAAATTTCAAATTCTTCTTCTATTACAAAATCTACAATCCTTTTTATTACATCTTTGTGTACATTTATATCCCTAACAACACCTTTTTTGCCAACTTTTTCTCTTCCAGCTTCAAACTGAGGCTTAATAAGTGCAACACACTCCCCAGAAACTCTTAAAAACTCTTTTAACTTTGGTATTATCAGTCTTAAAGATATAAAGGATACATCAATAGATGCAAAATCAATTTCCTCTAATACTTTTTCTTGTTCTAAATGTCTAAAATTTGTTCTTTCTAAACAAACTACTCTCTCATCTTGTCTTAATTTCCATGCAAATTGACCATAACCAACATCAATAGAATATACTTTCTTCGCATTATTTTGTAACATGCAATCTGTAAAACCACCAGTAGAAGCACCTATGTCCATACAAACATAATCATCTAATTTTATGTCAAATGATTTCATTGCTTTTTCTAGCTTAAAACCACCTCTACTTACATATGGATTTTGTACACCCTTTATTCTAATCTCTGCATCTTCATCTACTTGAGTTCCTGCTTTATCGACTCTTTGATTATCTACAAGTACAAGACCTGCCATAATAGTTCTTTTTGCCTTTTCTCTTGAGTCTATTAACCCTTTTTCAACAAGAATAGTATCTATTCTTTTTTTCATTATATAACCTCTCTTACTTCTTTTATTTCATCTAATATAAATTCAAGTATAGAATCTTCATCTAAATTTATCGATTTTTCTAATAAATCAACATCTCCATGCTCAATAAACTCATCCTCTATACCAAATGCTTTTAATTTACCTGCATAATTTAGTTCTTCCAACTTCATTCCTATATAAGAACCAAATCCACCTATAATCACATTATCCTCTATAGTATATATTAAATCATAATTATTTGTTATATCTTTTAATAAAATTTCATCATGTGGTTTTAAAAATCTAGCATTTATTATCATAGCATCTATACCAAATTGTTTCAATCTAATACCAATATTTAATGCCTTTATAGCACCTTTTCCTATCCCTAAAAGAACTATTTGCTTACCTTCTTTTAACACTTCCCATTTAGCAAAATCAAAAGTTCTATCTTCTTTTTTATATTCAAATATAGCACCACGAGGGTATCTAATTGAACATGGTCCATTTAAATCTTTTGCTATTTTTAACATATTTATAAGATCAAATTTATCCATAGGAGACATAACACACATATTAGGAATCATTGATAAATAACTAAGGTCAAAAACTCCATGATGTGTTTCTCCATCATTTCCAACAAGTCCAGCTCTATCTAATAAAAATTTAACCGGTAAATTTTGAATTCCAACATCATGCAATATTTGATCAAAACCTCTTTGTAAAAATGTTGAATACACTGGAAAATAAGGTTTGATTCCATTACTTGCAAGTCCAGCACAAAATGATACTCCATGCCCCTCTGCTATACCTACATCAAAAAAACGATCTTTAAACTCTTCTTTAAAATTACAAAGGCCACAACCATCAGGCATAGCTGCTGTTATTGCAACAACATTTTTATCTTCCTTTGCTAAGCCACATAAAGTCTCTCCTACTACCGACGAGTAAGTTTCTTTATTACTTGTTTTTAAGCCTTCTTTTGTATTAAATTTTGAAACTCCATGATATTTTTCTGGTCTATCTTCAGAAAACTTATAACCTTTTCCCTTCTTTGTAAGCACGTGAATTAAAACAGGTCCGTCTATATTCTTCTTTACTTTATCCAAAATATAAATAAGACTTTTTAAATCATGACCATCTATAGGGCCTATATAATTAACACCCATATCTTCAAACATATTATTTTCAAATACAAAATTCTTAACGCTACCCTTAACCTTAGTAGCTGTCTTATACATATTCTTACCAATTTTAGGTATCATATGAAATATATTTTCTACTTCTTCTTTTAATTTCTTGTATGTTTTGGTAACTCTAAGAGTAGATAAATAATTTGACATCCCTCCAACATTTTTTGAAATAGACATCTCATTATCATTTAGTATAACTATCATCTTTGTCTTGTCATGACCTAAGTGATTTAAAGCTTCAAGAGCCATTCCTCCAGTTAAAGCACCGTCTCCAATTAATGATATTACATTAAAATCTTCATTTTTTACATCTCTAGCCTTTGCTATACCAAGCCCAGCCGAAATAGATGTTGAACTATGACCAGTTTCAAAAATATCATGTTCACTTTCTTTCCTCTTTGGAAAACCACTAAGTCCTTCAAATTGTCTTAATGTATCAAATCTCTCTTTTCTACCAGTTAAAATCTTATGAACATAAGATTGATGCCCTACATCAAATATAAATTTATCTTTTGGACTATCAAAAACATAGTGCATTGCCAGTGTAAGTTCTACAACACCCAAATTTGAAGCTAAATGACCTCCGGTTTTAGAAACCTTTTCTATTAAAAACTCTCTAATATCTTTTGATAATACATTTAACTGATTTATATTTAATTTTTTAATATCCCTTTGAGAATTTATTTGTTCTAGCATCTTTTCACCCTCTTCTTCTTGCTGTTTAACTTCAAAAGCTTAAACCCAAGTATATTCTCTATTTTAAAAAGAATAATCCCGAGTTTATATACAATTTTTTTTGAATTATTTATAGCAATCTCTTTACCTAACGCTTTACCACCTATGGTTATAGCTGCAATAAATGCACTACTTAATATACTAAGCACAGAAACAGTGGAGAATCCATAAATCTGAACAATCTTGATAACAATAGTAGCAGCAGCAGCTCCACTTATAACTCCACATATATCTCCAACAACATCACTACAAACACTAGATACAACACTAGCATTTCTAACAACTCTAATAGCCGCTTTTGCTTCTAATATCCCACACGAAGCCATAGAATGAAAACTTTTTTCCTCACATGAAGTTGCTGCAATCCCAAGTGCATCAAAAACAATACCAATTAAAACAATTATAAAAAGTATTATAAAAGCAATCACTATATTCGATTTTCTAAGCAATAAATCCGAACCAATACTTATCAATATTCCAAGAAAAAAACTCGTTATTGTAACCAATATAACCCATTTAATATTTGAATTCTTCCTGTCCAAATAACCACCTCATTTAATTTATATGAAAAAAATCTTTTAAAAAATTATTTTCATATAAATTAAATATATAAGATTAGGTGATGGTAAGATAGATAAATTCTGCGGCTTTAGGTCCAGTAGGATTTCCCAAAAGATTACTTTGATGTCGCCAAGAAAGCAGTTTCCTTTTAAAATCATTTTTATACTGTTACCACATATAAGACTGGACTACCACTTAGACCACACTTCAATCCCTACCTTACTTTCAGTCTAGAAGTTTTCCTTAACATCCTTTTTATTCCCTAGCCTCTTTTGCAGAAGAAGTTTTTGAAAGCAATGATTTGATTTTTTAGCGCCAAAAAAATCAAACCTGATCTTTCTTTCCCCAAATTCCACCTCAAGGCAGGCTACTCTAAGCATTCCACAAATCGTCGTATGGCTCCTTAAAATATGATCAATTTATAAAAGCGGCTTAGGTTTCTCTAGTTATATTACAAACTAGTCTCCACGAAACGAGGGTCATCGCCCGCATGCCGTTGCAGATCGCCCCCTATTTCTTTACTCCCTGAAAAGACCCATAACTGGGCGTCACAAGCCTCAACAAGAAACTTCATCGATATGCCCTTTGACGGATTTTTAGCCCCGCCTTCAAGAATAAAAAATATGACTAGAATACTGTATCACCTAATAATTAAATTATAGCATACGCTATAAGTTTTTTTAAATCATTATATTTGCAACTATTATTCCTAGTAATGCTCCAAAAAACACCTCAACAGGAGTATGTCCCACTAATTCTTTTAGGCGTTTTTCATTAAAAACATTTGACTTATGTTCTTGTAAATCCTCAACCATTTGATTTATTATCTTAGCTTGTTTTCCAACAGCCCTTCTTACACCAGCTGCATCATACATAACAATAAGAGCAAAAATCAAACACATTGCAAACATAGGAGAATCATAACCTTTTATAATTCCCATTCCAGTTGCCAAACTAGTAACAAAAGAAGAATGAGAACTTGGCATTCCTCCTGACCCAACAAATCTTGATAAATCCAAAGTCTTTTTAAAGAAAAAAGTCAAAATAACCTTTATTAATTGTGCCAAAAACCAAGCTAAAACACAAGTCCAAAAAAGTTCGTTTTGTTGTAATTTTGAAAAAAACAGCACTCGTATTCCTCCCTAATAATCTCTATTTACTATATAATCAGCAAGGTTTAGCAAAAATTCATCTTCTTTATTTAGTTTCTTTAAACTAAGTTTAGCATCTTCTATTAGTTCATTTGCTATCTCTTTTGATTTTTCAAGACCAAATAAACTAGGATAAGTTGCTTTATTATTTTCCTCATCACTACCGATATTCTTGCCTAATTTATCTTGATCTCCAACTATATCTAATATATCATCCATAACTTGAAAAGCTTGACCTATATTTTTTGCATAAGTTTTTACATTATCAATTTCCCCTTTACTAGCTCCTGCAAGAACCGCACCAGCAAGCATAGGTTTTAATATAAGCTTTCCTGTTTTATTTTCATGTATATATTTTAATACATCTATGTTTATATCCTTATTTTCACTTTCTAAATCTACAACCTGTCCTGCAATCATACCTTTTGTTCCACTACCTTCACAAATATGATTCATTGCCATTAATGCACTTTCCTTGTCATCTAAGTTTAATGAGGCTTTTACCATAATTTCAAAAGCTTCATTTAAAAGTCCATCTCCAGCCAAAACAGCAATACCTTCCCCATAAATCTTGTGGTTTGTTGGCTTTCCTCTTCTTAAGTCATCATCATCCATAGAAGGTAAATCATCATGTATAAGTGAATATGTATGAATCATCTCAATTGCAGCAGCAAAAGGCATTATACGTTCACTTTCTTTACCACCAAATAATTTATATGTTTCTAAAAGAAGTATAGGTCTTAATCTTTTTCCACCAGCTTTTAGACTATAATTCATTGATTCATATAAAGTCTTACAAAGTCCTTCCTCATCTGGCATAAAACTCTTTAAATTTTGTTCAAATAATATTTTTCTTTCTTTTAAACTTTTTTTAAAATCCATTTTAAAATCCCCTCATCAATTAAAATTTAAATTCCTCTAAAGATTCATCTTCATTGACTTTTTTGATTCTTACCTTCGCATCATTTAAATATTCATTACATATCCTATAAAGAGAAATTCCTTCTTCATATAATTTTAAAGATTCATTTAAGTCTTTCATATCTTGTTCTAAAAGTTCGCTAACTTCTTCAAGCCTTTTATACGCTTGTTCAAATGTAATTTTTTCTTCCAAAAAAATCGCCTCTTTTATTTATTAATATCTATAACTTTAAGTTTTGCACTACCATTTTTTAATACCAAATCTATTTTATCATCTTTTTTGATATTATCTATATCATTAATTATTTTACCATTTTTTTTAACAATAGAGTATCCCTTATTCATAAGTGTAAAAGGATTTGTATTATTTAAAACAATTGATAATTTAGCTAAATTTGTTTCTTTATTTTTTAAACTTCTATCCATACTAGTATTTAATTTATCATATAAAGCATCTATTTCTAAAGACTTATAATTTAAATTAAGTACATCCTTTGTAAATAACTTAGCCTTGAACTTTTCCATAGAAGATAGTGATTTGTCCAACTTATTAGTAATAGAACTTTTAAGTCTATTTTTCATATCCAAAATATCATATTCAATATCTAAAAAATCTTCAACACAAAGTTCCCCAGCAACTGAAGGTGTTGCAGCTCTTAAATCAGCCACAAAATCAGCTATTGTAAAGTCGGTTTCATGTCCAACAGCAGATATTATAGGAATTTTGGATTCATATATCTTATATGCAAGTTCTTCACTATTAAAAGCCCATAGTTCTTCTATTGAGCCCCCTCCTCTACCAAGGATTATAGTATCTACTTTATTTTTATTATTAAAATATTCAATTCCATTTATAATACTTCTATAAGCTTTGTCTCCTTGAACCAAGGAAGGATATAAGATAAGCTGTGCAAATTTATATCTTCTTGATATTACATCTATAATGTCTCTAATAGCCGCACCTGTATCAGAAGTTATAATACCAATTTTTTTTGGTCTTCTATTTATTTTTTTCTTAGTTGATTTATCAAAATAACCTTTAAGCTCCAAAGAATTTTTGATTCTTAAATATTCCTTATATAAATCCCCCATTCCTATTTTAGTTATCTTATCAGTATAAACTTGATAACTACCTTCTTTTTCATAAATAGATACATTCCCACTTATTAATACCTTATCTCCATCTTTTATATCCTTTATAACATCCTCATTTAATCTAGCTTTATCCTTAAACATTATACAATTGATTTTGGATTTTTCGTCTTTTAAAGAAAAGTATATATTGTTACTAGAATGGATTTTGAAATTCGATATCTCACCTTCTATATTGATATTATATAAAATAGGATCATTTAATATTATTCTTTTGATATAAGAATTGACTTTACTTACACTAAGTGCTTTTAGTTTCAATAGATTCACCCCAAATACTTATCCAAACCTATAAGTGCACAACCAAGAGCATTATCACTTGAGAATTCTTGTTTTGCAAAATATAGATTTATATTTGAATCAAGTTTAATTTCATTTCTTAAAAATTTACTACTAGACACTCCACCAACAATTAAAAAATCATTTAATTTTTCCTTTTCATAAGATTTTTCAATAAGTTTTGATAAAGATTCTTTGATATAATTCATTACTTTTGCAGATATATACTCTTTGTCTTTACACTCATCATACTCTTTTTTCAATTTTGTTTCAATTCCTGACAAATTAATATCTACATCTTTTATAGATATTTTTTCCTTATTTCTTAATACTCTGTTTTTATTATTAGAATCTAAAAAATAATCATATGCTAAATTATCTAAATACTTGCCACTAGGAAAATCAAATCCCATCAATACACCCAGCCTATCAATAAGTTGACCATAGCTAATATCTAATGTCTTTCCGCTAATCGATATATCTTTATCAACTCTAAGAATTTCTAATGTTCCACCAGAAATTTGAATAGCCATATATGGTTCTTTTAGTTCTTTATTATTATAAAGACCTGCTCTTATATGATTTTGTTGATGTGAACAATGATATAGTTTCACATCTCTAAACAAAGCTATTGATTTAGCAAAGATTTTTGAGACATTAAAAACAGGCATATAAGAATCCTTTATATCCCTGGGGCTTTTAGATCCACAAATAGCTACTATTTCATATTTATTTGAATCTATTTTGTCTATTAATTTTTCGATATTCATAAGATGCATAAACACTGCCTGTGATTGCCTTAAACCTTTTTTAGATTTTTGGACATCAAGCATTATCCTTTCATCAAGGATAATATCGCCCTTTAAATTTATAGCTGCTATCGAAGTTGTATAGCAGCTTGTATCTAAACCTATTATTATCTTTTGCAAATTAAAGAACACTTCCTAATACACCATTTATAAATGCAAATGATTTTTCGTCACAGAATTTCTTAGCAAGTTCTACCGCTTCGTTTATCGCAACCTTATTAGGAACATCATCTATATAAGTTATTTCCGTTATAGCAAGTCTTAATATACTTAAATCAACCTTAGCTAATCTTGATATATTCCACTTGATATTTTCATCAATTTTTTTGTCTATTTCTTCTTTATTGTTTAAAAAATTATTAGCAACACTCATAAAATACTCATCACTAATATTATTTTCTTCCATAAATGAATTTAATTTATCTACATTAAACTCATCCATAAATTCCATTTGATAAAATAAAGTCATCAAATTTTCTCTTTTTTGCTTTCTTGACATAACTTCCTCCTAAAATCGTTTTTGGGCAAAAGGAAACCTCTGAAAAGAATCAGAGGGTTTTATTCTTCTTCCTTTTGAAATGTAATTCCTTCAATGTGAACATTTACTAGTTCAACATTAAGTCCAGTCATGTTCTCAACCGTACTCTTTACGTTCTCTTGTATCTTCCAAGATACATCTGGTATTACAACACCATAATCTATAAATAGATATAAATCTATAGTTACTTTTTCTTCTTCAAGTTCTACTCTAACACCTTTTGTAAAACTCTTCTTACCTAGCATCTCTGTTATGTTTCCAGTAAGTCCTCCGTGCATTTGAGAAACTCCTGTGATTTCTAAAGCTGCAAGGTTAGCAATTGTACCTATAACATCCTCAGAAATTTTAATTTGACCATAATCTTTTTCTTCCATAAAAGCACCTCCAAAGATAGCTTATAATTTTTAATTATATCAGATAATAACTATCTAAACAAGATTTTAAAGGAATATAGTTTGTTAGTTTTTTACTTTATTTTGAGTTATCGCAATAATTTCTTATATATTTAATATCCTCTTCTAAATAATGTATATCTTCCTCATTTAAAAATTTTTTTAATTCTATTTTTTCATAAATTTTTTCTATTCTCTCTAATTCACTTAAATTTTCATCACTATTTTTTTTATTAAACTTTAAATAATTATAAATGACTGTAGTTAAAATTATTAAAGATTTCACATCTTCTTTCTCTATTATAGCTTGATTATGAAGAATGGTTGAGGTTTTCGCATCATCTAGTCCTTTTTCTTCAACTACAAAATAATCACAAAAAGTTTCTAACGTATGACATTTAATTTCAAAATAATTAATCATAATACAACTCCTTATAAAATAATTTTTTTAATATCAAATATTTTCCTTTATCTCCTTTTGAACCTTCTTCGTTAAAGATTTAAATACCAACTCATAAGAAATATCTATTAGTCTTATTATTTCTTCATCAGGAACATCCTTATCAAATATTATGGTATTCCAATGTTTCTTATTCATATGATAACCAGAGATTATGCCTTTATATTGATGCCTTAATGCTAAACTCAAATCAACATCACATTTTAAATTTAAGCCTATTTCATCATTTCTATCATACACAAGACCAAACATCTTATTTCCGACCTTAAATACTAATGTTTCTTCGTCAAAAGGATAAGTTTCTTTTGCACCCTTCTTATTTAGACAATATTTTATAGCTTCCTCTATCTTCAATGTACATCTCCCCACAATCTATTTTTACTATTATTTTTCATATATCAAAATTTAATCTTCATAGCTATTATATATACCCTTTTCTCTTTTTTTACTTGCATTTTTGCTAAAATAAGAACCTTCAATTATATTTTTATAGCCCTTTTTTAATACCAAACTCTTTATATATTCTGCATGTGGACATCTATCATAATGGTGATTGTCCGTTGTCACACAAGATGCCAAATGTACTACTACTTCATCTTTTGATATATTATTATCTTTTCTATTCCTTTTAGAAAAATGCTCTAATTTGGCAGCTATTCCTTTTCCACAACATCCTCCACAAGTAAATGATATATATTTTACATCATCCTTATAATTTTTAAATGTATCTTCTTTTTCATAAAAAGATTGTGTACATGCAAAGCCACTACATCTTCTGTGTGCTATTTCACATTGAATTATAATTACATACTTAGTTTCCATCAAAAAACCTCCTCAAATTTTCTTATACGAATTTTTATCTTTATTTTTATTATATATAAAAAAAGAACTTGCATAAAGCAAGTTCTTTTGTATTTAATAGTATTTATTCTATTAGTCTTCATATCTTTTGAATGCTAATGTTCCATTATGACCACCAAAACCTAAAGAGTTTGAAAGTGCATATCTTATAGTTTTTTCTTCATAGCCATTTGTCACATAATTTAAATCTAATTCTGGATCTATATTTTGTACATTTGCAGTTGGTGGTACAAAGTTATTCTTTATAGCTAAAGCACATATTAATGCTTCAACTCCACCAGCAGCACCTAATAAATGTCCTGTCATAGACTTTGTTGAAGATACAGCTAAATTCTTTGCGTGATCTTTGAACACAGATTTTATAGCCATAGTTTCAAATTTATCATTGTATGGAGTACTTGTTCCATGAGCATTTATATAGTCTACTTCTTCAAGAGGAATATTTCCATCTTCAATAGCCATCTTAATAGCTCTTGCTCCACCTTCTCCACCTTCTGCTGGAGCTGTTATATGGTAAGCATCAGCTGTTGCTCCATATCCAACTATTTCAGCATATATAGTGGCATTTCTCTTTTTCGCATGTTCTAATTCTTCTATTAAAAGTATACCAGAACCTTCACCCATTACAAATCCATCTCTATCCTTATCAAAAGGTCTTGATGCAGTTTTAGGATTATCATTTCTAGTAGACATAGCTTTCATAGTGCAAAAACCTGCTACTGCAAGTGGTGTTATAGGAGCTTCTGTTCCTCCTGTTAACATTAAATCTGCATCTCCTCTTTGGATTGCTTTAAAAGCATCTCCAATTGCATGAGTTGATGAAGCACAAGCAGTTACAACTGTTGTATTAATTCCTTTAGCTCCAAAAGCTATAGAAACTTGTCCTGATGCCATATTAGCAATCATCATTGGTATTAAAAATGGACTAACTCTTCTTGGACCTTTGTCCATAAGTTTTTTATGTTGTTCTTCTAAAGTTTCCATTCCACCTATACCAGATCCTAATATAACTCCAAATCTATTATTATCTATATTTTCTAAATCTAATTTAGAATCTTCAACAGCTAATTTTGAAGCAGCAACTGCATATTGAACGAATTTATCCATTCTTTTAGCTTCTTTTTTAGATATAAAGTCTTCAACATTGAAGTCTTTAAGTTCTGCTGCTATTTGAGTATTCATTTCTGAAGCATCAAATTTAGTTATTTTATCAATTCCACATACTTGTTCTTTTAATGACTTTTCTACTTCGTCTTTACCTGTTCCAATAGGAGTTACACAGCCAAGACCTGTAATTACGACTCTTTTTTTCATACTAAATACCTCCAAAGGGCTTTTTTGCCTACTTATTAGCTTCTATAAATTTAACTATATCACCAATGTTTTGGAACTTTTCAGCTTCTTCATCTGGAACTTCTATATCGAATTCATCTTCAACAGCCATCATTATTTCAACAGCATCTAGTGAATCTGCTTCTAAATCATTTATTAAAGAAGTTGTTGGTGTAACTTCATCTCCATTATCTAATCCTAATTGATCTACTATTATATCTCTTACCTTTTCAAACATATTTGTATCCTCCTTAAAATTCTTAAAATTAATTTATTTTAGTAAAAATGTTTAGATTAAATCTAAAATTTATGTAAGCTAAGAATATTCTTCTTAACTTTTTAAAATCAAATACTAATTGATTTCTAAAACTATTTTATTGCATTACAAATCCGCCGTCAACATTAATAACTTGTCCAGTTATATAATTTGACATATCAGAAGCTAAAAATGCTACTAAGTTAGCGACATCTTGTGCTTGTCCCATCTTATTCATAGGGATATTACTTAATATACTTTCTTTTACATCATCTTTTAAAACATCTGTCATATCAGTATCGATAAATCCAGGTGCTACAACATTAACACATATATTTCTTGTTGCTAATTCTCTAGCTACTGATTTAGAAAAACCAATAAGTCCAGCTTTAGAAGCTGCATAGTTTGCTTGTCCTGCATTACCAGTAAGTCCAACTACAGATGACATATTTATAATCTTTCCAGCTTTTTGCTTCATCATAGGTCTTGTAACTGCTTTAGTACAGTTAAATGCACCTGTTAAATTGATTTCTAAAACTCTAGAAAAATCTTCTTCTTTCATTCTCATAAGAAGTGTATCTCTTGTTATACCTGCATTATTTATAAGTACATCAACACTTCCTAATTCTTTTATTGTTTCTTTTACCATAGCATCTGCTTCTTCCATTTTAGAAACATCTGCTTTTAATATAATTGCTTTTACATCATTTTTTTCTACTTCTTCTTTAACTTCTAAAGCTTTTGCTTCATTTGAAGTATAGTTTATTGCTATATTTGCACCTAATTTAGCTAGTACTAAAGCTATAGCTTTACCTATACCTCTTGATGCACCAGTTATAAGGATGTTTTTTCCTTTTAATTGCATTATGATTCCTCCTTTAATTTTCTAAAAAATCATTCATAGTTTTTACATCATTTATGTTTATGATTTGAACTTTCATATCCATAGTTTTTGCTTTTCTATTTATAAATGATTTAAGAGTTTTTCCAGGACCTACTTCAACAAAAGTAGTAACTCCTTGATTAAGCATAAATTCTACTGAATCTTCCCACATAACAGAAGAACTAACTTGCTTGATTAAAGAATCTTTGATTTGATCTTTAGTAACTACTTTAGCATTTACATTTGCTATTATATCTATATTAGTATCTTCAAATACTATATTTTCTAATTCTTTTGATAAATCTTGCCCAGCTTTATTAAGCATTGAACAATGGAAAGGTGCACTTACGTTAAGTATAACTGCTTTTTTAGCTCCTTTTTCTTTACAAAGTTCTACAGCCTCTTCTATCGCTTTTACTTCTCCTGATATAACTATTTGACCAGGACTATTAAAGTTTGCAAATTCAGCTATTCCAGAAACTTGATCTAATGCTTCTTTTATAACAGCTCTTTCTAAACCTAATATAGCAGCCATAGTTCCTTTGCCCATAGGAACTGCTTCTTGCATATATTGACCTCTTTTTTGAACTAATCTTAAAGCATCTTCAAATTTAATAGTTTTACTTGCAACTAAAGATGCATACTCTCCTAAAGATAAACCTGCTGTATATGCAAATTCCATATCTTTTTTAGATTTTAATACCTCAAGAGCAGCTATACAATGTGTTAATATCGCAGGTTGAGTGTTTCTTGTTTTTTTAAGTTCCTCATCTGGACCATTAAACATTATATCTTTTATATCAACATCTTCCAATGTTTTGCTAGCTAAATCCATTATATTTTTTGCTTCTTCATAGTTTTCATATAAATCTTTTGCCATCCCTACATACTGAGCTCCCTGTCCAGGAAATACTAATGCTATTTTAGACATAATTGCCTCCTTTAAAATTTCAAATTACTTATAACTTCTTTAGTCATATTCATCATATCAGTTATTATTTCTTCACATGATTTTATATCATTTATCATACCTGCTACTTGACCCGACATAATAGAACCATCTTTTACGTCTCCTTCAATAACAGCTTTTCTTAATGAACCTACTCCTAATTCTTCAATCTTTTTAGGATCTTCATTTTGTTTTTCTAATTTAATCATATCTTTTGCTAATTTATTTTTAAGAAGTCTTACAGGATGTCCTGTTGATCTTCCTGTTACTATCGCATCTCTATCTTTTGCATTTATTATAGCTTCTTTATAATTATCATGAGCAATAGATTCTGTTGAGCATACAAATCTAGTACCTATTTGAACAGCTTGTGCTCCAAGTGCAAAACTCGCCGCTATTCCTCTACCATCAACTATTCCACCTGCTGCTACTACAGGAATATCTACAACATCACATATTTGCGGAACTAATACCATAGTACTTAATTCACCTATATGTCCACCTGCTTCTGTTCCTTCAACTATAATTGCATCGGCTCCATTTTTTTGCATTCTTTTTGCTAATGCTACTGATGGTACAACTGGTATTACTTTTATATCCTTTTCTTTTAACATAGGCATATATTTACCTGGATTTCCAGCTCCAGTTGTTATAACTTTTATATCATGTTTTATTATAAGTTCCATAATATCATCAACAAAAGGAGATATAAGCATTACATTAACCCCAAAAGGTTTATTTGTAAGTTCTTTTGCTTTTATTATTTCCTTTTCAACTATATCAGCTGGGGCATTTCCCGCTCCTATTATTCCAAGTCCACCTGCATTTGACACTGCTGCTGCAAGTTCAGCTGTTGCAATCCAAGCCATACCACCTTGTATTATTGGATATTTTATATTTAGTATCTCACATAATCTATTCATATTTCATCCTCCAAAACTTAAGAAAGATAAACTAAATTGACCATTTAATATAGCTAGCTCCCCAAGTTAATCCAGCACCAAAGCCAACTAGGACAATTTTATCCTTCTTTTTTATTTTCCCTTTTCTATATGCTTCATCTAATGCCACTGGAATTGACGCTGCTGACATATTCCCATACTCATTTAAGTTTATATGCATTTTGTCTAAACCTACTTTAAGTCTCTTTGCTGCACCCTCTATAATTCTTATATTTGCTTGATGAGGTATAATCATATCTATATCTTCTATATCAACGTTTGCTTCTTCTAATACTTTTTTAGTTTCAGCAGCCATTTTTCTAACTGCAAATTTAAATACTTCAGAACCGTCCATCTTTAGGTAATTCATTCTATTTTCTAATGCTTCATGTGTTACAGGCATTCTACTTCCACCTGCTGGTTTATTTAATACACTTCCACCACTACCATCAGATCCTAATGTAACATTTTTGATTCCTTCATCTTCTTCTACAGTTGATATTACAACCGCACCTGCTCCATCTCCAAATAAAACACATGTATTTCTATCTTTCCAATCAAGTATCTTAGTCATTGTTTCTGCTCCAACAACAAGTATATTTTTATATACTCCAGCTTCAACAAATTGCTTAGCTATTGATATTCCATATATAAAACCAGAACAAGCTGCTGTTAAATCAAATGCACCTGCATTTTTAGCACCTAATTTATCTTGTACTATACAAGCAGTTGATGGAAATGACATATCAGGTGTAATAGTAGCTACTATTACAAGGTCTAAATCCTCAGCTTGAATATTAGCACTTTCTAAAGCTTTTTTTGAAGCTTCTAATGATAAATCCGAAGTAGCTTCTTGCGTAGTTGCTATTCTTCTTTTTTCAATACCTGTTCTTGTTCTTATCCATTCATCATTTGTATCTACTATTTGTTCTAAATCTTTATTTGTCATTATTTTTTCTGGCAAATAACTTCCGATACCTATAATTCCTGCACTTTTAAGTTTCATATTTTCACTCCTCGAAATGTTTAGGTAAACATCTATATAATAAAAAATCAATCTATATTCAATATCACAATTAATTCATAAAAATAAACCAGTCTTAGTACCTGGTACTAAAACTAGTATATATTATAAGAATATATAAATCAAGATTTATTTTTATTATATTTTGAGGAAAAATTTTCTAGATTCGTATTATAAATAAGATTTGATATCTTCTATTATGTTTTCTTTACTACATTCCATAGCTTGTTTTATAGCATTCTTTATGGCTTTAGAATCAGAACTACCATGAGCCTTTATAAGGTTTCCATTAACTCCAACCAAAGGAGCTCCACCATATTCTGCGTAATCTAAATTTGCTTTTAAATTTTTTAAGTCATCTTTAATCATAAGTGCAGATATTTTTGTTTTTAAGTTTTTTTTGTATACATCTTTTAACATATCGAATATAGTCATAGCTACACCTTCCATAAGCTTTAACACAACATTACCTGTAAAGCCATCTGCTACGATTACATTTATATCTCCTTCATTAATATATCTAGCTTCTATATTACCAACAAAATTTATATCTTGTTCTTTTAATAATTCATATGAAGCTTTAGTAAGTTCATTTCCTTTTCCTTCTTCTGAACCAACATTTACAATTCCCACCTTTGGATTGTTAATCTTAAGAATTTTTTTAGCATAAATATAACCCATTATTCCAAACTGCTCTAAATTCTTACTTTTACATTCCGCATTAGCTCCAGCATCTAATAATATTGATATTCCTTTTTTAGTAGGTATAAATGTACATAGTGCAGGTCGATCTATTCCTTTTATTCTTTTTAATATAAATAAACCACTTGCTAAAAGAGCTCCTGTATTACCCGCAGAAACTATAGCATCTGCTTTTTTTTCTGCCACTAAAGTTGTTGCAACTACCATAGATGAATCTTTTTTCTTTCTTATAGCCATAGATGGTTTGTCTTCATTTTCTATTATTTGTGTTGTATGTATTACTTCGATTTTTTCTTCATTATAATTATAATTTTTTAATTCTTCCTTTATTATAGTTTCATCACCAACAAGAATTATATTAGATTCATATTCATTTACTGCATCTACAGCACCTTTTATTATCTCCTTTGGAGCATTATCTCCACCCATTGCATCTATAGCAATTTTCATTTATATCTCCCCTTTTTCTATTTCATTAAATATAAATTTACCTCTAAATACTTCTTCATGTTGTTTGTTATAAACTTTTACATGTACATAATGTTTTTTATTTCTTATTCTAACGACCTCAGCCTTAGCTATAAGTCTTTCTTTTAATTTTATCGGTTCTATGTTCTTTATATTCGCAACTGCCATTATAACAAGCGGTGCATCGACTACAGCCATAGCTAATGATTCTGCTTGAGAGAATACAAAATGACCTTTTACTATATTTGTTTTTCTATAAGCCATTTCTGCTGTTGTTTCTAATATAGAAATTCCTAATTTTCCAACATCCAAATCAATTACTTCCCCAATAATTTCTTTTCCTGATATTGTTTTTACCTTTGTAACATTTTTTTCTGCCATAGATTTCATTCTTTGTCTTAATTCTGGTATATT
This sequence comes from Peptostreptococcaceae bacterium, assembly GCA_025210335.1. Classification (GTDB taxonomy): domain Bacteria; phylum Bacillota; class Clostridia; order Peptostreptococcales; family Peptostreptococcaceae; genus JAOARY01. The sequence continues at coordinate 146,317 of JAOARY010000051.1, read as the reverse complement.
GAGTGCTAATCTATCTAAACGTATAGTTTGTATACTTACACTAAAATATTCAGCTAATTCATCATCTGTATAAAAAGGGTCTTTTTCAAGCATCTCCTTTAATTCGCTTTGCCTTTGTTTTTTATTCCTCTTCATCACATTTCCTCCCTTTATCAAAACAAGCTTTTTTTAATTTATTTTTTATTTCTATCTATATAATAAATTCAGACAAATCAGTTTTATTCCAATAATAAGAGTATATAATATATTACTTATCTTAATCAAATATTTTTAAAAAATAGCATAAAAAAACCACTTGTTATTAAACAAGTGGATTTTTTTAATTACTTAGATACAACTTCTTTTCCGTTGTAGTGTCCACAATCAGGACAAACTCTGTGAGCTAATTTAGGCTCATTACAATTAGGGCACTTAACAAATCCAGCAAAAGTTACTTTATTGTTAGCTGCTCTTCTTGAACGACTCGCACTTTTAGCTGTTCTACGCTTAGGTACTGCCATTTTTATTCCTCCTTTTATTTAAAAAAATCTTTCAATTTAGATAATCGGGGATCTATGTTCAATTCATCTATTTCATCTTGATTGCATTCGCAACCTTCTTCATTTAGATTATTTCCACAGTTTGGACAAATACCTTTGCAATCATCTTTACAAACAATCTTTGAAGGTAAATTTAATAGGACAGCCGTTTTTAAAACTTCTTCCATATTAACTTCATCCCCGTCATAAATAAATGAATCTTCCAATTCATCTACAGACTCTTTATAGTCATCTGTTAAAAATCCTTGTAAGTCTACATCTATATTGATGATAACATCTTTTAGACATCTACCACAAGACTCTTTAACAGCAGTCTTCACATTTAATTCTAAATAAAGTTTATCTTTAATAGAATTTACCTCACCTTGAATTAATACATCTTCACAAAAATGAATTCTTCCTTCAGTTGTGTCTATGTAATCCAAAGTTTCTTTCATATTGACTCTAAACCTTGAAACTTCTTTTCTTAAAATTCTGCCAATATCTAATTTCATAAAATCACCTTGACCTTCACCTTGTTTATTATACAAAGGGGTAAATCTTTTGTCAAGTATTTTTACTTGATAGTTAAAATATAATAAATCTATAGCAAAAAAACTATAGATTTATCATATTAATTATATTAAACTACAATTTATTATTTAACTAAAGCAACAGTATCTCTAGCAATCATAAGTTCTTCATTTGTTGGTATAACAAATATTTTAACTTTAGAACCATCTTTACTTACTAAAGTTTCTTTTCCTCTTACTTTATTCTTTTCAAAATCCATTTCAATTCCTAATCCTTCTAAACCTTTACAGATATCTTCTCTTGTTTCAATACCATTTTCTCCAAGACCAGCTGTAAATACTATAGCGTCTGCTCCATTCATTTCTGCCATGTAAGCACCGATGTATTTCTTAACTCTATTAGCATATCCTTTTAATGCTATTACAGCTCTTTCATTTCCAGATTTAGCAGCATCTTCAACATCTCTAAAATCAGAACTTACGCCTGAAACTCCATAAACTCCTGATTCTTTATTTAATATATTGTTTACTTGTGATAATGATAAGTTTTCTTTTTCCATTATGAATGTAACTATTGCTGGATCTAAATCTCCTGATCTAGTTCCCATCATAAGACCTTCAAGTGGAGTGAATCCCATAGAAGTATCTATTGATTTTCCATTTTCAACAGCAGCTATACTAGCTCCATTTCCTAAGTGACAAGTTACTATTTTAATATCTTTTAAATCTTTGTCCATCATATGAGCTACTCTATCAGCTACATATCTGTGAGAAGTTCCGTGGAAACCATATTTTCTAACTCCATATTTTTCATATAAATCATATGGAAGTGCATATAAATAGTTTTCCTTTGGCATAGTTTGATGGAATGCAGTATCAAATACTCCTACCATTGGTACATCTTTTAATAATTCTTCACAAGCTTTTATTCCTAATATATTAGCAGGATTGTGAAGTGGTGCTAATTCTATACATTCATTTAAAGCATCCATTACTTTTTCATCTATTATAACTGAACTTGCAAATTTTTCTCCACCATGAACTACTCTGTGTCCTACAGCATCTATTTCATCCATAGATTTTATAGCACCATGAGCTTCATGAACTAAAGTTTCTAATACAAGTCTTATTGCATCATTATGATCTTTCATTGGTTCTTCTATAACAACTTTATCTTTTCCTTCTACTTCATGCTTTATTCTAGCACCTTCGATTCCGATTCTTTCGCAAAGACCTACTGCCATTGCTTTTTCTGTTTCCATATCAATAAGTTGGTACTTAAGTGAAGAACTTCCACAATTAATAACTAAAACTTTCATTTAAAATGCTCCCTTCTTAATTTACTTAAAACTTTTTTATTTTAAAACTTATATATGTAATCACGATTTCCATTAATTGTTTGAATAAATTAAAAATCAATGATTAAAAACATTTACTATTATACATTTTTTATTTATTCTTGTATACAATATATTTTAAAATCCATTCAAATTAATAATATTACATAAGAAATAGAAAAAAAATTAACATACTATTTAGAATTATAACACAATATCAAAGCATAGAAAAGAACGTTTGCAATAAAAATTAATCATGATTACTTTTTACTATATATCCATATATCTTAATATTGTGTAGTTTTGATTTTTTATATTAAAAAAACAGCTATGACAAAAGTCATAACTGTTAATATCAAATTGGCGGGAATGTGTGAGAATCGAACTCACCCAAGAGGCTCTTAACCCCTCACGCTGGTTTTGAAGACCAGAGGGCACACCAGCACCCATCCACTCCCATATAAGTGTTTCCCTTGCTACCTTTAATATATTATCATAGACTTTTATAATTCGCAATAATATTTTAAATATAATTTAAAAAATACGTATATTTATCTTTTTTTAATCACAAAAACCATTACAACAACTGCATTATAAAGTTTTTTTATAAGCTATATTTGATTTTCTTATTTTTTTGTAAAAATAAAATACTAATAGTCTTTATACCCTTATAATATTCAATTAAAAATAAAAAACACTTTGCTTATAGTTTCTGCTTTTTACTTGATATCAGCAAAGTGTTTTATTATTATAAATATATTTTTTTATTTATTTTTTTCTTCTATTAATTCTTGATTTAATTTAAATGATTTACTCAAATCTATATGTTTGTAATATTCTTTTTTCTCACCCTCAACTTCAAAAACTATTTCTTCTATAGTATCTAAAGAACAAAGAGTATTAACAATTGAATATATACTCATCATCTCTCCTGTATTTCCACCATTATGATTATCTACAAATTCTTTATTAAAATTAATAGTTACAATTTTATTATTTTGTTTGTACCCAAGAATTTTTGTTCCTTTAGGAATTAAATTTTTATCATCATTATTTGATACTTCAATCAATTTTTCTAAAACTTTAAATCCTAGAGGTTCTCCACTTTTAATTTTAATACTTTCCTTTTTGGTCATTAATTTTGTATAATTTTCATTTGGAATGTATAAATCTATTATCAATTCTTTTTCTTCATTTAAATCAAATTTAACTAAATTTTCATAAGCAATACCTTTTGAAGATATAACCTTTTTAGAATCTACTGTAAGCTTAACTTCATCAATTTCTTCAAATTGTGTCAATGTATTTGTGAGTGTTACAATCGCATTTATTTCATTTAAATTATTTCCAAATTTCAAAAAATCCTTAGATAAATCTACTATAATTTTTTCTTTGTCTTTTTTGATTGAATTTATCTTTGTCTTTTCGTTTATTGCTCTTGACATATCAAGAGAATATGGTCCATTTATAAGTGTATTTAACGCTATGTCATATTTTTCATCTTCTTCAATATAGTCAATAGGTCTTGTCATCCAAAGTATTTCAGTCCCATCATTGTTTGGATAAAATAATTTTATTTCTCTTGTTTTCATCTGTTTTTCCTGATTCATATTGCAAGAAGTTAAAATAAAAACACTCAACATAAATACTATAAACAATCTTAATTTTTTCATACAAAACGCCTCCCTTATATAAGAGCTTTTGGAAGCTTTATATATATGGATGTCCCAAAATTCTCTTTACTCTTTACAATTATATCACCTTGATGTAATTCTATAATTTGCTTTGCTATACAAAGACCAAGCCCACTTCCTCCAGTTTCTCTTGACCTAGCTTTATCTACTCGATAAAATCTTTCAAATATCCTTTGTATATCATCCTCTGTTATTCCAATACCCCTATCTTTTACCTTTATAATAGCGTAATCATTTTCATAATATATATATATATCTATCATAGAATTTTCTTCGCTATATTTTATAGCATTGTCCAATATATTAGTTATAACTCTATCAATTTTTATTTGATCCAAATTCATCTGTACTTTATTATATTCATGATATCTTATCTTTATATTTTTTTCTTCCCATTTGAACTTCAATCTATCTATTATTTTTTCAATTATATAGTTTAGATATGTCATTTCAAAATTTAATTTTAATTTATCTTCATCAATATCAACAAGTACTTTTAAATCATCAATAATCATATTAAGTCTATCAATTTCACCATCCATATCAATAAGAAATTCTTTTTGAATAGATTTATCAAAATCTGAATAAATAAGGCTTCCAATAAGTACTTTTATTGAACTTAATGGTGTTTTTAATTCATGACAAACATTGGATACAAATTCTTTTCTTTGAGTTTCTATTTGAGTTATTTTAGTATTCATTATATTAAATGATTTACAAAGACTAGAAAGTTCATCATTGGCTTCAATCTTTATTTTTTCATAAAAATCACCTCTCGATAAAGATTTAAATCCTTGTTCTAACTTTTCTATTGGATAAGTCATATTCTTTGCAATTACTATACTAAAAAAAGATACTAAAATCAAATCTAATAAAGATATATAAAACATAGTCTTTTGCATTCGATTTATTTTACTTTCAACTTCATCTAAGTTTCTTTCCACATATACATACCCTACTAATCCATCGCTTTTTTCTATTTTAAACAGCAGTCTAATTTCATAGTTTTTTATATGATAAAAACAGTCTTGATTATCTTTTGATATACGCTGAAATTCTTCTATATTAAATTTAACCTTAGTTCTTATTGGAAATTTAACCATAGCTTCATGTATCAAAAACCCTACATCATCTAATAAAAGTACTCTTGAATTATCATATCTCTTTTTATATTCATCGACATAATGCTTTACATTCTTATGATTTACCTTATGAAATATCTTTATATTTCTAATTAGATTAACCCCATCTGATATCATTATATCTGTTCTTTCTTGTTTTAAATCATCTTTAATATTTTCTATAACAAAAACACCTATAAATAAAAATGAAAATAACGATAAAATCAAATAAAAAAGGACTATTTTATGTTTAATCTTTCTTAAAATAATAACCAACTCCCCATTTAGTTATTATATAAGATGGTCTTGATGAATCCTTTTCTATTTTTTCTCTTAATCTTCTGATATGAACATCTACGGTTCTTAAATCTCCATAATTTTCGTAATCCCAAATTTTTTTAAATAATTCTTCTCTGGAAAAAACCGTATTCTCATTTGTTGCTAAGTATACAAATAAATCAAATTCTTTTCCTGTAAGATTTATATTTTTATTCTTATACTTTATTTTTCTACCCAAAGTATTTATCGTAAAATCGCAAATAGTGATTTCATTAATCTCTTTTTCATCAGTTTTTACTCTTCTTAAAATAGCTTTAATTCTAGCTTTTAACTCTAACACATTAAAAGGTTTTGTCATATAATCATCTGCACCATATTCAAGTCCCATAATCTTACTTACATCTTCACCTTTAGCAGTAAGCATTATTATTGGAATATTTGAAAACTCACGTATCTCTTTGCAAACTTCAAAACCATCTTTCTTAGGTAGCATCAAATCCAATATTATTATATCGTAATTATTATTAGTAGCCATCAAAACAGCAGTTTCACCATCATATGCTTCATCTATTTCATAATTATCCTGTTCTAATGTATATTTCATACCTTTTATCAGAAGCTTTTCATCATCAACAATAAGTATTTTGTATTTCATTTTATATCCCCCTAAAAAATAACTCTCGTATTATCCTCTAATCTTCTAGTCACTTTTACTTTATCTAAATGTTCCAAAAGAAGTATTGCATATTTTCTACTAAATCCTATCAAATCTCTAAACCCAGCAAGTCCAATAGGTTCATTTGTATTTTCCAAATGTGCTTTTAACTTATTTATAATGTCAGTATAAGCATCTTTATGATAGTATATATCTTCAGAAATTCTTATTATATATAATTCATTCATATAATTTAGTAAATCTTTATTTATATTATTTTTTTCAATTATTTCCCATACAGGTTTTGGTGTCAAACCATCTTTTTTAAGTTCTTTTAATACTTTTGATTTTAATTCCTCTTGTTTTGAATTTAATAAAACTTCAAACCCTTTTACTTTTACAATATTATTTGATATCTCTATTAAATTTTCCTCTTTTATTATATCTAAAACAATATCAAACTCTTTTGTTTTTATCCCTTTTATAATCTTATTTCTTAATTCCTCTTTTAACATACCTTCTTTTAATTTATTTTTTCTATGGTATTCATTTAATTCATTTATCATATTTTCTTTGATTTCTTCAAATTTGCTATCAGAAATATATATTGAATTAACATTATAAACTCTACCTTCTTCTTCAAGTCTTAGCATCTTATCTCTAATAACTTCTTCTTTTTCCGATAATACCTTACAAATTTCTTTTAGACCCATATATTTTTCTTTGGATTTTTTTATAGTTTGCATTATTATATCTTCCAAAGAACCTTTTTCTTTCATTTCAAATTCTTTTATTATTTTTTCATCAGTTTTTTTATGTTTCTTTGGATTGGAATCTATAACTATTCCTCCAGCTACAGTTTCCATCGGCGAATAAAATCTTATAACAAATTTATCACCATTTTTTATTACAATAGGTTCTTCTAATCTAAATTGAACAAAACCTTCTTCATTTTCATTTAATTCATCTTTACCAATAAGAACTGTTCTTCCTATTGTTTCTTTTGAACCATGATAGAATTTTATTCTTTCCCAATATTTTATTGGTCTGCTTAATTCTCCAACTGTATTTATTTTACAATCAATCATCATTGTAGGTGTTAAAGAATCTTTTAGCGAAATTATATCTCCTCTATTTATATCTTCAACTTTTATATTAGATAAATTGATTGCTGTTCTTTGTCCAGCATAAGCAACATCCATATTTTGACCATGCACTTGAATAGATCTTATTTTAGTTTCTTTTTTAGATGGATAAATCACAACTTCTTCCCCAACTTCTAATTTTCCTTCTATTAAAGTACCTGTAACAACTGTACCAAAACCTTTAACAGAAAAAACTCTATCTACATATAATCTAGGATTTGTATTTATCTGTCTTGTTTCTACATCATCTAATAATATATTTATTTCTTCTTTTAATTCATCTATTCCTAAATTATCAACAGAATCAACCTCTATTATTTTAGAATCTTTTAAAAATGTATTTGCAAGTTTTTCTCTTATATCATCTTTTACAAGCTCCTTTAAATCTTCATCAGCAAGACCTGATTTAGTAAGAACTATCAAACCTTTTTTAAGTCCTATAAAATTTAATATATTCATATGTTCTATAGTTTGTGGCATAACACCTTCATCAGCTGCTATAACTAGTAAAACCATGTCCATACCACTTACACCAGCAAGCATATTTTTTATAAATTTTTCATGTCCAGGTACATCTATTATCCCAGCTTGTTTTTCTTCGTTTATTTTAAAATGTGTAAATCCCAAATCTATTGATATTCCACGTTTTTGTTCTTCTTTTAATCTATCTGTATTACTTCCTGTTAAAGCCTTTATTAATGTTGTTTTTCCATGGTCTATATGCCCTGCTGTTCCTATAATAAAATTCTTCATACGTTCCTCCATTAAACCTCTAAATATAAATTTTAATTAAATATATTTACTATTTCTTTCGCTACTATTTCAAATTCATTTTCAAATATTGTTCTTACATCAAGTATATATTTATCATCATATACTCTTCCTATTATATGTGATTTTGATAATCTTAATTTTTCTTCTAATTTATTGACACTAATATTCTTAGGCTTTATATTTATAACCTTACTATCTATATATTCAAGTGGTAAAGCTCCACCACCAACTTGCGATGAACCTTTTTCTATATTAAATTCAACGTCAGATAAATCTAACTTATTTAGTATATCTAGTAATTGATCTGCCTTATTAGTAAGTTCTTCTTCACTCATTGTAATCATTTTAAGTCCAGGTATATTTTCTATCGCCTTTTGCTCATCTAGATACAGTCTTAATGTTGCTTCTAACGTAGCAATTGTAAGCTTATCTACTCTTAAAGCTCTTGTAAGCTGATTTTCTTTCATCTTTTTAATATATTTGCTTTTTCCTATAATAATTCCTGCTTGTGGCCCTCCAAGTATCTTATCTCCACTAAAAGTAACTATATCTACACCTTTATCTATGGAGTTCTTAACTGTAGGTTCATATTTTAAATTATATTTAGAAAAATCTATAAATACTCCACTACCTAAATCCTCTATTAAAGGTAACTCTACTTCATCAGCCAAAACTCTTAATTCTTCTAAACTAACCTCTTTTGTAAAGCCCATAATTTTATAATTACTAGTGTGAACTTTCATAAGTGCCGCTGTTTGTTCATTTATAGCATTTTTATAATCTCTTAAATGTGTTTTGTTTGTAGTTCCAACTTCTACAAGTTTTGCACCACCTTGTTCCATAACATCTGGAACTCTAAAAGAACCACCAATTTCAACAAGTTCTCCTCTTGATACTATAACTTCTTTTTCTTTTGCTAATGTGCTTAAAACTAATAAAACCGCAGCTGCATTATTATTAACAACTAAAACATCTTCTGCACCAGTTAATTTTTTTATTATATTTTCTAAATGGTCATATCTAAGACCTCTTTTTCCTTTTTGGATATCGTATTCCAAATTGCAATAACCACCTATTCTATTCCAAATATCTTCCTTTATAGTTTCAGATATTGGTGCTCTACCTAAATTAGTATGTATTATTACTCCAGTTCCATTTATAACTTTAGTAAGATGTAATTCATATTCATCTTTTACTTCTTCTATTATGTTCTTTACTATGATATCTATATTAAGCTCAAAATCCAAAAGCTCTTCTACTTTAGAACTCACTATTATTTTTCTAAAATCATCTATAACAAATCTTGTTTTTTCAACTAATAAATCTCTAGGATAGTCATTTATTATTCCTTTTAAATCCTCATTATTCAATACTTCTTCAACTGATGGAAGTAAAGAAAAATATTCTCTCTTTGACATATATACACTCCTTAACCTATATTTTTATTTTTTTATATTTTAAATACCAATTGATTAATTCTAATTATATCATACTCTTTAAAAAAACTTAATTTGATTAAGAATATCTTTAGAAATCATTAAGAATTATTTAAAAATTAAATAGAAAAAAGATAATTGCATTGAGAAATATTTTTCTTACATATATAGTAAGAATATATCAACTCTAAACAATTATCTTTTATATAATAATTTATTTTACAACTATTGTTTTTTCTAGATTAGTTTTTACTCTACCTATTACAAAACTATCTAAACCTTTATTTTCTTTTATAAGCTCTATTAACTTACTTGCATACTCTTCTTTTAAAGATATCAAAAGACCTCCTGATGTTTGAGGGTCATATAATATGTCCTTCATAACTTCATCTTCAACTTCAAATTTAACATCTTCTTCTATATAAGCCTCATTTTCATACATTCCAGCAGGTATAATTCCCATAGCTGCAAATTCTTTAGCTTTCTTTATATAAGGAATTTGATCTTTATATATTTCCATACATAAATCAGATCCCTTTGCCATTTCCATAGCATGTCCCAAAAGACCAAAACCTGTAATATCAGTAACTGAATGAACTTCAATTTCTTTAAAAGCCATCGCTGCATATTTATTTAGATGTGACATAATGTCTATAACTTGTCTAGTTTCCTCTTTTGTTGTAAGTTCTGCTTTTATAGCTGTATTCATTATCCCAAGACCCAAAGGCTTAGTTAAAACTAATACATCGTTTTCTTTTGCACTACAATTACTTAATACTTTATTTGGATGAACAATCCCAGACACAGAAAGACCATATTTTGGTTCTTTATCATCAACTGTATGACCTCCAACCAAAATAGCACCTGCTTCTTTTACCTTATCTGCTCCACCTCTTAGTATCTCTCCTAAAGTATTCATATCTTCACAAGATGGAAATCCCACAATATTCATAGCTACTGTAGGTTCTCCACCCATAGCATATACATCCGAAAGTGCATTTGCAGCTGCAATTTGACCAAAATCATATGGGTCATTTGCAATAGGAGTAAAGAAATCAAGAGTTTGTATAAGTGCCATTTCATCATTTAATTTATAAACAGCAGCATCATCTGATTTGTCAAAACCTACTAATAATTTATCACTTTTTATACTTTCTAAATTAGAAAGAGCTATAGCCAAATCCTTTGGCCCTATTTTAGCAGCTCAACCAGATGCAGCTGTAAGATCCATCAATTTTCTATTTATTGCCATAAAAACACCTCTATATACTTATTATTATACCTTCATTCTATTTTAACACCCATTTTTTTAATTGTCGACTTATGAGTCTTTTTATAATTTTTTTTAATTGCATCTTATAAAAGCTTTTATCTTTTCTAATTTTTTCTCTCCTATCCCATCAATCATCAATAAATCATTTACATTACTAAATTTATTTTTAGATCTAAAATCAATAATTTTATTTGCTGTTACTTCTCCTATTCCAGGTAATTCAATAAGTTCTTGCTTGGATGCATTATTTATATTTATTAAATTAGATTTACTTTTATTATTTGCCTTTTTATCAATAGTATTTACTATAGCTTCATTTTTTGTATCTGTTTTTAATTCTCCTATTTTTGGTATTATATAATGTCCTTCATCTTCTAACTTCATAGCTAGATTAATATTTTTTGTATCTGCTTCATCCAAAAATCCACCAACTTCTTCAATTGCATCTTTTAACCTCTTATCTTCTTCAATTTCAACTACACCAGGATTTTTAACTTCTCCACTTATATATATTATTATTTTATTTATCTCTTTACTTTCTACTATAATTTCATCTATATTGTAATTATTATTATCTTTATTTTTTTCTTCATCTGTAATATTATTTTTATTAGATGCATCCAATAGTAAATACTCTTTATTATTTGTTCTTAAATATAATCCTAAAACAAATACAAATAATATGAAAAAAAATACTATAATTTTCTTTGAATCTACATTGAATTCAACTTTCATAACACCAGCTCCCTAATTTTCATCTTACCCAAAACTATGATATACTAAAAATGATTTTAACAAGGAGGAAAAAATGAAAAGCAAATTAATCACAGTAATAATTATATTAAATTTCCTATTCTTATCTACATTCCAAACATTTGCATCAAATGATTTTTTAAATTTAAAAGGTGAAGCTGCCATACTGATGGACTATGAAACTGGAAAAATACTTTACTCTAAAAATCCCTACAAAAAAATGTATCCAGCCTCTACAACTAAAATCATGACAGCTCTTTTAGCTTACCAAAATTTAGATATAAATAAAAAAATTACTTTAGATTACGACTTGGGATTTATAGATGGAAGTAGTATGTATCTTTTACAAGGGGAAAGCTTTAGTGTCGACCAATATATGCATGCTTTTTTAATAAAATCTTGCAATGATATTGCAGTACTCTTTGCAAATGCTATTTCTGGATCTGTAGAAGAATTCGCAAAATTAATGAATCAAAAAGCTAATGAACTAGGTGCACAAAATACTCATTTTACAAATCCAAATGGTCTTCACGATGATAATCATTATACATGTGTATATGATTTAGCTTTATTTTCAAAAGAGCTTATGAAATATAACTACCTAAGAAATGTAGTAAAAACAGTCAGTTATACATTGGATGAAACAGCGCAAACTCCAGAAAAAAGATATTATAGAAATACAAATAGATTTTTATGGTCAACAAGAGATATAGATTATAAAGGTAAAACAATCGATATAAAATATGATTTAATAGATGGTATAAAAACAGGCTACACAAGCAAAGCAAGAAATTGTCTTAGTTCTTCTGGCGAAAAAGATAAATTAAGACTTATTGCAGTTGTTTTAAAATCAGAAGGCTTTGAAATTTATACTGATTCAAGAAAGCTTATAGACTATGGTTTTGATAATTTCAAAAGATTTGTCATACAAAATAAAAATAATAGAATTGGAAGCAAAGAATTTAAATTTTCCAAAGAAAATATTTTAAACTATGGTATAAAAGACGATTTTACTTTAGTTGAAAAAAAAGATTTTCTTCCATCAAGTTTAAAAAAACAAATTGAATTAGAAAAAAATATTTCTTATCCTATAAAAAAAGGGGATGTTATTGGAAATATAAGCTATTATAATAATGATGAACTTATAACTAAACGATCATTAATAGCTTTAAATGATGTTCATTTTCTTATAACAATGGATGATATATTAGCTTTTGTAATGAAAATTTTAAAATATTTATTTATTATTATTTTTACTTTATTCTTTATTTGTCTAATCATTAGATTTATAAACTTAAAAAGAAGAAAAAAAAATCGAAAAAAAAGAAAAAGAAAAAAAATCTCATAGTTTAGTTTAACCTCTATTATGATGGGCATATATATTATTAATATTAATGGTAATATATTTTTAGTGGAATGGGGCTTTCGCATTAAGAAAATAAAGAATTAACTTTTTCTTAATACGATATCACCCAGCCCATAATAATTTAAGGAGGTAATTACAATGATAAAGTTCCTTTTAGATAAGCCAGGTACAGGAAAAACAAAAAAAATGATTGAAATGGCAAATAATGATGCATTAAAAGTTAATGGTCAAGTGGTTTATGTTGATTTGGATAATAGACATATGTATGATTTACATACGAATATTAGGTTAATTTCAGTTAGGGACTTTGAGCTTAAAAATTTCGAAAGTTTTTATGGCTTTTTATGTGGATTATTAGGCGAAAATTATGATATACAAAAAATCTATGTTGACGGTTTAAAGAGACTTATACCTAATTTAGACAAAAGTCTGGATGAAGTTGAGAGTTGTGTAAATGATTTATCTCACCGTTTTGGCATAGATATTATTATGTCTGCAAGTTTAGAAAACGATACCCCTATAGATTTTGAAAAGAAACTCCTTATGGAAGCGTAGTTACTATTAATTAAATATATTTTCAATCATGTATTTTGATATAAAAAAAAGAGGGTTTGTAAACCCTCTTTTATAATTTATAAAAGTTTTAATATTATAAAAATTAAAACGATATTAAGAGAATATACTCTTTGTTATTTTACAACCTGTTTTAGTACATGCAACACCACCAAGTGCAGTTTCTCTAAGTTCATAAGGAAGCCCTCTTCCAACCTTATACATAGCTTCAACTACTTCGTCAAATGGAATAATACTATTTACCCCAGCAAGTACCATCTCAGCACTTATAAGTGCATTTGATACACCAATTGCATTTCTTTTTTGACAAGGTGCTTCAACAAGACCAGCTATAGGATCACATACAAGACCCATTATATTTTTAAATGTTATAGCTGCCGCATCTAAAGCTTGTTTTGGACTACCACCCATAAGTTCAACTATAGCTGCACTACTCATAGCAGATGCTGTTCCTGTCTCAGCTTGACAACCACCTTCTGCTCCTGCAACTGTAGCATTTTTAGTAACTATAAGACCAATTGCAGATGCTGTAAATAATGCATTTATTATATCCTCATCACTAAAATCAAATTCCTCTTTTATTGTCATTAAACTAGCTGGAAGTATACCGCAAGACCCAGCTGTAGGTGCTGCTACAACAAGCCCCATAGTTGCATTAATCTCCATAACTCCCATAGCAGAAGCTATAGCCTTAGACATTAACTGACCACATACAGATTTTGTTTCTTTACTTCTATTTAAAATCTTTTTTCCTTCTCCTCCAATAAGTCCTCCTAAAGATTTTTTGTCATTATTAAGACCAGCCTCAACAGATTCTTTCATTATATTAAAACTAACTTGCATCTTTTTAATAACTTCATCTTTATTCAAATTGGATTTAAAACATTCTCTTTCTATACAAATTTCATATATTTTTTTATTATTTTTTTCACAAAGTTCTAAAAGTTCTTTACCATCTTTAAATTCCATCAAATCACCTTCTTATTCTTATACAATTTATAATTCAACAATAAAACAATCTTCTATAAGATCTTTATTTGATTTAATATCATCAATAACCTTAGTCGGTATCTTATCATCCGCTTCAACAACAGTAAATGCAATTTTACCTTTTTCATTTCTAAATATACTCATAAAAGCAATATTTATCTTATTCTCCGCAATAGAATTTGTTATATGCGCTGCTGCACCTGGTAAATCTCTTTGTTTTACAATAATAGTTGGATAAAAACCGCTAAATTCAACTTTAAGTCCATTGATTTCTACAACCTTTACATTCCCACCTCCAATGGAGGAACCTACAATACTTATAACTTTATTTGAAACTGTTTTCAAAACAATTTTAACAGTATTAGAATGATAATCTGAACCCAAATCCACTTTCTCAAATTCAAATTTAATACCTTTTTCTTTTGCAATATCAAAAGAGGTTCTTATTCTTTTATCGTCAGGCATAAAACCAAGTATACCTCCAACTAAAGCCTTGTCCGTACCATGACCTTTATAAGTCTCTTTAAATGAACCATGTAAATAAAATATAACTTCATTAATTTCATCTTTTGCCAACTTATGAGCTATCATACCAATTCTACAAGCTCCTGCCGTATGTGAACTTGAAGGTCCAATCATATTTGGCCCTACAACATCAAAAATACTATAATCAGACATACTACACTTCCTTTCTATAATTTATGAAAACGTTTTTTTGTGAAAAATATTTAAAAACCAGGCATAAGCCTGGTTTTATTATTATAATATATATTATCCTAAGTAAGCAATAACTTCGATTTCAACTTTAACATCTTTAGGTAATCTTGCAACCTCAACACAAGCTCTAGCTGGCTTGTTATCAGTAAAGTACTCTGCATATATTTCATTTATTTTACCAAAGTCATTCATATCTTTTATAAATACTCCTGCTTTAACAACATCATTGAAACTAGCTCCAGCAGCTTCTAATATTGCCTTTACATTTTCTAATGATTGTCTAGTTTGTTCTTGTACATCTTCTGAAACTAATTCCATAGTTTCTGGTATGAAAGGAATTTGTCCCGATACAAATAACATATCTCCAGCTTTTATAGCTTGTGAATATGGTCCTAATGCAGCTGGTGCCTTTTGAGTTGATATAACTTCGTGTTTCATAATTAACGCCTCCTAAATCATTTATACATTACTTTCTTATTATAGTATATTCATAAAAACCTTACAAGTTTTATAAACAAAATATTGTTATACAGCTAATTTGATAAATTTTTTATTATTTTTTAATTTTCTAATTAATCAATTATCCAATAGATACTTCATATCCATGTGTTTTTAATTCTTGTACTATTTCATCCATATGATCTTGTCCAAAACTTTCTAATACAAGTTCCACGCTTTGGTATCCTAGATGAACTTCAGCTCTTAAATTTGTTTGATTAATAGAGAATATATTAGCTTTTAATTTTGATATTACATCTATTAATTTAACTAATTCCCCTGATTTATCTGGTATTATTGTATTTAAGTAGAATCTTCTACCCTCTTTCATTAGAGCTTTATCTATAATTCTATCCATTAAATTAACATCTATATTACCACCTGATACTACAGAAACAACATTTTTACCTTCTTCTTTTATCTTGTTGTTTAATAAAGCTGCAACACAAACTGCTCCTGCTCCTTCTGCTATAACTTTATCTTTTTCTATTAAGAATAGTATCGCTTGTGCTATTTCTTCTTCTTCAACTGTAACTATTTCATCAACGTATTTTTCAACACATTTGTATGTGAAATCTCCAACTTTTCTAACTCCAATACCATCTGCTATAGTTGGCTTTGAATCTATAAGTAAAGAACCTTTATTTTCTACTGCTCTTTTCATAGATGGAGCACTAGCAGCTTCTACACCTATTACTTTAACACTTGGCTTAAGTTCTTTTAATGCACATGCTATACCAGAGATTATACCTCCACCACCAATTGGTACAAGTACAACATCAACTTCTTCTAAATCTTCTAATATTTCTAAACCTATAGTTCCTTGTCCTGCTGCAACATATACATCATCAAATGGATGTAAGAAAGTTGCTCCAGTTTCTTTTTGTATTTCAACTGCTTTTGCATAAGCATCATCATAAACATTTCCATGTAATACAACATTAGCACCATAAGACTTTGTAGCCTTAACTTTTGCAAGTGGTGCATTAGCTGGCATTACTATAGTAGCATCTATTCCTTGAGCTTTTGCTCCTAATGCAACACCTTGTGCGTGATTTCCAGCACTTGATGCTATAACTCCACATTTCTTTTCTTCTTCTGTTAAATGACATATCTTATTGTATGCCCCTCTTATTTTAAATGAACCAGTCTTTTGTAAATTTTCTAATTTTAAAAATACTCTATTCTTCGATATTTCACTAAGTCCACTACATTCTAATAATTGAGTTCTTTTTGCAACTCCCTTTATATTCTCTTTTGCATCTTTTATATGTTGTAAAGTTAATTCTTGCATAATACACCTCTTTTTTCTTATTTTAATATATGTAAATAATATGTAAAAAACTAATAATAGAAAAACATTTGCAAGTAGTTTTTCTATTAACAAACTTATGATTATATTGTATCTCATAGAAAAACATTTTTCAATAGAAAACATTTTCCTTTTTTTGTCCGTCTGAAAAATACAATTGTTCCTTTGTGTATATTTTAATGCTTTTAATATGTAATTTAAGTATAAAAATTTAAAATTTATTTTTATTCTTCCAATATAAACCTCATATGAAACAAATAATTTTTTTACATAAATAAAAAAAGAAAAAATATTTCAAATTTTATATATAATTTAAAATATTTTTTCTTTTTAATTTAGTTATTTTCTACATATTCTCTTATAAAACAATCCACTATATTCTCTAATGATATCAAACCAACAAGCTTATCATCATCATCAATAATAGGAACTGCTGTTATATTTTCTTTTCTCAAAAGCTTAGAAGCTTCTAACAAACTCATATTTTGATTTAGACTATGAACATCCTTTGACATTATAAGTTCAACAGGATACTGTGGATAATGCCCTAATTCTCTTAGGAATCTGTATATATCAGATTTTACAACAAATCCAACAACTTTATCATTTTCATCCACTATAGGTACACCATTAATATTATCATTTTCCATTATACTTAGTATTTCAAAAACATGAGCTTTACCATCAAAATGCACGACATCCGTTTTCATTATATCGAGTATTTTTATATTAGCTATTTTTTTCAAGAAAATCCCTCCAAAAATAAATATATTATAATCCTTACCTAACCCTTAATTCCACATATAATATATATATACTCTTTGAGTTATTTTTTAAACTTTTTTTTATAAATCAAAAAATTTAGCTACATTAGAAATTGCTACTTCTTTATATTTACTATCTATTGCACATGTAATCCTTATTTCAGATGTTGTAATCATTTTTATTTCTATATTATTTTCTTTAAAAATTTCAAATAATCTAGCTGCAATTCCACTACTATCTTTCATTCCCATTCCTACAACTGAAAATTTAGTTATATTTTCATCTACTTTTATATTATCAAATGATATAAAAGTTTTTAATAATTTTAATATATCGTTTGTATCTGCTTTTGGTACTGTAAATGATATATTTATCTTATTATTAAAAGGCATTGTCTGACTTATCATATCAACATTGATATTTGCTTTTGCGATATTTGTAAATATCTTAGCAATTAAATTTATATCATAATCTATATTTTCTATATTGATAGCAATATCATCATCACTTACCGCAATTCCACTAACAGCTCTTTTTTCCATCTCTAATCCCTCCGTAATATAAGTACCTTTAATATTAGAACAACTAAGTCCTACATAGATTTCTTTATTATACTTTTGACCAAGTTCCACAGCTCTAGCATGCATAACTCCTGCACCTAAACTCGCAAGCTCTAGCATTTCTTCATAGGATATTTCATCTAATTTTTTTGCTTCTTTATATAATCTTGGATCAACACCATATATACCATCAACATCTGTATATATTTCACATTTTGCATTTAATTTGACACTCAATGCAACAGCACTCGTATCTGATCCACCTCTTCCTAATGTAGTTATTTCATTATCATCTGATATACCTTGAAATCCTGCAATTATAACAATTTTTCCTTTTTTAAGTTGAGAATTTATTATATCTTCATCTATATCGCTAATACTTGATTTTCCATAAATTCCATTTGTCTTTAAATTTATTTGAAAAGCATTAAATGATATTGCATCAAAACCTAAATCTTTTAATTTTATTGCTAATAAAGATGATGATACCATCTCACCAGTTGCGATAAGTGCATCCAATTCTCTTTTATCTGGTGCTTTTGAAACTTCCAAAGATAATTTTATAAGCTCATTAGTTGTATTTCCCATTGCAGATACAACAACTACCAAATTATAGCCTTGTTTCTTTTTTTCTATTATAGACTTTGCTACTTTTTCTATTTTTTTTGTTGTTGAAACTGAGCTACCACCGTATTTTTGTACAATTGTTTGCAAAAAAAATCCCTCCTAAAATATTTAGGAGAGCTTATCAAAAAAGTTATAGATTAGAAAACTATATAAAAATATATAGTAATATGTACTAAAAAAATCTATATACCTCTTAGCTCTCCATTAAATTTAATATTCAATGACAGCCATATATATATTATATATATAGCCAGGAAAGTATTTTGCCAAATATTTTCCTTCGGCTTTTATCCCTTTTTCTATGTTTTTATGTCTGCCGACTGACCATAGATACTGATAATAAAAGCTCCTCTAAAAAGTTTTTCAAATTATTAAATTTTTATTAGTTTAACATAATATAAATAGAAAAATCAATAGTTTTTTCGTTTTTTATTCAATTATTAAAATGTAAACGTTTTTTAATTTACATCTATAGACAAAGCGTAAATTTATACGTAAAATATATTTTGTTATAAGAATTATATAAATAGAAGGGAGTTTTTTAATGTCTGCTCTTGGCATAAGAAAAGCTATTATTCACATAATAGATACTAACTTAGATATACCAGTACTTTCAAACAATGTTCTTCCATTAAATGCAGAAGTAGAAGAATTTATATTTAAACATATAGAAAAAACCATGTTTGATGATGCTCTAAAAAAAGCTAGTTTTAGAGATTTTTCATCCAATATTCCCGCAAAAATCTCTTGTTTAATTGATGATCCAGATTTATTTGTAGCATTAACTAAAGAAATATCAACTAAATTTTTTGAATTTCTAAAGAAAAACCCAATAATAGATGCTTGCGATTTACTTTTTAGTATTTATGCTTTTGAAGATAAAAATTATTTTGCAATTTTTAAAATGACCTATAAAGATTCTTTTATACATTACGTAGATGGTCAAACAAATTCAATAGTAAAGCAAAAAACTACTTTACCTTTACCTTCACAAAAAATTGATGAAGCTGTTATTATTGACATTGATGAACTTAGCATAGATATATTAGAAAAAAAAGTTGAAGTAAATGGAGAAAAGGTATTTTATCTTTCTGAATATATTATGGAAGCTGATACTAATTTATCTGTTAAAGATAAAGTAAAAATCTTTGAAAAAACAAGTAAAAAGTTCAAAAAAGAATTTATGAATGAAGGAATTGAAGATGATTTTAAAATAAAAGATGTAGTATCAAAATCGATTGAAGAAAAAGGCGAAATTGATATTGACTATGTTGCAGATAATTTATTTGAAGAAAATTCTCAAGTAAAGGATATCTTTATAGATTCATTTAAGGATAGTGGTCTTGAAGAAAATAAAGTTCCTGTTAGTGAAAAAATAGCTAATAAAACTTATTTTAAACAAAAGATAAAAACAGATAATGGTATAGATATATCTTTACCTACAAATTACTGTACCAATAAAGATTTAGTAGAATTTGTAAACAATTCAGATGGAAGTGTGTCTATTATTATTAAAAATGTTAAATTAAAATAAATATTATAAAGGGGATGTTACATAAAAAACTAAGTTTATGTAACATCCCCTTTTTTATTGATTTTATAATTTATATAAAAGAATTTCTCTTAATATAAAACTCTTTTATATCTAAAATATTATAAAACTATTTATTTAGCAACTATATTTACAAGTTTCTTAGGAACAGCTATTACTTTTATTATATTTTTACCTTCAATAAAAGATTTAACTTTTTCATTGTTCTTAGCTAGTTCTTCCATTTCTTCTTTGCTTGCATTTGCTGGTATACTCATCTTGTCTCTTAACTTACCATTAACTTGAATAACTACTTCCACTTCATCTTTTACAAGTGCTTTTTCATCATAAATTGGCCAAGTTTGTTCATGAACACTATCTTCATTTCCAAGCATTTCCCACATTTCTTCCGTAACATGAGGTATAAATGGAGCAAGCATAACAACTAATTTATTTCCTGCATCAACTAAAAGATTTGATTTAGCAGTATCTAATTCTTTATACTTGTACATTTGATTAACTAATTCCATAACAGAAGATATTGCAGTATTGAAATTAAATCTTCCTGATACATCGTCAGTTACTTTCTTAATAGTGTGGTTAAGAGCAAATAAGAATTCTTTATCATTTTTATCAAAGTCATTTGAAACCTTATTTTCCATAGTCTTTAATTCTTCAACAAGTCTATATACTCTTCCTATGAATCTGTATGAGCCTTCAACTCCATTATCTGACCATTCTAAATCTCTTTCTGGTGGTGCTGCAAATAACATAAATAATCTAGCAGTATCTGCACCATATTCATCTATAATCTCTATAGGACTTACTACATTACCTTTAGACTTAGACATCTTCGCTCCATCTTTTAATACCATTCCTTGAGTCAATAAATTCTTAAATGGTTCATCTATATTGCACATACCTAAATCTCTCATAACCTTAACAAAGAATCTTGAATATAATAAATGTAGTATAGCATGTTCTACTCCACCTATATATTGATCTACATCCATCCATTTTTCAGCTTGTTCTTTAGAAAATGGTTGATTTTCATTCTTAGGATCTGTATATCTTAAGAAATACCATGATGAATCTATAAATGTATCCATTGTATCTGTTTCTCTTCTAGCTTGTTTATTACATTTTGGACAAGCTGTATATTTAAATTCTTCAGATGTAGTTAATGGAGACTCACCTTTACCCAAAAATTCTATATCAGTTGGAAGTGCAACAGGAAGATTTTCATGCTTAACAGGAACTATTCCACAATCTTCACAATAAACAACTGGTATTGGACAACCCCAATATCTTTGTCTTGAAATTAACCAGTCTCTTAATCTGTAATTAACTGTTTTCTTTCCTATTTCTTCTTTTTCTAATTTTTCCATAATTTTATTGAAGCCATCATCTTTGTTAAGACCGTCAAATTCAGCAGAGTTTATCATTATATCATCTTCATTTATAACTTCAATTATTTCTATATCATACTTTTTAGCAAAATCATTATCTCTTTCATCATGTGCAGGAACTGCCATAACTGCACCAGTACCATAATCAGCTAATACATAATTGGCTATGTATATTGGTACTCTTTTATTATTTAACGGATTTATAGCGTACTTACCAGTAAATACTCCTTCTTTTTCTGTATCAGTTGAAGTTCTTTCTATTTCTGATAAATGTTGCATTTTCTTTTTGAATGCATTTACCTTTTCTTCATATTCAGTTCCTTTTACTAACTGTGATACAAATTCATGTTCTGGAGCCATAACCATATAAGTTACTCCATATAATGTGTCTGGTCTTGTAGTAAATACTCTCATTTTCTTATCAAAATTTTCTATAGAAAAATCAACTTCAGCTCCAACACTTTTTCCAATCCAATTCTTTTGCATTGTTTTTACTTTATCAGGCCATCCATCTAATTTATCTATATCTTGTAATAATTCTTCTGCGTAATCTGTTATTTTTAAATACCATTGCTCTAAGTCTTTTTTGATAACTTCACTATCACATCTTTCACATTTCGCATCTACAACTTGCTCATTTGCAAGAACAGTCTCACAAGAAGTACACCAGTTAACATATGATTTTTTCTTGTATGCTAATCCTTTTTCAAAGAATTTTAAGAATATCTCTTGAGTCCATCTATAATAATCAGGTTGACAAGTTGCAACTTCTCTATCCCAATCATAACTAAGACCTAATAAAGATAATTGTTCTTTCATTTCTTCTATATTTTTTAAAGTCCATTCGTTTGGATGAACATTATGCTTTATAGCTGCATTTTCAGCTGGTAATCCAAATGAATCCCATCCCATAGGATGTAATACATTAAATCCTTGCATTTTTTTAAATCTTGCTACTACATCACCTATTGAGTAATTTCTAACATGTCCCATGTGAATTTTACCTGATGGGTAAGGAAACATCTCAAGTACATAGTATTTTTCTTTATCGTTATCCTCATTTGTTCTAAATGCATTTGTTTCTTTCCATTTATTTTGCCACTTTTTTTCTATTAGGCTGTAATTATAAGCCATAATACACCTCCAAAATGTAATATATACTAAAAATTTTTGCAATAAAAAAATCTTCTACATCCCTAATAGGGACGAGAAGATTATACTCGCGGTACCACCCTAATTGACTTAAATATATTAAGACCACTTAGATGATTGTTAAAGGAATCAACCTAAAACCACTTATATTGGCAAGTTCAGGTTATACAATTGCTAAGTTCCAGCATATCTTAGCTCTCTATAAATTGTCATAATTCCTTACTACTCCAAAGGTTTTTATTATTATAAAATTCTTTTATCAATTGTTATTTATTATAATAAATTTCTTTTATTTTTTCAAGGTATTTTTATATTTTTTTAATTAATTGGCTAATTATTATATATACTATGACTCTTATATCATAATATTTCTAATTTTTTCTATAAAACTATTATCTAAAATATAGTAGGATATATTATTAATCATCTTTGGTTCTCCTTTTAATGTATATTTATTGATTTCATTAGGATTTATAGTCTTAGCATCCATTGCTAGGTTTAACATATCTCCTATTTTTAAATCTGTTTCAACATACATATGCAAAGTATTTATATAATCTGGTATTTTTGTTATTGATGCAGGTGATAAAACTTTTTTTATAAAAGAATCTAAAAATTGCTGTTGTGCTTGTATTCTACCCAAATCTTTATTTGGATAGTTTTCTCTATATCTTAGAAATTCCATAGATTTTTGACCATTCAATACCTGTTTTCCTTTTTTAATATTTATATGCAGTGGTGGAGAAGCATTTGGATCATAATAATTCATATCAATAGGAACATCAACTTCTACCCCACCAATATCATCTACCGTCTTAAATAACGCATTATAATCAACTTTAACATAATGATGGATTGGAACTTTTAATAAACTTTTAACAGTTCCTACAGAACTTGCTACACCACCATATGCATGTGCGTGATTTATCTTGTCTTCACCAACTCTCCCTCTTATCTTCACCCTTGAATCTCTAGGTATAGAAAGCAGAGTTATTTTATTTTTTTCTTTATTTAAACTAAAAACTATCATAGTATCTGTTCTTGAATTATATTGATTCTTGCTTTTTAATGCATCTACACCTAAAAGTAAAATGTTTATAATATTTGTTTCTTCATTTTTCTTTTCATCTGTTAAACTATCTAAATTATGCTTAAGTCTTATTATTTCAACAATTTCTCGTTCTTTTGCAATCTGACCATTTACATAAAATCCAATACCCGTAAATATAGTAGTAAATATAATAAGTAATAAGACAAAAGTTCTAAAAAATATTTTCATTTTATATCCCCTTCCTATTATTTTATAATCTTATAAAATAATATAATTCTTATGATAAAAACCAAGGCATAATCCTTAATTTTTTAAAAATTAGATATTTATTAAAAATATAGAAATACTATATAAAATAAAGGTAGTATAAAAATAAAGTTATTTCATTTTCACACTACCTTTTAATATTACATTATTATCTTGCCATATTTCTTTACCAATACTCTTTATTTCACTAATTTTTTAAGACATTTTTTCTAATTCTTCTAAATTTATTATCGGTGCATCTTTCCATATATTTTCTAAATTATAATGAACTCTTTGTTCCTTTGAAAATATATGAACCATCAAATCACCATAATCTAATACATACCAACCCGATTCATCTCTCCCCTCTTTACCATGAGGTTCCAAATCAAATTCTTCTTTGATATTATCTTCAATATTATCTGTTAATGCATTTAATTGTCTCTTTGAAGACGCACTAGCTATAAGAAAATATCCTGTTAATGATGATACTTTACCTATTTCTAATACCTTTACATCTTCTGCTAATTTGTCTAATGCACTATCTACTGCTGTTTTTAACAAGTCCATAACTTTATAGTCCATAACTTCCCCCTAATTGTAGGCTACTGTATTATTATAATTTTGTAAAGATATAAAAGAACCTCTTATATCTTCTATATAATTTTTATCAACTATATAATAATATATCCCATTTATCATTTTTGATTCACCTTTTAGAGTATATTTTTGAATTTCACTAGGATTTACTCCTTTAGCTTTCATAGCCAAACCTAGCATATCTCCTATTTGTAAATCTGTTTCAACATACATGTGTAAAGTATTTATATAGTCTGGTATTTTTGTTATTGATGCAGGTGACAGCAGCTTTTTGATTAACGAATCCAAAAACTGTTGTTGAGCTTGAATTCTTCCTAAATCTTGATTACTATAACCTTTTCTAAATCTTAAAAATTCCATTGCTTTTTGACCATTTAATAATTGTTTTCCTTTTTTAATATCTATATGCAGTGGTGGATTAGCATAAGGATCATTATAGTACATATTTATAGGAACATTAACTTCAACTCCACCAACATCATCTACAGTCTTAAATAACGCATTATAATCTACCTTAACATAATGATGGATTGGTATTCCAAGCAAACTCTTAACCGCATATATCGAACCACCAACACCATCATAAGCATGAGCATGATTTATCTTATCTTCTCCTGCTCTACCTCTTATTTTAACTCTAGAATCTCTTGGTATAGAAACTATTGATGCTTTATTTTGTGTTGTATCTAAACTAAGAACCATCATAGTGTCAGTTCTTGAATTATGAGTATTTTTTCCTTTTAAACTGTCCACACCCAAAAGTAATATATTTACAATATCTTCATCCTCATCCTTTTGTTCATCTTTTGTGCTATCAAGATTATGTTTTAATCTTGTTATTTCAACAATTTCTTGTTCTCTTGTCATTTGGCTATTCACATAAAACCCTAGGCCTGTAAATATTGTCGCAAATATAACAAAGAACACTAAAAAAGTTCTAAAAAAAGCTTTCATATTTTTAATTTCACCTCATTAATATTTTAATTCTTTTAAAATTTGATTTCTAGCTTCTATAGTATTTTTATGTATAAGCACAGATTTTTTGAGTAAAAAATTTATACTATTATTAAATGATTCTAACAAAGCTTCTTCTAAGCTTGTTTCATATGCTAATTTTCTTAGAATTTCAACCCCATCATAAACTCTATTTTCTTCTATATAGTCTGCTAAATAAATTATTTTTTCTAATTTTGTCATATACTTTCTTCCAGTGGTATGGAATTCTATTGAATTTAAAATATCCAAATCTTTTATATTGTATTCGTTTTCTGCTATGTATTTGGCTACTTTTCCATGTATTATGGAATAATCTAATTTTTCAATTTCATCTAATTTAATATCATATTGTTCTATATAAGAATCTAATTCTTCATTTGTCATATACTTAGCAAAATCATGAAATAAAGATGAAATTATAACTTTTTCTGTTGATTCTCCATAAATTTCTGCTAGTTTTATAGCAGATTTTTCTACACCTAAAGTATGTTTATATCTACTGTTTTTTAGATTTTTTTTAAGTATATTTCTTATTTCATCAATTTTTATTTCGATATTCATCACAGACTCACCTTTTCTTATATCTTTAATTTTAAGAATTATATAAATTATGCTTTATAATATATCTTTCAACATTTTCTGGTATCAAATATTTAACAGATTTTTTTTCCAAAACATTTTTTCTTATACCAGTTGATGAAATATCTAAAGATGGCACATGTATAGTTAGTACATCCTTATTATAATTATCTTTAATATATTTTAAAGCTTCTTCAAATTTAGTTGTATCAATTCCAGGTCTTGTTGCTCCTATGAAATTAGCTAGTGAAAAAAGTTCATCAGCTCTATACCAATCTTTCATATCACAAAATGCATCTGCACCTGTTATAAAATAAAGCTCATCATCTTTGTGTATTTGCTTTATACTTTTTAAAGTATCTACTGTATACGAATATCCATCTCTTTCAAGTTCAATAGTTGAGACTCTAAAATTATCATTACTTATAGTTGCTAATATCGTCATATTATACCTATGATATTTTTTAGTTATCTTTCTCATCTTATGTGGAGGATTACCTGTTGGAACAAATAAAATATAATCTAAATCAAATTTGATTCTAACCGTTTCAGCTGTTGATAAATGCCCATAATGTATGGGATCAAAAGTACCACCCATTATCCCTATTTTTTTATTCATTTAAACACATCCCAATATAATTAATATTCAGACTAAAGAAATTATACATTATCACTAAAAAAAATTAAAGTTACAACACTTTACAATCTTTTTAAGAAAAGCTACCCATATTAAACGGGTAGCCTATTCTCATCTTTTAGAAATATATCCTGTTTTGAGTTTTCTACTATTAAAAACCATTCATTGCATGTCTTACATCTAAAATAAATCTTTAAGACTTCTTCGTTTTTTGTTATCTTAATATTTTCATCCTCAGCGGAATTTATCTTTGTAACTGTATTACATCCATCACAATAAAAAATCATAAGAACTCACCTCAAATAAAGCATATTCTTAATTATACATTATAAATGAATATATCTCTTTTTTCTAGACTTATTTTGGAAGTCTTATCGTTCTATATTCCTTGTCAGACGCCATTCTATAAATTGTAAATTTAGAACCAATTGATTGAACAAATTCAGCCCCTAATTTTTCACACACTTCATTAGCTGTATCCTTAGAATCAAGTCCGCTATTTTCTAAAATTGTAACTTTTACGATTTCTTTTCTTTCTAACATTGCATCTAATTGATTTATAAAACCTTCATTAACTCCATCTTTACCAATTTGAATTATCGGCTTTAATGGGTTAGCTAATTTCTTTAAATAAGATCTTTGTTTTCCTTTAAGCATATTATACCATCCTTTATTTTATTCGTAATATTCAAATTCTAAATCATATATCTTAACTAAATCACCATCATTAGCTCCAAGCTCTCTAAGCTTTTTAAATACGCCTTTTTTCTCCATTATAGTTTGGAAGAATCTTAGTGATTCCATATATTCAAAGTCTACAGAGTATAAAATTCTTTCTAACTCTTTACCCTCAACTATATATACTCCATTTTCTATTTTAACAATGATTTCATCACCATCATTATCCTCAAAGTCATATTCTTTGATCATTTCATCTTCTTCAAATAATTCAAAGTCTTCAACTTCTTTAAGTAATTTAGAAGCTTCTCTTATAACTTGATCTACACCATCTTTTGTTGCAGCAGACATTTTAAATACTTTATATCCAAGTTCTTCTACCTTAACTTTAAACTCTTCATATTTTCCTTCTTCAAATAATATATCCATCTTATTTGCAACTACAATTTGAGGTCTTTTAGATAGTTTTTGATTGTATTTTTGAAGTTCATTATTTATTTTCATAAAATCTTCAAATGGATCTCTACCTTCTATTCCTGATATATCTACTATGTGTATTAAAACCTTAGTTCTTTCAACATGTCTTAAGAAATCATGACCAAGCCCAACACCTTCGTGCGCACCTTCTATAAGACCTGGAATATCTGCAATTACAAAACTATCATTTGTGTCTAGTTTAACTACACCTAAATTAGGTTTTAATGTTGTGAAATGATAATTTGCAATCTTTGGCTTCGCTTTTGAAACTATTGATAAAAATGTTGATTTACCTACATTAGGGAATCCTAAAAGTCCAACATCTGCCATCATTTTAAGTTCTAATATTATATCTCTTTCTTGTCCTTCTCTACCTGGTTTTGCAAATCTAGGAGCTTGTCTTATTGATGATTTAAATCTAGCATTACCTTTACCACCAATACCACCTCTTACAAGTACAAATTCTTGACCATCTTCATTTAAATCAACTATAACCAAATTACTTTGTGCATCTCTTATTATAGTTCCTTGTGGTACTTTTAATATTAAATCCTCACCATTAGCACCATGCTTATTTTTATTCTTTCCATCTTCACCGTGCTGTGCTGTATATTTTGTTTTGTACTTAAAATCCATAAGAGTTCTTAAACTTCTATCTGCTCTTACTATAATGCTTCCACCGTCTCCACCATCTCCACCAGATGGTCCTCCAGCAGGTACATAAATTTCTCTTCTAAATGCAACTGCACCATTTCCGCCTTTGCCTGCTCTAACAAATATCTTGGCTTTATCTACAAACATTTAATTTCTCCTTTATCCATTACTAAAATATCGATAAATAATCTACCTTCAATAATCTCGATATCTAAATTATCATTTTCTTTAAATATCAAATTAATGTTCTTTTTTAAATAATCTAAAATATTATAATCACAATTTATTATAATATTTACTTCTTCTTTACTAATTTCTAAATCAAATATAAATTTACTATCTTCATATAATTTAAAAGCAACTTCAAATATATCATATAAAGCTAAAAAATCAAAGTTTAAATTTATATTATTTTCTAAGTCCAAAGAAGAATAAACTTCAAAGTCAAAATTCAAATTAAGAATGCATATTTTATTTATTATTTTTTCAAATAAAAAATACAAATTCTTAATTTGAATTTTCTCTAGTTTTTTTTCTAATTTTATTCTTCTTATCATATTCTCTATTTTTACTAAGCATTCATCTTTCTTATCTAATTTCAAATACCCTTGAATAACTTGTATATCATTTGCAATATCGTGTCTTAATTTCTTCTTTAAATCTTTATATATTATAAATTCTTTAAAATCCATAAAAAACACCTTCGCTTTATAGTAGAATATTTAAACCCAAATATAATTTCTTTAGATAATAAAAAAGAGTGCCAAAGACACTCTCTTTTTTATTATTCAGCAGCGTAAACACTAACTTGTTTTCTCTTTTTGTCTTTTCTTTCGAACTTAACATGACCATCAACAGTAGCAAAAAGTGTGTCATCTCCACCTCTTTTAACATTGTTTCCAGCATGAATTTTAGTTCCTCTTTGTCTAACTATGATACTTCCAGCTGTAACTAGCTGTCCGTCACCAGTCTTAACTCCAAGTCTCTTAGAAATCGAATCTCTACCATTTTTAGAAGATCCAACCCCCTTCTTACTTGCGAATAACTGAAGATTCATCTTTAACATCGTACTACACCTCCTCAATTTTTATCTTAATATGAGAAGAATAGCTTTCTTCTATACTTAAAAGTCCCAAATACATGGTTTCCAATATAGAATCAGCAATTAGTCTCTTCTTTGAATCCAACTCTTTTGGTATTTCACATAACAAAAATCCGTCTTCATCTTTTATTTCGTACTCAATATCTATCTTCGCATACTCAACAAGGCCAAGCAAAGCTGTTTGAGATAACACTGAAACAGCTGCACAAACTATATCTTCCCCATGGTCAGCATAGTCTGCATGGCCTAAAAATTCAAACCTATAAATACTACCATTATTCCTTTTTATATCAGCAATAATCATAATATTAAGCGTTTATCTTTTCTATTTGAATCTTAGTGAATGGTTGACGATGTCCTTGTTTTCTTCTGTAGTCTTTCTTAGCCTTATATTTGAAAACTATAACTTTTTTAGCTTTTCCTTGTGCTAAAACTTTAGCTTCAACCTTAGCTCCCTCAACAACAGGGTTTCCAACTACTAAGTTTCCATCTTTAGAAACTACTAATACATTGTCTAATGATACCATTTCACCTTCAGAAGCATTTAGTTTTTCAACAAAAAGAACATCTCCTTCTTGAACTCTATATTGCTTTCCACCAGTTTCTAGTACAGCGTACATTGCTACACCTCCTCAAAACATTACTCACCAGACTAAGGCACTTCATTAAAATAACAAAGATTTTAAAGCCCAATCTGTGTGGCTCTTACGAAGTAAAATAATATCAAAGATTTGATGCTTTGTCAAGATTATTTGAACTATTTTAATTTTTTTATTTCCAATAAATTTTTATCTTTGTCATGTTCAAACTTGATTTTGATATTATATTTAAATTCTAACTCCTTTATCATAATATCATTTATAAGAGGCATAAGTCTATCTTCTAAATAAAAAATTATTTCACTTATATTATTTTTTTTAATTAATTCAATCTCTCTTTTTATTCTAAATTCCAAATAGTTTCCATTGATATTTATATTCTCTTTTTTATTTTGAGTAAAATACTCTTTTAAGCTCTTTTTTTCTCTTTGTCTTGAAATCTCAAAAAGATTTAATTTTGTAAAACCATATGCATTAGCATTTTGATTTTTAAGACCCTCTTGTAATATGTCTTTTATCTGTTTTTTTTCATTTTTATCTTTTGTATCTATAAAATCTATAAGTATTATTCCAGATAAATTTCTAAGTTTTATTTGCTTAACTATTTCTTTAGCTGCCATTATATTAATATCATGAACTATTTTCTTTAAATTTCCACCTTGAGTTTTTTTACCTGTATTTATATCTATTATATTTAAAGCTTCCAATTCATCAATTACAAGAGATCCTTCATCATTTAGACTCACTTCATTAGATAATAATTTATTTATATTTTTATACACATCATAATTTTCAAAATAATTCTCTTTTTCTTCTAATCGAATCGCTTTTGCATCAATATCTTTATAAAACTTATTTAACTCCATTATCTCATCATATATTTCTTCATCATCTAAAATAATTTCTTTAATATTAGCCTTATTATCTTTTATAAAAGAAATTATTTTTTCATTTTTATTAAAAAGGAGTTTTGGTGCTATATTATTTTTTGATTTTTTTATCAAATCGTTCATAATACTTTTTAAATAATTAAAATCTTTTTGAAATTCCTCCTTACTTCTTTTTTCTCCATTTGTTCTTATTAAAATTCCATATTCATTATCTTTTATTATCTGTGTTGCAATCTTTCTTAATCTTTTTCTTTCTTCTTCATCTTGAATTTTATTAGAAATTTTTATCGAATTACTATCTGTAAGTAAAACTATAAACCTTCCAGATAATGATAATCTTTGAGTTACTCTTGGACCTTTATTATTTTTACCTTCCTTTAAAATTTGAACCAAAAATTCGTTGTTTTTATCATCTTCTTTATCTTTAAATTTCATAAACGCATTTTTTTCATGTCCAATATCAATAAAATAACATTGCATAGATTCTAGCTTTCTTTTTATTTTAGCTAAGTATATTTCTTTGGCTTTTGGTTTATCTATTTCATCAATAATTATATCTTCTATATTATTATCTTCATCGATTAAAACAGCGATTTTAAAATTCCAAAAATTCTTAATCAAAATTTTCATCTTACACCTCATTAAAAACTTTATATTTTCATAATTTTTAAACAATTCATATATAATATTTTTAATATATAAACTATTTTTTATAAATTGACATATTAATATAATCTAAATTATAATTCTCTTGTGATATTATAGCAAATAATTCTAATTTAAAGGGCTTTTTGGCCTTTTTTTGTTTGAATTATACTTTAATAAACTAAAGGAGGACATAATGGAATCAAATTCGAGAGACGGTTTTTCTAGTAAAATAGGAGTTATAGCTGCCGCAGCAGGTTCAGCTATAGGTTTGGGGAATATTTGGCGTTTTCCTTATATAATTGGGGATAATGGTGGAGGAGCTTTTTTGATAGTTTATCTACTATGCGTATTAACACTTGGTATTCCTATCATGATAGGAGAATTTGCTTTAGGTAGAATATCTAGAGTTAATGCAATTGCAACATTTAGAAAACTAGCACCTAAATCAATATTTTCAATAGTTGGTTATATTGGTTTATTATCAGCATTTTGTATACTTTCTTTTTATGGAGTTGTTGCTGGGTGGTGTTTTAGTTATATTTTAAAAAGCTTATCTGGAGCATTTAATAATCTAACACCAGATAAAGCAGATTTGATATTTAATAACTTAGTATCTGGTGGTTTTGAACCTATATTTTGGCAAGTAGCTTTTATGTTCTTAACGGGTTTTATAGTATTATTTGGTATCAAAAATGGTATAGAAAAATATTCAAAAATATTAATGCCATTATTATTTATAATTATAATAATTCTTGATATAAGAGCTCTTACTTTGGCAAATGCTAATGATGGACTTTCATTTTTATTTAAATTCGATTTTTCAAAAATCACTTTAAATACTATATTTATGGCATTAGGGCAAGCATTTTTCTCACTGAGTGTAGGAATGGGCACAATGATAACTTATGGATCTTATATATCTAAGAAAGAAAATTTATTAACTACATCATTAAATGTAGCTTTTGCAGATACTTTAGTTGCAGTATTAGCTGGTATAGCAATATTTCCTGCTGTATTTACATTTAATATAGATCCTTCAAGTGGTGCTGGACTAGCTTTTATAAGTTTACCAATGGTCTTTTCTAAAATGTTTATGGGAAATATTTTTGCATGCTTATTCTTTATTTTACTACTAGTAGCAGGACTTACATCTTCAATATCTATATTAGAAGTAATTGTTGCTTTTTTATGTGAAGACTTTAATATTTCAAGAAAAAAAGTTACGATATTAACAACAGTAGTTGTTTCTCTATCTGGAGTTATATGTTCATTATCTAATGGCTTTATGAAAATCAACTTATTTAATCAATCTTATATGGATTTTTTAAATTATCTATCATCGAATTTCTTATTACCACTTGGAGCCATTCTTATATCAGTATTTTTAGGATATTACTTCGACAAAAAATTATTTGTAAAAGAACTTACCAATGATGGTGAAATAAAATTACCATTTGAAAAACTTTTATTCTTTTTGTTTAAGTTCTTCATACCATTTATAATAAGTATTATATTCTTACAGAATCTAAACATTATCAAATTATAAAAAAAGCTTTAAAATAGCATATAGACGCTATTTTAAAGCTTTTTTATTTTAATTATAAATCACAATACAATTAAAAATATACAAATAAAAAAACTAACCATAAGGCTAGTTTTTTTATAAACTATAAGACTATTTTATTTATATATTATATTAATATACCTGCAACCGTAGCTGTCATAAATGCAGCTATAGTTCCACCTATTAATGCTTTAACTCCTAATGTAGCAACTTCCGCTCTCTTTTCAGGAACTAATCCACCAATACCACCAACTAAAACTCCTATTGATGCTATATTAGCAAATCCACAAAGAGCATATGTTAATATTGTTTGAGCTCTTGCACTTAACATACCTTCGCTCACAAATGAACTTAAAGTTGTATAAGCAAAGAATTCATTTATTAAAGTCTTTTGTGCTAGTAATGTACCTGCATTAACTATATCACCAGAAGGAATACCCATTAAAAATGCTATTGGAGCAAATAATCTTCCAAGTATCCATTCTAATGATAAATAATCCATTCCAACTACAGATCCCATACCAGATACTATTCCATTTAATAATGCCATTAAAGCTGTAAAAGAAAGTAACATAGCTGCAACATTCATTGCAAGACCTAAACCTTCTGATGTACCTCTTGATATAGCATCAACTGCATTAGTATCTATGTTTTCCATTACAACATCAACTCTACCCATAGTCTTAGGTGTTCCTGTTTCAGGTACCATTATCTTAGCTATAAGTAAACTTGCAGGTGCAGACATTATACTCGCAGATATAAGATGACCTGCATCAACACCTAAAGATATATATCCAGCTAAAACTCCACCAGATACACTCGCCATTCCTCCAACCATTACTGTTAAAAGCTCTGATCTAGTCATATCTTTTAAGTATGGCTTTATTATAAGAGGCGCTTCTGTTTGTCCAACAAATATATTCGCTGCTGCTGAAAGAGATTCAGCACCACTTGTTCCTAATAATTTAAGCATAACTTTTGCTAATACCGCTACTATTTTTTCCATTATTCCTAAATAATATAAAAGTGCCATAAGTCCAGAGAAAAATATAATAGTAGGTAGTATTTGTAATGCAAATACGAATCCAACATTATTAACATCCATAAGTCCACCAAATAAGAATTCAGATCCATATTTAGTATATCCTAATACAATAGTAATTTTATCACTTAACCATCTAAAAGCAGCTTGTCCTGCACTCCACTTTAATATGATTATACCAAAAATCATTTGCATTAAAGTTCCGACCATAACAAGTCTCCACTTTATCGCCTTTTTGTTTTCTGATAAAAGATATGCTATACCAATCAGAACTAATAATCCTGCAAAACTGATTAATTTTTCCATTTCTTGCTCCTTTCAATTTTAACCCTATTATTTCTTTTTTTATAACTAATTTGAAAACATCTTCCCAAATCAAGTATGATTATATCAGAATTTTCGACATATCAAAGTTTTTTGTTTATTTTGAATTTTTTAAATTTTCTTTTTAGACAACCTAATTATCAAATAGTGTAACATTAAAGCTTTGAAAACTTTTTCTTCATTATTAATGCATCATTTTGAAAACTTTTTCTTGGTTTTTTTTCGTTTTTTTAAAGTTTTTCCGAACATTTTTGCATTATTTTTGCTTTTAAAATTCTCATTTATAAATTTTATTTTATTTTTGCTTTTACTTATATTTTTTGTGAAAAGGCTTTTATATAACTTTTGTTTCAAATAAAAAAACAATCCTTTTAAGATTGTTTTTTATAAGTAAAGTACATATTTTATTTTTGAATTCTTCTTATATATCTCTTTTTAATTATTATAAGTTCTTATTATTTAGCTTTTTGTGCATTAACATCTTGCTTTTTTATATCTTTAATATCTTTTATTTTTGTATCTTTAGCAGACATTCTACTACATCTACCATTAAACATAGCACCTTCTTCAACAGATATTACATTATATTCAATATCTCCATTGATTTTAGACGTTGAATCTAAACGAAGGTTTTCTGTAATCTTTACATCTCCAGTTACAGTTCCTCTTATTATTGCATCTACAGATAATAAATCTCCTTCTATGATTCCACTTTCTTCAATAGTAGCTAATCCTTTAACATCCAAATTACCTTTAACTTTACCTAAAATAGTAATATCTGCACCTTCTTTTATATTACCTTCAAAAACACAAGATTCTCCTATTATCGTTGCTTCAGATTTACTAACTATTTTTTGAGCATTTTTATTGCTACTTCCCTTAAACATACTTTCACCTCACTAATTATTTATGTAAAAAAAAATATAATATTACTATTTATTTTAACATAATTATTTATAAATTTAACTACATATTATATTAAATAAGTACTTTTAACTATTTAATAAGTGAAATAATTAAAATATGATTCTATTAAATTGTTAAAAATATTAAACTTGTACTCTTATTCGTTTTATGTTATCTTATAGAAGTCGTTAGTGTTTCCTTGGTACCCACTATAAAAAACAAGGGAGTGTGATTAATATGATTAGGTATAATGTAATCTCTATAAAAAATCCAAGAGAGATTGTTCTGTTAAAATCACGTCCCTGTCAGTGGGGGCGTTGTTTTTTTTGCGATTATATTCATGATAATAGTACAAATTTGGATGAAATAATCGAATTTAACAAAAAAATATTAAAAAATGTAACAGGAGAGAAAAAAGTTTTAGAAGTTATCAATTCAGGTAGTGCTTTTGAACTACCAGAAGAAACACTAAATGACATTAAAGAAATAATTTCAAAAAAGGGTATCAAGAGATTAATACTTGAAAGTCACTATATGTACAAAAATAGACTTGATGAATTAAAAGATTATTTTGGTATTGAATTAACTTTCAAATGTGGTGTTGAAACCTTTGATGATAATTTTAGAAATAATTATCTAAAAAAAGGTATGGTGTATTCTTCTATAGAAGAGGTTGCTTCTTATTTTGATTCTGTTTGCTTAATGGTAGGTATTAAAGGACAAACAAAAGAAATGATTAAAAGAGATATTGAAATAATCAAAAAATCATTTAAATACGCATGTATCAATATATATGTTCCTAATACTACACCAGTACAAAGAGATTTAGAACTTATTAAATGGTTTAAAGAAGAATATTCTTATTTAGAAGACTATGATAATATTGAAATCCTTTGGGATAATACTGATTTTGGTGTAGGAGGTAATTAAATATGTTTGATACTAAAAGACTTACAAGAGCAGGTTTAGTCGCTGCTATTTACGTTGTTTTGACTTTAAATTTCCCATGGATGGGATATGGACCTATTCAATTTAGAATATCTGAGGTAATGGTTTTATTAGCATTTTTTGATCCTATTTATATAGGTTCTTTAACATTAGGATGTGCTATTGCAAATTTAGCAAGTCCATTTGGAATTGCAGATGTTATATTTGGTAGTTTTGCAAGTTTCATAAGTCTTTATATGATTAATAAATCTAAAAACATATATATAGCTAGTATTTGGCCAGCTGTATTTAGTTTTATAATAGGATTAGAAATATACTTCTTATCTAGTGAACCTGTTAACTTCTTTCTAGTAACATTCCAAATAATGTTATCAGAGTTAGTAATAGTTTCATTTATAGGAGTTCCTATATTCAAAATGCTTACAAAAAATTCATACTTCCTTAATTTAATAAAAGGTAATACGACTAATATAAATCAAAATATATAAAAAAATAGGATGAAGATAAATCTTCATCCTATTTTTTTATATATTTTTAAACTGGGTATAAATCATATTCTTTATTTAATAAAGCCTTATCTAATTTATACATTTGTGCTTGTCTGTATTCAAAATATTCTTTTGCTACTTGTGGAAATAATGCATATGATAAAACATCTTCATCCTGTTCTATAAATTCATTTATTTCTTTTTTATATTTTTCAAGTTGTGGTTCTATTAAATCTGCTGGTCTACAAGTTATAATTTCTTCATCTTGTATAATTTTCTTTATTATATCTTCTTTTATAGGCACAGTTGGCTTACCATACATTCCTTTTACATATGCTTTAACTTCCTTTGGAACCATCTTATATCTTTCACCTGTTATAACATTTAGTACAGCTTGTGTTCCAACAATTTGACTTGTAGGTGTCACCAATGAAGGATATCCTAAATCTTCTCTAACTCTTGGAACTTCTTTTAATACATCTTCAAATTTATCAAGTGCATTTTGCATTTTAAGTTGAGATACAAGATTTGAAAGCATCCCACCTGGCACTTGATATACTAATGTATTTATATTTACACCTAAAATCTTAGGATTTAAAAGACCTGTTTCCAAACTTTTTTCTCTTATAGGTTTAAAATAATCTGCAACTTCATTTAATTTATTTAAATCTAAATTAGTATCTCTAATACTATCTTTTAGTGTTGCAACCATTGATTCTGTTGGAGGTTGTGATGTAGCCCCAGAAAATGGTGATATTGCAGTATCTATTATATCAACACCAGCTTCAATTGCTTTTAAATATGTCATTGAAGCAAGCCCACTTGTACAATGTGAATGTAATTCTAGTGGAATATTTATATTTTCTTTTATTGAACTTACTAATTCATGTGCATAATAAGGAGTTAAAAGTCCTGACATATCCTTTATACAAATAGAGTCTGCACCCATATTTTCTAATTCTTTTGCTAAATCAACAAAAGTTTTTGTTGTGTGAACTGGACTTGTAGTATATGCAATTGCAGCTTGAGCATGTGCTTTTTCTTTTTTTGTAGTTTCAAGTGCAACTCTTATATTTCTTGTATCATTTAATGCATCAAATATTCTTATAATATCTATACCATTAGCTATAGCTTTTTTTACAAATTCTATTACAACATCATCTGCATAATGTTTATAACCTAATATATTTTGACCTCTCAAAAGCATTTGTAGTTTTGTATTTTTAACATACTTTCTCATCTTTCTAAGTCTTTCCCATGGATCTTCATTTAAAAATCTTAAAGAAGCATCAAAAGTTGCTCCTCCCCACATTTCAAGTGCATGATAACCCACTTTATCCATTTTTTCTAATATAGGTAACATTTGTTCTGTTGTCATTCTTGTTGCAATTAATGACTGATGT
Organism: Peptostreptococcaceae bacterium; assembly: GCA_025210335.1. Taxonomy (GTDB): domain Bacteria; phylum Bacillota; class Clostridia; order Peptostreptococcales; family Peptostreptococcaceae; genus JAOARY01. The sequence continues at coordinate 107,467 of JAOARY010000051.1, read as the reverse complement.
CCATCTCTTAAAACTGTTTCCGTTATTTTTACTCTATTATTTAAAGACATATTATCATCTCCTAACGCCTTACTTAAAATTTACACCCATAAATTTAGTTGTATACACTACATATAAATGTAGTTTGTCGTATTTACTACTACATTATATATCTTTTTTGTTGTATACACAATATTAAAATATAATTTTTAATCACTTATTAAATTTATACCTCAAAAAGCTTCAAATTAAAGGGCTTTAGGCTATCAAAAATATTTATAGACAATAAAAAACTATGGATTTATTTAATCCATAGTTAAATCAAATATTTCCATAGTCTTTATATGATCTTTTAAATTTTCGTAAACTTTCTTTTTATCTCTTTCAAACATACTCATAAGAAGTATATTGCACAATTCCATTGTGCATACATGTGAATTAAAAAATGTTGAGTTCTCAATTTTCACAGTATAACTAATATCACTAACCATCGCTATATTATTAAATTCTTTATCTGTAAGAGTTATTACCTTTGCACCTTTGTTCTTTGCTAAAAGCAAACTTTGATATGTAGTTTTTGTATATCTAGGAAAACTAGAAACAAAATACAAATCATTTTCAGTCATTGGCGCCATTTTTTCTATATTTAAATTTCCACCCTCAGAAATAACTTCAACATTAAAATTCATCCTTCTCATATGTAAAGCTAAAAAATCTACAACACTCGCACTTGATTCTAATCCACAAAAATAGATTTTTTTAGCTTCATATATACAATCAACTATTTTTTCTATTTTTTTATAATCCAAATTCATTAATAATTCTTCTAGATTCTTAAGATCTGATTTTGTAACATTCATAAGCATACTTTCTTTTTTTTCGAGTTTTTCCCAATTCTTAAGAAGTCTTATATCTGGTGTATTCATAGTTTTAATATTTTCTCTTAATTTATTTTTAAATTCACTAAATCCTTTAAAACCTAATATTCTAGCAAATCTTATTATTGTAGCATCACTTAGTCCAACTCTATCTCCTAATTCCAAAGCAGATAAAAAACCAATTTCACTATAATTTTCGACTATATATATACCTAACTTTTTTTGACTTTCCGTCAATTTGTCGTGATTTTCTTTTAAAAACTCAACTATTTCTTTTTTTTTCAAATCTTTTCCCTCCAGATAATTTATTTATTACTTTCCCCAATTATAATTTATTAATCAAAAATCATTTCCTTTTATTATTATATTTTATTTGGTAAAATGTATTAGTAGAATTTAAGAAAGGATGTTATTTAATGAGCCAATTTAGTCACCATAAATTTAGCCATCATAAACATAAAAATAAAATAGACACCAAATTAAATATTAGTTTTCATACACTTAAAGGACATCTTGTGTCTTTTAAAATTGATTTCTTTTTAATTATATTAATTTTAGTAATACTTATAAGTGCTTCATCAAGTTATATATATTTATATTATAAGCTTGAAAAAAATTATGTAAACCTAAAAATTGATTATGAGCAAGAAAAAAAGGATAAAAAAGCTCAAGAAGAAATAAATAAAAATTTAAAATTAGAAATAAACTCTTTAAATGAACAATTTATATCAACCAAAGAAGAACTTGATTCTATATTGGAATATAAAAAAGAATTAGAAAAAAATTCATTCATAAGAAGATTATCACAATAAAAGATTCTAATAAAAAAGCTGTTAATAAATGATTTTATCATTTATAACAGCTTTTTTTATATATTTATCTTTTTGCTTTCTTATAATTCTTTTCCATTGTTTTTGCAAGTTTTGTAGCCCAAGCAGGATCTGATGCGTAAATCTCACCTATCTTTTGAGCTGTTCTTCTATTTCTCTTATCAAAATAATTTCTCTTTATCATTTTTACAAAATATAATATACAATCTTCTTTTGTCTCAAAAGTCTTAGCATATTTATATGGATCTCTATCATATGCACCAATACCAAATAAATTATTCTTATCTCTAGCTATCTTTGACTTACCATTTCCAGATTCATGTTGAGCTAAAGAAATTATAAAAAGTGCATTAACATTATAAAGATGTTCTGCAATCAAACATGCTTCACCAAGACCTTTTAGATTTGTATTACTCACTATCTTATTAAGTTCTGATTTTGTTAGATTCGACTTTGAATCAAGTCTTAATGTTAAGTAATTAGTTCTTGAATTAATCCCTCTAGTAGCAGAACTAGCTTTGTGGTTTCTATTCACACCAAGAGAAATCTTTTGCATACTATCTTTAAGTTCCAAACTTTCTTTAGCCAAACTTAAAGATTCTTCCTTCATTATCCTTATTGACTCATTTAATTTCTGGTCTTCAACCTTACTGGCCTCTACGTCCTTATTTTCTATCATTGCTAAATTTCTTTTTAGATTAGTTTCATTATAAAGTATAATTCCAAATATCATGCTTACTGAAAGGACTAGAGGCAATAAAATTCTTATAATTCTGTTCATATAATTGTCCTCCTAATTATTTATCGTGTTTATACCCGATTTCTATAAATTAAATTTTTTTTGAATTTGTCATTTTTTATTTGTCTGTCAAAATTAAAAAAAGAATAAAATCAATTAAAACATTGACTTTATCCTCTTTTTTAACCTTTGTTGATTGTATCATCTATAAAAAATTTTGTAAAGTTTTTTTCGACAGTTTTTTCACAGTCAATCTAAACCCCCTTAATTACAGTAACTAGGTCAATATTACATTCTCATTACAAAAGTTTTAAATTTTTATGAAAATTCAGATTTTTATTGTTTTAAAATTTAAATATATTTTATATTTTAAAAACAACAAAAAAACTTTTTATAAGATTAAATTATAAAATAAAATATACTGCGCTAATTTTAAGTATCTAAAATCAACACAGTATATTCTACTAAAAAAATTCTATTTATTAATCTAAAATAGGCATTATCTTACCATCTTCATTCTTATATAAATCAATTCTATTAACATCCATTTTATAATCTTCATTTAGACCAATGAACTGAGCCATATTAGATACAAATATACTAGGTTTTAAATTTCCTTCAGAGCTACATTGTAATATAGTATTTAATACTACCAAATCATCTTTAACTTCTACTATATCAATAGAATGTATTCTTTTTTTGATATCTATTTCTTTTAACTTACCTTTTTTCGTCTTTTTCATTATCATTATTTCTTCTTGCTTCATATATTTATTTATTTTTGATTTTATATCTTTTGTGTTTATATTTTTAATTTCTATTATATATCTTGAATGCGATACAATAGACATAAGAGATTTTGTCTTTTCTTTAAATTTCTTGGCTTTTATAAATACTAAACCCATAGGCATTTGTTCATTTAACTTATTTATAAATACCTCTTCATCTAAATCATCTTCTATTTCAACATCCATATATTCTCCATAACTTTCAAGTCCTAAAGAAAGAGCTTGTGCAAATGCCATTTTAGGATGAGGATTAAAACCTTGAGTAAAACTTAAATTAATATTTGCTCTTCTTAATGCTCTTTCTATTGTTTTCATAGTTTCTAAATGCGATATATAACATATATCATCAATTTTTTTGAATTTACATCTTAAAAGTATCATTAACAAAGCCCCTTTCCTAAATCTATATTAACTCCACAACCACTACATTTTTCTCTACAATTAGGAGTGACTTTAGCTTGTTTTGCATTTTCATTTTCTCTTATTAAAAATTCTTTACTAACACCAACATCAAATATATCCCAAGGGAATATTTCATCATATTCTCTCTTTCTATTTGCATAGAATTCCATAGATACATTTTCTTCTTCAAATGCTTCTTTCCAAATCTCAAAATTAAAATGTTCTTCCCAACCATCAAATTTTGCACCTTTTTTAAATGCAGTATATATAACTTTTCCAAGTCTTCTATCTCCTCTAGCAATTACCGCTTCAAGGAAACTTGTAAATCTATCATGATACATATATCTTATATTTCTATTGTTTTTAAACCTCACTATAAGATGATGTTGTTTTTCTCTTAACTCTTCAATAGTATCTTGTGGATGCCATTGGAATGGTGTAAATGGCTTTGGCACAAAAGATGAAGTACTCACATTTATTCCAAATTTATTATCTAATTTTCCATTAACTTCTTTATATATATCAACAGTTTTCTCTGCTAATTTAACTATACCATCTAAATCTTCATATGTTTCTGTTGGAAGACCCATCATAAAATAATACTTAAGTCTTTTCCATCCATTTTCAAATGCTTGTCTACATGCATTTTCTAAATGTTCTTCTTCTATACCTTTATTTATAACATCTCTAAGTCTTTGAGAACCTGCTTCAGGTGCAAAAGTAAGTCCTGTTTTTCTTACCTTTTGAACTCTATTTGCCAAATCTAATGAGAAATTATCAAGTCTTAAAGATGGAAGTGATAATGAAACTTTCTTTGTTTCACCAAATTCTTTTATTATATAATCTGCAAGACTATCAAGACCACTATAATCTGATGTTGATAAAGAAGAAAGTGATATTTCTTCATAACCTGTATTTTCTAATAATTTTTTTGCTTTATCCTTCATAAATTCTGGATTTCTTTCTCTAACTGGTCTATAAATCATTCCAGCTTGACAGAATCTACATCCTCTTATACAGCCTCTAAATACTTCTAACATTACTCTATTGTGAACTACATCTATAAAAGGAACTATTATTTTTTCAGGAAAATAAGCTTTTGACATATCTTTTATAATTCTTTTTTTAATCTTCTTAGGAATATCCTCTTTAAGCGGCACTATTTCTTTAATAGTTCCATCTTCTTTATATCTAAAATCATATAAAGATGGTATATAAATTCCTTCAATATCTCTTGCTAATTCATATAAGAAATCTTCTCTTGATTTATCTGTTTTTTTCCACTCTTTGTATTTGTTCACAACTTCTATTAATACTTCTTCACCTTCACCTAAAGAAACTATATCCACAAAATCCGAAATAGGTTCTACATTATATGCACATGGCCCACCTACCAATACAAATGGTTCATCTTTTGTTCTATCTTTAGCTAAAATACTTATATTTCCCATATCTAAAATATTTAATATATTAGTATAAGAAAGTTCATATTGCAAAGTAAATGCTAAAAAGTCCATATTAGAAATAGGTTCTCTTGATTCTAATGCAAACATAGGTATATTTCTTTCTCTCATTTTTTCTTCCATATCAACCCAAGGAGAAAAAATTCTTTCACAGAATATATCTTCTTGTTCATTTAATATATTATATAGAATTTGTAACCCCATATAACTCATCCCAACTTCATAAGAATCCGGAAAAGAAAATCCAAATCTAACAAGATCCTTATTAGAAGTATCTTTATGATAGGTATTTAGTTCATTACCTAAATATCTAGCTGGTCTTTCTATATCAAGCAAAATATCTTTTATATTTACTTTATTATTCATTTATTATAAACCTCCAATTATTACAAAACCAATAAATTATTTAACATCACTAAATTATTATAAAAGATATTTACTCACTTGCCAAGCAAATTAAAATCTATACAACTAAAAAATTATTTTAAATTTATAAATTAGGGTATAATATTTTATTAAAGAGTTTTGTTATCAAAGGAGGATAAGATGAAAAAAATTGTACTTGCAGGGGGTTGTTTTTGGGGTGTTGAAGCTTATTTCAAAAAAATTCATGGTGTTAAAAATACAAAAGTGGGTTATAGTAATGGACATACAAAAGATCCTACCTACAAAGAAGTTTGTACTTCAATAACTGGTTACGCAGAAGTTTGTTATATTGAATATGATGAAAATATAATCAACCTCAATAATTTGTTAAAAAAATTCTTTAGAATAATAGATCCAACCTTAATAAATAGACAAGGTCCTGATATTGGTAGCCAATATCGAACTGGTATTTATTATTATGAAGATGATGATCTTGATATTATAAATACTTTTATAGACCAAATTAAAGATAATTATAATAAAAAAATTGTTACTGAAGTTGATAAGATAAATAATTTTTATGAAGCTGAAGAATATCATCAAAATTATTTGGACAAAAATCCACATGGTTATTGTCATATAGATTTAAATAATATTTAAATTTTATTTTTTATTTATATGTGACAAACTCACATAAAGACAGTTAAAATAAAAATTTGAATTTTACTATCAAAAATCAAAAAACTGATTGAAAAATAATATTTTCAATCAGTTTTTGATTTTTAATCTCAATTTTTATAATAAATGATTTTGCTAATCAAATAATATTTATATAATTAATCTTCTTTAATAGAAAACTCTACATTATATATATCTTTATAACCATAAATATCTTTACTAAAATATCTTTCACTTCTATCTGGAAGTATAGTAACTATATTTATTATTTTATCTTCATTTTCAAATTTCTTAGCATATTTTATAGCTGCTGCTAAATTTGCTCCCGAAGAAGATGCTACTAATAGACCTGAATTAACTGCTATTTCTTTTACCATAGAATATGCTTCATCATCATTTACATATATTGCATCATCAACTAAAGACATATCCATAGTATTAGGAATAAAGTCATTTCCGATTCCTTCTATTTTATATGGAGAATATGCTCCTCCACCATATACAGAACCTTCAGGTTCAGCAAGTACACCTTTTATATTATTATTTTGTTCTTTTAGATATTTTATAACTCCACAATATCCACCACCAGTACCTGCACCAGCAATAAATATATCTATATTTCCATCTAAATCTTCATATAATTCAGGACCTGTCATATAATAATGTGCATCTGGATTAGTATGGTTTTCGAATTGATCTAATACAAATACATTTTCAATTCCTTTTGTAACTTCTTTTAGCTTTTCATACGCTTCATCCATACCACCTTTAGTGCTTGTTTGATAAACATTTGCACCCAAGGCTCTCATTATTATTTGCTTTTCGATAGAGAATTTTCCAGGTACAGCCAAATGAACATCATATCCCTTTTGCTTACCTAGTAAAGCTAATGCTATACCAGTATTTCCTGCTGTTGCTTCAACTATAGTATCACCTTTTTTTATCTTACCTTCTTTTTCTGCCTTTTCAATCATATATAAAACAGTTCTATCCTTTATTCCTCCACCTGGATTTAAATGTTCTAATTTAGCAAAAACGTTCACATTCTTTGGTATACCGTATTTTTCATTATTGAATCTATACATAGGAGTATTTCCTATTAATTTAACAACATCCTCTATATATCTCATGCTAACACCCCGTAAATATTATTTATTTTTAAAACCGTCTATAACCATCTTACAATATTCTTTTGCAGCAAATAAAGAATGATCTTTATAATTACCACATTGAACTGCATTTAATGCAGGAACTTCTTCTTCTTTAGTTTCTATTATTTTTTCTAAAGCCTTAACTAAAGCATTTTGTATAACATCAATATCTGTTTCACCAAATTTAATCATATAAAAACCAGTTCTACAGCCCATTGGAGAAACATCTATTATGTTTTCTATATTTTCTCTTAAATATCCTGCTAATAAATGCTCTATTGTATGAATAGCTCCAGTTGGTAAAGCATCTACGTTTGGTTGTATGAATCTTAAATCATATTTTTGTACTATATCTCCCTTTTCACCTATTATCTTACCTGCTTTTCTAACATAAGGTGCCTTAACTTTCGTATGGTCTAATTCAAAACTTTCCACTTTTATTGGCATATCTTACCTCCTAAAATTATTTATCATCTATATTTTATTTTACTTTTTATAAGGGGCAAAATCAAGTGACAAAGCATTTACGAATTAGAGCATTTCCTTTTTGTTTCCTTTATTTAATATATTCTCATAGTCAATATATTCATATATATCTTCTTCTATCAAATTATTTATATCTTTTAGTTCATTTATATTAATTTCTTCTATAGCTTTATTTTCTTTTTCACATAATATTATGATTTTTCCAACTATTTCATGTGCATCTCTAAATGCTATTCCTTTAGCCACTAAATAATCAGCTACTTCTGTAGCATTTAAAAAACCTTTTTTTATTCCTTTTTTAGCTTCTTCTTTATTGAATTTTAATGTTTTTATTACTTCCTTAGATATATACAAACAAGATTTTATCGTATCTAATGAATCAAAATAAATTTCTTTATCTTCTTGCATATCTTTGTTATAAGCAAGTGGAAGACCTTTCATAACAGTTAATAAAGCCATTAAATTTCCATATACTCTACCACATTTACCTCTGACTAATTCCATAGAATCTGGATTCTTTTTATGTGGCATAATACTACTTCCTGTACAATAAGCATCATCTATTTGTACAAATTTAAATTCTTGACTTGAAAATATAATTATTTCTTCACTAAGTCTTGAAAGATGCATCATTATTATACTAAAATTATTTAACATCTCAATTACAAAATCCCTATTAGATACAGCATCTAAAAAATTAGCTGTAGGCTTTTGAAATCCAAGTTCTTTGCTTGTAAATTCCATATCTATATTGTGAGTAGTTCCTGCAAGTGCTCCACTTCCAAGAGGTGATTCATCCATCAAATCTATTGTGTTTTTAATTCTTTTTATATCTCTTTTAAACATATTTACATATGCTTTAAGATAGTATTTAAATGTAGTTATTTGAGCTCTTTGTAAATGTGTATATGCTGGCATCATATACGGATTATCATCAGCTTTTTTTACAAGTATCTCTATAAAGTCTTTTATCAAATTTATAATATCTATTGAATCATTTTTAATCTTCAAATTAAAATCTAGTGCAACTTGGTCATTTCTGCTTCTTGCCGTATGAATTTTTTTACCTATTTGACCAATCTCATTAATTAAATTTATTTCAATAAAGGAATGAATATCTTCATAATCTCCATCTAATTTCAACTCTCCTAAATCGATTTTATTTTTAATAATTTCTAAACCATCTTCTATTAATTTATACTCTATATTAGTTATTATATTTTGTTTATTTAACATTTTTGCATGAACTAAAGATCCCTTTATATCTTCCTTATAAAATCTTTTATCAATTTCAAAGGAAGAATTAAAATCATTCATTGCATTTGATTCTTCTTTTAAAAATCTTCCACCCCAAAGCTTCATAATTTCCTCCTATATGACTTTTTTATCCTTGATTTCTTTAATATTATTTATTTTTGATTCTATTTTTAATGGCAAACTATATATTTTTATAAACCCATTTGCATCAAAATGATCATACATATCACTATATCCAAATGAAGATATTTCATCATCATATAATGCTTTATGAGAGTTCATTGATGCAACAATCATATTTCCTTTATATAATTTCAATTTAATATCCCCAGATACATTTTCTTGGGTTTCATCTATAAATTTATCCAAAGATTTTTTTAATTTGCTATCCCAAAGACCATCATAAACTAAAGATGCATATTTTAAAGAAATCATTTGTTTATATTGATATGTCATTTTATCCAAAGTTAGTTTTTCTAAATTATCATGAGCTTCTAATAATATTGTCACTCCTGGTGTTTCATAAATCCCTCTTGATTTCATTCCAACTAAACGATTTTCTAATATATCAACAACACCTATACCATGTTTTTTTCCAAGTTCATTTAATTTCTTGATAATTTCTACTTCAGATAATTTTTGACCATTTAATTTTTTTGCTTCACCTTTATAAAAATGTATATCTATATACTCAGCCTTATCACTAGCTTCTTCTAAAGTATTTGTCATCAAATAAAGCTCTTTTGCATCATGTTCATTCAATAAATTTTCAATAGGCCCACCTTCATGACTAACATGCATTATATTTTTATCTCTTGAATATATTTTTTCTTTAGTAACAGGAACTTCAATTCCCTTTTTATTTGCATAATCAATAGCATCTTCTCTTGATTTAATATCCCAAATTCTCCAAGGTGCAATTATTTCTATAGATGAATCTAAATAAGCTATTGATGTTTCAAATCTTACTTGGTCATTTCCCTTGCCAGTACAACCATGCGCTATGTATTTAGCATTTTCTTTATGTGCTATTTCAACAAGCTTTTTGGCTATTAGTGGTCTAGCAAGTGCAGTTCCAAGTGGATATTTATTTTCATATACTGCATTTGCTTTAATTCCCTTATATACATATTCTTTTACAAATTCATCCACAACATCTTCTATATAAATCTTTTTTGCACCAGATTCAATCGCCTTTTTCTTTACATATTCCTTATCTTCTTCTTGCCCAACATCAACACATACAGCAATTATATCCAAATCATAATTTTCCTTTATCCAAGGTATAATAATAGATGTATCTAATCCCCCCGAATATGCTAATACTACTTTATCTTTCATTTTGATTCCTCCTGTTTATTTTTAATTTAATTATTTATCAAATATCTTAGTTAATTAACAACTATTAAATCTCTATACATTTATAAATATTAATATACTTATTCTCCTTCTATACTGTAGTTTGCAACAAATTCATATATTTTTCCTTCTGACTTTAAATTCTTTAAAGATTCATTTAATACTTCTTTTAAATCATCATTGTTTAAATTTATTGCTATTGCAGAGCCATTATCTTCTGAATTTATCTTCAAATTAGTAAATACAAGCTCATCATTATTACTTGCATATGCTTTTGCAACTGGAGTTTCAAATATAAGTGCATCTATTTTTTTGCTCTTTAGTTGTAATACTACATCCGCTGCTTTAGCAAGACCTTTTATATCTTCTTCATTTGTTATCTCTTTTGCAATTTGCTCTTGTATTGTCCCTTTTTGAACACCTATTTTACTGTTTTTTAAATCGTCTAATGATTTGAATTTACCTATATCATCTTTATGAATAACTATACTTTGAGTCGCAGTATAATAAACATCTGAAAAATCAACAGTTTGCTTTCTTTCTTCAGTTGGAGTCATTCCAGCTATTATAATATCAATCTTATTTGTAGTTAAAGCAGCTATAAGTCCATCAAATTTCATATCTTTAATAGTTAATTTAACACCAAGATCTTTTGCTAATTCTTTTGCTATATCAATATCAAATCCCACTATTTGATCCTTACCATCTACTTCTTTATGAAATTCATATGGTGGATATGAAGCACTCGTACCTATAACTAATTCACCTTTTTGCTTTATTTTTTCCAAAGTAGTCAAATCTTCTTTCTTTGAACAACCAAAGCTAAATACCAAAACCATAATTCCTAATAAAATACCTATTAATTTTTTCATAATAATCTCTCCTTTATTTTTCATATTTTAAAAATATTTGAATTAAAAAATTAAAAAAATCCACATAAAAATCTAATATTATTAAAATAATTTTCCTAAGCTTTTTTTAATTTTTGTATAAAAAAAACCACAGTCTCTATATTATATATAAAGAGACGATGGTTTCGCGGTGCCACTCTTTTTAAAACTAGATTTTTTAAGAAAATTAAAAATATTAAAAATATTTTTAATTTTTACTAGAGTTTGTTTTGATAATGCTTTTATAATTACCCTAATCCTAAATCATATGATTTTTGGTAATAAAAAAACTTCCATCTCAACAAGAGACGAAAGTATCGCGGTACCACTCTATTTAAAAAACCTAAGTTTTCACTCTACATTGATAACGGTAATGAACCGAATTTCCATACTATTATTTCAAGAAATTTCTTCATGGACTCTCTTCATCGAAATATTATTTGCCAAACTTACACCAAACTTTGACTCGCTTTAAATAATTAAATTCAACTACTCTTCCAATCACAAGATGTTTTTGTTTTGATTGTTGATACTTATTCTATAAAAAATAAAATCATTCGTCAATTGTTTTTTTTAATTTTTTTATAAAAAATAATTTATATTTAGTTATTTCAAATTCTTTAAATTTTTTAAATTAATTATAATTATATATATTTTTAAATTATTAGTTAATAATTTTTTAGTCAAAAAATAAAAAAATCTGTTTCGATTTTCGAAACAGATTTTTATTATTATTAATTTTTAATTAATTTAAAACTTCTGAGTTTAAATTAACATCTATTAACTTTCTATCTACAATATCATTAACTGCAAAACTTGCAACATCATCAGCATATTTTCCTGGTCCAAAACCAGCATCATACCCTAATTCCTTCGCTAATTCATGACTTATTCTTGCTCCACCACAAACAAGCACAACCTTATCTCTTATTCCTTCTGCTTCCATTAGTTCAACTAAATTAGTAAGGTTTTTGATATGAATATCCTTTTGTGTTACAGTTTGAGATACTAATAAAACATCTGCATTTAATTCTATTGCTTTTTTTATAAATTCTTCATTCTCAACTTGACTTCCTAGGTTATACGCATCTATCATATCATATCTTTCAAGTCCATAATGTCCAGCATAACCTTTCATATTCATAACTGCATCTATACCAACTGTATGAGCATCTGTACCAGTACTAGCTCCTACAATAACTATTTTTCTTTTTATATTTTCTTTTATAAAATCATCTACTTCATGCATATCCATAGTATCAACATCTACTGTTTCAACATGGATTTTTGTATAATCTATATCATGAGATAAATTACCATATACAACGTAGAATGTAAAATTCTTATCAAGTGGCATATGATCAACAACTGAAACATTGTTAAGCCCCATCTTAACACCTAGTTGTTTAGCAGCCTCTATTGATTTTTCATTATCTTCAAGTGGCAAAGTAAAACTAAGTTGCACCTTACCATCATTCATCGTATCTCCATATGGCTTAATTTTCGTCAAATCAAGCGTTTTATCAAAATCTTTACACTCTGTAGAATATAATCCTCCGCTCATTTTAGTCCCCCCTTATATCTAATTATTTATTAAATCTTTTTTTATATTTTTGTCTAGCATAAGTTCTATAAATGGATTGAAATAAGCATTTTCTTTTTCAAATACACCATCTAATCCTTTTCCGCCATCTATTGGTCTTTTAACTCCACCAAAAGCACCTTTTTCAAGAGTCTTAAATAAACCATCAGCTTCTATTTCTTCAAGTAATTTTGTAGCTTCATCTAATACAAAATTAGCTCTTTTTTGAACCTTACCATCTTTTTTGTATTCTATTTCATCACCTAAATCTTTCATAGTTCTAAATATATATTGAGCATTTTCAATAGCTAAAGCTCTATCAGACATAAAAGGTGTATGGATAGCTTCAGTCAACATACCAAGTAGATGTACCTTTTGATTAGTAATTGCAGTAATTGCATTAAATAGTGCATCTTGAACATGTCCTCTAAATATATTCCCAGTCATAAATTTAGTTGGTGGCATATATTTAAGTGGTGCTTTAGGGAATATCTCTCTTGCCATTTGTGCTTGTGCAAGTTCGTAAACAAATCCATTTTCAAGTTCAGGATTCATTTCAAACGCATGTCCAAGTCCCATTTGCTCTTCAGGAAGACCTGCAAATAAAGCAAATTGTTCATTTATAAATTGTGAAGCTAAAACAGTATGAGCTTCTTCATAAGCATCAGCTGTAGTTAAATAATTATCTTCCCCAGTATTAATTATAACTCCAGCAAAACCATTTATAACTCTTGAGAAAAACTGGTCAATCATAGTTCTTTTCATATTTATATCTCTAAATAATATTCCATAAAGTGCATCATTAAGCATCATATCAAGTCTTTCAATTGCACCAAGTGCTGCTATTTCAGGCATACAAAGACCAGAACAGTAATTACAAAGTCTTATATATCTTCCTAAATCCTCTCCAACTTCATCTAATGCCTTTCTCATAAGTCTAAAGTTTTCTTGTGTTGCATATGTTCCACCAAAACCTTCAGTTGTCGCACCATAAGGAACATAATCTAATAAACTCTGTCCAGTCGTTCTTATAACTGCAATAACATCGGCTCCTTGTTTTGCTGCTGCAACTGCTTGAGTTATATCTTCATGTATATTCCCAGTTGCAACTATAACATATAGATACGGTCCTTGTTTATCTCCAAATTCAGATAAATAGTTTTCTCTTTTTTGTCTATTTACTTTGATTTTTTCAACCATTTCTTTAGCTAATTTATCTATAGTCATTTTGATTTCAAAATCATCTGCCATTTCTAATTTTGTGATATCTAATTCTTTTCTAGATATTTTTTCACCTATTTCTTGTGGTGAAAATTTAGTTTGTATCATGGCATTACCTATGTATTTACAAACTCCTATTCCAAGTACATTGTTTTCCTTTAGATGATCTACGACTATATTTGGAATTGGAACTTCCATTTCATCCACACCATCTATACCAAGTAATCTACAAATTGTTCTTTCAACTGAAACAGTAGTATGTCTATCTATAAAATCTTGAGTATCTCTTGCTATTTTTTGTGCAGAATTTCTACTTTTGCTAACAAGATCCCAATTTAAATTCACCTTGCTCTTCATTAATCTCACCTTCTTTATAATATTTTAATGCCCCATTTAAAATTTCATCTTCAAGACCCAAAAGCTTACATATATTAAATGCATCTTTTGGAACATTTTTACCTTCGTCCATTTTTAAAAGTCTATAATCCATATGCTTTTGTATTATTTCAACAGAATATTTTTTATCAAATTTAATAAGTTCTTTTAAATCTTTAAAATCAACATTTTTAAGTCCTACAACTTGATAATGGTTCATCCAATTTTCATAAACATTATCATAATGTGTTGTTAATAAACTTATTGTATCTTTATCTTTTAAATAATTTAAAAGTCCCTTTAGTAAATTTCGTCCCTCTTTTGGATTTGTTCCTCTTGCAAATTCATCCATTATGATAAGACCTCTCTTGGTCTTTATCTGTTCTATTATAGACTTTAAATTCATAATTTCAGCTCCAAAAGTAGAAAGCCCTCTAGAAATTGATTGCATATCATCAGATACAAATGATAAAAAGTCAAGTAAACAGATTTCTATTTCATCACAAAATGAGAAAAATCCTGATATAGCCATATAATAATTTAATGCTATAGTCTTTAAACTAATACTTTTTCCCCCCATATTAGCACCAGTTATAAGACTAACACCTCTTTTTAGCTCTATTGATATTTTAGTAAATTCTTTATTGCTCTTTTTTAAAATATCCTTAACTTCTGGGTTAAATGCATTTTTTATTTTTATTGACATAGAATCTATTACTTTTGGTTTTATAGCATTATACTTAACAGCAAGTTCTGCTTTTGCAATTAAAAAATCTAAATATGAAATACTTTTTATATTTAGTAAAAATAAATCCACAAATTTAATAATTTGATTTGATATATTTTTTCTTATTTCATATTCTTCCTTTTCTTCTTCTAATACAATCTCTAGTCTTTTTTCCATAAGTATTTCTCTTTTTTCTTGGCTATCTTCTTTTAATATATCTTTTTCTATATCTTTTTTATTATCTCTTATTATTTTTAATTTTTTTGAATATGCTTCATATATAAAAAACGATGGCATTTTTTTGTCTTCAGGATCTAATATTTTTATCAAATCACTTAAAGAATTTAATTTAATATTTTTGATATCTAAATTCAAGACAAAATAGCTTCTTCTTAAATCTTCAAAAGACATTGCAAAACTCTTTATTTCAAATAATTCAACTTCATCTAAAATCATATTATTTTTACATCTTAATAAAGAATTTTTTATATCTTTTAATTTTCTTAAATATCTTTTTATCTCTACTAAATCTTTATTTTTATATGCTCTTATCATTTTTTCTATATTCAAAAACTCTTCTTTTAACTTTTCTTTATCATCAAAAAACTTTAAATTTTTCTTTAAATCCTTTGAAAATGGAGTTTGTAATTGTAAATTATTAAGAATATAAGAAATTCCTATACCATCTAAATCTAATTTATTATGCATTTTTATCACATCCTAAAACATCATAAATAGGTAAACTAAGCTTAGTTTTTAATTTCTTTAAAAATTCATCAGATTTAAAATTATAACCATATGGTGAATACGGATTTATAGTTACACCTATTAAATTAATCTTATTTAATGACATCATTTTGCCACCACTTTTTTTAAATTTATTTTTAGTCATCTGTGTTAAAAATAGCTTAGTTCCATCTTCAATCAAAATTATGCATTCCTTTAATTTATTTGTTTTTTTCATTATACTTTCTAATACTCGATCCGTTATAATCCCCCTAATAGCCATATACTTAGCACCATTTTCAATCTCCGTTACAATCTCATCCATTGCCATCAAATTAGTTTTTTTATTTATATATTTAACCCCTATATCATTTATTGAAACCGCACAATTATCTTTAAATGAATCAAAAACAATTTTTTTTATATTTTTATCATCTATACTCTCTATTGATAAATTACAAACTGCTAAAGAAGTTTTATTAACTACATCTAAGATATCTTTAGATAAAGATGCTCCAGTAGCTAATACTGAAGCATCTGTTATATATGGTGATGCTGATGTTTTTCTACTCAGCGCACCATCTAAAAATATATGATCACAATCAAAATCTATTAATATTTGAAAGACCTCTTTTAATTGTGCATTAATGGAAGGACCTGCAATTTCAACAAAACCATCACTCAAGGCTCTTACTATAACAATCTTCCCCATTGGTGTATTTATATTTGTTGTTTTTAAAATTTCCTTGGTTATATCACTTTTAAAAACACAGTCCTTAGCTGTTGCTATTATTGTATTTTTATTTACATATATCTTAGGTTTTTTAGTTGCAGTTACTAAATCTTCTGATTCTCCATCTCTACCTATAGATGTTATTCCTATGATTTTATTTCTATCCATATTTCTTAATATAAAATTTAAAGTAGTTGTTTTTCCAACATTCTTTTCCATACCAATCAATGAAATAGTTTTATAATTTTTTATTTCTTCCATTATGCTTTTCATAAAATCTTTCCTTTATTCATTCTTTTATTTATTAATGTAACACTTTATGAGCTTCTTCACTTCTTTGTTTTCTTTCAAGACCTTCAGGCTCTAATGTCATTTGTTGATTATTTAAAAGTCCTGCTACTCCTACCTTATGAACTTCTTCTTCACCTCTACAAACTGGACAATTACATCCAACTTCATAAGAATGTGGTTCTTGGTAAGTTGTTATAACACCTTCAAAGTTTCTAAGTATAACTTTATCATGGCTTTGAGATATAACATAGTTTGGCATAACTGGTGTTTTACCTCCACCACCAGGTGCATCTACAACAAATGTTGGAACACAATAACCAGAAGTATGTCCTCTTAATCCTTCTATTATTTCAATACCTTTTGCAACAGGAGTTCTAAAATGTTCAATTCCCATTGATAAATCACATTGATATATATAATAAGGTCTAACTCTAATCATAGCTAAATCATTTACAAGTCTTTTCATAACATGTACACAATCATTAACTCCTCTTAAAAGAACAGTTTGATTTCCTAGTGGAACCCCTGCATTAGCTAATTTTTCACAAGCTTCTTTAGATTCAACTGTTATTTCATTTGAATGATTAAAATGAGTATTTAACCAAATTGGATGATATTTTTTAAGCATATTTACTAAATCATCTGTAATTCTTTGAGGTAGCACAACTGGAACTCTAGAACCTATTCTAACTATTTCAACATGATCAATAGCTCTTAATCTTTTTATGATATATTCTAATTTTTCATCAGAGATTAAAAGTGCATCTCCACCCGAAAGTAAAACATCTCTTATTACTGGAGTTTTTGCTATATAATCAATTGCTGCATCTATTTGAGCCATTGGAAGTGCAGTGTCATTTTGTCCTGCAAATCTTCTTCTCGTACAATGTCTACAATACATTGAACATTGATCTGTTATTAAAAGTAAAGCTCTATCAGGATATCTATGAGTTAATCCTGGAACTGGTGAATCTCCATCTTCATGAAGTGGATCTAATAAATCTGCATCTGATTTATGAATTTCATTTATAAGTGGTATTGCTTGCTTTCTAACTGGATCATGTAAATCATCTGGATCTATAATTGAAAGATAGTAAGGTGTTATAGACATTCTAAGTGTTTCTAGACATTTTCTTGCACCTTCTTCTTCTTCTTTTGTAAGTGGTATATATTTTTTAAGTTCATCAACAGTTTCTATTCTATTTTTTAATTGCCATTTCCAATCATTCCAGTCCTCATTGCTCACATTTGGAAATAATTCTTTTCTTCTGTATACCTTCATATTTAAAACCCCCCATATAAATATAAAAAATAAGCCCCCAATTAAACTAACTGATTTTGAACATAAGTTTGTTCAAATATATCTCTTATAACCTTAGATTCTCTAAGTTCTTCTAATGTTATTTCTGCATGTCCCTTTGTATAACCATTACCAATAATCATATTTACATCTTTTCCAACACCTTCAGCTCCAAGTGCAGCTTTTGTAAAACTAGTAGCCATTGAGAAGAAATAAACTGTTCCATCATCTCTTACAGGTAATATAGTTGACATTTCTGTATTTTCAACATTAACACAGTTTATAGATACATCATATTCATTGCCATTATTAGATTCTAATGATTTTTCTAATACCAATGCTGGTTCTTTTGCATTTGCAACTATAACATCATGATATAATCCTGCATCTAATAATTTTTTCTTATCTTCTTCAAATACAACAAGTCCAACAACTTTCCCAGTAGGACCTACTCTTTTTTTAGCTTCATAACCACAAAGCATACCTGATTTTCCAGCAGCTCCTAATATTAATACGCTATCTCCTGGCTTTACTAATTTAGCTGTTTGAGCTGGAGCACCTGCAACATCTAATGCAGCTAAAGCTAAGTTTTCATCCATATCTTCTGGTAATTTTGCATATATTCCACTTTCAAATAATATAGCTTTACCTTCTATTTCAACTCTATCAATTTCCTTGTGTATATTTTTTATCTTATCTATTTTTAATGGTGTTAATGATAAAGATACTAAAGTAGCTATTTTATCTCCTACTTTCAAATCAGTTTTCCCTTGCATTTTAGGCCCGATTTCTTCTATTGTTCCTATTAACATTCCCCCAGAACCAGTAACAGGATTTTGCATCTTTCCTTTTTCATTAACAATTTCTAAAATTCTATTTTTTATAGCTTCTTCATTTCCATTTTGTTCTTCTTCTATTTGAGTAAAACTTGCTGAATCTATATTTAAAGCTTGAACATCAATTCTTATTTCATTATCAAATAAGTTCATATCATTTGAAATTTTTGTTGCTGGTTGTGGCAATACACCTTTAGGTTCTATAACCCTATGTGTTCCATATTTACAGCCTTTTTGCATATTCTTTCCCCCCAATTTTATTAAATTTCCATTTTTTTAAGATTTTCATCTATTATAAGTTCTGCTTCAGTTAGAATTTTTATCTCTTCAACAGAAATTTGTGGATGTATCTCTTTTAATACTAATCCCTCATTTGTAACTTCCATAACGCCAAGCTCACTAACAATCATATCTACAACATTACAAGCTGTAAAAGGAAGTTTACACTCTTTAAGTATTTTTGGTTTTCCTTTTGCTGTATGAACTGTAGCAACTATTACTTTTTTTGCACCAGTAACTAAGTCCATAGCTCCACCCATACCTGGAACTAGTTTGCCTGGAATTATCCAGTTTGATAAATTACCTTGTCCATCAACTTCTAATGCACCTAAAACAGTTGCATCAACATGACCTCCTCTTATAAGAGAAAATGACATTGAACTATCAAAGAATGCGCCACTAGGTAATACTGTTACATGTTGTCCTCCAGCATTAGTTATATCTTCATCTAATTCATCTTCACTAGGTGCTGGTCCCATACCAACCATTCCATTTTCTGATTGGAACACAACATTTATATCTTCTGGGATATAATTTGCAACCATAGTAGGTAGTCCTATCCCTAAATTAACAAGTTGACCATCTTTTAATTCTTTTGCTATTCTTTTTGCAATTATTTTTTTTGCTTCTTTAGAATCTATATTAAGTCTTTCCATAATAGCTTGAGCACTCATCTTACTCACCATCCTTAACTATATAATCAACTAAAACCCCAGGAGTTATTACATTATTTGGATCAATCTCTCCTGTTTTTACGATTTGTTTAGCTCCTACAATAACTTTATTAGCAGCCATCGCCATAAGAGGATTGAAATTTCTTGTAGTCCCTTTATATATAGTATTTCCAGATTCATCACTTACATTCCCTCCAATAAGTGCCAAATCTGCTTTTAATGGTTTTTCAAGTAAGTATTTTTCGCCATCAATTTCTATAATATCTTTATCTTCTGCAACTATAGTTCCTAGACCTGTCTTAGTCAGAACTCCACCAAGTCCACATCCACCTGCTCTAATTCTTTCTGCTAATGTTCCTTGTGGTGAAAGCTCAACATCCATAGTTTTTTCAACCATTCTTTTTCCAGTTTCTTTATTAGTCCCTATATGAGATGCTATAATTTTTTTACATTGACCATTAGCAACTAATCTACCTATTCCTCTATCAACATAACTAGTATCATTTGCTATTATAGTTAAATCTTTTATGTTCATATCAACTAATAAATCTATAATTTTTTCAGGAGTTCCAACTCCTAAAAATCCACCGATCATCAAAGTCATTCCATCTTTAAATTCATTTTTTATTTCATTTATAGAAACAACTTTATTCATTTAAATCACCTTCTAAATTTAATATTTTTCTAGCTTCAGCTGGTGTTGCAATTTCTCTACCAATTTCATTAGCCATTTTCACAACTCTTTTTACAAAATCAGCATTTGAGCTTGCTGGATTACCTTTTGACATATAAACATTATCTTCAAATCCAACCCTCACATGTCCACCACTTGATATTGCCATTGCAGCCATATTAAATTGATGTCTTCCTATTCCTGAAACTGTAAAAGTAGCATTTGAAGGAATACTAGATTGCATAAATGCTAAATCTCTTAAAGATGCACTTATACCACCATTTACACCCATAACAAAATTAAAATGCATAGGATCTTTTATAAATCCTTTTTTATTAAGTCTTAATGCCATATCTATCATACCTTTATCAAATACTTCAATTTCAGGTTTGATATTAAGTTCAATCATTTGTTTCCCAAAATTTTTAATAGTATTTTCAGTATTTACAAATATATCATCTCCACCAAAATTACAAGTTCCACAGTCTAATGTTGCCATTTCAGGATTTAAATAAACTGGTTGTAATCTTTCTTCATCACTCATACCTACTGCCCCACCAGTAGATGGCTGAATTATAACATCATCACATTTTTCTTTTATCGCATCTATACACGCTTTAAATCTGTCCTTACTTTGCGTTGGAGTACCATCATCTTCTCTAACATGAAGATGTATTATACTTGCACCAGCCTTATAAGCTTCATAAGCTTCACTTGCTATTTCTGATACTGTGTATGGAACACTTGGATTATGATCCTTTGTAACCTCCGCTCCACAAATAGCTGCTGTTATAATTAGTTTTTCCATAGCAAAAGTCCCCCCATATATTTATAATTTATAAACTTTTTACATTTCTTTGCTTATCTTTAGGTACAACACAAGTTCCACTAGCTTTACATACAACTATAGGTTCATCTAAAACATCTGCTGCTGAATCATTTAAATCAGTTCTTGGAACTATAACCTTTCTAGCTTCAAATTCCATTTTTCTTGAAGAATTTCCTGTTTCAATAATTCTACCAACAGCTTCTATGTAATCTCCTGCATATACTGGTGCTAAAAATTCAACCTTATCATAGGCTCTAAAAAGACCTTCGTCTCCATCATTTAATATTAAAAGCTCCGTTGCAACGTCCCCAAATAATTGCAACATTCTTGCACCATCAACTAAATTTCCTCCATAATGAGCATCATGTGAACTCATTCTCAATCTTATCATCGATTCCATTTTTTGTAGCCCCCTTTGAATTATCATAAAATTTAAAATATTTTGAATTTATTTTTGAATACAAATGCATTTTGTAATTCTAAGATTTTAAAATTTGTATTAAATAAATCCAATAAAAAAAGCATTGAATAATCAATGCTAAAAATCTATAAAATATTATGGAACTTTTAGCATTTATATGCCAAAAATAGCGCTCCATAAAAATATGGCAGTAGCTGAAAATTTACTTTCAACTCCCAAGAATAATTTAAATGAACTAAATTAACCTTTCGGCAATTTTCCCCTTCAAAATTAACATTGGAAGTTCCTTTCCTTATCATCTAATTTTTACCCGAAAAACTGCACCTCTATTTTTTGTTATTTAATTATCTTATCTAACTCTAATTATATAACTTTTTAAAAATTCGTCAACTAATTTTTCATGTTTTTTTTCTAAACTTTCATTTCCATGCATAAAAAAACATTTTCCAAGCTTTTTTGATGCAATTTTTTTTGCATTATGAAATAAGCGAATATTTTTCGTCATTTTTCGATAGTTATATTTTTATCATTTTTTTGTAAAAATTTATAAAAATAATAAACATAGACCAATTATAATTCCTGAATATATTAAATTTATAACACAATATCCCATTATATCTTTTGCATTCAAACCTGCTATAGATAATGCTGGTAGAGCCCAAAATGGTTGTATCATATTAGTCCATGAATCTCCCCAAGCAATTGCCATAGCAGTTTTAGCACCACTAACTCCAAGTTCTACACCAGCAGGCATCATAATAGGAGCTTGAACAGCCCATTGCCCACCACCAGAAGGTACAAAAAAATTAACAATTCCCGCACTTAAAAACGTAAATAATGGAAAAGTATTTACAGAAGATATATTTACAAAAAAATCTGATATACTTGAAGCCAATGAAACACCAGATGCATTAAGACCTGTCATCATTCCCATTATTCCAGCATAAAAAGGAAATTGAAGTATAATTCCACTTGTTCCCTTACACGCATTTGAAAATGCACTTAAAAAAGCTTTTGGTGTTTTATGAAGTATAATTCCTGTGAATAAAAATATAGCATTTACAATATTTAGATTTAATTTTGCTCCATTTAATTTAAAATAATTTATTATATATATAAATCCAATTAAAGAAATTAAAATCGATATTAAAATAGAATTTTCTAATTTATCTGCAAAAGTCTTTATATTACTATCTAGATTAGTCTTTTCATCTTCAATCAATTTTTTATCGATTTCAAATATATTTTCTTTTGGGTGCATATATGCATTTAATATAGGCATTGTGATTAAAATTATTAAAAATGGTATTAATCCATAAAAAGAAAAAATAGTTTCACTTACTGGAATTGCTTCCACAACCGCTCCCTTTGTAACTTTTACTAAATCATTACCTCCACTTGCTAATTTAAGTGGAATTGAACCAGATATCCCTGCATGCCAAACTAAAAAACCAGAATAACTAGATGCTATAAGAAGTCTATAATCAACCTTCTTTACAACTTTTGCAATTTCCTTCGCATATAAAGCTCCTACAACCAATCCAAAACCCCAATTTATATAACTAGATATAGTTGCAACCAAAGTTACTGCTACAATTGCTTGAAATGCATTTTTAGGAATACTGGCTAATTTTTCAAGCTTTAATTTCACTAAATTAGTATTTGCTAAAGTATGACCAGTCACAAGTACTAATGCCATTTGCATTGAAAAACCAAGAAGTGCCCACATTTGATTACCAAAATGATTTGTCATTTGTGTTACTGACTGTTTAGTCACCAAAACTCCCATGACAAGTACAACTAAAGTCAGTATAGATGCAAACAAAAATGGATCAGGTAAATAATTTTGAACCAAATTAACACATAAATTTGTAAATTTTAAAAACAAATTATCTTTCTTTTTCTCTTCTTTTAAAACTACATTTGAATTTTTCATATAAATCCCCCTATTTTTAAGATATTTATAAATAACCCCTTATTTATAAATTCATAATTATAAAAACAAATAATTAAATTTTTGTCAAACAGAAATTTTGTTTTTATAATCAGATTATCTTAAAATAACTATAGAATACTTTATAATTCATTAAATTTCATATATAAATAATATATTTAATATTTTTAGTTATAGAAATAACTATATTCTTCATAAATAAATTTATAATAAAAAACTTTTTTAGATATAAATATAAATAAAAAAATGCTAATTTAAATTCAAAATTTAAATTAGCATTTTCATATTATTTATTTTATATTATTTTTTAAAAATAGCTCTCCAATCCAAATCGCCTCTTTCAATCGCTTTTATAAAAAGTTCTGCTGAAGCCAAATTAGTAGCTATTGGTACATGATGAACATCACAAAGTCTTATAAGTGCTTGAATATCAGGTTCATGTGGTTGCGCCGCCATTGGGTCTCTTAGAAAAATTACTAAATCCATATTATCTTCAGCAATTTTTGCACCTATTTGTTGGTCTCCTCCATATGGACCAGACTTAAATCTATGTATATTAAGTTTAGTTTGATCCATTATTCTAAGACCAGTTGTCCCTGTTGCAAATAATGTGTGATGCTCTAAGATATATTCATATGCAACACAAAAATTCACAAGCAAATCTTTCTTTTCATCATGTGCAATTAAAGATATATTCATTGTTCCACTCCCTAAAAATTAATCTTCCTTCTTCTCATTGATACATTTAAAACTAATCCTAAAGCCATAAAACTTGTAACCATAGAGCTTCCTCCATAACTTACAAAAGGAAGTGTTACCCCAGTTATAGGCATTAGACCTATTGTCATTCCTATATTTTGTACAATTTGATATAAAAACATAAAGAGCACTCCTGTACAGACAAGACTCCCGTAGAAATCTTTTGATATTGCTGCAATCCGAAGTATTCTAATTAAAAATAATAAAAATAACAAACATAAAATAGAAGCTCCTAAAAGCCCTGTTTCTTCAACCAATACAGCAAATATAAAATCAGACTCTTGAACTGGTAAGAAATTATATCTATTTTGCGTTCCTTGATAAAGTCCCTTACCAAATACTTTTCCTGAACCAATTGCTATTATCGATTGGTTTAATTGATAATTATCAAAAAATTCATCAATTCTTTGTTTTTGATGATTTTCTAAATTTGGATATATTACAGGTATTGCTATAAGTAGTATTAAAATTAAATTTCTTATTAATTTTAAATCCATATCACATACAAACAACATACCTGCTATTATTGATATAAATACTATAGTAGTTCCTAAATCAGGCTGCTTTAAAAGCATTAAAAGGACAGGAGAGCAATAAAGTCCTATAGGTATTAGATCTTTGATTTTATTAATTTCACCCTTTTTATCTTCCATAAAACTTGCAAAACAAAGTATAAAACTTATTTTTACAAGTTCTGAAGTTTGAAAATTTAAAACACCTAAATTAATCCAAGATCTAGCTCCTGCAATTTTCACCCCTAGTCCTGGTACATATACTAAGAGCAATAAGAATATATTGAGTACATAAAGATATCTTCTATATTCTTTGAATTTATTATAATCTATAAATATAAATACAGACATAGCACAAAGCCCTACACAAAATGCCAGGGCTTGTACTATAATCATCTTCTTGCTGCCACCATCTAGTATATGTACAGCACTGCTTATAGTTATAAGACCTATTATAAATATAAGAAATACACTAAGCAAAAGAATCCAATCTATAGATTTTATCATCTTTAAAATCATTACTCTGCCAACTTTCTTTATTTTGAATTCTTCATATTTTTTATAGGAATATTTGCAACAAGGGCTGAAACAACCTTTCCTTCGTTTCTTGTTTTTGTAACTTTCACTTCCAAATTATCTTCATCCACTTCAATATAATTTGATATAACACTTAAGATTTCGCCCTTTATATTGCCCAAAAATTCAGATGAACAATTAGCTCTGTCGTGTACCAAAACTAATTTTAGTCTCTCCTTCGCAATATTCTTGCTCATTTTTGACTCATTAGAAAATACTTTTAACATATCTAACATTTAATTCACCTCTACTTTTTCAAACCAAAAAGCTTTTTAATTTTATCTACAAATTTTTCTTCTACTTCCAAATCTATAAATTCAACATCTTCACCTAAAACTCTCCTAGCTATATTTCTATAAGACTGTGCTGACATTGATGAATTTAAACTTACAACAGGTTCTCCACGATTTGTTGATGTTATTATAAGTTCATCATCTGGAATAACCCCTATTAAATCAATTGCTAATATATCTATTATATCATCAATATTCATCATATCTCCACGTTTAACCATATCAACTCTTAATCTATTTATTATAAGTTGAGGATTTTCAAGTTCATTAGCTTCCAAAAGTCCAATTATTCTATCCGCATCCCTTACAGCAGATACTTCTGGAGTTGTAACTACAAATGATAATTCTGCTCCTGCTATAGCATTTTTAAAACCTTGTTCAATTCCAGCAGGACAATCTATTAATATATAATCAAATGATTTTTTTAGCTCATCACATAGTACTTTCATTTGATCTTCTGAAACAGCCGTTTTATCTCTTGTTTGAGCTGCTGGAAGTAAAAATAATCCTTCAAATCTTTTATCTTTTATAAGAGCTTGATTTAATCTACAGTTTTTTTCAACAACATCTACAATATCATAAACAATTCTATTTTCTAGCCCCATAACCACATCTAAGTTTCTAAGACCAATATCGGCATCAACAACTACTGTCTTTTTTTTTAACATAGCAAGTGCAGTTCCTAAGTTTGCTGTAGTGGTAGTTTTACCTACACCACCCTTACCTGATGTTATAACAATAACTTTTCCCATTTAAAAATCCTCCTAGCTTTAATTAAATAATGTATTTTTTGTATAGGATTCAATTACTATATTATCATTCTTTATAAAAGCAACTTCTGGTATATCTGGTTTGTCTTGATTTTCTGGTGGAATCGCAATTTTTCCCGCAATTCTAAGTTGTGTTGGATCTAAATTATTAGCAGATACAAATGCTTCTTCATTTCCATTTGCACCAGCATGCACCATACCTCTTAAAGAACCTGTTATTATGACATTTCCATAAGCAATTACCTGTGCTCCCGGATTTACATCACCAATTAAAACAACATTTCCCTTAAAAAATATCTTTGCACCAGATCTAAGTGTTGATTTTAAAAATTTAGTATTCCCTTGTCTTATTCCATCAAACACCTCATCTGTAATCTCATCTTTGACAAATTTTAGCTTGTATTCCTTTTCTAAATAGTTTTCCAAAACCAAAATATCAACATCGTCTAACAAATCACTTTTTATAGTATCAATCATTGCACCTTTGAAAAAATCTTCATTTTTAGATATTTTTTTAGTTATTATATTTTTAATTTCCTCTAAATTTTCATAACCTTTAATGCTTATATATATACCTTTTTTAGAACCTTTAAATTCTATAATTTTTTCTCCATTCATTTTGTCCTCCATTAAAAAATCCTCACCAAAAATGCAATTGCATTTAAAATTATATAATAAGAATAATTTTAATTATCTTTATTATATAATATATTCAAATAATTTTATACCATTTTTCTATAATATATATATATCTATTATAGAAAGAATTTAATCAAAATTATAGACTAAGGCATCAATCTATTATTTAAAATCAATTCTTTTTGATTTTGTGTTTCTTCATTAATTCCCATATATGCTCCAATTATATCTCTTGCAATAACACCACTATAACTACCATGTCCTCCATTAAAAATCAAAACTACAACGGCTATTTGAGGATCATCATATGGTGCAAAACAAGAAAACCATGCAAAGTTATCATAATTTTCCTTATATGCATTTAAATCATTTATTGTCAGAT
Organism: Peptostreptococcaceae bacterium; assembly: GCA_025210335.1. Classification (GTDB taxonomy): domain Bacteria; phylum Bacillota; class Clostridia; order Peptostreptococcales; family Peptostreptococcaceae; genus JAOARY01. Next base: position 79,649 of record JAOARY010000051.1, on the reverse strand, counting down.
TCGGTTTTAATTTAAATATAGCTTTTTTAATATAATAAACTTCAGATTTTTTGTTATCGTCTTTTTTAGCTATTTCACTTGATACATTTAAAACCTCTTCTTCATTAAGTCCAAAATATTTTAAAACTGATAAATAGTATTTTTTTTCATCAACTTTAGGAATCCAACCACTTTTTTGGGCTGTACCAGTCTTTCCTGCAATCCTAACTGGAAAATTCTTAAATAAACTTTTTGCCGTACCTTCTTCCGAAACTTTAAGCATACCTTCTCTTATATATTTTAATTTATCTTTACTCTTTAAATCCAATTCAGTTTTTTCATTATTATTTATAAAGACTTCTCCTGTAGAAGAATCCTTTGCTTTTCCTACCAATGTAACGTCATTAATATATCCATCATTTGCAAGTATTGCTATATATCTAGCTATTTGTAGTGGTGTATATGAGTTTTCTCCTTGTCCTATGGCTAAGTTGAATTTATCACCAGTTTTCCACTTTGCTCTATTAAAATAACTATATTTAATTAAATCTGTAACCTCTGTAATCTTCTCTTCCTTTATATTTAAACTAGATAATCTCTTTATAATCTCTCCTCTTGAAGGGTTTTCTTCAGTCCAAGAAACTATAAGTTCAATTCTCTCTTTGTATTTTTCACTTTTATAATTTATATCTTTAAAATATTCTTTTAATAAATCATTCAATTTATATTTTAAACTTCTCTTTGTAATTCTTAGCTTACTTTCTTCATCTGGCACTTCTCCTATTGATTCTTCTATTTCAATTCCTGTTTTTTCGTTTAGACCAAATAATTTAGCCATATCTATAACATTGTCAATAGAAACATCAACTGGAAGTTTTTTATCTTTAGCATAATCATAACCATCACTTATACAATAAAAATAATAGTTACAAGAATCTTCAATTGCTTTTATCAGATTTTCACTTCCATGAAAAGCCCTTCTATCATTCCAAAGCCAACATCCAAAAGTTCTATTACCAAGCTCTATATAACCTTTATCTTGTATTTCATAAAAAGGACTAAGACCTGCTTCCATTGCAGCAGCACCAGTAATCATCTTAAAAACAGAACCAGGCTGTACATGTGTCATAGTAGCAATATTATAAAGTGGTCTAGGTGCTAATGGGTCATTCATATTATTTGGAAGTAATTTCTTCATATCCTCATTTGATATATCATTTACAAATATATTAGGATCATAATTAGGATAACTGGCAAGAGCTAATACTTCTCCAGTTTTTACATCTAATGCAACAGCAGCTCCAGAAGTTGCATTTTTAAATATTCTTCTTGAATCTCTAAGTCTAACATCACCATAAGGACTTTTATATACTTGTCCTTTTTGCAAAGTTCTTAATACATTTTCCAAAGAATTTTCTGTTGCTTTTTGTAAATCCATATCTATAGTTAAATATAAAGTATCACCAGATACTGGACTTTTTCTTTCAATTTCCTTTATAAGCCTACCAGAAGCATCTACCTGTACTTTTTTATATCCTTTTACTCCATGTAATCTGTCTTCAAATGATTTTTCTATACCAGTTTTACCAATATAATCACTTAAGTCATATTTATCTTTATAATCTTCATTTCTAGTGTATTTTTCTATTTCATAATCTCTTGATATTTTTCCTATTTGACCAATTACATGTGCTGCCAAATTAGAATTTGGATAATATCTAATTGGATCAATCCTTATTTCTACACCCGATAGATCAAGCATATGTTCTGATATTTGGGCAACTGTCTTTTTAGAAACATCTGTTGCTACTTTTATAGGTTGATATTGTAAATAACCAGTTAATCTTAACCTATCTCTTATTATAAGTATTTTATTTATATCTTCATATGCCAAACTCTTATCTATCTTAAAATAATCTAATATTTTTAAATAAACTTCATCTGGTTTTTCATCCACATTTGTAATTTTATACTTGCCAAGCCAAGCATTTTTCTTCATATCCTCGATAAATTCCCATTTTTTCGCACTAATAGGAGGATAATATCCTGCTTGATTGACTCTCTTTTGTAATATGAATTTATCTTCTAATAAATCATTTTCTGTAAGCAAACCCTCATCTACAAGTCTATTTGCTAAATAATAAAAACTATCTTTTGCATTTAAATTAGAAGGTATTTCAAATCCATTTTTCCAATCATTTATTTTTTTATCAAATGTAAAATAAAATTCTCCATTTTCTTTTTTAAGTGGAAATTCATCTATACATTTTTCTTCATTGTCTATAAGTATATTCATTAATTTTAGCGAAACTTCATTTTCCATACCTTTTTTTATCTGATTTTTTGATATAGTAACACTAAAACTAGATCTATTTCCTGCAAGCAATCTGCCATATCTATCTCTTATTTCACCTCTAGGTGCTTCTATTGATATATTTCTATAAACTTTATTTTGTGCTTCTTGCAAATATTTATCGCCTTTTACTATTGTTAAATATGATAGTCTAAAAAATATAACCAAAAAAACACTTAAAAACATCCAATATATAAACAAATACCTATTTTCTATTTTTTTCTTCATTTATCTCATCCTTTTACTAAAAGGTTTAGTTTGCTTTCTCATTCTTTTTATGTTCAAAATTGTTGCAAAAACTATATTAAATATAATTAAAAACCCTAAATTTATTCCTTCTTGCAATATATTTTTTTGATATTCATTTAAAAATATTAAATACATAAATTCTTGAAATAATGTTGAAAATGTAATTATGAAAATTATGGAAAGTTCACTATCTTTAAATATTCTATCTTTTAGTTTGTATATGATATATGATATAAAAAACCATATAAAAGAAGTTATTCCAAAATAATTTTCTACGGATAGATCTTTTAAAAATCCAAAAAATATAGCTAATACAATATTTTCATAAGACTCTGAATAAATAGATATATATACCATATAACATAATAATAAATCTATATTTATAGGAGTATAGTTTATTATTGAATTTTGAAATATAATAAGTATTATAGCTATTAAAATATTTATTAAAATCCTCATAAAATTCTCCTTAATCTATATTTCTACCATTTATAATCATAACTTTATCTAAATTTTTCAAATCAGAATAACTTTCCACCTTTACATATTTAACCAAATTATTCTTATCTTCTTTTATTTCTTTTATTTCCCCAATATGTATTCCCTTTGGATAAATCCCTAAACCAGAAGTTATAAGTATATCACCTGGAACTACATCGTATTTCATATCAAATAAATAGCCTTTTAAATAACCTTCTTCAACTTCAATATCATTTATTATTGGATCTTGATTTATAACTCCAACATAATCACTATTACGAAGTATTTGAAAACTAACTGAAGATTTGTAATCTAATAAAGATATCGCTTTTGAATAATTATTAGAAATCTCAAAAACTCTTCCAACAAGACCTTTTCCAGATACAACTACAGAATTTTCCTTTACTCCTTGATTTTTTCCTGCCGAAACAATAAAAGATGTATAATACTTCCCATCATTTTTTCCTACAACTGAAGCTGATATATAATCTTTATTTAAATCTTCTTCTACATATTTAAGACTTTCTTTTAAATCCCTTAATTCATCAATTTCTTCTTTTATCAATTTCTCTTTAACATAATCTTTTTTTAATTTTGATAATTCTTCTTCTAGTTCATCTATTTTTTTCATTTGTTTTCTATAATTAAACATTGCATCTATATTTGATTTTATAAAATCATATGGCTTTTTTACAACAGATTCTCCAAATGATATTATATCAACACCAGATGATAATAATATATTATTATTTGATTTTAATGATGCACCACTAATTAAAAGTAGAGTGATAGCAATACTAAATATCACTATCACTTCTTTATTTTTTTTGCTAAATAGTTTTTTTCTCATACAAAACACCACTCTTCTATAGTTTTCTAGTAGATATTAAAACTTCTTTTAATACTTCTATAGAATCTATTACCTTACCTGTTCCCATAGCAACACAATCCAACGGATTTTTAGCAATATGAACTGGCATATTTGTTTCCTTATTTATAAGTATATCTAAGCCCTTTAGCATAGCTCCTCCACCAGTTAAAACTATTCCATTTTCTATAATATCAGAAGCCAGTTCAGGTGGTGTTTTTTCCAAAGTTGATTTTATAGCTTCTAGTATATCTATAACAGGCTCTTTTAATGCATCTCTTATTTCGTCTGCTGTTATTTCTATAGTCTTAGGAAGACCTTGAATCATATCACGTCCTCTTATCTCCATAGAAGGCATTACATCTGCTTCTTTACAAGCAGAACCAACATTAATTTTTATATTCTCTGCTGTTCTTTCTCCAATCATAAGATTATACTCTTTTTTGATATAAGATGATATTGATTCATCAAGTTCATCTCCACCAATTCTTATTGACTTAGCAGTAACTATACCACCTAAGGATATAACAGCTATTTCAGTAGTTCCTCCACCAATATCTACAACCATATTACCAGTTGGATCTTCAACCTTAAGTCCAGCTCCAATTGCAGCTGCCATAGGTTCTTCTACAAGATACGCTTCTCTAGCACCTGCTTGCAGTGCAGCTTCTTCTATTGCTCTTTTTTCAACTTCTGTAACACCAAAAGGAACACAAATCACTATTCTTGGACTTACTAAAAACTTCCTAGGATATGCCTTTTTAATGAAATATTTGATCATACTTTGCGTAACATCAAAATCAGCAATAACCCCATCTTTCATAGGTCTTATTGCTCTTATATCACCTGGAGTTCTCCCTATCATATTTTTTGCTTCCTCACCAACTGCTAATACAGTTTTTTTCTCTTCATTTATCGCAACAACAGATGGTTCTCTTACTATAATTCCTCTATTTTTAACATATACTAAAGTATTTGCTGTTCCCAAATCTATACCCATGTCTTTTGAGAAAAAAGTAAACAGACCTTTTTCTGATGATTTTTTTTCTTTTCTTTTTTTTCTTTTTACTTCAACTTCATTATTCATTTCTTTTTTTATTATATCTTTATTTGAATCTCTTTTATTTATTTCTTCATTGTTTATTTCTTTGCTTAGTTCTGACATAAAATGCACCTTCCTCAAATAAGAAAATTTTCTTTAAAACTGTAATATTTGTTATTCCCTATAATAATATGATCTAAAATCCTTATACCAATTATATTTCCAGCTTCAATTAGCCTATTTGTAATTCTTTTATCTTCTTCACTAGGATTTACATTTCCTGAAGGATGGTTATGCACTAGCATTATACAATTTGCACTTCTCTTTATCGCTTCTAAAAAAACTTCTCTTGGATGAACTATAGATGAGTTTAAAGAACCCACTGATATATCAACATCTTTAACTACTTCATTTTTAGTATTCAGAAGAAGTATCTTAAAAACTTCTTTTTTTAGGAAACTCATATCAATTGAATAATAGTCAAATATATCTTTTGGTGATTTTATTTTAACTTTATTTTCTATGTTCCCTTTAAATATTCTTTTTCCAAGTTCAATACATGATAATATTTCGCAAGCTTTAGCCATTCCTATACCATTAAATTCTGTAAGTTCTTCAAATGTTATGTTAAAAAATCTGTAAATACCTTCTTTGTCGCTGTTTATAATATAATCTGCAAGCTGTAAAGCTGACATATTTTTATTTCCTGTTCTTAGAAGTATTGCTAAAAGCTCTGCATTACTTAGATAAGAAACTCCATATTTGATAATCTTTTCTCTTGGTCTTTCCTCAAATGGCCTTTCCTTAATTAGAATCTTTTCCATAAAAAAACCTCCTAATTAAACAAGTAACCTAATCCAAGTATTATTTTGTATTTAATAGAGATATATCAAAATACTTTAAAAGATAAGAATATAATTTGTTTAGAGGAAGTCCCATCACATTATAATAGTCTCCTTCTATACTTTCGACAAATATACTACCTAAACCTTGGATTCCATAAGCTCCGGCTTTATCCATAGGCTCACCTGTTTTTATATAGTCTTCAATCTCATTCTTATCCAATTTTTTCATTTTTACTCTAGTTGTTTCATAATCTAAGATTTTTATATTACCTTCTTTTTTCATTATACAAATACCCGTTATAACTTCATGATAATTATTAGAAAGTTTTTCAAGCATAGCTCTTGCGTCTTCCTCGCTATGTGGCTTTCCTAATACTTCATTATTATAAACAACTATTGTATCAGCAGAAATAATAATCTCATCATCTTCACATCTATTTAAAACATCAGCACCTTTTTCAAATGCCAACTTCATAACTAAAGAATTAACATCATTGTATGTAGTCATGTCTTCTTCTATATCACTTATTTGAATTTTAAAATCTTTTATAAATTTCATAAGTAACTCTTTTCTTCTTGGAGATCCTGATGCTAATACTATATTCACTTTATCACCTCTTAAATCTAATTAATTGTACCTACTTAAGTTTACCACTTGTAATTAAAAAAAACAATAAGGCGTAGTTACTACCACGCCTTATTTTAGTTACAAAGTATTTACAATTTAAATTCAGTTTTAAAATATTATTATTTTTCTTCTTTATTTTCTGCTTGTGCTGCCTTTTTTAAAGCTTCTTCTTTCTTCTTTGCCGCTTCTCTTGCTTTTTTTGCTTCTTGAGCTTTTTTAACTTTTTCAATTTTTTCAGGGTTTCCTGAAATTGCTCCTGTAGGACATTTAACAACACATTTATAGCATTGTTTACATTTTTCATAATCTATTTTTGCTATTTTATTTTCAAATATAATAGCATCAAATGGACATTCTCTAACGCACATTCCACATCCTATACAACCAACTGCACATTTATCCTTAACCGCTTTACCAAAATCTAAAGAATTACATTCAACTACAACCTCTTTAGAGTAAGGTACCATATCTATTACATTCTTTGGACAAACATCTGTACATTTTCCACAAGATACACATTTATCTTTATCTATTACTGCTACTCCATCAACTATATCTATTGCACCAAACGCACATGCACTAACACATGTACCTAAACCTAAGCAACCATATGTACATGATTTAGATCCAGATGCTACTAGCATAGCAGCTTTACAATCTTTAATTCCAACATATTCTGCTTTTTCTTTTGCTGATGAACAAGTTCCATTACATATAACTCTTGCTACTTTTTTCTCTCCTGCTTCTGCTTCAACACCCATAATCGAAGCTATTTGTGATGCACAATCTGAACCACCAACAGGACAAGCATTAACTGGTGCTTTTCCTTCAACTATAGCTTGAGCTAATGCAGAACACCCTGGTAGTCCACAACCACCACAGTTTGCTCCTGGTAAAGCATTATTTATTGCTTCTACTTTAGGGTCAACTTCTACTGCAAATTTTTGAGATGCAAAAGCTAGTCCTGCTCCAAATATTAGACCCATACCACTAAGTACTGCTACCGAATTTACTATTAAAGACACTTACGTTCACCTCCTAAACTAATCCTGCGAATCCAAGGAATGCTATTGACATTAAACCTGCTGTTATAAGCGCTATTGGGAAACCTTTGAAAGCTTCAGGTATATCTGCTATTTCTAATTTTTCTCTTATTCCTGCAAATAATACTATTGCTAAAGTAAATCCAATTGCTGCTCCAACACCGTTTATTATAGTTTCAATTAAATTGTAATCTTCTTGGATATTTATAACTGCAACCCCAAGTACCGCACAGTTTGTAGTTATAAGTGGAAGAAATACACCAAGTGATTGATATAAAGTTGGTGACATCTTTTGTATAACCATTTCAACAAATTGAACTAATGATGCTATTACTAATATAAATGCTAATGTCTGTAAATATTCTATTCCAGCCATCACCAATAATTTTTGTACAAAATAAGTTATAGTAGACGCTATTGCCATAACGAAGGTAACTGCCATACCCATACCAATTGAAGTTTCTACTTTTTTAGAAACTCCAAGGAAAGGACAGATACCTAGGAATCTTGACATAACGAAGTTATTTACAAGTATTGAACTTAAAAGAATTATAAAAATCCCCATCATTTCTCCTCCTAAGTGTATTATCTAAAATACATAATTTATTAAGCTGCTTTCTTATCTTCTTTACCTTTTGTAAGCTTATTAAATGCCACAAGTAAAAATCCTAATGCTAAAAATGCTCCAGGAGGTAATATCATTATTAAAGCAGGTTTATATGCTGCTCCAAATACTGCATAACCAAATATAGTTCCTCCACCTAATATTTCTCTTGTAACACCTAATAAAGTAAGCGCAACTGTAAAACCAAGACCCATACCGATTCCATCAAATATTGATGCTACAGGGTTATTTTTTGAAGCAAAACTTTCTGCTCTACCTAATATAAGACAGTTAACAACTATAAGTGGAATAAATAGTCCAAGCTGTTGATCTAAAGCAGGCATATACGCCTTTAGAGCCATTCCAACAATTGTAACAAATGTTGCTATTACAACTATAAATGCTGGTATTCTTATCTTTGAAGGTATAAACTTTCTAAGACAAGATATTGCTATATTCGAACATATTAAAACTGCAGTAGTTGCCATACCCATACCAAATCCATTTATACCAGATGTAGTAACACCTAGAGTTGGACACATACCTAAAGCTTGAGCAAATACTGGGTTTTCATCTATAATACCGTTTTTGATTAATTTTAAATAATTCAAAACCGACACCTCCTATTTACTTAATGAATTATTATATAATTCAATAGCTGCATTAACTCCTCTAGTAACAGCATCTGAAGTTATAGTTGCTCCTGAAATTGCTACTATTTGATTATCTTGTGGAGTTCCATTTTTGATTACTTCTAAATTTTTGCTTACAGATTTTCCATCATATTGATCATTAAATGAATCATCCTTAGCTATTGCTCCAAGACCTGGTGTTTCCGTATGATTACCAATACTTACAGCAGTAATTTTACCATCTGTACTTATACCAACCATAACTTCAACTTCTCCACCATAACCACTTGGTGCAGTTTTTATAGTATATCCTACTACTTCACCATCTTTTAAACCTTTGTATACTTCTCTTACCAATGGTGCATTAAAATCTTCTTTTATTTCTTCGAATTTATTTGCATCTGCTAATAATTCTTTTCTCATATTTGTACTTGAAAGTGCTGCTTGTTCTGCTATTGCACCCGCTGTCATTTGATTTGTAAAACCAAGTGCAAATGCTGCAACTGCACATATAACAGTTAGGATAGCACCTAATTTAATAATCTCTTTCATTATTTAGACACCTCCCCAAATACTCTTGGACTAGTGTATTTTTCTATAAGTGGTGTTGCAACGTTCATAAATAAGATTGAATAAGAAACCCCTTCAGGATATCCTCCCCAAACTCTTATTGCAACTGTCATAAGTCCACAACCTATAGCATAAATAATTTGTCCTTTTTGTGTTACAGGAGAAGAAGCATAATCTGTAGCCATAAAGAATGCACCTATCATAAGTCCACCTGCAACTGTGTGGAATATCATATATTTAAAATCAAATCCACCAACTAAAAGTGTTAAAACTGCTACTGTTCCAATGTAATAAGCTGGTATAGTATAAGTTATAACTTTTCTATAAATAAGGTATAATCCACCTAATATTAAAAGTCCTGCTGAAGTTTCTCCTATACATCCACCTACATTACCTATTAATAAATCCATTATATTTAAATTAAGTGCTGCATCTTTTCCTTGTTCCATTAAAATTCCAAGTGGTGTTGCAGTTGTAACTGCATCAGCTCCTGGAGTAACCCATTTAGTCATTTCAACTGGCCATGAAGCTAAAAGCATCGCTCTTGCTGCTAATGCTGGATTCATAAAGTTATGACCAAGTCCACCAAATAATTGTTTTACTACAACTATTGCAAATACTGAACCTACAAATGGTAACCATATTGGTGCTGATGCTGGTATATTAAAAGCTAATAAAAGTCCTGTTAAAACAGCTGACCAATCATTTATAGTTACTTCTTTTTTAAGTATCTTTTGCATTGCAAATTCAGAAAGTACCGCACCTATAACGGCAGATAATATTACCTTTAATGCTCCCATTCTAAAGTAATATAAAGATGCTATTGTAGCTGGAAGCAAAGCAATTACTACATCTCTCATTACTGTTGATATATCTTCTTTCGCTCTTAAATGAGGAGAAGATGATATTAATAGTTTTGTACTCATTTATTTTCCCTCCTTGCTACTTACTTTCTTTTCTTCTTTTTGCTATTATTTCTCTTTTTGCTACTCTTATTGATTGTAATAAAGGTCTCTTAGATGGACATATGAATGAACATGATCCACACTCTATACAATCTAACGCTCTAAATTCTTCAGTTTTTTCAAAATCATTCTTTAAAGAATAAGCACTTAAATAAACTGGTTGTAAATTAGCTGGACAAATATCAACACATTTACCACATTTAATACAGTTTTGAGGTTGTTTTAAAGTTGCTTCTTCTTTGTTTAGACATAGAATGCCTGAACTACCTTTTACTACTGGTATATCTGTTGCATATTGAGCAAATCCCATCATAGGTCCACCCATTATTATTTTTCCTGGTTCTTCTTTGAATCCACCACATTCTTCTATGATTTCATCTACTAACGTACCTACTCTTATAAGTAAATTAGCAGGCTCTTTTATAGCACTACCAGTTACAGTTGTGATTCTTTCTATTAATGGTAATCCTGTTTTTATAGTCTTAGAAAGTTGTGCTGCTGTTCCTACATTATTTACAACAACTCCAACATCCATAGGAAGTCCACCTGAAGGAACTTCTTTTCCTATACATGCATATATAAGTTGTTTTTCTGCACCTTGTGGATATTTAGTTTCTAAAGCTACAACTTCAATACCTTCATGTCCTTGACATGCTTCTTGCATAGCTTTTATTGCATCCATCTTGTTATTTTCGATACCTATGTAACCCTTTTTAACATCTACAGACTTCATAAGAGCCTTAAGACCATATACTACATCTTCTGGTTCTTCTAACATTAATCTGTGATCTGCTGTAAGATAAGGCTCACATTCTGCACCATTTAATATAATATACTCTATTTTCTTTTCCTTTGGAGGAGATAATTTAACGTATGCTGGGAATGTCGCTCCACCCATACCTACTATACCTGCATTTTTTACTATTTGCACGATTTCTTCTCCAGTTAATTCTTCAACTGGCTTAAAAGGCTTTATGTCTTCATGAATTTCATTTTTCATATCATTTTCAATGATTACACAAAGTCCTGTTCCATTAGTAACATTTGATTGTGCCACCTTTTTAACAACACCAGAAACTGATGAGTGAATTGGAGCACATACAAACCCTTGCATTTCACCTATAAGTTGACCTACTTTTACTTGATCACCAGGCTTAACAAGAGCTTTAGCTGGAGCACCTATATGCTGTTGTAATGGTATATAAACCATCTTTGGCTCATTGGCTCTCCTCACAGCTAGTTTTTCAGTTGATTTTTTTCTGTGTGGAGGATGTACTCCGCCTTTGAAAGTTGAAAACTTCATATTCTTCCCTCCTAAAACATTATAGTTTAAGCAATATTTCCTTTTAAAAAAAAGGAAAACATTTTCTAATAAAAAAACAAAAAAAATTATGCTTATTTTGGTATTATATTAAATAAATTCAGTTTAATTTAAAGAAGTTACAAGCTTTACAACATTGCAATTAAAATATCTTTAATCAAATTATGAATCCAAAATACATAACACCATAATAATCCATTTAATAAAAATTTAGTTACTAGTTGATTATATCATATATAATCTAGCTTTAAATATATTTTATTTAAGGCTTTTTTCCTACATATTTATACACAAATATAATCAAATATTAGTTATCTTTTTATTATAAATTTGAATTATGCATCTTCAAACACCATAATCCACATTAATATTATATTAGTATTTCAACATTTTTTCAAGTGTATACAATAAACCAATTTGTATAGAAAGATAATTTTTGTCGAATATAATAAATTTTTATGTATTTTTATTAATAATTTAACAATGTTCATATTCCTTTTCGTAAAAATTCAGACTAATTAATCACGATTGGCTTTTTTAAGGATTCCCACAATACTAATTCATTTTTAGATTTACAAAGTTTATTAAAAACGATTCCCATTTGATATAATGATAGCTTTATTTTTTTTCTATAAAAAAAACACTATCAAGATAAACTCGATAATGTTTTTAAATATTTTTTTAACTATTAAATTTTATTATTTGATTCTTCTTGCCCATTTGTATACTCTTTTATAAAAACCAGTGCTCAAATCAGAAATTGTAACTGATTTAGCTGAACCAGATGATTCATGTATGAACTTTCCTTTACCTAAATATATTCCAACATGATTAACTCTACCTTTTTTGCTTGTATCAAAAAATACTAAATCTCCTGGCAATAAATTCTCTTTAGATATTTTTGTACCTGTTTTACTTTGTTCTAAAGAAGTTCTTGGTATATTGATATTTAAAGCCTTTTTAAATACATATTTAGTATATGATGAACAATCATATGCATTTGGTCCATTAGCTCCATATACATAAGGAACACCCATTTTACTTTTTGCAACAGATATTATCTTTGAAGCATCGTTTCTAAATTCACCTCTTGTTGCTACTGCACTACCAACTATATAAGTCTTATCCAAAGAAACTAAATCACTAAATATATAAGCTTTAGTATCTTTGTATTTTATTTTATAAAAATCGCCTTCTTTTTCATATATATATACCTTATCAGACATATTAACTTTATGTAATACATCTGATTTTAAATCAGCTTCTTTTCTTATATTACAATTATTATCTATAACTACACCATAAAAACCATCACTTATGTCACTTGTATATTCTGCGCTTATGTATGCTTTTTTATCTTTTTCAAAATTTATCTCATACCATTTAAGTTCATTTTCTTCAATTTCATTAATAACACTAATTTCTTTTGAATTTTCAATTTTTCCTATTACATCTGCCTCAATACTAGTTCCTGATCTGACATTTAAAACATCAGCAGAAACCTTAACAGTCTTATAATCAGCAGCATATGAAGCAGTAGAAGTAAATAAACAAATACCAAGTAAACATATCGACAATTTTTTAATCATAGCAAATCTCCCTTTAATCAAATTTCTTATTGAATATTATTATATCATAAATTTTTTTTATTATGATTCTTTATTTTATATTTTTTAAATATAATACTGTATTCCTATTTTAAAATAAATTTTATTCAACTCTAAATTCAGCTACCGTTTCATTTGTTTTTGAAGATTGTATAACTACATTTCCTTTGAAATTTTTCTTAGCATAATCTATTGCTTTTTGCTTTCCTGTAAGTGCTACCTTTTGGTCTCCATCAACTATTATTCTATATATAATCTTTGATTCATCTTCATTTTGATTGGTTGTTTGCGTATTTGTGTTAGTATTAGTTGTATTATTTGTAGTTGTATTAGTTGCATTTGTATTTCCAGTTGTATTATTTGTTGTGTTATTAGAATTATTTTGACCATCTAAATTACTTTCTTCTACATTATTATTTGTATTATTTGTTTGTGTACTATTACTAGTATCTTTATTTTCTATAACTTTTTTAATATCCATCTTTTTTGAATTTTCTTGTGTATAATCTGATTTATATCTATTCCCTAAATAAGCTCCAAAGAAAAATGACACTACAATTATAGCTATTATAACACCAATCCATATTCCAAGTTTTTTCATTTAAACGCCTCCTATTTTAAGTCTAAATTCTCTATTCCATTATATATATTAAATGAATTTGGACTTAAATTTCCCTTTATATTTTTATCAATTATAAGGCTATTACTCTTTATCAACAATCCCACATTAAATAAATTTTCAAATATATTTTTTTGTAATATCTTATAATCATTTAAATAGCTATCTTTGTTTGAATTAATAAAATTATTAAATGCTAAATTAAGATTATTATTTTTTCTATTAAAATTATTTTGCAAATAATAATAATTTTTAATTTGAGGGTATACTGGCATCTTCCAAGTCATCAGTGCCAATTCATAATCTTTCTTTTCAATTTTTTTCAAAAAATCTTCATTATTTAATTCTATAATATTTAGATTTACCTTTAAATCCATAAAATCTTTTTTTAATTTATAAGCTATCGAAATTTTATTTTCATCCTCTTTTGATACTAATAAATTTAATGATAAATAAGTATTTAAATCTTCTTTTATCTCTTTTTCTTGTGCATATTTTTGAATATAAGAATATGCATCATCTTTATTATATACTTCAATTAAATCATGATTGTAATATTTTGTTTTTTTATGAAGTGGCAAACTATTTACCTCTCCTTTATCAACATATATCTCTTTTAATATAGCGTCTTTATCTATTGCGTTTATCAAAAATTTATTTATATTTTCATTTTGTAATTTTTCATCTTCATCATTTAATCTCAAAAATACAAATTCTCTTGAACTATAATCAATAACATTAAAATCCTTATTTGAATATTTTCTTGCATCAATTGTATTTATATTTGTTATATCACTCTCTCTTGATTCTAACATATGAATTCTAGTATCAAAAGACGGTACAATTTTACATTTTATATTTTTTATATTTGCTTTTTTCAAATAATAATCTTCATTAGAAATCAAATCAATCTCTTTATTATTTATATTATATATTTTATAAATACCACTTCCTACAATATTTGAAGCTTTTAGCTTAGATTTTTTTACATTCAAATTACTATATGAATGCATAGGTATAATAGGAAATATCATTTTTTTATCACAAAATGGATCTTTACTTTTTAAATATATGCTCAAATTTTTATTTCCCGTCACCAAAACCTTATCAATATTGCTAACAAGTGGATAATAAGAACTTTGATAATTATTTTTTATATATTCTATGCTGAATTTAACATCATCTGGATTAATGGGTGTTCCATCATGCCATCTAATATCTGATCTTAAACTAATATCTAATTGTTTAAAATCATTAGATATATTAATATCACTTGCTAATTTATATTCCAAATTATAATCATCATCTATTTCAAATAATGAATCATACACAAGTTTTAAAAAATAATCAACAGACTCTTCCTTATTCAATATTGGATTCATTGTTGAAAAATTACTTATAGTAATATTTAAATCATATTTATCAATTTCCTTTTTTGTAAATTCTGTTAAAGCATACGTATTAATAGAATCAAATGTAAAACTAAATACAAATATAAAAATAAATATCCATAATTTTATTTTACTAATTATAAATTTGTTTATATTTTTCATAAGATTTTTTCACCTTTTTCAAATAAAATTTCGTTTCAATATAAGGTATTTTATATTCTTTATCTTTTACTACATAATTCTTACTCATCCATGATTTTAAATTTCCAGATCCACAATTATAAGCAATAATCGCAAATTCTTCATCTTTAAATTCTTTTACAAGCCTTGATAAATACCATGTTCCTATTTGTATATTAGTCTTTGGATCATATATATTTGAATCTTTTAACTTTAGTTCATCAAATGCCCAATCCTTTGTTATATTAGATATTTGCATAAGACCTTTTGCATCCTTTTTGGATCTAGCATAAGGGAAAAACTTACTTTCTTCTCTTATTATCGAAAATACAAGTAATGGATCTATTCCATATTCTTCAGAATATTTATATACATACTCTTTATATTTTATAGGATAGGAATATTCCAAAATTAGATTTCTTATCAAAAATATCCCCCATACAGAAATACCAATCATAATAATAGCTTTTAATTTCTTATCAAATTTCAAAACGCTCCTCCAAAAATATCAAAAATCTATTTATTTGCTCTTCCAAAGAATCATAATCAAAAGAATTATCTATATAATAATCAGCTAAATCTCTTTTTTTATTTTGTGGCATCTGTCTTTTTATTATATTTTTTATCAACTCTTCATCCATATTATCTCTTTTTTTGATTCTTTGGATTTGTATTTCTTCTTTACATGTTATAACCAAATTAAAATCACAATACTCATTTAGTTTTGTTTCAAAAAGCAAAGGTGCATCTAATATCACCATCTTTTTATTTTTATCTTCATAACTCTTTTTATCCACTAATATTTTATTGATTATAAGCGGATGCATTATTGAATTTAATTTAAGCCTTTTATTTTCATCATTAAATACGATATCTTTTAGTTTCTTTTTGTCTATCGATTTATCATCCGCTAATATATTCAAACCAAACTCTTTTATTAATGCCGCATAGCCCAGTTCATTTATATATAATAATTTTTTAGCTATATAGTCAGCATCTATTATATCTATATTCTTTTCTTTAAAAATCTTTGAAACTGTACTTTTACCTGTCCCTATAGAACCTGTAAGACCTAAAAACAACATAAAATCACCTACTTTGCTTCGTACCAAGAATTTCCTTCACTCAAGTCAACTGTAAGTGGTACATTTAATTTTATTGCACTTTCCATCTCTTGCTTTAATATTTCTTTTACAAATTCAACTTCATCATCTATAGCTTCTATTATCAGTTCATCATGAACTTGTAATATTAATTTTGATTTTAAATTTTCTTTCTTAAGCCTATTATACACATTAACCATAGCAATCTTTATAATATCAGCTGCGCCACCTTGTATAGGAGTATTCATAGCAAGTCTTTTACCTAGGTTTTTCATAATAAAATTACTAGAATTAATCTCAGGTATATATCTTCTTCTATTTAATATAGTCGTTACATAACCATCGTCCTTTGCCTTAGCTACTATATCATCCATATATCTTTTTATATTTGGATATTTTTCCAAATAATTTTCTATATATTCTTTAG
This sequence comes from Peptostreptococcaceae bacterium, assembly GCA_025210335.1. Classification (GTDB taxonomy): domain Bacteria; phylum Bacillota; class Clostridia; order Peptostreptococcales; family Peptostreptococcaceae; genus JAOARY01. The sequence goes on along the minus strand of JAOARY010000051.1, from coordinate 62,743 downwards.
CTACTTTAACTGGTATATTTAAATTTTTTGATAATCCAAAGTCACTAATACCATATACAATCCCGAAATTAACAGCCTTTGCTTGTCCTCTTAAATACGAATCAACTTCTTCTAATGGTTTATTAAATACTTTAGAGGCTGTCATAGCATGTATATCTTCTTCATTAACAAAAGCTTCTTTCATATGCTCATCATCACTTATATGTGCTAATAATCTTAATTCTATTTGTGAATAATCTGCATCTACTAATTTATGATTTTCTTTTGCTATAAATACCTTTCTTATCTCTCTACCAAGTTTCATTCTAACAGGTATATTTTGAAGATTTGGTTCAGTTGAAGATATTCTACCAGTAGTTGTTATAGTTTGGTTAAATGAAGAATGTATTCTATTTGTTTTAGGATTAATTATCTTACTTAGACCATCAACATAAGTCGATTTTAATTTTGTTATATGCCTATAATCAATTATATTTTTTATTATTGGATGGTCATTTAATAATTTTTCTAATACTTCTATACTTGTAGAATAACCTGTTTTCGTTTTTTTAATAACTTTTAAACCTAATTCTTCAAATAATATAACACCTAATTGCTTTGGTGAATTTATATTGAATTCTTCTTTAGTATAAGAATATATTTCCTTTGTTAATTCATCTATTTCTTTTGAAAATACCATATCTAATTCTTTTAATTTAAATATATCCACATAAAAACCTTCACATTCCATCGATGCTAATACTTCACAAAGTGGCATTTCAATTGTATAAAAAAGGTCTTCCATTTCTAATTTCTTTATCTTATCTTTCATAATATCTTTAGCTAAGATTATAGTCATCAAAATATCAGCAAAATAAGTATCTAATACATCTTTTTCAACCTCTAAATACGTTATAGCTTTTTTTCCTTTACCAAGCAACTCTTCATTAGTTTTTATAGTTTTATCAAAGTAACTTAATGCTATATCCCAAGGTTCAAAATTAGAACTTGTAGTATCTATTAAATACTGTGCAATTGATATATCAAACTCCATACCATTTAACTGTATATCATAAGATTTTAATAATTTATATTCTTGCTTTAAATAAGAACCAATTTTTTTAATATCTTTATTTTCAAATATTTCTTTTAAATCTTTCATATCTTCTTCTTTTAATACATATATATCTTTTTTATTTGTTGATAGATACATATGTATAATATTTTTATCTACTATATTTTCTTTTTTACTTGCTGATTTTATAAATATCTCTTTATTATTCTTTATTTCTTTTATAAGTTCTTCTAATTTATATTCTTTTATAATATTATAAGTAAAGTCAACATTTGAATTACTTTCTTCTTTATTGATATCTTCTACTTCCATATCCAATTTCTTTATCAAATTCTTAAATCCATACTCTTTAAATAATTCAAGAACTTTATCATCATAGTTTTCTTCAAATTTTAATTCCTTTAAATCTATTTCAAAAGGAATATCTCTTACAATAGTTGCTAACCTCTTACTTAAAACAGCCATAGATGCATTTTCTATCACTTTTTCCTTTTGCTTTCCTTTTAACTGATCTGTATTTTCTATTAAGTTTTCAACACTATCAAATTGCTTGATTAATTTCAATCCTGTTTTTTCACCAATTCCAGGTATTCCAGGTATATTATCTGATTTATCACCCATAAGACCTTTTAAATCTATTAATTTAGTTGGTGTTATACCGTATTTTTCAACAACCACATCAAAATCATAAATATCAAGTTCAGATATACCTTTTTTTGTGAATAAAATTTTTGTTGTTTTTGAAGCTAACTGAAGTGCATCCTTATCTCCTGTAACTATAAGTACTTCAAAGTCTTCATCTTCCGCCAATTTAGATATTGTACCAATTATATCATCTGCTTCAAAACCTTCCATCTCAAGCCTATTTATTTTAAATGCATCAATAAGTTCTTTAAGTGGTTTTACTTGTTCCTTTAATTCATCAGACATTTTTGATCTTGTACCTTTATATTCTTTATATTCTAAATGTCTAAATGTAGGTTTTTTAAGATCAAATGCAACACTCATATGTGTTGGTTTATAATCATTTATTATTTTAAAAAGCATTGTAGTAAAACCATATATAGCATTTGTATGCAATCCTTTTTTATTTTTTAGTGGTGGCAGAGCATAAAAAGCTCTATTCATCAAACTATTTCCATCTATCAATATAAGTCTGTTTTTCATCTAAACAACTCCTCTTAACATTTTTAATTACTTATATGATTATATAACATTTCAAAAAAAATTAAAAATAAAAAACCTCCTACTTTCTATTACCCTTTTTTGAGTTTAGAAAATAGGAAGTTTATATTAATTTTATCTATTATTAATACTTATATTCAACATCAATAGTTGCATCTATTTCATATTCACCAGAAGATATGTCTAAAACACTTGAATTTGAATCTTCTAAGGCATATGCTTTTCTATATAAATATGTTGGATAAGTCGAATTTTCGCTAACCTTATTAACTGATTTTATTGATACATTCATAGCCGAAGATAAAGCATCAGCCTTAGATTTTGCATCTTTATAAGCTAATTTTAAAGCCTCATTATAATGTTCTTTTTTGTTTAAAACATCAAATTGTATATTTGATATTGTGCTAACTTTTTCTTTACTAGCCTTATCTATTATCTTAGCTAATAAATCCACATCATAAGTTGTAACTTCAATTGTATTTCTAACAACATATTCTTTAAACTTTCTTATTTTTTGCACTTCATCATAATATTTTTCTTCATATAATTTATAATACAAAGTTCTTATATCATTTTCTTTTACTCCCATATCAAGCAAATCTTTTTTTAATTTATTTGATATTTTACTGTTTTGTTCTTGAATAGACTTTGTATCTTGACCTCTATTTTCTACTGATAACTCTATTTTAAATACATCTGGTTTTACATACACACTACCTTTACCTGAAACATTTATCGTATTTGTTGAATCTGCAAATGAAATACTTGTAAAAAGCATCATCAAAAGTCCTAATATTAAAAATCTTTTTGTCATAAATTTGAATCCATTCATTTAAACTAACTCCCTTCAGTTTTTAAGTTTATTTTTTAATAAATTTTCTTATAAATATATAGTAAATCACATATACAAAAGCAATAAATGGTATTGCTTCTATTAATTTTATAAAATTAGTCAAAGTATTATATAAAACATATTTAAATCTTTCACCTATATCTTTAAATAAAGTATTTTGCTTTTGTTCTACTCTGATATTTAAAAGTGAATAATCGACTCTTTCATCAATATTATTCATATTATTTATATAAATTTCTTTTTGACTAACAATTCTATTTAATTCTTTTTCTAAATTTATCAAATCTTCAATTTTACTTGCTCTATCTATTAAAGATTTGATTTTTTCTTCTTGTCTTATAAGATTATCTAATCTAGTTTTTGTATCTGAGTAATTCTTAGTCATATCAATAGTTGATATGCTTTTATTTATTATTACACCACTAGCTTCTATATCTTTTATGGCTTCATCTAAATAAGAAGATTCCACCCTTGCCCTTATAATAGAATACAAATCCTTTGTATTCATATTTGAATTTTCTATATATCCTTTTTTACTTTCTATATTTTCTTTAATCTTGCTAATTGCATCTTCTAAATTTTCAACTTCTAAATCAATATATACTTCTTTTACTACTTTCTTTTCTTCAACTACATTAAATACACCAGCATTCATGTTCATGGAATTACTTTGAATCATACTTCTATTCATTTTTGCAGAAGTATCCATTACACTTTCACTAACAGATTCTTCATACATCATATTATTTGCCATATCATTTGATTCTCTAAAAGGCATAAAGTCTCCAGCTAAAAAGCCTCCAAAGAATATCAAAACAGATGCTGCAATAAATGCAAATTTATTAATAGATTTAAAATCAAATTTTTTCTTTGATTCAAAGCTTTTTTTACCATCTTTATTTTCAGCTTTGCTTTCATAATTCTTTTTATCTTTAAATTCTATAATATTATCATTAACCAAATCCTGTTTTTGATCTACTTCTTTTAATTTATCCATAAGTTCTAGATGAAAATCATCAGGAAGCTCTATCATATCAATATCATTTAATCCATCTAAGATGTTTTTAAAATTCTCATAATCCAATTTACAAGAATCACAAGTTTTTAAATGATTTTCAAACTCTAATTTTAAATCTTCATCTAAAATATCATCATAATAATCGCTCATAAGCATATTAAATTCTTTATGGTTCATCATACTTTAACCCCCTTCCTTTTAAGTATTTTTTGTAATTCTTTTCTTCCTCTATTAATTCTTGATTTAACAGTACCTAATGATTCATTTGTTATATTTGATATTTCATCATAACTAAGACCATTTAAATCCCTTAAAACAATCATCGTTTTGTAATTCAATTTAAGTTCATTTATAGATTCTTTTAAAACTTCTTTTAATTCTTTTTTTTCTAATTCCTTTTCAACATGATTTTCATTTAATTTAACTTCATAATCTATATTTTCTTCATAATTTAAATTTTCCTTATTTTTTCTTACAAAATCTAATGCCGTATTGGTTACAATCCTATAAAGCCAAGTCGAAAATTTTGAATTTCCTTTAAACTTATCAAAATTTTTATATGCTTTTACAAAAGCATCTTGCGTTATATCTTTAGCATCTTCAATATTATTACATATTCTATAAGCTATATTAAAAGCATATTTTTCATATTCAAGTACAAGACCTTCAAATTTATCTAAATCCAAAACTAAACCTCCTTTCTTCTCTTTTTTATGATTGTTTATACTACTTAGACGCAATCAAATACTTAAAAGTTCCATAATATTAATACCCCAAAACAAAAAACTATATAATATAATAAAAACTTCATATTATATATAGCTCTCTTTGATAGGAAAAATTATTAGTATAAATAATATTATTACTTATCATTATACTTTTTATTTATATTTTTTAATCCAAAAAATTAAATAAAATTTTATATTTTTAAATTTTCATTGATATAATTATATTTCTGTGCTATACTATTTTTGTTGGTAAATACTATATTTTGCAGATATGGCGGAACTGGTAGACGCGCTTGACTCAAAATCAAGTATGTTCGCATGTGTGGGTTCGAATCCCACTATCTGTACCAAAAATAAAAACATCTTACTTTAGTAAGATGTTTTTTTATTTTTACTTAATTATTTTTAGGTAATCTTATATTAAACTGTGTACCTTTTCCCAACTTACTATCTACATTTATATTCCCACCAATTGAAAGCACTATATGTTTTACAATTGCAAGACCAAGACCAGTACCTCCAATTTTTTTACTTCTAGCCTTATCTACCCTATAAAAACGTTCAAATACTCTATTTAAGTCTTTTTTAGCTATACCTATTCCACTATCTTCTATTACTAAATCCAAATAATTTTTATGATCTACAATAGATATATATATATTTCCGCCCTCTATATTATATTTAATAGCATTATCTATAAGGTTTAAAATTATTTGCTTTAAATAATCTCTATTTATATTTATAGATAATTCTTCATAGTCTTTTTTTATATTTATATTTTTGTCCTTTATCTTATCCGAAACCAAACACAAAACTTCTTGTATTATACCATTTAAATTTACTATTTCTTTTGTTTTTACTTTATCATCACTTTCTATAAAAGAAAGCATTAATATATCATCTATGAGTCTTTTTAATCTATTAGTTTCGCTATCAATGATTCCCAAAAATCTATTTCTAGTTAAAATATCTATATCTTCATTTTCTCTTAAAGTTTCTACAAATCCACTAATTGAAGTTAGTGGAGTTTTAAGTTCATGTGTAACATTAGCAACAAAATCAGATCTCATTTTTTCTAAATTTTTCTTCTCTGTTATATCTTCTATATTAATCAATGAACCTATTATGATATTATTTTTTTTTGCCATTTTTATCGTATCTACCTTAATATTGAAATATTTATTATTTTCTTCAACCAATATATTTTTTTTATCTTTTGACAGCATTAAATAATCTATCTTTTGGAGTATTAATTTATTTTTTATAATTTCTTCAATAGGTCTTTTTTCAAAATCATCATACATATAATCAAATATCAACTTTGCACTTTCATTCATAAGAAGTATATTTCTTTGATTATCTATAGCAATAATACCACTTGATATACTTTTTAAAATCGCTTGAAGTTTAGAGTTTTTATCTTCAAATTCCCATATATTATTCTTGATTGTTTCTAACATATAATTAAAATTCTTAGTTAAATTACCTAAATCTCCAGTTAAATTTTCTTTTAATTTAACAGAAAAATCCCCTTCACTCACTTTGGTTGAAGCAAAAATAATTTCTCTTACGTATCTTTTTAAGACTCTTAAATATTGAATTAACAATATTATTATTATAAAAAAAAGTATTGCAAACAAAATAAAATCATTGTAATGAATAATTGTAAAAAACCTCCTCTTTACTTAAATTTATAACCTACACCTCTAACAGTTTCTATATATGCATGATTTTTATCATCAGATTCTATTTTTTTTCTTAGATGTCTTATATGAACATCAACCGTCCTAGTTTCACCAAAATATTCATAGCCCCAAATTTGATCTAATAAAAGATTCCTTGACAGTACTCTACCTCTATTGCTAATCAATAATTTTAATATTTCAAATTCCTTTAAAGTAAGCTCTATCTTTTTATCATCTTTAAAAACTTCATAATTTGATAAATCAATTTTTAGATGTCCATCCACGTCTACAATTTCTTCTTCTTTAAAATCATACCTTCTTAATACAGCTTTAACTCTAGCTATAACTTCCTTAACACTAAAAGGTTTTGTTATATAGTCATCTGCACCACTATCCAAGCCCATAATTTTATCAGCCTCTACATTTTTAGCAGTTAACATTATTATAGGTATATTTTTTATATCTTTTTGTTCTCTTATTTTTTTACATACCTCAATTCCATCTAATGTAGGAAGCATCAAATCCAAAAGTATTATATTTGGCTTTTCTTCCTTTGCTTTTAAAAAACCATCTAAACCATCATAAGCATAAGAAACCCTATATCCACTAGCTTCTAAGTTAAATTTCAAAAGTTCTACAATATGTTCTTCATCATCAACAATCAATACTCTATTCGCCAATTAAAAAACTCCTTTACATTTTTATATATTAATTATAAATTAAAATCAATAAAAATTTGTAAAAATTAAGTTAAGTTTATCTAAAATTATAAAATTCCTTAAACTTTATCTTGTTTTTTCTTTTCTATTAGCATTTTTTCAAGTTCATCAAAAAATGTATCTACATCCTTAAACTCTCTATAAACAGAAGCAAATCTAACATAAGCTACCTCATCTAATTCTTTTAATCTTTCCATCACAAGATCTCCAATTTTTTTAGAATCTATTTCTTTTATCATATTTTTATTTAATTCATTTTCTATTTCCTGCGCAATACTTTCTATTTTTTCTAATGAAACAGGTCTTTTTTCACAAGATCTTATTATCCCTCTTTTTAATTTATTTATATCAAAACTCTCTCTTACTTTATCTTTTTTTATAACCATAATAGATATATTTTCTATTCTTTCATATGTTGTAAATCTTCCCTTACAATCTTCACATTCTCTTCTTCTTCTTATTACTTTATTTTCCTCAATAGGTCTTGAATCTATAACTTTAGTTCTTACACTTTCGCATTTAGGACATTTCATGAAATAATTCCTCCAATTTATTTTATAATTATAATTAAAATTTATCATATATTTTTTATAATGTAAAATATAAATAAAAAAACCACTGCTTCGCAGTAGTTTTTATAATTAATTTCTTCTTAAAAAAGTTGGAATATCAAGTCCTAAATTAGTTGTATCTTCCTTTTCTTCCTCTTTTTCTTCTTCTTTTTCAGTTTCAATTTCCTTATCTTGGTCTAAATCTTTTTTATTTTCATCATTAAGATTTATATCAATAGGCTTATTATTTGCATCAAAGCCTGTAGCTATAACAGTTATTCTTATTTCATCACCAAGTGATTCATCTATAACAGCTCCAAATATAATATTAGCTTCATCATCCGTAGATTCTTCAACTAATTCAGCAGCTTCATTAACTTCAAATAGACCTAAATCAGACCCACCTGTTATATTAAGTAAAACTCCTTTAGCTCCTCTTATAGAAGTTTCTAAAAGTGGACTTTGTATAGCTTGTTTAACTGCATTTACAGCTCTATTTTCTCCAGAAGCTTGTCCAATACCCATATGAGCTAGGCCTTGCCCCTTCATTATTGTTTGTACATCTGCAAAATCAAGATTTATAAGTCCAGGTTCAGCTATAAGTGCTGATATACCTTGAACCCCTTGTTTTAATACTTCATCAGCTTTTTTGAAAGCCTCTAACATAGATGTTCTTTTTTCGACTATTTGAAGTAGTCTATCATTTGGTATTGTAATCAAAGTATCTACTCTTTGCTTTAGGTTTTCAATTCCCTTTTCAGCATTTGCCATTCTTTTTCTACCTTCAAATACAAAAGGTTTTGTAACAACACCTACGGTAAGAATACCCATTTCTTTAGCTATTTCTGCAACAATAGGAGCTGCACCTGTACCAGTACCACCACCCATACCAGCAGTTACAAAAACCATATCTGCTCCAGATAGAGCTTTTTGAATTTCATCTCTTGTTTCTTGTGCTGCTTTGGCTCCCACTTCAGGGTTAGCACCAGCACCAAGACCTCTTGTTAGCTTCTCACCTATTTGAATCTTTACTTCGGCTTGTGAGCTTATTAAGGCTTGCTTATCTGTGTTGATTGCTATAAAATCAACACCACCAAGCTTTTCTAATATCATTCGGTTAACAGCATTTCCACCGCCACCACCGACTCCAATAACTTTAATTTTCGCAAATTCTTCCATTTCAACATCGAATTGTAGCATAGAGCAACCTCCTTAATGCCTAGTTTTTCTATTTGTTCTTAATATACTTTGCCAATATCATATTTCTTATATAAGAAAAATTCTTAAATAATCTTCCTCCAAATACTACTATAGGAGCATAATAAAGTGGAACTGCAAGTTTATCACCTAAATATGCTATACATGCAGCAAGTATAGCATTTGATATAAGTCCACTAAAAAAATGTACTCTATCGAATCTATTTTCAAGCATTGCTCTAGTACCACCCAAAATAGAATCCATTGAAGCTAATATTCCTATAGATATATATAAAGAATAACTTTCAGGATATGTTATAGGTATATAATACCCAACAACAACTCCTAAAACCAAACCAATTAATGCTATAATCAATTTTTTTCACCTTCTTTAATATAATCAAAGTTTAAATCCCCTAAATATGAATTTATTCTCATTTGTTCTACAACATATGAATCTACATTTATTCCATATACATTTTTTATATATTCAAAATAAGAATCTGTAGATAAAACAGCTGAACTAAGTAAATTAATATCACCTATAGCTCTTATTACAAAAGGTTGTCCATAAGTTTTATTATTAACTGTAATAGTTGCTCCAGCACATTTTATTTCTGAATTAGATATAAGTCTTTGACCATTAATAGATATCGCCTCTGCTCCTGCAATCTTTAATTCATTTATACATCTAATTATATCATTATCATGTATAACTAAAGAATTTACAATATCTTCAGAATTCAAACCTGAAAATTGTTCAATAGGAATATCACTATCTTTTAATTTTATAATAATACCAGAACCTTTAACATCTTTAAGTCCAGATATTAACTGCAAATCTTTACGTTCATTAGCTATCAAATCTGTTAATGAACCATTTTCACTAATTTCTAATTCATATCTTTCTAACACATACTGTTTTTCTTCTATCAATGTCCTTAAATTTTTTATCTTTATTTTTTCACTTTCAAGCTTATTTTCCATTTGTTTAACACTATTTAAATTTACAAAAGTGTAACCTGGATTTAGACCTTTAAACATCATAACAATCAAAAGACCTGTTATAAATGAAAATATTATTATCATAAGCTCTCTTTTTTTCTTTGACATAATAAAACCCACCTTTTACTCTATAGGTTTTGCATATTTAAATTCTATTTTTTCATTATATCTAGGAATTTCAATTTCATCTTTTTGTTCAACTTTTGATTCAATCCCTAAATATTCTTTCATATGATCTAATATACCAAACCTCATATTAAGAGCAGCATCCAAAGTTTTTGGATTTCCTATCGCCTTAATTTTTATAGGAATTTCTATAGGTTTATTATTTATAAGCATTTTTGTAGCATTCGCTTCTTGCGTCAAATGTATTTCAGAACCAAATACAATCCTCTCATCATTAACGCAAACAGCCTCAGCTCCAGATGCATATAATTTATTTATAATATATAATATATACTCATAATTATATATTATTCTTTCCCTAGAATCACTATAACCTTCCATTGAATCATTCATATTCTCATCAACAAATATAGATAATTCCACACCACTACCTTTGACATTTGTATAACCACTTAGCACATTATACTTATTTATATCTTTTTTAAGATTATTTACAATATCATATTCTTTTGAATCTGAAACTTTATAATCCTCTATTCTATTATCTAACCTTTGAAGCTCCTTTAAAAGTTCTTCTTTTCTATCTTTTAAATTAGACAATTCACTAGAAAGCTGTTTTGCTTTTAAAGAAGATACTATTCCACCTGTTGAATTAGAAACACTTTTTAATTGTATTGTTAATACTATACCGATTATCAGACATAATATAAGCATAAGTATTTCATTTTTTTTCTTCAAGTACTTCACTTCCTAACTTTTTATTATAGGCTCTATATACAGGATTACCTTCATAGGAAAAATCTATTTCTCCACTTTTTATACCCTTACTATATAAGTCTACCAAAATTTTTTGAATAAATCTAATTTTATAATCAATTGAAGTACAATTACCTATATAAATCTTCATATTATATATAGTATATAATATGAATTCATCATTGGCATCCAATTTTATTTCAGAAATACTTTCAAGAAGTTTCGTATTCTTTAGAACATTTAACAGCGATATTAGCTTATAAAAAAAATTTTCATCTTTTTTTATTTTTATCTTATGACCTAAAGACATATCTTCTAATACTATTCCCGTTATTATTGGTTTATCCAGTTCTGTAAAGTCATCCTCTACATTAAGAGCTACTCCCTCTTCATCAATTATTATATAAGACCCCATATAAGGTACTGCTGCAATTGGTGTTCTTTCTTCTATTTTTATATCTATAGTATTTAATAATTTTTGTTTTAACTCAACATCCTTTATATATGGCTCTTTTAGTAATTGTTCTTTTGATTTTCTTAAATTTATAAAAATCATATTATCATCTTTTGTTATTCCACTTCGCTTAATCAAATAGTTACTTTTTAATCTTATACAACCACTTATATTAATAGTTTTTACAGATACAAAATTCGTATATCCAAATATATAATATCCTATGAAAAAAGATATTATACTTAAAAGAAAAGCTTTAAACAAATTATTCAAAAATATCAATCCTTTTAAATACTTTTTAAAGCATTATATATTTTATCAATCGCATCAACTTGTGAAATTCTTTGCATATTATTTTTAATATTTTCTATTTTATCATCATCTTCTAATAACTCTTTAATCACTTCAAAAAGTTTATTACCTTCTAATTCTTTTTCCAAAATACATATACCTGCATTTTCTTTTTCCAAAGCTCTTGCATTATGTTCTTGATGATTTTCAGCTGTATATGCTTTTGGTATTATTATAGGTGCAACTTGCTTAGCACTTACTTCTGCTAAAAATATCGCTCCACCACTTGAAATAACAAGATCACTTGCAGTTAAATAAGTTACTATATCATTAAGATATGATATGATATTTTGGTTTTCTTTTAAATTCATACCTTTAAATTCATCTATATAATCATTATAAAATCTTTCACCTGTAACATGCATAAATTTTATATTATTTTCAAAAAAATATTCGATTGGTTCTTTCATCGCATTATTGATTGATAGTGAACCACCGCTACCACCAACACATAATACAAATTTTTCATCATCTTTGAGATTTAATTTCTTTCTCATGTCTTCACGCTTTGCATCTATTATATCTTGTCTTACTGGATTTCCTGTAAGCACTACTTTATTTTGATCCTTAAAATACTTTTTAGCATCTAAAAAACTAATCATTACTCTATTACAAAATCTAGCTGCAATTTTATTTGTAATTCCTGGATAGGAATTTTGTTCATGTATTGCGGTTTTTATATTTAGTAATTTTCCAGCTAATATAACCGGTCCACTTACATATCCACCAGTTCCAACTATTAAATCTGGCTTGAATTTCTTTATAATTTTTATAGCATCTAATGTAGCTTTTAATGATTTAAAAACTCTTTTTACATTGTCAAAATTTATTTTTCTTCTAAGATATGTTACTTCTATTGTTTTAAAATCAAATTCTTTTGGAACGACCTTGGACTCTAGACCATCTTTTGTTCCAATATATAAAATTTGTGCATTATCTTCTTTTTTGAATTTATTAGCTATGGCTATTGCTGGATATATATGTCCACCAGTTCCACCACCAGATACTACTACTTTCACCTAAATCAATTCCTTTCAACTGTTCTTGATATATTTAATATAATTCCCATACAACTTAGAATTATAACTAAAGAACTTCCTCCGTAACTTATAAACGGTAAAGCTATTCCTGTATTAGGAATAGATGAAGTTGCAACACCTATATTAATAAGTGTTTGAATAGCTATTTGAGCTATTATACCCAAAACCAAATAACTTGCATAAGAATCTTTTACATTTATCGCCACTTTTATACATCTAAAAATCAAAAATAAATATATGAATATTATCGTAATACAACCAACATAACCTAATTCTTCTCCAATTATTGCAAATATAAAATCATTTTGAGGTTCAGGTAAATGAAAATATTTTTGAACACTTCTGCCAAGACCACTACCAAATACTCCCCCTGTTCCAAAGGCATAAAGAGATTGGACAACCTGCATCCCTGTTCCTGTTGGATCTTTAAAAGGATCTAAGAAAGTCATAAATCTAGCCATTCTATATGGTGCTACAATTATAAGTCCTGCAATACCTAAAATACCAGAAATTACTGCCATAAATAAATACCTATATTGAAGACCCGCTACAAAAAGCATTACAAAGGTAGTCATCAAAATACTAGCACTTGTAGATAAGTCTGGCTGTTTTATAATCATAACAAAAAAATACAAACTCACTATCAAAACTGGTATTACACCTTGAACACCCACTCTAATTTCATCTTTTTTCATATCAAGTATTTTTGCAACCAAAAATATATTTACAAATTTAGCTATTTCAGAAGGCATCAAAGTAAATCCTTTGAATCTAATCCATCTGCTTGAACCATATATATTCATTCCTAAAGGAGTAAAAACCAATATTAGCAATATACTCGTTGTAATAAGAAAAAACATACTGTAATTTCTTAATATCCTATAATTAACTCTCGAGAAAATTAGCATGAAAATAATTCCAGCAATAGCATAAATAACAGATCTTTTTAGGAAAAAATATGGATCTGAAAATTTATATCCAGCCTGAACAAAACTAGCACTAAAAACCATAACAACACCTATAAAAACAAGTAACAAAACACAAAGCAGGATGTAATAATCAAAAGGTAAGAATTTAGATTTTTTCTTTCTTTTTAACTTTGTATCCATTTCATTTGTTTTTTGACTTCTAGAAATTTTTAAACTCTTTTTTTTAGAATCTCTTTTTTCTTTTCTCATAGCTCTAGGGCTTAATTTTTCTTTTGTTTTTTTCGAATTAGTTTTTCTTCTTCTGTCTAAATTGCTATCTTTTAATTTTCTCATATATACCACCTTTAACTAAGGTTATAAACACAGCTTTTAAAATGTTCTCCTCTAACTTCATAACTATCATACATATCCCAACTAGCACATGCAGGCGATAATAAAACAATATCGTTTGCTTTTGCTATTTCATACGATTTTGAAACAGCTTCTTCCATCGTATCTACATATTCAAATTTATCAAAATTATGTTTTTTAAGTGATGATGCTATAATTTCCTTTGTTTCACCTATCAAAAATGCATATTTTACTTTATTCTTAAATAAAGATGTAAACTCATCAAAATCACTATTTTTATCCATGCCACCAGCAATTAAAATTATATCATCATACGAATTTAATGCCTTTATTGATGAATCTGGATTAGTTCCTTTCGAATCATTTATATATTTTACCTCATTTATTTCCTTTACAAACTCTAATCTATGTTCTACACCTTTAAACTCTATTAAAGTTTTTCTTATAATATCTTTTTTAATTCCATACAAATAAGAAATCAAAGTTGCTGCAAGTGCATTTTCAAGATTATGAGGACCTCTTATAAATATCTTATCAATATCTATTATATCATCCTCTTTACCATTTAATTTTACAATTATCTTATTATTTTTTACAAATGCGCCCTCTTTTAGAATCTCTTTTCTACTAAAATACATTGAATTTAAAGATTTGATATTTCTAGTTATATCATTATCATAATTAAGTATTAAATAATCCGTTTCTAATTGATTTTTAAAAACATTTGATTTCGCATCTATGTAGTTTTTCATAGTCTTATGTCTATTTAAATGATCTTGTGTCACATTTAATATAGTAGCAATCTTTGGCCTAAACTCAAAAACAGATTCCAGTTGAAAACTACTAAGTTCAGTAATAAAAACAGAATCTTGCGTTGAATTTTGCACATAATCAATAACTGGAGTTCCTATATTTCCAACAATATAACTATCCTCATTAGCATTTTTAAAAATCTCTCCTACCAAAGATGTTGTTGTTGTCTTTCCATTAGTTCCTGTTATTCCAATAAAATTTGCATTTGTATTTAAATAGGCTAATTCTATTTCACTTATTATTTTTATACCTTTGTCCCTATATTCCTTTAAAAAATCTAAATGAAGTGGTACCCCTGGTGAAACAACTACCAGATCAACGTCTTCATAAAATTTTGGATTTTGACCAATTACAAACTTTGCATCAATATCTTTTAAGTCCATTAATATATCTTTTAATTGTTCTTCACTCTTTGAATCTGCTATTATCAAATCTATATTCTTCTTTGCAAAATACTTGCATACACTTACACCAGTTCTTGCAAGTCCAACAACCAAAACTTTATTCATATTAACACCCCATATTAAATACTATAATATCCTATTAAAGACATTATCAAAGTAATTATATAAAATAATAAAACGACTTTTGTTTCCTTCCATCCACAAAGTTCAAAATGATGATGAATTGGAGCCATTTTAAATATTCTCTTTTTAAATAATTTAAATGAAGAAACCTGTAATATAACAGATATCGACTCTAAAAAATATATAAAACCAACTATAGGTATTAAAAATGGCATATTTATTCTTATTGTCATAGCAGCAAAAGCTCCACCAAGAGCTAATGAACCAGTATCTCCCATAAATACTTTAGCTGGATATTTATTATAATATAAAAATCCTAAACAACCACCACATATAATAAACCCTATTAAAGAAATATCAATAAAACCAAGCTTCTTAGCTATTAAAGAAAGGGCTAATGTCGCAATTATAGTAACACCTGAAGCAAGACCATCAAGACCATCTGTTAAATTAACACTATTAGTAGATGCAATAAATACAACTAATAAAAACGGCATATATAAAAACGCCATATTAAAATTACTCTCCATAAAAGGCATATTAATATAAGTTCCAAGTGTTGATGTTTTTGCATGATACATACTTAAAGCTAATGCCACTATAAATTGTAATATTATCTTTTCATAAGCTCTTAATCCTAAAGATCTTTTTAATACAACTTTCTTAAAATCATCTATAAAACCAATGATACCAAATCCAAATAAAGCTGCTATTACAAAAGTAGCATTTGAACTAAATCTTCTGCTTATTAAAAAACTAACAAGTATAGCTATTAAAAACATAACCCCACCCATTGTAGGAGTTCCTGTTTTTATATAATGGCTCTTTGGACCTTCTTCTCTTACAGTTTGACCAAATTTTAATTTCTTTAAATACGGTATCAAAACTGGACCTAGTAAAACAGATATTGCTAAACTTAATATAAAATACATTCTATTACACCTCTAACTTTTTTAAGTGATTTATAATTTCTTCTAATTTAAGACCTCTTGAAGCCTTAAATAAAATCACATCATCTTTCTTTGTTAAGTCATTTATAAAAACTTTTGCATCTTCATTGTTTGAAAAATGATAATGCTTACTTTGATCTGATTTTTTAAATTCACCAATTAGGCTAGAATCATTACCAACTGTTATAATTATGTCTATTTTAGAATCTATATGCTTTCCAACTTCTTTATGAACAAAAGAAGAGTATTCTCCCATTTCAAGCATATCTCCTAAAACTGCTATCTTTCTTCCTTCAAATTCCTTTAGCACTTGTAATGCTCCAATCATAGAGTCTGGACTAGCATTATAACAATCATTTATAATTTTAAAATCTTTGATTTTTTCGATCTTAAGTCTCATATCACTCGATATATAATTATCAAAACCTATTTGAATTTCTTCAACACTTAAATTCATTTTCATTCCAACTAATATCGCACTCATAGCATTATAAATGTTATGCTTACCCTTTGTTTTTATGAAAAATTCCATACCTTCACCATTCATAATAACCTTAAATCTCATTCCATCATCTTCATTCTCATAAGATTTGCAATATAAATGATTATCTTCTCTAAATCCAAAACTAAGTATTTCATAATTAGTCTTTTGAATTTTTAATTCTGATAAATACTCATCATCACCATTTACTATAAGAGTATTTTCATCATTAAATCTATCTATAATCTCCATTTTAGCCTTATATATATTTCTTTTAGAACCCAAATTACCTATATGTGAATAACCTATATTAGATATAACAGATATTTGAGGTTCAACTACATGTGCAAGCCTTTTTATCTCATTTGCATAAGACATACCCATTTCAATAACACAAGCTTCATGATTTTTATTTAGATTAAATAAAGTAAGTGGAACACCTATTTTATTATTTAAATTTCCTTCATTTTTTAAAGTATCATATTTACTATTTAATACTGCTTGAATCATATCCTTTGTAGTTGTTTTTCCAGTACTTCCTGTTACCGCAACATATTTGATTTTGAATTTAAGCTTATAATACTTAGAAATATCTAATAGAGCCTTCGTTGTATCTTCAACCTTAATGATATTTGCATCAGATTTTTCAAAACTATGGTTCTTATCAATCAAAAAATCTCTACACCCATTATTATAAGCATCTTCCAAAAAAGAATGTCCATCAAATCTTTCTCCAATTATAGGTATATATAATTCATTTTCTTTTACTTTTCTTGAATCTATAATTATATTTTTAATATATTTATCATCATCATTACTTAAAAGTATCTCTCCATGAGTCGCCTCTAGAAGTTCTTTTAAAGATATCGGTTCCATTTTTTGCCTCCTTAATTAGTTCTTCCACAACTTCTTTATCGCTAAAGTGAATTTTTTTATCTTTTATTATTTGATAGTCCTCATGACCCTTTCCTGCAATCAATATAACATCATCTTTGTCTACTATTTCCAAAGCTTTTTTTATAGCTTCTTTTCTATCATATATAACTTCAACATCAGTCAAATCCTCTATACCTTCTATAATATCATTTATTATATCTTTTGATAATTCAAATCTAGGATTATCCTCAGTTATTATAACCTTGGAAGAATACTTATTTGCAACAAAACCCATCTTTGGTCTTTTGCTTTTATCTCTATTTCCTCCACAACCAAAAACCGTTATTATCTTATTTGGCTTAAATTCATTAATACTCTTTAATACCTTTTCAAGTGCATCTTGTGTATGTGCATAATCAATAATAACACTAAACTCTTCATTTGGCGTTATATTTTCAATTCTTCCTGGAACAGTTTTTAAATCTTTAAGTATTGGCTTTATATCATCAATATCAAAACCATAAGAAACAAGCGTTGCTATTGCAGCAAGTGAATTATAAACACTAAACCTTGCTGGTATCTTAACTTCAATTCTTCTGTTTAATTTCAAATCATCAAAATCTATACTAAGATCATAAATAACCTTGTCTATTTTAAACTCAATATTACTAGCTTTGAAATTAGATTCTTCATCAATAGAATAAGTTATTATTTTAGAATTTAAATCTTTTATATCTTCAATTATTTTTTTGCCCCAAATATCATCCTTGTTTATTATATTAAAAACTTTCGATTTATAAAATAATTTTTTTTTGCTTTCCATATAATTTTTCATATTTTTATGAAAATCTAAATGTTCACTTGTTAAATTTGTAAAAACACAAGAATAAAATTCAACATCTTCAACTCTATAAAGATCAAGTGAATGAGAAGATACTTCCATTGGACAAAATTCAATTTTTTCATCCAACATTGTCCTAAAATATTTTTGAACATCAGTGCTTTCAGGTGTAGTTCTAACAGATTTTATAATTTCTTTTCCATTATCAATCTCCACAGTTCCTATCATGCCTGATTTTTTATTTAATTCATTTAATATATTTTTTATGAAATATGTAGTAGAAGTCTTTCCATTCGTTCCCGTAACCCCAAAAACTTTTAACTTAGAACTAGGATTAGAATAAAATATATTAGAAAACAAAGACATGAATTTTCTTACATCCTTAACCATTAAAAAAGATATATCTTCTTTTAATTCTAATTTTTCTTGACTTACAATAAGCTTTGCACCATTATTTATCGCATCATCATAATATTTATTTCCATCATCCAAAAAGCCTTTCACACAAAAAAACGCAAAACCCTTTTTTGCCATTCTCGAATCATAACAAAGACCTTTTATATCTAAATTCTTATCACCTTTAAAAAATTCATAATCTAATTTATCTAAAATCTCTTTTAAAATCAAAATATATCCTCCTAAAATTTATTATTAAAAAAGTAGGAAGATGCCTTTTTTAAAAGGCATTTTCGCAAATTTTACATCAATTATTATATCTAAATTTAAAAAATATAACATCGCCTTCTTTCACCATAGTTCCTGCTTTAGGTGTTTGTTCATAACAAACTCCATTACCCTCTTGTTTCATCCTAAGATTAAAACCTTTTAAAATATTAGCAGTCTCCATTATAGTCTTACCAGTAAAATCAGGTAGGATTATATCACTATATATTTTTTCTTCATTTTTTAAATACAGTATAATATCAGACTCCTTAGGCATCAAAGAATTCCCCTTTGGAAACATATCAATGACCAAAGACTCATCATTTGCTGTAATATCCGAACCCAGTTTATAATTAAAATTATTTGCTTTTAGAGTATCTTTAGCCTCTAAAAAATTCATTCCAACAACATTTGGAACTTTATTCTTTGAAAAATTATTAATATAAATATCTTCACTTATTTTATCTGATTTGATATCCAAATATCTAAGTGAATCATATAATACCTCTCTTGCAATAGGTGCTGCAAGTGTACTACCATAATAATTTTCATTATCTGGATTTGGTTCATCTATAACTATAAGGATAGTTAATTTCGGCTCATTACAAGGTGCAATTCCAACAAATGAAGATACATATTTTCCATCCTCATACTTACCATTTATAACTTTTTGAGCCGTACCAGTCTTTCCTCCAACCTTATATCCTTCTATATAGGCGTTCTTACCTCCACCATTTGAAACCTCTGATTCAAGCATATCTTTCATAAGCCTTGCTGTATTTCTTGATATAACTTGCCTTACCATTTCAGGTTCAAACTTAGTTACAATCTCCTTATTAGAATTTACATATTCCTTTACAAGTCTAGGTTTCATAAGAGCCCCATCATTTGCAATTGCGGAAATAGCCGTAATAAGTTGTATTGGTGTTGTAGAATTTGCTTGACCAAAAGATATGGTCGCAAGTTCAACTGGTCCAACATCTTTTCGCTTATAATAAAGACCAGTTGTTTCTCCAGGAAGATCAATTCCTGTTTTTGAAAATAGTCCAAAAGCATCTATATAATCATATAATTTATCAACACCAAGTCTTTGTCCAAGTTCAACAAAAACAGCATTATATGAATTTTCAACAGCTTCTTTTAAGTTTTTTAGACCTTTATAACCTTTTCTCCAGTCCCAGTCTTTTATTCTAACCCCAGATACATCTACATAACCCTTAAGATCAAATTGTTCTTTGGCAGAAGTCAAATTTTCTTCTAGGGCTGCACATGCTGTTATTGGCTTAAATGTAGAACCAGGTTCATAAGCATCATTAACAAGTGGATTTCTCCACATATCAAACCAAGCTTTAGATTTATCATCTACATTCGTATCAAATACTTGTTGAAAGTACGGATTAATAGGTGTTGTTGGTCTATTTGGATCATAATCTGGCAAAGCAGCCATTGCAAGTATATCACCAGTACTTGGATCCATTACTATACCCGTAGCTCTTTTCGCCTTATTAACTTCCAAACTTTTTAAAAGTGCATTTTCCAAATAATTTTGTATAACTTCATCAATTGTAAGTACAATTCCTTTTCCTTCAACAGGATTTGTATATCTTCCGTTTGAAAAAGGAAGCTCCTTACCAGAACTATCGGTAACTGTTATAGTTCTACCTGGAAGACCTTCAAGTATTTCATTATACTCAAGTTCTATACCATAAGCACCTTTAGAGTCAGCATTTACATGTCCCAGTATATACGAAGCAAAATCCTCATAAGGATATATCCTTTGCATATCAGGAGAAGTCCATACAAATTGTTTTTTCTTTATCTCTTTAGCTTTGACAGCCTCTTTAAAAGCCTCGTATTCTTCATCGCTAATCCATCTTTTGATAGATACAATTCCACCATTTTGTTTCTTATCAAATTTATCTCTTAATACATTTTTATCTAAAGAAAAAATTTCACTAAGTTTATTTATATTTGTATTTTGATCTTCAATACTCATCCTAGAAGGATCTGCCCACACCCTTCTTTTTTCAATACTTATAGCAAGTTCTCTACCTGTTCTATCATAGATACTACCTCTTTTAGCATCTATTTTTATATCTCTTGTTTGAAAACTAAGAGCTTTATTTCTATACCATTCATTTTCTAATACCTGTATGTAGCCTAACCTTGCAATAAGAGCAAAAAAAGCTAGACATAATAAGCTAAATGCAACCTTTATTCTTTTTTTATTAAACTCATCTATATTAGCCAAAATAAAGCCTCCCTGCCATATTAAAAACTAATCAACTTTTATATAATAAATATTTTCGTCTTTAGGATAAACCATATTCAAATCTTCCTTTGCCTTTTGTTCTATTATTCTTATATTTTTTTTGCTTTCTAATTGTATTTCTAACTTTCTATTAGCTTTTTTTAAATCTTGTAATTCATTTTTTTGCTTATAATACTCATAATTTAAATTAGAAACTCTAGAATACCTATACATAACAAGTAAAAGACATAATATCAAAGTGAAAAGAAAAATAAATTTAAAATCCTTTAAGAATTTACTTTTCTTTCTTTTTTCCTTTGACTGTCTAAGATTATCAAAATACTTATTTTCATCAAAATCAGAATCATCTTTTTTCTTTTTAAAATCATCTAAATTTGTAATCTTAGCCATATAATCAATCCTTATAAAATATTATAATTTTTTTGCTATTCTTAGCTTTGCACTTCTTGAACGAGGATTTTCTTCTATTTCAATATCAGATGGTAATATAGGCTTTCTTGTAATTATCTTTACTTCCTTTTCCTTATCACACTGACAAATAGGAAGCTCCTTAGGACAAATACAACCAAGAGCCAATTCCTTAAATATATTCTTTACTATTCTATCCTCTAAAGAATGGAATGTTATAGCACAAAGTCTTCCACCTTTGTTCATTATAGAACAAGCATCCACAAGAGCCTTGTCAATAACATCTAATTCCTCATTAACTTCAATTCTTATAGCTTGAAAAGTTCTTTTTGCTGGATGAGGTCCATCAATTCTAGCCTTTTTAGGTATTGCTTTTTTTATAATATCAACAAGCTCTAAAGTAGTTTCTATTTCTTTTTCCTTTCTTGCTTCAACTATAAAATTAGCAATTCTTTTTGCCCATCTTTCCTCACCATAAAGCTTAATTATTCTATCTAATTCTTCTAAAGAATATTCATTTATAATATTTTTTGCACTAAATGAATTTCTATTATCCATTCTCATATCAAGAGGTGCATCTTGCATATATGAAAATCCTCTTTCTCTTTCATCTAGCTGATGTGAAGACACCCCTAGATCTACTAAAAATCCATCTATCTTTTCTATACCAAGATTTAATACTTCCTTTTTGATATTAACAAAATTACTATGAACGAATATAACTTTGTCCAAATAATCCTTAAGTCTTTCCTTACCTGCATTGATGGCATTTATATCTTGGTCAAAACATATAAGCTTTCCATCTTTAAGTCTCTTTACTATTTCAATAGAATGACCTCCACCACCAAGTGTCCCATCTACATAAATACCATTTTCTTTTATATCTAAACCTTCTATACATTCATTTAAAAGTACACTAACATGTTTAAATTCCATCAAAAAAACTCCTTAATCTATCTATAAATTATTTTTTTATTTTTTTACTAAATCTCTTGTGTAATATAATACCTACAAATATAATCACTAAACTTATAACTTGAGCCATTCTTAAAGGACCAAGCATAAGACTGTCTGTTCTTAAGCCCTCTACAAAAAATCTTCCTACTGAATACAAACAAGCATAATAAATAAGAATTTGTCCATCATATTTCTTAGTCTTTGAAAGCCTTAACAAAAATAAAAACAAACAAAAATCCCATACAGATTCATATAAGAATGTAGGATGAACCTTAACTCCATCAACCATTATTCCCCAAGGAAGATTAGTAGGTCCTCCATGAGCCTCTTGATTGATAAAATTCCCCCATCTTCCTATAGACTGTCCTAGCGGAATAACAGGAGTTATAATATCAGCCAATTTATAAAAATTAATTTTTTTATATCTACAATATAAATAACCAGACAAAAATCCACCGATAAGTCCACCGTGAATTGCCATACCACCAAGCCTTGTATTTATCATCTTAAAAAAATCACCTTGATAGTAAGACCAGTTAAATATCACATAATAAAACCTTGCACCAATAATCGCACAAGGTATTACGATTATAAATAAATTTATCATATCATCTTCCTTATAGCCCTGTTTTATAGCCCATTTCAAAGAAAAATGCATTCCTAAAAATATTCCTGTTGCTATTAATATTCCATACCATCTTATATCTATACCAAATAGATTAAATGCTACTGGATTCAAATAAACCATCTCCTAATAAATATTTTATCACAATTTATCAAATTTTTTTTAATTTGATATTTTAAAAAATTATTTTTTTAATAATTATTTGAATCTTAAAACCCAAATAAAAAAATAAAAGTTAGGCATAAACAGTCTAAAATGTTTAATAGCCCAACTTTTATTATAAAACAATATTTAAAATACATAAAGAAATTATTTTCTCAAATGATATAAAAATAAAACAAAAGCTAACTATCCTTTATTTTATTCTTTTGGATTAACTATAGATATAACTGTATTATCCTTAGTAAAATGCTCTACAAATCTATTTTTGATATCATCTATAGTGATTTCCTTTACAACATCAATATAATCTAATAAATTAATATCTTTAAAATGATATGAAATAAAATTATTTGCTATGAAATCAAGAGAATCAAAATATTTTAAATATCCGCCTAAATATCTCTTTTTGATGATTTCAAATTGTTCTTCTTTAAATCCATCTTCCTTGATTTTCTCAATATAATTAAATAATCTATCTTTAACTTCATAAGGATCCTTAGACTCTCCACCAATCAAAGTATATCCATGATCATATCTTCCAGTATAATCCCCAGAAAAAGAATCATTAACTAGATTATCATTATATAATTCCTTATAAAATTCACTACCCTTTTTAAATAACATATCTATTATAAGGTCTGTTGTTATTTCTCTTTTTAGAAGTTCTCTTCCACTAAGACCTATTTGTATATCCTTAAACCCTATATTAAATAAAGGCAATGATACATCAAGAGTCTCTACAATTTCCTTCATATTGACTCCATCTGGCTCAACTGGATAGAATCTTTCTATATTTTCAATAACAGGTATATCTGTTCTTAAATTATCAATAACAGTTTCCTTAATCTTATCAAAATCCAAATCTCCAACTACAAAAATCGACATATTATAAGGATTATAAAAAGTATTATAACAATCATATAACTCTTCTTTTGTTATCTTATAAATACTTTCTACTGTACCTGCAATATCAATATTTATTGGATGCTTTATATACATCGCTTTTAAAGTATTAAAATAAACCTTCCAATCAGGATTATCATCATACATCTTTATTTCCTGGGCAATTATTCCCTTTTCTTTTTCAACATTCTCATCAGTAAAATGAGGATGTTGTACATAATCAACTAAATGAGCTAAACTATCATAAAAATTATCTGTAGAAGAAAATAAATAAGAAGTAGTTGTGAAATTAGTATATGCATTTGCACTAGCTCCATATTTTGAGAACTTATCAAAAGCATTAGTCCCATCAGGTTGTTCAAACACCTTATGCTCTAAAAAATGTGCAATCCCTTCATTAACTCTTATTCTTTCCTTTTGCCCAACAGGTATAAACTCTAAATCATTCGAACCATATCTAGTTGAAAAAACTGCATATTGTTTACTAAATCCCTTTTTAGGCATATAAAAAAGCTCTAGTCCATTTTCTAATTTATCATAATAAAGTTCTTCCTTTAATAAGTCATGAACGATTTTTTTCATTATATTCACCTCTTAACTATATTTGCTATTATTAATCTCTTAAGAAATATACTGTATCTAATTTAATCTTCTTTGCTATATTGATTATATCTTCTTTCGTTACATTGTTGATTAAATCAATAATTTCATCTGGAGTCTTTAAAGTATTTCTTGAACACTGAGCAAAAGCAAAATTACTAAGAGTTCTTATGCTATCTTTCATGGATTTAATTCCATTTATAAGAGCTTTTTTAGAATTATCAAATTCATCATCAGAAATAATGCCCTCTTTGATATCATCCATTTCCTTTATTATAAGCTCCTTACATCTATCATAATTCTTTATTTCTATCCCACATGAAACAGTAAGTAAAGATTTGTACTTATCTACAGAAGAATAGATATAATAACATAAACTTTCCTTTTCTCTTACATTCTCAAATAATTTCGAATGAGCTCCACCACCTAATACATTCGAATACATTATAAGCTTGTAATAATCCTCATCCTTGTAATAAATATTGTTTCTAAATCCTAAGCAAAGCTTACCTTGTACAACATTCATATTATCAATAGGATATTTTATTGATTCTACTTCTTTTTTGTACTCTTCCTCTAATAAAGGCAGTACCTTTCCTCTTTCAAATTTGAAATTATCCTTAATTGTATCAATAACTCTTTGTTTATCAAATTCACCCGAAACAACAACATGTATCTTTGAAGTTGCTAAAAATTCTTTATAAAATTCATATAAATTAGCTTCATTTATAATCTCCATATCTTCTTCATATCCATGGTCATATATACTATAAAGCTCATCCTTACACATTTCTTCAATAAGTCTTTCGCTTGCATATCTAGCCTTATCATTAATTCTTGATCTTATAGATTCTATTTGCTTTTCTTTTTCCACCTCAACAATATTTGAGTCAAACTTAGAATCTTTTACTAATGGGTTTAATATAATTTCTTTTAAGAATTCTACCCCTTGTTCAAAAATAGCTTCATCTAAATACAAATCATTTACTAAAGTCATCTTAAACGATGTAATATGTCTTTCTCCTGATTTAGATACTCCACAACCAAAAGAAGCACCATAAAGCTCATCTAATCTATTTGATATTTCTACTTGATCTTTATATTTATTTGACCCCGCATTTAAAACATATGGAAGTAGTGCATTTTTTGTAACCTCTTCTCTGCTCAAAGGTCTTGTCATATATACACTTATATAATTTGTCTTAAATTTATTCGTTGGTAAAATAATAAGATCAACATCTTTATCAATTTCTATTTTTTCATAAATCATAAAAAATTCTAGCCTCCTTAAATGTTTCTTTCACTTCTATATTTTATGCTAAAAGATTATAATATTTTTGAACCTAATATTAATTATAACCCATTATAGCCTAATTAAAAAACATTATCAAAGAAAGTGCAAGTTTTTAAAAAAAAATTATTTAAAAATTTAATTATATTACTTTGATAAATTGCAATTATAAGGTATAATTTATTTTGTATGTTTAATCGTAATTTAAAAGTTTTTAAGTTGAAAGGAAGATAGATTATGAAATTAGGTATAGTTGGATTACCTAACGTTGGTAAAAGTACATTATTTAACGCAATAACACAAGCAGGTGCAGAATCTGCTAACTATCCGTTTTGTACAATAGATCCTAATGTTGGAGTAGTTGCAGTTCCAGATAAAAGATTAGATGTTTTAGCTGATATTAGTAAAACACAAAAGATAATCCCTACAGCAATAGAGTTTTGTGATATAGCAGGACTTGTTAGAGGTGCTAGTAAGGGTGAAGGATTAGGAAACCAATTCTTATCACATATTAGAGCTGTTGATTCAATAGTTCACGTTGTTAGATGTTTTGATGACCCTAATGTTGTTCATGTTGATGGTAGTGTTGATTCTATAAGAGATATCGAAACTATTAATTTAGAATTAATATTCTCTGATTTAGATATGGTAGAAAAAAGACTATTAAGACTTAAAAAAAGTCTTAAGGGAGACAAGTCTTTACAAAAAGAACATGATTTAATAGAAAAAATCAAAGCAGTATTAGAAGAAAATATGCCAGCTAGAAGCATGGATTTTTCTGATGATGATAGAGAATTATTAAAACAAATAGATTTACTTACTAATAAACCAGTAATTTATGCTGCAAATGTTAGTGAAGATGATCTTATAACTGATGGTAATGATAACCCTAATGTTGCAAAGGTTAGAGAGTTTGCAGCAGCTGAAAATGCAGAGGTTGTTGTTGTTTCTGCTCAGATTGAAGCTGAAATATCAGAACTTGAGCAAGACGAAAAGAAAGAATTTTTAAATGACTTAGGTCTTGAAGAGTCTGGTCTTGATAAATTAATAAGAGCTGGATATAGCTTACTTGGACTTATAAGTTTCTTAACTACAGGTGTCAAAGAAACTAGAGCTTGGACAGTTAAGAAAGGTTCTAGTGCTCCTCAAGCAGCAGGAAGAATACATTCTGATTTTGAAAGAGGATTCATAAGAGCAGAGGTTGTTGCTTATAATGATCTTGTTGAGTCAGGAAGTATGGCATCAGCTAAGGAAAAGGGTCTAGTGAGAATTGAAGGTAAGGATTACATCGTTAGTGATGGGGATGTAATGTTATTTAGATTTAATGTATAAAAGAGATAGATGCTAAATTGAAAATCATTCTTGTAATCCCAGTAATATAAAGGCTTTTGGAGATTGCTTTTCAAATCACATAATTAGCATCATTAAAATAATGTAACGGGAAAAATTTATAAAAAAACTGATTGAATAGCCCAATCAGTTTTTTTACTTTGTATTCATATTTAATTTTTCCACCGCTTGTTTTTTTATATCATTGCTTATATGCGTATATACATTTAATGTTACATTAACAGTACTATGTCCTAAAATTTCTTGAACCGCTTTGAAGCCAACATTATTTTCCATCAATCTAGTTGCTACAGTGTATCTCAAATCGTGGAATCGAATGTTCCTCTCAATACCAGCTTCTTTTACTATCTTTTTAAAATCATATGTAAAAGTTGTTGGGTTATAAGGGATTCCATCTATTTTGCAAAATACCAAGTCGTTATCACTATAATATTTCCCAATTTCTTCTTTTTCTTAATTTTGCCTGATTTTATGTTTTTTGAGTTCTTCAATCACATCATTTATAATAGGAATATTTCTTTTTGACCTCTTAGTTTTTGGAGTTGATACCAAAAAATTATCTTCATTAGAATTTTTCTTCTTAGCATAGTTTACTATTATTGATTGCTTAACGCATAATGTTTTGTCAGTTAAATCTAAATCCTGCCACCTAAGACCTAAAAGTTCTCCTCTTCTTAATCCAGTTGATAGTTCTAATAATATAGCCATATAGAGCCGAGTATCTTTTGCTTTCTCTAATAAAATCTTACTTTCTGCTAATGTAATATATGTCATATCCTTGTCCTCTTGTTTTGGTAACTCTACATGTTCACTTACATTTTTAGTAATTAATTCATCTCCAACTGCTTTTTTTAATGCTGCATAAATAATTACATGTATTCTATGAACGGTTTTTCCTGTTAATCCTTTCCCTGTTCTTTTATTTCCTGCTTCAGCTAGATTATTGTAAAACTGCTGTAAATGAATTTTAGTAAGTTCTATAAGTTTAATATCTCCAATAGCTGGTTATATGATTAAAAATATTTATATAATAACTATTGTATGTTCCTACTTTCAGATTTTGCTTTTTATAAAGGTCTAACAACTTTAACATCCATTCTCCTAAAGTTGTCTTCTCATCTTTATCATAAGTTCCCAAATTAAGCTCAAGCCTTATTTTATTCATCTTTTCTGATACGTCTCTTCTTCTTTTTCCATATAGACTCTTTCTCTTTAATTTTCCTGTATCAGGGTCACGCCCAATTGTTATTTGACCTATCCATTTTCCATCTGCTCTTTGATATATAGTACCTTCCCCATCACCATTCTTCTTTTTAGCCATATTTTCCCCTCCATCTAGTCCTTATACTATGCTATCAACATTTTCTCTAACTTACTTTTTGGAACTACCATTCTTTTCCCAAATTTTATTACAGGTATCTTACCTGCATGTGCCATCTCATAAGCAAGAGATTTTCCAATGCCCAGTACTTTTGCTACTTCTGCTATGCTATATGTTGCTTTTTCGATTTTATTTGTGTTCATGATGAATTCTTCCCTTTAGATGTCAATTCCTTTTTTTATATTTTAAAAATTACTTTAATTAATTTTCAAGTTCAAACGGCCATTTGAATTAAGTTTATATTTTTTAAAAAATCATTACTTCAAAGGTTTTTCTCCTTCTCTATTTTTAACATAACACATAAAATCTTTATTTTTACACTTTCCAAAATTTACTTCATAAATTTTTCAAAATAAAAAATCGAGCTATTAACTACGAATTCAACTTCATAGTCAATAGCTCAATTTTTTATAATATTACTTTTAAATTTATTCATTTTTCAGGTATAATCACATTACTCTTTTTTTTACTAGCAAATCGTCAATTAGCTCTTTTATATTATCAGTGTTCTATATTTCCTTTATTCATAATTGTTCCCCCCAGTTGTTCTATATAATGACCTATTATTTACTACAAATCACTTTAAAATGTATTTTATATGTTTCATGTAAGTAATTCTCTGTTGCTGCTAATATTTCCTGTTGTTGAACTGATATTTTAGAAGCTGATAAACCTGGCTGAACAATAAATATCTTTAAGTCGTACTGGTAAAATCTATCCATTTTTTTAATCTGCATCAGTTTATTAATGTCCCCTTTTTCAAAACGAGATGGTTTATTTTCACTAATCCTTTTATGTTCTCTACGTTTTATGTGGTCTATTAATCTACCCAAACTCTCTTTCCAATTTATACTCTTTTGAGCTTGTCCACATACTTCATATAATTCTTGTACTCTAGCACCAGCAGTTTTTTCTTTTGAAAATTTGCAATGATACAGTTCTACATTAATTGTATTTGCATTTTCATTAACGTTAATTGTTATTATATCAGCTGCTTCTCCTGAATTATCATCATCAATAATTATATCATAAGCCTTATTTTTTAATTTATTTATTGTATAATACTGAATTGAATCCTTTCTTTTTAGTAATCCTTGAGACTCTTTTTTTATATTTACATTATCCCAATTCCAAACAATCAGCTTATCTTTTGAATAAGGTTCAAAACTACCATTATTCGTCTTTACATAATAATTATTTTCAAGAAATGAACCATCTACAAACCTTATTACAGGTGGATATTCAACAAACCAATCAGTAATTATCATCTTTTTATTACCTTTTTTAACCATTAATTCATCATGAATCTCATCTATATTTTTATATTCAAATTGTGATTCATCGCTACTACCACGAAAAACTAGCTCATACTTTTTCTCAAAATAATCTGATTTGATTTTAAATATCAAATTTCCATTTTCAGTTGGTTCATCTAATAATATATCAATTTCATCAAAATCAATCTTTTCTTCCTTATAAATAATATTTATGTTGGCCTTAATATCAGTATAAAACTCCAAGGGCCACTCAATAGTTAATGGATAAAGTTGTGGTCTATTATCTATTATGACTGGAATCAATACACCATTAAAAATCTCATCTACATTTATAGATTTATCTAATATTTTTTCACCTAAAGCATCGCACCATAAACACCAGTCCTTAAGGTTGGTTACTACCTTCGCCCATATTTTACCTTTATATGAACATCCAATACTTATTCTTTTGCCATTTTCATATCCAACACCAAATAAATTTGATTTTATGGTTTTTCTTTTTTGAGAATCCGTAATACCATCTTCAATGTTTGAACCAGCAAACATTCTGTAATTAACTGGTCCGTTATAAGCATCTTTTAATCCTACACTATGGAATAACATTCTATTGATTCCATATAAACTTTTATATACTTGTTCTCCTGATATTATATTTGAACCTTGCACAACAGAATTTGCCAATTGTTTATGCAATGCTTTTATACTGCTATTTATGTATAATACTTTTTTACATTTATCAAAATACAATATATACAAATCCCATGTTCTATTACTAATTTCCTTGATTTTTCCCCAAGATATAGGATGAATATTCTCTTCTACTACAATTAATACATTCTTTTTATTATTAATAGTATGAATAACTTTATTATTACTGGATATATTAAATTCTTCAGGTGTCCACTCGCTACTTGAAGTTCTATATATTACTGTGCTCATTTTAGGAAATATATTTTGCAATGGGATATCAGTTATTATATTACTATTAAATCCATCAATCATATTAGCAAATTCAATTCTATTTTCAATCATTTTCGTGCTAGATTGTCGTATTAGCAAATTCCAATCAGCATCCTCACTATATAAGGTTTCTAAACTTTCTCCCACTTTAGGGTCTGCTATATTCGCTATTATAGAAGCATCTCCAATACTTGAATCCTTAGTTCTCGTAAATCTACCAATAAATTGCAAAGATACTCCTAAACTTTTATGTGTATCGTGTAATGCTGCAATCTTTAATTCTGGCAAGTCAAATCCCTCACCTAACATATCTACACAGACTATTATTCTAGTTCGTTTTTCTCTAATTATCTTTAAAGTATTGTTCTTATCTTTTGCTCCCATTCTATTATGAATAATTACTGGGTTATGCTTCTCATATTCCTTATATATTTTGAATATTTCTTTGGCTCTATTAACCCCATTTACACGAGCCATTAAAATATGATTATATCCTTTTTCTAAATCTTTCTCTAATTGTTTAACAGCAATTTCAGAAATTCTTGCATCAACTATTTCCTCATAAAATTCTTTAATAGGTAAAAAATTAATATTCTTAAAATATCCTTCCTTTTGTGCTTTATTTAATGGATAATTGAATATAATCTTCCCATCTACGTTTTTCCCATCATTTCTGAATGGGGTAGCTGTAAATTGTACTATTTTTTTTGCTTTACACCTTTTCTTAAAATCATACCATGTTTTTGCAGCAATATGATGTGCTTCATCTATAAATAAATAATTAAAACAGTTGATAGTATTGCTCTTTATTTCGTCATTAAGTCCACTAATAATGCTCATAGTAGTAACAACAACATTGCATGAATTCATAAACTTTTCAGCTTCTTCACAAGTTTTAAATCTATGTTTTATTACTCCCACTATAGGGTATTGAGATTTTGGGTCAATTATATTGAATTCTTTCAAAACACCTAATTTAATAAATTTTTTAGACACTTGAGTTCTTAAAGAATCAGACGGAACCACAACTAGTACTTTGTTACATTTATTTGATATTAAAATACTTAACATTGTTTCGGTCTTCCCTGTACCAGTTGGCATAACAATAGTGGATGGTTCGCCCGATACAGTCCAGTGAGATAAAATTGAATGTAATGCTCCAATTTGGGGTGGTCTTAATCCAGGATAATTAATATCATTAATCCTCTCTTCTTTTTTATAATAAAACCTATTATTCCATGAGTTTATTATTTTTTCTTTTTGCTTTTCCAAATTTACAATATCTCTAATACTTAATTCTGGATGCTTAATCCATTCTAAATCACTATAATTATCCAAAGAAGCTTTATCCTTTAATAAAAGAATCTTATCATTTTCTTTAGGAATATTTTTCTTATTATAAACAACTAAATATTTATCAGTTTTATTTCTGATAATGTACCTTCTTCCATTATCAGAGTTTAACTCTATTATAAAAAACGTATCTTGAATTTCAGGTACTTTTAATTGTAGAATTTTATTTTTATTAATCTCTTTATTAATTCTATAAATTGGTGGTAATATTAAATTTATTTCTTTTAAATGCTCTTTTTTCAACTCCACAACATCCCCGCCTTTTATACTATGTTTCTTATCAATTTATTGTATATAATTAAAAATTTATACACTTACAGCTATTTTAGCATTTATTTTATTTAGTTTCAATTTATTAATTTTTAGATAATTATATTATCACAATTTACATAAAAAAAGAACAAAAGTTCTTTTTTTAATAAGTCTTATATGATATAATCTTATTAAAATATTAATAAAACTAAAAAAATTATTTATGTATTTTATTTTATAAAATTAGCTTTTTGCTGATTTTCTAATTACATTCTAATATTTTCAAAAATCATAATTTATATTCTTTCTTGGAATATAAATTTTTTATTGTAAGAAAAGATTTTTGGAATAAAAATGGAGGAAATATTATGAAAAAAACTGTAGCAGAATTATTTGCTGGAGTTGGTGGCTTTAGATTGGGTCTTTCAAATTCTTGTGACTCATGGGATTTTGTTTGGGCTAACCAATGGGAACCTAGTAGAAAGGCACAAGATGCATTTGATTGTTACATCCATCATTTTGGAGATTACAATCACCACGTCAATGAAAATATATCAATAGTTCCTAAAACTGATATACCAGATCATAACCTATTAGTTGGTGGGTTTCCTTGCCAAGATTATAGCGTTGCATCTACAGGAGCAAAAGGGATTCAAGGTAAAAAAGGAGTTTTATGGTGGGATATACATGACACCTTAAAATCAAAAAAACCAAAATTCTTACTTTTAGAAAATGTTGATAGATTATTAAAATCTCCTTCAACACAAAGGGGTAGAGATTTTGGAATAATTTTATCTTGTTTAAACGAACTAGGCTATAATGCAGAATGGCGTGTAATTAATGCTGCTGATTATGGATTTGCTCAAAGAAGAAGAAGAGTATTTATTTTTGCTTATCTTAATGACACTAACTATTTTAAAGAAAGTAAAACTATGGAAGGCTTTGATTGTATCCATCAAAAAGGTTTCTTTTCATCTATATTCCCAGTATCAAAAGATATAATATTATCTAATAAATTAAATTTAGAGTATGAAGATTTAGTTGATGTTTCAAATAACTTTAAATTTGAATTTCAAAATTCAGGTGCAATGCTTTTAGGTACTATTTATACATCAAAAACTACAGCATCTTATAATGGTTCATACAAATTATTAAAAGATGTACTAGAAGAAAATGTTGACTCTAAATATTATCTAAATTCTGATTTTGACAAATGGGAATATATGAAAGGTGCAAAAAAGATAGAGCGAACAAGCAAAACAGGACATAAATATACTTTTTCAGAAGGACCAATTGCATTTCCAGATCCCATTGATAGACCAGCTAGAACTATGCTAACTTCAGAAGCTTCAAAAAATAGGAGTACTCATATAATTGAAGATCCTTTGACTAAAAAACTAAGAAAATTAACACCTTTAGAGTGTGAACGTTTAAACGGTTTTGAAGATAATTGGACTCAAACTGGAATGTCTGAACGATTTAGATATTTCTGTATGGGTAATGCCTTAGTTGTAGGTTTAGTAAAAAAAATGGGCGATAAACTTAACGAAATATTTGAAAAAGAAAAATAGAGGTTTTAACCTCTATTTTTTATTTGCTCATATATATAATTTTTATTCAACCAAAAAGATTGTTTTGTAAATTCATCTCCATTAGGAAGTACATCTGTATCTTTACTATCTCTTCCATGTGGTCTTACGTGTGCAACTCTATTTTCAGTTGACTTAGGTAAATTATTACGTCTTATTGTATCTTTTTTTCTTTGTACAACTTCTACTTGTATACCTTCTTTTATAATTTTCTTTGTTCTTAACCACATTTCCTTTACATCATTTTCAATATCTTCTATAGGCATATTCCAAAACATACAAGTTTCTAATCTTTCTACCCCATTATCATCCTCATTAAATATAACAAATAAAAACCTACTCTCTGATAATACATTTCTAAAATCACTATCTTCCCATTTAGAATTTGCCACCTCTTTAAATTTAAATGTTCTAAATGACATACTTTCTTTTGGCTTTCCATTTTTTAATTTTATTGTTTTTATTTCTATGTTTGCTTTTTCAAATTCCTTTGCTTTTTTACCTTTAACACCTAGTATTTTTAGTATTAAATTTGCATTTTTATTTTTAGCTCTTGTAGAAATATCAAATTCTTCACATAATTTTAATACTTCTTTACCTTTATATTCTTCAACTTTATTTTTAATGTAATCCTCAAATGTATTATTTTTAAGAACTTCTAAATTTTTTATAATACTTTCACTATCGTTATTATATGTTTTTTTGCCTTTTATAAAATAATTTCTCAAAATATGAGTCATATAAGACTGCTTTAGTGAAAACGCTCTTTGCTTTGCTTTAATATCACAACAAGGCTGTTTTCTTAAATCTTTATTTCCACCTGCACCTTTTGTACACGCTCCAAGATACAATGTATCACCTTCTGAAAGTTCATGTGCTTTTCCATCTTTGATTTTATTTATAATCTTTACCCAATCATCTTTAATTATTTTTATATCTTCCTTTGGAAATTCAAAAAGTTGTGCAAACTTTATTATATAATCCAGCTTATTTTTTATTTCATTATCATAAAGATAATATATAAGTAATAAAAGCTTATTTTTTTCTATTAAGGAACTCGTTTCAAACTGCTCTTCTATTACATCCATATAGTTTATTATACTTAGCACTAATCTTTCTTTAGCTGAGTATGTTTTATTTTTATTTTGCTTAAAACAAGATACTTTAAGTTCAACCCCAGCTTCTTTAAAATCCGCTTCCTTATCACTATTTAAATCATATCCAAAATGGTATTTCTCTATAAATTGCCCCAAATTACCTTTTCCCTTATAGTTTTTAAACTTATCTGGTAATACATCATTAAAACTCATATTAATTAATCTCTTTGCATGTTCTTCTATTGAAATCGGATTACTTTTGTCATATTCTAAACTCAACACAAATCCCCCTAAAATGATATAATTTTTAATTTAAATTATATCATTTTAAATTAAAAAAATAAAATTAATCTAAAAAGGACTATTGAAAAAAATAATAATTTTTCTCAACAGTCCTTTAATATAACTTAATTTATCTCAACATATATTCTTTTATTTATCTTTCCCTTACTCTTATGATCCACTATCTTCATTGTGCCTATTTCTTTAGTATTTGCTACATGTGTTCCACCATCAGCCTGAAGATCTAGCCCTTTAATCTCTATTGTTCTAACTTCCTCAATTCCTTCTGGTAATAAGTTAATCTTAGTTCTTATAAGATCTGGTATCGAAAAGGCTTCCTCTCTTAAAAGAATTTTAGCCTCAACATCCCTTTCATTTTCAATCTCCTTATTGACCTTGAGTTCAATCTCCTCAATCAAATCCTTATCAAAATTCTCAAACTCAAAATCCATTCTTCCTTTTAACACATCCATATTTCCACCTGTTACCTGTGCCTTATAATCTCTAAATACAACCCCACAAAGAATATGCATAGCTGTATGTGTTCTCATAAGTTTATATCTTCTGTCCCAATCTATTATACCTTTGCATTTTTCATCAATCTTTGGTAACATACCTTCAATATAATGATATACTTTATTAGATTTTTTCTTAACTGACTTAACAATATATTCAGACTCGCCCTTTAATACTCCTATATCACAAGGTTGTCCACCACCTGATGGATAAAATGCTGTTTGGTCTAATACTACTGCATTTTCTTCCTCATCAACCTCAATAATTTGACATTCAAACTCCTTAAGATAACTATCTAATTGGTATAATAATTTACTCATAATATCATCCTTTCTTATTAAACTCCTCAAACTCTTCATCACTAAAATCAAAAAATTCCTTTCTGACTTCATCCATATATAATTCAAACTCTTTAAGTTCTTCTTCATTTAATCTAAGTGCTAATTTATTGACCATCAAATCATGTGCAATGTAATCTTCACTCATATCTATAAATCCGCTATCTTTAGTCCATGTTACTTGACTTTGTTCACCTTTTGATATTATTCCTGATATAGAATCTTTTCTGTCAACTACAACAGTCATATATCTTTCTTCTTTCTCAGCCAAATATCTTTCTATTCTTCTATGTGTCATCACACTCTTAAATGGATTATTCTTTCCAAAGTATATTCCCTTAACATCAACACCTCTAGCTATAGCTTCATTTAGACCATCTTTAAGTCCTTCAATTTCCTCTTCCCAAATAGATACAGTAATTCGCTTCTTAGCTGATTTTACTATCACATTTATAAAATCAATTATATTTTTTCTACCTTTAATAACTACTAATTTATTATTTTCTTTTTCTTTGTTATAAAGTTCATTTGCATAAGTTTCAACATTTTCTATTATATTTTCAAAATCATATCTTAATTTATTTAACAACAATTTTGGTTCTAATGGATAATAAACTGTTGATTTTTCATTTGTTTCTTCAAATACCATTTGTTTATTTTTTAGATTTTCTAATATTTCATATATTCTAGATCTAGGAATTCCTGAATTTTTACTAAGAGCATAACCATTTAACGGATATTCTTCTAACAACTTTAAATATGCTTTTATTTCATATTCACTAAGTCCCAATTTTTTCATATCCTCAATAATATTTAACCCTTCTTTCATACAATCATCTCCAACTACTGATTTGGTTCGATCAAATTATATATACACTCAAAAATGAAACAACTATCGAACCTATTACTGGTATTATTATACCACCTTTGTAGTAGGCATATAACAGTGCAAATAATGCTCCTGTAGTTGAAGCTAGTATCGAATTGGGTATTGCATTAAATACTCCAGGAATTACAAGAGCTCCAAGTGCTGTATAAGGTATGAATTTTAGGAACAAATCTAGCTTTTTATTAATATTTTTATCTGTCACCAAATAAAAAGGTATTAACCTTGGAATATAGGTTACAAGCATCATCCCAAATATTACAAACAACAAATTATTCATTTTTTGTCCTCCCTTCAAACATATATACTCCAAGCATCGAAACCAAAATGATAGATAATACAATAGACCAACCACTTTGTAATCCTACTATAGATTTAAATATAAAATTACTAAGCCCTGATAACAATGCTAATACAAGAGGAATATTTGATTTTTTGACTTCTGGAACTAATATAGCTATAAACATAGCATACAAAGATATCCCCATTGCATTTGTAAGGCTTACTGGAAGTATTCCACCTAACAAAAATCCTAAAAAGGTTCCTACAACCCAAGCAAAATAAGCTAAATATTCAAGTGTTATTATATATTCTTTGTTTAGTTTACCTTCTTTAAAAGACATAATAGAAAAACTCTCATCAGTAACTCCAAATGCTATTATTGGACTTAGTTTTTTTAATGATTTATCTAATCTATTCGATAGTGATGCAGACATAAGAAAATGTCTAAAATTAACTAATAAAGTTGTGATTATTATTTCACCAGCAGAACAACCTGCCATCAAAAGATTTAATGCTATAAATTGACTAGCTCCAGCAAATACTAGTATCGAAAATAAAACTGTATTAAACATATCCATTCCAGCATTTTTTGCTAATACTCCAAATGTCATAGCTATTGGTATGAATCCTATCATCATTGGTAATGCATCATAAAACCCTTCTTTTGCATCATATTTTAATTCATTATATGCAATCATTTCTTACTCCTCCTTACAAAACAAAATAGTAGTTACTAAGTTAATCACTATTTAGTAATTATTATAGTAACCACTATCATCTTTGTCAATATATTTTTGCAAAAAAAAATTAAGATTCAATCAAATCTTAATTTTTAGAATATTCAAGTTGTAGATATATAGTTATATTTATATATTTTTTTAGATAATTTCTTTTTATAATAATTCATATAATAAGTTTTAGTATTCTCTTTTCTTTATAGGTATCCATATATATGATTTGTAGTCTTTTGACTGAGGATCTCCATCAAAATATGATTCAAACTCTGGTGCATTAGCATGTTTGTATGGACTATTTGGTAACCATTCTTTGAATATATACTGCCATGTATTTTGTATTGAATCTGGTATTGGCCCTACACTTTCAAATACAGCCCATGTTGCAGAAGGGATTTTTACTGTTTGAATATTGTCCATATCTTCTAATTTAGTTCCTTCTACTGCAATCATATAGTCAAATTCC
Source organism: Peptostreptococcaceae bacterium (assembly GCA_025210335.1). Taxonomy (GTDB): domain Bacteria; phylum Bacillota; class Clostridia; order Peptostreptococcales; family Peptostreptococcaceae; genus JAOARY01. The sequence continues at coordinate 23,609 of JAOARY010000051.1, read as the reverse complement.
AGTCTATCTTCATTATAATTCATACAGATTCCTAGCATTCCAAGGTCTTTTTGTTTTGAATGTAATTTATTAAAATTCCCACTTTTCATGAGATTTTGCCACATCTTTGGAACTTGCTCAAAGTTTTGTCCATCTTTTGCATTTATATTCTCACATATACCAACCACTTCAAATTCTTCTTTCTTAACAATTTTAAAATCCACATAATCAACTCCTTTTAATAAATCATCTTCTCTATTATTATTCTCATTTTGAATAAAATATAACATTATATTTTAAGTAAATACATCTATTGCATATTATGTAATTAAGACTTTTTTATCATCTCGTAGTAAAAATTACCTATTTATCTTTTATTCTCTAAATAATATCATATTCTTATGCTTTGTATAATATTACATATATTATTTTTTTATTATTTAAAGTATTAAAACATGTATATTGGGTGTATTTTTTTTAAAAAGGAGATGTAATTTTGGGAATTTTACTAGGGATTTTAACATCAATATTAACAATATGTGCATTAGTTGCACTAGAAGTATATGCAAACTTTGATATATCATCTTTAACATTTTTCTTTATAGCACCAGCTGGAGGTATTATTATAGGGGCTTGTTCAACTTTTGGTTTCAAATTCATGAAAAAATCTAAACTTAAACTTTTATTATGTTTTATATTTTCATTAAGCTCTTTATTTATAGCTAAGTACATAGTTTTTAAACTAACATGTATAGATCCTCAAACTGGAGTTATGTATTATTCATATAATGATGAAAATTCTATTTCTGTTTATGTTAAGTTTAAAGATTACTATAAGCTTATGGTAGAAACTGCAACAAGAACAATTAGATTTAAAAGTACACAGGGGCCTTCATTTACTAATACTACTTATAATTATATTACAGAAGTTATTAGTTTATTAGGAGTTCTATTTGGTTCATTATTTGCTGCTTTTGATATTTATTCAACTGATACTAATAATGATGATATACAAAACAATCAAGAAAATCAAACCGTTTAAAAAATATTAAAAAAATAAATACATAAAAAATACAACTCAATGTGCAATTATATGTAAAAAAGGATTATCTTTGATTTAATTATGTAGATAATCCTCTTTTTATATTAATAATATTGTATTCTTACTCTATATTACTTATATTAGTAATTTCTGTATCACCATTTGGTCTTCTCCAAATAGTAACCATAGATGCTTCGTTAAATGAGTCTGGTCTGACAACTTGAGAATTACAGAAGAATCTGTAGTTAGTTCCTTCTACAACCTGAGTAGCTACTGCAACTGGTTCATAGTTAACACCCATTAAACCTTCCATAGCATTATTAAATACTCTTTTATCTTCCTCACTAATATTTGATCTAAATTTTGTCCAAGCACCAACCATCATTTTACTATTCAATTTAATTCCTCCTTTGAATTTTTTTATTTCCAATTTTATTATTCCCTATATTTGTTTTTTATAACATATATTTTAATAATATTTCATATTTTTTTTAATTTTTTTCTTAATTTCTGTTATGTCAAGCTTTTTGTTATAATAATTTTAAAGGAGATGATTATTTTGAATAATCAAAAAATTAAATTATGGACTAGACAAAACAAAAAAATTCTTGATGATATTAATAACAACAATCTCTATATTGTTAAAGAAGAATATCTTAAAGAAAAACTAGGTGATATAACTTCCTTTTATATAAAAACTTATAATTGGTACAATAAAAAAGCTAATGAGATAGTAAAAAAACCAGACTATGTCAGATTTCCTATATGGTTATCTATGTCTAACGATATAATGCTTCAACCAACTAGGGATACTGTTATATTAGAATTAGAAGTTGATAAAGACTTAGTTATCGAAATAGATCCAGAAAAATGGGGCAAAATTGTTAATTATTTTTATGTACCTCTTGATAAAGATGATGAATTAAATCACGAAAAAGAATTGTTAAAAATTGGCATAAATGATGAATCAGCCTTATTTATGAGTTCTAAGGGAAATTTCTATCCTCTTATGAAAAGAAAAATCGAAAAAAGCTGGGATAGATTATTTGATTATAGCTATAGCTTGAGCACTATCAAACATGCTACTTTATGGGAAATAAAAAAAGAATGGATAGTAAAAATATATGATTACAATGGAGATGAGTAAAATGAATGATTTTTTAATTTTATACACAGCTCAAAAAGATATTGTTATGGATACTATAAATAAAGAAGGAATATATAAGGTCAAAAGAGAATATATAAAAACTAAATATAAAGATGTATCAAATATATTTTTGAATGCTTATGATTGGTTTGTAAATAATACCTCTTCTATGATAGATAACAAGGATAGAACTTATCCAATTTGGACTTATTATGATTTAAAATATATTGAAAAGCATCATGACCATAAAATACTTAAATTAAAAGTACCTAAAGATAAAGCAATTACTTTTGATAGCAAAAAATGGAATAAAATCCTCAACCAATCTTATATAGAAATCAACGTTTCCGACTTAGAACTTTTTAACAGCGAACTGAAAAAATATAATCTAAAACATGATAGCGATGCCTATATGAGTAATTTTTACCCTTTACTAAAAAATAAAATTCAAAAGAGTTGGTTAAGATTATTTGATGATGAAATAATTCTATCAGATGTAAAACAAGCAGCTTTATTCGAAATAAAAAAAGAATGGATAATTGAGATTTTTTAATCTCAATTTCTTAAATTTAAAAAATAATTCCAAAATAGGTTGAAAATGTTTTATTTTTGATATAAAATATTTTCAAAATCATCTGATGATTTTATCATTTTATGATTTTATACTTTATAAAACAGGAGGGATTTTTATGAAACTAAGCTTTAAAAATTGGATTTTTAAAATTGTTTTGAATTTACTTGGTCTGTTTTTGTGTAGTTTTGGTATTGTTCTTTTAATTGAGAGTTCTTTAGGTGCAAGTCCTTGGGATGTTTTTCAAGTTGGTATGACTAATTATGTTGATATAACAATTGGTCAAGCCTCTCAGATAATAGCATTCATTATTGTTATTATTAATTTATTTTTTAAAGTAATTCCCGGTGTTGGTACTATTTTAAATGCCTTCTTTGTAGGTTATTTTATTGATTTAATATACAAATTTAATATTCTAAAACCCGAATCTCTATTATTTAAACTTTTGTATTTTTGTGTTGGAATGATATTCTTTGGATTTGGTATAGTTATAGCATTAAAAGCAAAAATAGGTGTAGGTTCAAGAGATGCACTGATGGAAGTTTTGGTTAATTTAAGTAAACAATCAGTAGTAAAGATTAGATCCATCTTAGAAATTATAGCTGGGATTTTTGGAATAGTTTTAGGAGGTCCATTTGGTATAGGAACTTTAGTTGCTGCGTTTTCTTTAGGATATATAATAAATTTTGCTGCAAAAATATTGGATTATGAATTTGATGCATATAACCATTACACCTTAAAAGATAGTTATTTAAAATATAAATCAATTATATAATAAAGGAGTTTTTTTAATGAAAAAAATACTAATCAAAAATATAGATACTTTAATTTCTTGTGACGAAAAAGATAATATATATACAAATACTAATATTTTAATAGAGGATGGTGTTATTAAAGATATTTCAAATACAGAATATGAAGATTGTGAAATTATTGATGCCAAAGGAATGATAGTTTATCCAGGACTTATTAACACTCACCATCATCTATATCAAACTTTCACAAGAAATATTATGGCAGTTCAAAATATGGAGTTATTCGATTGGTTAACTCATCTTTATAATATATGGCAACATATTGATAGTAATATAATTAAATATAGTAGTTTTGTTGGGATGAGTGAACTTATAAAATCAGGCTGTACTACATGCTTTGATCATCATTATGTATTTAAAAATCAAGCAAAATCAGATTTTATAGATACTCAATTTGAAGTAAGCAAAGCTTTAAATATAAGATTTCACGCATCAAGAGGAAGTATGTCACTTTCCAAAAAAGATGGAGGGCTTCCACCAGATTCTGTGGTTCAAAATATAGATGATATCTTAAAAGATAGTCAAAGACTTATAAAGAAATACCATGATTCTTCAGATAATTCTATGACTCAAGTTGCTCTAGCTCCATGTTCTCCTTTTAGTGTTACAAAGGAACTTATGATTGAATCTGCTAAATTGGCAAGAAAAAATAATGTAAGATTACACACTCATTTAGCAGAAACTATTGACGAGCAAAATTACACATTAAAGCATTTTAACAAAAGACCTTTAGAATATATGGATAGTTTAGATTGGTTAGGTGAAGATGTTTGGTTTGCTCATGGAATTCATTTTAATGACGAAGAACTTAAAGTCCTAGCAAAAACAAAAACAGGTATAGCTCATTGTCCTATTTCGAATATGAAACTATCTTCTGGTATCGCTCAAGTTCCTAAAATACTAGATTTAGATATTCCTTTAGGACTTGCTGTTGATGGAAGTGCAAGCAATGATGGTTCTAATTTACTTGAAGAAATAAGAATGTGTTATTTGCTTCATAGATTAAATTCCAGCACCAAAGCACCTACTGGCTATGATATTTTAAAAATTGCAACAAATGGTAGTGCTAAAATTTTGGGTCGAAAAAAATTAGGAAGTCTTAAAATCTCAAATATGGCCGATCTTTTTATGATTAATAAAAATAAATTAGAATTTGTTGGTGCTAATACGGATTATAAATCTTTGCTTGGTACTGTTGGTCTAAAGAATAATGTTGATATGACTATGGTTAATGGTAAAGTTATTTATAAGGATAATGAATTTAAAACTATTGATGAAGAAAAATTATTATATGAAGCTCAAAATGCATTTATGAATTTTAAAAAATATATATAATAAATTTAAATATATAAGACATATCAAATTATAATGCACCATATAGATTAATATATGAAATGAAATGAAATATAATCAAATCAAATATATGGTATAATAACTCCTATAATCTTAATATAGGAGTTATTATTATGATGAAAAAAATACAAAAAACAACAACAACACAAAAAGCTATCTCTTATCTTCGAGAATTTATAAAGAGATATAACAAAAATAAATTACCTAATGAAATCGAATTATCAAAAGAACTTGGTGTAAGTAGATTAACATTAAGAGAAGCTATAACAGTATTAGAAAAAGAAGGTTTGGTATCAAGAATACAAGGAAGTGGAACCAAAATCAATTCCTTTGTTACCAAATTACAAAATAGAATTGATATAGGTAGCGATATTGAAACCTGCCTTAAAGATAATGGCTATGATGTTAGATTTGATGTAATAGATATGAAAAAAAGAATGGCTAGTGAAATAGAAATTCAAAAACTTAAATTACAAAAAAACGATTATATTTTAGAAATTCAAAAACTTCTATATGCAGATGAATTTGTTGCTGCATATTATATAGATAGAATCCCTTTTAAATATTTTAAAACTACTGATTTTAAAATAGAAGACTTTAAACCTTGTATTTTTCCAGTAATAGAAAGTTTGACTCAAAAGGATATAACGCATGATATAGTGAGGATAAAAGCTTGTTTACCAGATAATAATCTAAAAAAATTCTTTAATTTGGATGATAACTGTCCATTACTAGAATATGAGGTATTAGAATATTCATCTGATGAAATTCCACTTATGTATAATAGTGAATACTATACAAATAAATTTATCAACTTCACAATCTGTAGAACTGTAAATTATAAAGATAATAGAGCTTATTAATATAGTTAAATAATTGCTAGTATTAAAAAATGAGATTCGTAATAATACGAATCTCATTTCACTCATTATTTAACAGACTTTACCTGGATTTAAGATATTTTTGGAATCAAATGCAAATTTTATGTTTTTGTATAAATTCATGCCCACATCACCTTGAGCTTCCATCAAATAAGGTCTTTTTGCATAGCCTATACCATGTTCGCCAGATACTTTTCCTCCTAATTCTCTTGATTTTTGGTACATTGCATCAAAAACTTCTTTTAATTTCTTATTCCAAACTTCATCATCTAAATCATCCTTAAGAATATATATATGCAAATTTCCATCTCCCGCATGTCCAAATCCTTTTATTCTTATATCAAATTTTTCTTGCAATGAATCTGCAAAAGTAACAAACTGTGCAATTTTATTTCTTGGTACAACAACATCACATTCATCCATTTGTGTTGTTGTTGCTTTTATAGCTTCCAAAAAAGCACCTCTTGCTTTCCAAATAGATTCTTGTCTTTCCTTTGTATTTGAAATTAATACATCAAAAGCGCCTGATTCCAAGCATATATTGGCTACATTTTCATATGTCTTTTCTATTTCTTCTTGTGTATTTCCATCAAAAGTTAAAAGCAAATAAGCATCTGCTGATGAATCTGGAAATTTCATTCCCAAAAATTCTTCTGATGCTACAATAACATCTTTAACCATATATTCTATTGCAGTTGGTATTGTTTTTGATTTTATTATTTTTGGTACAGTATCTATTGCCATCTTTAGATTTTCAAATGGAACTAATAAACTTATAGTCTTTTTTGGTAATGGTAGTAATTTTAATATCGCTTTTGTTACAATACCTAAAGTTCCTTCTGAGCCAACTATCAAATCCTTTAAACTATAACCAGAACTATTTTTAACTACCTTTCCACCTATATTTATTATATCTCCATTTGCTAATACTACTTCTAACCCTCTTACATAATCTCTTGTAACTCCATATTTTACAGCTCTCATACCGCCTGCATTTGTGTTTATATTTCCACCAATAGTTGCACTTTTTTCTCCTGGATCTGGTGGATAAAATAAATCATTTTCTTCCACATATTTAGATATTTCCATAAGTAATACACCAGGTTCTAATGTAAGAGTTAGATTTTCTTCATCTAATTCTAATATTTTATTCATCTTACTTAGGTTTATCATTATACCACCATGTATAGCAACAGCTGCACCCACAAGACCCGTTCCTTGTCCTCTTGGTGTTACTGGAATATTATTTTCATAAGCATATTTCATAATCTTACTGACTTCATTGCTTGTTAATACTTCAACCAAAACTTCTGGGTAACTACTTATTCCGCCAAGTTCATCATGTGAAAAATCTTCATTTATATCATCTGAAAAATATACACGTTCATCTCCACATAAATCTGTTAAAAAATCTAAATCTTTTTTTTCTAATTTTTTATAACTCATAGAGACCCTCCTATTTAGCTTCTTTTAAATTATCAATAAAATTTTTATTCATTTTTATACTTTGAATTAATTTAGGAATTATATTATATATATCTCCCTTTAAAATATAATGTGCGGTATTAAAAATCTGTGCATTTTCATCTTTATCTATAGCGATTATACAATCAGAATTATTCATTCCCGCAATAAATTGAATAGCACCAGAAACTCCACATGTTATTATAAGCTTTGGCTTTACAGTTCTTCCACTTAAACCGATTTGTTTTTTGGGATCTATCCAACCAGATTCAATAAGAGGTCTAGTTCCTGCAACTTGAGCATTTAAAATATCTGCAAGTTCATAAATCATCTCTAAATCTTCTTGCTTCTTTATTGCTCTACCTGCGACTATTATAATTTCTGCATCCTCTATTGTTTCTACTTTTTCCTTTTGTTTTACTTCTAATACCTCTATGTTTGATTGTAACTCTTGTATTTTACACTCTATTATTTTTCCTTTGTGATTTGATATCTTTTTTGGTGCATCAAATATTTTATATCTAACCGTTGCAAATTGCGGTCTGTGATTAGGTGTATGAATATGAGCCATTATATTACCACCAAAGGCAGGTCTTATTTGATCTAAATCTGTATTTTCTTGCATATCCAAAATAGTACAATCGGCAGTCAAACCAGTTTTGAATCTAGCTGCTACTCTAGGAGCTAAAGAACGACCTATAGTAGTTCCACCTACTAATATAGTTCCTGGCTTTTTATTTTTTATAAAATCTTCAAATACCTTAGTATATGGTTCAATTCTAAAATGCTTTAAATCTTTATTATCATATACATATACTTCATCTACACCATATTCTAAAATTTCATTAGCTTTATCTTTTATATTCTCACCCATAAATAGAGCATATACCTTTTGATTTATTTTCTTCGCCATTTCCAATGCTTTTCCAATTAATTCAAATGTAACTGGATGTATATCTGTATCAACATGATCTACATATACACATATTCCATTCCAATTTTCTTTATCTATTTTAATTATTTTATCTTCAACAAATTCAAATGCACCACTTGGCCCTTTTTTTACACATAGCTTACACATCTTACAGCCCGCATTTATTTCTACTTCATTAGCATTCGCTTCTATTGCGCCAAATGGACATAGTTTAATCACAGATTTTATATCATTAATTTTTTCTTGATTTATTATAATTTTAGCCATATTTAACCCTCCTACAAAAACTTAAGTTCAACTAATTTATCATATAATTGTTCAGCTAAAGAATCATCATCACCATTAAATATTTCATTTTTGTTATTTGATTTTGGTGGAAAAATTCTTTTAACTTGAGTTGGTGAACCATTAAGACCATAATTATTTTCATCTTGATCTAAAAAATCCTTAAGTCCATATTCTTTTATACTCTTATCTTTTGTTTTGATCTTTAATTTAAAAGAAGGTAGTCTAGGCTGAAAAATTCCTTTTTCTACAGTTATAAGGCATGGATATTTGATTTTTGCTATTTCTAAAGTATTTGGCATATCCATTTCAACAACCATATCTTTTTCATTTATTTCAATTATTTTTGTTACATTTGCGATATGTGGTATATTTAAAAATTCAGCTATTTCAGGCCCTACTTGAGCAGTATCTCCATCAGTTGTCATCTTACCACAAATGATTAAATCAACTTTATCCAATTTCTTTATTCCTTGAGCCAAAGTATAAGCAGTTGCTAAAACATCTGCACCAGCAAATTTTCTATCACTAATAAGTATAGATTCATCTGCACCCATCATATAAGCCTCTTTTAGCACCGCTTTAGCTTGTGGTGGTCCCATTGTTATTGCATTTATAGTTGCATTATTTTCTTCCTTTATTCTAATTGCACTTTCCAAAGCATATAAATCATACGGATTCATCTTAGAATCTATGCCATCTCTTTTTAAAACCCCTGTTACGCTATCAACCTCTACATTTGTTGTTCCAGGAACTTGTTTTATACATACTGCTATATTCAATTTAATTCCTCCTTTGAATCAAATATTCTTCCTTAAGTGGTCATACCAGTTAAATCAAAAAAATATTCTTACCACTAACTTTTTATAACATTATATTTATAAATTTTGAACCTACAAAAACTAAAAAACCTAAAAATAAAACATATACTATACAAAATTTTATAGTTCTATTAAATATTTTTCCTTCTGATCCTATTAATCCTGTAGCTGAAGTTGCTACGGCAATACTTTGTGGTGAAATCATTTTCCCAGCAGTTGCACCTGAAGTATTTGCAGCTGCTAACCAATATGGGTTTATATTTATTGAATTTGCTACTTCATATTGTAATGAACCAAATAATATATTTGACGATGTGTCACTACCTGTTAAGAATGTTCCTAAGGCTCCTATCATAGGCGATATTATAGGAAAATAATTGCCCGTTATTTTTACTAATATTAAAGCTATTGATGTTACCATCCCACTATAACCCATTAATTTTGCCATTGATACTATTGATACCACTGTAATTATTGACTTTGACAATTGTTTTATCGTTGATAAAAGAACCTTTAATATTTGATTTAATTTAGCACCTTGAATCAAACCACCTATAAATGTAGCTATAATTATAAGTACTCCTGGTGTTGATATCCATTTAAATGATATTTCTTTTGCACCTTCTCCAGTATAAATTTGTATACTCGTTTTGAAATGAGTTAAAAATTCATTTGTTGTTTTAAATAAAGGGCTAGATCCTATTATAAATATAAAAATAAGTATATAAGGTAACCATGCTAATATAGATTCTTTTAAGTTGAGTTTTGAAATTTTGTTAGTATAAACTACTGCATCACCATTAACTTCCAAAACTTCTTCTTCAATATTTTCTACATTAGATACTACTTGTACCTTTCCATAAAAAACCTTTGCCAGTATTATAGTAGTTGCCATACTACATATACTACCAATAAGTGCAGGAAGTTGAGCTCCTAAATATTTTGCAACTAATACTTGAGGTATTGCAAAAGAAAGACCTGACATTAAAGTTATAAAAAATACACCTTTTAAGCCTTTTATACTTTGTTTTGTCATTATAACTAATATAAATGGAACTATTATTATAAATAATACTAATTGAATTGAAACTGCATAACTTAAATCAAAAATATTTAAATCTAGTATTTGAGCTAAAGTTATCACAGGTATTCCAACTGCACCAAATGCTGTTGGTACAGTATTTGCAATGAGACATATGACTGCTGCAAACAAGGGGTTAAATCCTAGTGATGCTAATATACTTGCTGGAATTGCTACAGCTGTTCCATAACCAGCAACAGCTTCTAAAAATCCGCCAAAACCCCAAGCCAAAATTAAAACTTGTATCCTTTGATCTGATGTAATACTAGAAAGCATCATCTTTATCTTATCCATACTCTTTGTTTCTAATGATAAATTATAAGTAAATATTGCTGCTATTATAACTATCATTATTGGCCATAAAGCAATCAAACTTCCTTCTAACACAGCTGTTATAGCATTTGTTATTTTCATTTTAAATAAAAATATTGATAATAAAAATGTAATTAAAAGTGTAATACTACATGCTTTATGTGCTGGTACTTTAAGCGCTCCTAATGAAACAATTAAAAATATTACAGGCACTATGGCAAAACAAAATAAAAAATATTCATTCATATTTTCCTCCACTCCCACAAGTGGTATGACCAGTATGCTTTTATCTTAGTTTATTTTTCAGAATATTTCAATAAAAGTTTTTTATTTAACAAAAAAAACTATCATATTTTTTTAATATGATAGTTCTCTCATTGCAGTATTTATAGTCTCTAAATGTTCTTTCATTGCTTTTATAGCCTTTTTTTCATCTGAATCTATAATCGCATTTACAATGTTTTCATGTTGTTTTATTAGCAAAGTTTTTTTATTTTTTTCTTTTAGTATTAATTTTCTTGAATCCTTGATAAATGAATCCATTAATGATTCTATGGTATCTAATAAAGTTATCATAAGATAATTATTTGATATCTTAGCTATTTTATAATGTAATTTTTTATCTATCTTAGAACTTTCTATTTCATCTTTTGCATTTTTTAATTCCTCAATATATTTTTTCAATTCTTCTATATCTTCTTTTTTCGCTCTTTTACTAGCTAATTTTACAGCTTCTATTTCTATACTCATTCTTATTTCTAATATATCACTTGGCTTCCCTTTGTTTAACATAAACATAATAGATAATGGTTCAAATAATGTATCTTTTAAATTTCCTCTTATGAAATTACCTTCACCTTGTCTACTTTCTACAAGTCCAATAATCTCTAATCCTCTTAATGCTTCTCTTATTGAAGTTCTACTAACTTTTAATTGTTCTACCAAAACTCTTTCAGATGGGAGCTTATCTCCTTTTTTTAATTCTCCTTTTAAAATCATATATTGTATTTGTTCTATAACTTGTTCATATACTTTTTTATTTTTTATAGGCTTAAACATATTTACTTCTCCCTTATATATTATTACTATTATTATATCCCAAATCACCTTATATAATAGATAGAAAAATGCTATAAATTCAACTATTTTTTTATTTTAAACATACTTATATTTAAATTTTCTTACAATAAATAAAAAATAAGATTCGTAATAATACGAATCTCATTTTTTTATATAATTTGGCTAAAATTATAATTGATAAAATATTAAATTTATCGGTTAATTTGCAAAATCTATTATACTTATTTTTAATCTATTATATATAGTTACTGCAAGTGGTACAGATATTATAGTTTTTACTATATCTCCAATTATATATGGTACTACTCCTACCATAAATGCTTTTGAAAGATCCATACCAGTAACTTTTGATAGCCAGTAAAAACCTATTAAATAAACAATTCCAGCTCCAAATACAAAAGTCTTAATATAAAGCGATATAGATATTTTTAATTTTCCTTTTAACATTGATAATAAAGTTGTTCCTATTAGGTATCCTAATAAATATCCACCAGTTGGTCCAACTAATACAGAAAGTCCTCCACTTCCACCTGCAAAAACAGGAAGACCTATTGCTCCAAGCAATAAATAAGTAAAAAATGCTAAAAATGCAGATACAGGATCTAATATAAGACCTGTTAACATTACCCCAACACCTTGTCCTGTTATAGGAACTGGTGAAAATGGTAGTGGAATAGATATATAACTCATAACAACCAAGATTGCTGTAAACATCGATGCTCTAACCAAATTTTTCGAACTAATATTACTCATAAAAACACCTCTTGTTAACTTAATTTTTTTATTAGTTAACATTATTTTAATAAAAATTTTTTTCTTTGTCAACATATTTTAAATTTAAGTTAACTAAATTAAGATACCATAAGCTAATGTATATTCAATATAGATTTTATTAGTATTTCAAACTTTTTATAATCTTCTTTACTTAAAGTCTTTAGCCAAAAATCTAACTGATTCTTGTCTTTTGGATATATAAGTCCCTTTATATCATTTATTTTATTTTTTAAATTTTGTTTTTTATTTTGATCATATAAAAATATTCTTACAAAGCCTTCAGAATCAATCACTAATATTTTATTATTATATTTTTTATCATATACTTGTATCTTACTATTTAATCTTCTTTTTATAAGTTTTTGGTCATGCTTGCTCTTTTTTATGAGCTTCAATATCAGTTTCATATAAAAATTTTCTTCTTCATCTAATTTAGTACTTGATTCGTCAAAGAATTCTTTTCTTGTCATCTTAAGCTTTTTAATCTTTTCTTTTTTTCCTTCTATATATCTTATTTTATAAACCTCTTCATTTAAATTTTGATTATCTATATAATTTTTTATTTCCATAAAATCAATTATAATGTTTTTTAATTCTTCATTTACAGCATTTAATTTCATCTGTAATTCTTTAGTAAAATAGTCTGTAACATATAGCACTTTTATTCTTTTTGACTCTAGATTTTCTTTTAGATAATCCTTATAATTATTTATATCTATTTTGAACTTCTCTTCTATATTGTTTCTTATATCTATATCCTCATCAATAAAATCTATTATATTTTCTATATTCGATTTTATAAGAGTTGTGTATTCAAATATCTGTCCTATATTTTCCCTTATAGTTCTTGTATCTTTTAATAGTTTTGTTTCTACTATCAATATTTCAGCTTTTTTGTTTATATAACAAAGGTCTAATTTATATATTTTATCATTTGAATATAATTTAAATTCTTCTCCCAAAAAAACTAAATCATCCTTAAACACTTCTTTTAATATATTCTTACATTCTAATTTTAATATATGTTCTTTTTCAAAATCCTTTTTATCTAATATCTTATACTTTTCATTGTTTTTAATAATTATTTTATCCACCTGATCACATCCTAGCTGATAATTATTTAGTTTAAAGGGAATAATAATAAATATATATTTATTATTATCATATATTCATATGATATTTTAGCATTTATTCTTTAATATATACCTTATTTTATAAATATTATTAAAATTTTTTTTATTTTGATTATATATATAAAACTATGAATATTTATAAAAAATACTTATAATTATAATAACATCATATTACAAGGGGAGGTTTTTGCTTTGAAAAAAATAGCTATAATGAATCAAAAAGGTGGTGTTGGTAAATCCACTTTAACTTATAATATTGCACATGGACTTTCTTTAAGAAATAAAAAAATACTTTTAATTGACTTAGATGGTCAAAATGATAGTTCATTATTCTTAGGATATTCTAGTGAAGATAATGATGATAATAATAAAACTTTCTTTCATTTAATTGATAAAAGATACCCAGCAAAACTACACGAATGTATAAAGAAAGCTAGACATAATCTAGATTTAATTCCTAATTCAAATATCTCTCAAATAGAAGCAGAATTCAATAGAGAGGCTAGAATTGATTTGCTTTTAAATGAGGTTTTAAAAGATTTAAATGATATGGATTATGATTATGTATTTTTTGATTCTGGGCCTCAAAGAACAAAAATAAACGATGCAATTCTTTGTTATGTTGATAGTATAATAATGCCAGTTCAAGTTGAAGCTGCTAGTGTTAGAGCTACTGGTAATATGTATGATTATTTATCTGACTTAAGACTTGATGGAGATAAAATAAAAATGATTATTCCAAACATGATGGATAAAAGAAATAATGATGCCAAAGAAAATTTAGATATTTTAAAAATGACTCATGAAGATAGTATAAAAATAACTTCACCGATTTATAGAAGAGTTAAAATAACTGAAGCAGGTAAAAATGGACAATCTGTATTTGAATATGATAAAGAATCTCAAAAAATGTTTATAGAAGTTGTAAAAACTATAGAAGAGGAGATTTAAGATGGCTTATAGTAAAAATGTAGAGCGTATGATAGAAGAAATAAAAAGAAAAAAACAAAAAGCTCTTTCTAATAGCAACTCTAAAAAACAAACAATCTCTAATGATGACTCTAAAAAAGTATTAAATCAAACTCAAGATATAAATAAAAAAAATATAGATACAAAAACAAATGATGATGATAATAAAAATATTAATACAAATTCAAAAACAGAAGAAAAAAATTTATTAAATAATAATAATAATAATAATAATAATAAAGATGATAGCTTTATAACTGTAAATGACTATGAGATTATAAACATGGATTCTAATTTTTATCAAAATGCAAATTATTTAATCTTAGACGATTTTAAAAAAATACAACTTGTAAATTATATATTAATTAAAGAAAATTGCTCTCCAACAAAAGCATGTACTTATTTAGGTACTAAATACAATGAGTTTAAAAAAATAATGGAAAAAAATAATTATGAAAAATATGAAAAAACCCCAACAAAATCTATGAAAGATATATTAAAATCTAATGATACTAAAGCTTCTAAAATATATCGTATTGCAAAAATAGATTCAAATGAAGATTATTTGCATCACTTATTTGCATTAACAAAAGATGGTTTTAATGAATACTTGTATTTTGCAATCAGTAAAAAAGGAAAATCATCTAGCAAAACTAATAAAACTAAATCAACAGTAAAAGAACAATCTTCAACTACAAAAACTACGTCTTCAACAAAACCTACTAATCTAAATATTGATAGTGATTTGCTAAATGTATTAACTCAAATAGCCTCACTTAAAGATGATTTAAAAGAAATAGTAGATTATAAAAAAGATATTATTTCTTTAGTCAAAAAAGGAAATAAAACAGAAGATAATATATTAAAAGATATCTCTAAAAATAAAAGCATGGATATAAGACAAAGAATAACAAATAAAGATTTTATAGATTTTAGCAAAAATACTCTAAACAGCCTTAAATTCATATATAAAGACTGTAATAGTATAAAAATAAAAATATTTATATCTCATCTTGCTTCAAATTTATATATAGCTAATTATGATTTATCTTATGATAGAATTTCTAATTTATTTAGTGAACTTGGCTCTTATATGGATTTTGTATTTGAAGATGGTAGGGACAATAATGATTTTATTCCTATAAAAAATTATGATGGGAATGTATTTAACAAAGTGTTTATAAAATTAAGAGGTGAATAAATTGAACAAATTTAGTGATATAAAACAAAGCGACTGTGCTAAAATAGCAGAATCTTTTAGGCATGGGTCTATGCCCATTTCTTTTTATAAAAAGCTTTGTATAGGTAGAACAAATGAAATTACTTATTTTAATAAAATTTTAAATAAGATTAATGATAAAAATTATTCTTATGTAAAATTTTTAAAGGGTGAATATGGAAGTGGAAAAACCTTCTTACTTAATATAGTAAAAGAAATCGGTATAGAAAAAGATTTTGTTGTAACTAAGATAGATTTAAACGGTAATGAAATTTTTTCAAAAATAGAAGATGTATATTATCTTGTTGTTAATAATCTTGAATCTATTTATGGTAAAGGACTTTATTCTATCTTAGAAAGTAAATTAAATGACGATAATATAGAAATTATTATTGAAAATCTATTAAAAATAAATCCTTTATTTGCAATGATACTAAATAAATATTATCAAAATAAGGATAATTTAGATATAAAGACAACTGCAATAAGTTATTTAACAGGAAATTCAAAAAATATGAATATAGATTACCTTCATAATACATTAGGCTTAAAAGGTAAGATTTCAAATGAAAATGCATTATTATATTTAAATAGCTTGTCCGAATTATTTAAGGCTTTAGGATTTGGTGGTTTTATAATATTAGTTGATGAAATAGAAGCAATAAAATCTGCACATAACAGAAATTTAAGAGATAAAGCCTTGTTTAATATAAGAACATTATTTGACAAAGCTAATGAAAAATCAATCAATTCAACTCTTTGGATATTTTCAGGAACAAATGATTTTTTCTTAGATAGTAAAAAAGGTATTAAATCTTACAATGCACTTTCAGATAGACTTTATATTGAGGAATATAAATCTATGGATAATCCCATTATTAATTTGGATAAATTATCATTGGAAGATATAACAAGTCTAAGTTTTAATATATATGATATTTATAGAAATGCTTATAGATGGCCACTTAACAAAGATTATGATGAAGGCAAAAAACTTATATCTAATTATATACAGTTTAAATATGATGCTAATAAAACTTTTAATCAAAGAATGCGAACTAGAGATATATTAAAAGATTTCATAAAAGATCTAGATAAATGCAAAGAAAATTCTACAATGGAATATCTAAATTCCATCTCCAATAAAAATGCAGAAAGTATAAAAAGAGCATTAAATGATTTTATTTTCTAAAATCATTTATGCTCTTTTTTATTTTATAACTAAAATTATTCTTAAAAAATCTTTAATTCTAATATAGAAATCTATTATTTAAATATTATTAAGCAATATCTTTTCTTTTATTTTTAATTGTTTTATTTTCATAAGAACCATATAGTAAGAATGCTACTATTGTAAAGAATATTGGTCCTCCAACCATCCATAAAGCATCACCATATCTACCTTTAAGGCATGGTGCTAATACTGTAAATAAATTAGCTCCACCAACTACTATAGTTACTACTATTGCTGCGATTTTACTAAATGACTTACTCTTATATACTTCAAATGGTTTATGAATATTATTATTATTCTTAAATTTGATAAATGCACTAGCTAAGAACATATAAGGTATCGTCATTGCAACATTTGTCATAAGTATAATCTTAGCAAAGAATGCTGATGCATTATCTCCACCCATTGATATACCAAGAACCATAACAACAACTATAGCACATTGCATATACATAGCATTAACTGGCATTCCATCTTTTAATGAAGTTATTTTTTCACCCCAAATTTCTTTTGGTGTACCTTCTATTAACTGCTTAAGTGGTGAATAAGTTAATGTAAAGAATGCACCTATTAACGATATAAACATTGAAAGTGCAACGAATCTTGACATCCAAAGACCCATTTGAACACTTACTGCTTCTGTTAATCCGAAACTACTTCCAAGAACATAACCTAAATGTTGTACTGCAACATAAGTTATATTCCCCATATGAACATCTTTACCAGAAAGCATTGTATCCCAATTTAAGAAGAAACCACATAGGAATATTGTAAATGCATATCCAATAGAGATTATAACAGCTGAAATAGCAATTCCTTTAGGGAACGTTTTTTCTGCATTTTCTGTTTGATCAACTAAACCACCAACAGCTTCTAGTCCACCATAACCAAAGATTGCAAATACCATAAATGATATTGCTCCTACAGATGATTGATAATCTGGGTTTGGTGAAAATGTAAATCCAGCTGCTGTTATAGGCTCTGCAACTTGACCTTTATTTAATATAAGTACTATAAATGAACCAACTATAAATACAACATTTAATAATGCAACTGCTGTTCCTCCAACAGATGTTATTTTAGATATATTTTTAAGACCTTTAGATCCTACTATAGTTACAATAATCATCATTGTACATCCTAATATACCTAATGTTTGAGTAGATCCAAGACCAAATAATGACCATGTAGAAGTTAAATCTTTACCAAATATTGCAGTTGAGAATGTAATCCATATAGAAGATACTATACTAACCATCCATACAACATAAGATGCATACCACATAAAAGTTCCTATAAATGCGAATTTAGGTCCTACTGATTTTTCCATCCATGAATAAATTCCACCTTTTTCATCTTTGAAAGCTGCACCATATTCAGCCATCATAAATGCATAAGGTATGAAGAATAATACCGCTGCAACTAAAAACCATACTATTGCACCATATCCCATAAGATAAAATGATCTTGGTACATTACCAAATCCAAATACAGATGTGAATATCATTAGTATTAGGGACGTAAGTGTTAATTTTTTATTATTGTCTGACATACTTTTTCCTCCTTTAATGGAAAGTTTGTTTATAAAATATCATAATTATCTTTCTATATAAAATTATATTCTTACATAAAAAAAAATCAATACGTAATTCTATATTTATAAAATTCTATATTATTATTTTTTTTAGAATATTATAATTGTTTCTTATGCACATTTATAAATACTAGCTTTTAGCAATATTGTATTTTAAAATATTAAAAAAATATAATTTTTTTGATAATTGCAAATTTTCAAAGTTTTACCTATATCTAATTTTGCATTTTAATTATATTCATAATTCATATTTATTTTTTATTTTAAATTAAAAATGTTATAATATAATAGTTAATGTACAATGAATAAAATTTAAAGGAGAATTAAAATGGATATTAAAAGATATGAAACAAAACAAAGAATGAGTAGAGCTGTTATACATAATAATACTGCATATTTATGTGGACAAGTTGCTAAAGAATATGTTGACGATATTAAAGAACAAACTAAAACTACTTTAGAAAAAATAGATGAAATTCTTAGTGATTTAGGAACTAATAAAGATAATATATTATCTGCAACAATTTATATAAAAGATATGAGTCTTTTTGCTGATATGAATGAAATCTGGGATAACTGGGTTAATGAAGGATTTGCACCAGCAAGAGCTTGCGTTGAAGCTAAAATGGCTAGAGAAGAAATATTAGTAGAAGTTTCTGTTATCGCTGCTGTTTAATAAATATAAAAAAGGATTTCGATTATTATATTCGAAATCCTTTTTTGTATTATGTTTTAATAATATATTTTACAATAAATTATTCTTACTAAATTCAATTAATACATCAATTTTAATTTCTTAAATATTTCTGTCTAATCTCTTAATTTTTCTATAATTTCTTCTAATTTTTCTTCCCATTCATCATTAGATACTTGGCAAGTTCCGGCATTCTTATGCCCTCCTCCACCATATTCTAATAAAATCTCACCTATATTCTTATCACTACTCTTATTAAATATAGATTTACCCACTGTAAATACTGTGTTTTGTTTTTTAACACCCCATATTACTTGTATAGATATATTACATTCTTCAAATAATGCATATTTTACAAATCTATTCCCTGGATATATGGTTTCTTCATCTTTTAAATTTATTATCACTATATTATCTACAACTTTTGAGTTTTTCTTTATTTGTTCTTTAAATTGTTTGCTATATTTATTGTAAAGTTCAACTCTTTCTTTTACATCATGTAATTCTAAGATTTGATCTATTGAATGATCCTTACAATAATCTATAAGATCCATCATAAGATTATAATTTGATATTCTAAAATCTCTAAAACGTCCTAATCCCGTTCTTGCATCCATTAAAAAATTAAGCAAATTCCACCCCTTAGGATCCAACACTTCCTCCTTATTAAAATCTGCTGAATCTCCTTTATCTACAGCTTCAATCATATCATAAGAAATATTTTTGAACTTATTCTTCCCACCATAATAATCATATAAGACCCTAGCAGCCGAAGGAGCGTCTTTATCAATTATATGGTTATCCTTCTTACCTTTTATTCTTAAAGTCTCACTAAAGTGATGGTCAAACGCCAAATGAACTCCATCAACATAAGGTAAATTTGTTGTTATATCTTTATTACTCACATCGATAAGTCCATCTTGCATATCTTTTGGATGTACAAACTTTATATCATCAATCATATCAAGATCTTTTAATAATACAGCACAAACAAGTCCATCAAAATCACTTCTTGTTATTAATCTATATTTTTCATTCAAAATTATCACTCCCTAAAATAAATAATTTTTTAAAGAACATTTAATTCTAATACATCTATATTCTTTTATACCTTAAATTATTTATTTTAAAAGCTTTTAATAATTAATTTTTTTAAATTTTAAAATAAATAATTCTATCCATATTATTCTTTAAATATTATAAATTTGTATTTTTGCATCAATTTATTCATTAATTTTTTTCAGTGCAATTTTACTTGCATTTTAATCTTAAATCTGATACTTTATAATTAAAAATAATCAGGAATACGTTTTGTTTGTTAATTTTTTATTTTTTTTTTAGTTTTTTTGTCAAAATCGATTGCATAAATATAAAATATTTGTTATATTATATTTGATTTTTGATATTTTTATTCAGTTTTTTAGTAATTTTATTAGATTGTTTAATTATTAACTTATTTTTATGAATTTTAACCTAAAAATTATTTATTATATATGTGCAAACGATGGTAAAATATTAATATATAAGTTTCGATTGATAATAATATATTTTATAAAAACAATTGAAATTTAATTTATCTATTTTTAATAAAATAAAAATAATTTTTAGGAGGTTTTAAAAAATGAATAAAATTGATATCAAAATTTGCGTAGGCAGTCGTTGCACTATGATGGGTGCAATGAATATACTTGACTCTGTAGAAACTTTAAAGGGAGAAAATCCTGATTTTAATATAAATATTTCTACAATCAAATGCCTTAAAGATTGTAAAAACAAAGAAAAAAATCTTGCTCCAGTTGTAATAATCAATGGAGAAAAAGTATGTAATGCTACTAGTGCTACTATTATGGAAAGGATGATGGATGTGATGAGAGAATGAAAGGAATTTATACGCCTCTAACAAAAATAAGAAGACAGGTTTTTTCAGAACTTGCTAGATTAGCTTTTGAAGATCTTAGTTTGGAAACAGAATTAAATAAATCAGTTTTTAAAATAATCCCTGGACAATTACCTAAATTTAGAGACTCTATTTTTAAAGAAAGAGCTATAGTATCAGAAAGATTAAGATTGGCTTTAGGTCTTCCTCTTAGAAGATTAGATGAACATAGGGGGATGGAATCTGATTTAGATTTTGTAAATATAGATAAAAGAGCTTATAGTGCACCTTTGGTTAATGTTATTCCTTTTGCCTGTGATGCATGTCCTGAAAAAACTTATCTTGTTACTAACAACTGTAGAAAATGCATTGCACATCCTTGTAAAAAAGTATGTCCTGTAAATGCCATTGAACTTAAAGATAATGGTGCTTTTATAGATACTGATAAATGCATAAAGTGTGGAAAATGTAAACAAGCATGTCCTTACAGTGCTATTATTCAATTTGATAGACCTTGTGCATCTGTTTGTGGTGTTAATGCTATTGAAAGTGATGAACTAGGGCGAGCTAAAATAAATGAAGATAAATGTGTATCTTGTGGTATGTGTATGATTAATTGTCCATTTGGTGCAATAGCTGATAAATCTCAAATTTTCCAGCTATCAAAATCCTTGGTCAAAAAAGAAAATAAAATTTGCGCTATGATTGCACCTTCTTTCGTTGGTCAATTTGGACCACTAGCTTCTCCTTCTCAAATTCTAGAAGGATTAAAGCAATTAGGCTTTGATGATGTTTTTGAAGTTAGTTTGGGTGCTGATATTGTAACAATTGATGAAGCTAAAGAATTTATGGAACATGTTCCAAATGATAAACCATTTTTAGGAACATCTTGTTGTCCTACATGGGCTATGGCAGCAAAGAAAAACTTCCCTGAATTCCAAAACTATATTTCATCATCAAGTACACCAATGGGTGTTACTGCAAGAATAATAAAAAAGAAATATCCTAATTCAAAAATAGTTTTTATTGGTCCTTGTATTGCCAAGAAACTAGAAGCATTAAATGAAGATTTTAGTCCATATGTTGACTTTGTAATAACTTATGAAGAACTTATGGGAATGTTTATTGGTAAGGATATTGAACTATCAGAACTTGAAAATAATGAAGAAATCAATCAATCTTCTTTTTATGGAAGAGAGTTTGCAAGTGCTGGTGGTGTTGCTAATGCTGTTAGCCAATTGATTAAGAAAGATCATCCTGATATGGATTTAAAAATAGATTCAGCAAGTGGTTTAAGCGAGTGTATTAAAATGCTTAAGATTGCTAAGGCTGGTAAAAGGGATGGATATTTATTAGAAGGTATGGGTTGTCCTGGAGGCTGTGTTGGTGGTCCTGGAACAATGCTTCAAATAAATAAAGGAAAGTTCCAAGTAACTAAGTTTGCTAAGGAATCTCCTTATAAGAATCCAGATGAAAATCCTTTAGCTATTGGATATTTTAAGGAAGATGATTTATCTGATTTCAAAATTATTAAATAATTGATAAATTTAAACAATTTATTTTATAATTACAAAATTTTTAACAATCTTATAAAAAAATAATGCTATAAGAAAGAGAGGTATTAATAAAAAACCTCTCTTTCTTATACATTTTTTTGTGCACCCTTACATAAAATTTTCATATCATTTTTTTCTAGTCGTGTTCTTAATTTTATCAATGCATTAAAATAATTTTCCGCACTAAATTCAAAAACTTCATCATCATAATGTAATTGTATTTTTACAAATTCCATATTATCAGAATCTATTTCATACAAGTACAATTTAACATTTTTTATTTTTTCATTTTTTATTATTTGTAACTTTATTATTTCATCTAGCATATATTCTCCTTTACAAATTTTATAACTAAAAAATAAAAACTAAAAAACAGTATAAAAATAACTTTTAATACAAAAATCATTTATTTTTATACTGCTAAAATATCCCATTATTATCTTATTTCTAAATTTTCTTTTATAAATTCTCCATTTAAGTCAAAATACATACTATATCTCCCCATACAAAATTCATCATAACCTATATCTATATCTATAATTATATTCATATCATCAAAATCTGGACTACCAAAACATTTTACACTTGCATAACGAACCCATGACTCAACTAGATTCCAGTCAAATTCTTCTACAATCTCTTCCATAAAAACAGGGTACTTAGGATCATTTTCTTTATAATTTTTTATATATTCTCCAAATACCTTGTAAAATCTATTCATAGCTCTTTCTTCTAAATTATATCTATTTATTAATTCTTTCATTTTTTCAACTAATATATTACTAACTCCTTTTC